>JANOEC010000107.1:0-8298 GCA_031412995.1 Geobacteraceae bacterium
GCAGCGGCAGGAAACCGGTGTGCCAGAGCGGGTGCAATTTGGTGGCGGCAATAAGCATCAGCGATCCCAGTGATGACTGGTGCATGGTCGGCAGGGTAATTCCCATGACGATGAAAAAGAGCAGCACTTTGTCCAGCCGTGGCCGGATCCAGGTTGCTGCCGCGCGGGTCCACTCAACCCCGGCCAGCAGTTTTGCCTCTGGTGGGGTCAATTTCGGATGCAGCCAGTTGGCAATCTTCTTTACCGTCTGCCCCTTGCTGTTCTCCAGTGAATAGAGCACTGCCGGCAGAAACTCAATGGCCAGCACCAGGGTATAGGTCATGACGCAGAGGGCCACTTCGAACATGGCCGAGTTGATCTGCCAACGGGAGGGGATGAAAAAACCGTAGGAGTTCCAGTAGCGACCCAGGTCGATAACGACGGAGAAGCCGGCCAGCCCGTAACCAAAGAGGCTGGTTAGCAGAGCCGAGCGGATCATGGGGTGAAAATGCCAATGGTTGCGGATGTAGATCAGAATGGCTACCGCATAGCCCCCACAGGCAATGGCGGTACCGGTGGCCACGTCATAGGCAATCCAGATCCCCCATGGGTAGCCGTCGGACATATTGGAAACTGCCCCAATCCCCTTCACATAACGGACGCCGATGTAAAAAAAACCGATCAACACCAGTGCCAGCAGCACAAAAAATGACTTGGTAAAGATCTTTCCTTCCAGGCGAACAAATTCATCATGATGACCGGCCATGCTATTTATCCTCCCCGTGCCCGTCGCTATCCTTCTGCTTCTGGTTCTTCATGGCCAGAAAGCAGAGGGTGCCATATAGGGCCACCGGGGCGATGAACCCCTTGTAGATTGTATGCTGGATTTTCTCAGAGAATTCTGCCGGCGCCTGGAGCGGCAGGTCAGGCAGCCCGAGCTTGGTGAACGGTACACCGGCCAGATAAAGGTGATTGGTGCCACCCAGATCAAATTCGCCATATACCTTGTTGATGTAGCGGCCAGGGTTCTCCTGCAGCCGCTGGTGAGCTACCTCCAGGAGATGCTTGCGCTTGCCGAAATTAATTGCCCCGACCGGGCAAACCTCGGCGCAGGCGGTGGTGCCCTTTTCCCGCAGGTTGGTCTTGACACAAAGATCACATTTAACAATCTGCGGCAATGACTTGTCCCACTGGAACCGGGGGATATTGAAGGAACAGCCAATCTGGCAGTAGCGGCAGCCAATACACTTGTCCTTGGCGTAATCGACCACACCGGTGATCTTGTCCTTGGTCATGGCGCTGACCGGGCAGACCGAGACGCAGGACGGCTTCTGGCAGTGCATGCAGGAATATTTGACGTAGGCCCACTTGCTGTCTGACTCCTTGTAGAGCTTGATCAGGGTCCGGGTATTGCCGGACAGATCCCGCGGCGCATCCCAGAGTCCTTCCTTGTCGCTAGGCAACCTTTCAAAGGAGAGATCGCCATAATCACCGTTTACCCGCTTGCAGGATGCCATACAGGCCTTGCAACCAACGCACATGGTGGAATCGTAGAGCATGCCGATTGCATCATTGTTAACCGGTGTTTCCTCGGAAGCCCGAGACACCCCGGCGCCAGCGGCGATCATGGCGCCACCGAGTCCCAGCGTCTTGAGAAAGCCGCGTCTACTCTGGTTTGCCATGGTTATCCTCCTGGCTGTCACCATCCTTAGGCAACGATTTGGCCAACTTGAAACCAGCGCCAATGGCTACACCGGCAGCCAAGCCAATCACGCCGGTGGTCAACGGGTCTGCGCCCTTGCCCTTGTCCTTCAGATCCACCGGGGCATAGGAATCTGGCGGGGTCGGCATATGGATCTGCACCCGCTCGGCAATGCTCTTCTTGAACAGAATGTCCGGCTCGGTGCAACCAATGCAGGGATGGCCAACCGAAACCGGCCAGACCCCCACATCATTGAACCGCTGCACTGAACAGTTGGCATAGGTTTCCGGCCCTTTGCAGCCGAGCTTGTAGAGACAATACCCTTCGGCGTGGGTCGGATCGCCGTACTTGATGGCAAAACGGCCGGCATCGAAATGGGCCCGACGCTCGCAGTGCTCGTGAATCCGGCGGCCATAGGCGAACTTAGGCCGACCAAGCTGGTCAAGATCCGGGAGCTTCTTGAAGGTCAGGTAATACATAACCGTGGAGAGAAAATTGTAGGGGTTTGGTGGGCAACCGGGGAGATTGATGATCGGCTTGTCTTTTACCAGATCACGGACGCCAACGGCACCGGTTGGGTTCGGGGCCACGGACTGGATCCCGCCGTAACTGGCACAGGTACCCATGGCAATAATGATCGCAGCGCCTTCCGCGGCCACGCGGAGCGAATCCATGGCGGTCTTGCCATGGATTTTACAGTAAACGCCATTATCCTTGGTCGGTATCGCTCCCTCAACCACCAGGATGTACTTGCCTTTGTTGGTGGTCATGGAATCATGGAGCGACTGCTCGGCCTGGAAGCCTGAACCGGCCATCAAAGTTTCATGGTAGTCCAGTGAAATCAAGTCGAAAATCAACGAGGCGACAGTAGGATGGCTGGAACGGAGGATCGATTCGGAACAGCCGGTACATTCCTGAAAGTGGAGCCAGATCACCGGCGGTTTGCCAGGCTTCTCCATCGCTTCAGCCAGCTTGGCATGCATACCGAAAGGCAACCCCATCATGGCGGATGCGGTGACACAGGTCTTGATAAAATCTCGCCGGGTAACCCCGGCACAGACGTATTCTTCCGCTGATTTCTTACTCATAACACCTCCCCGGATTTAACTCACATCGTTCAATCCACCCATTTCTGGCGGCCGGAATAAACATGTGAAACTGTGCCAATTTCGCAACAGTTATGCCAAGGTGTTTACAGAATCAGCGAATCTTGCCAACAAACTGAAATCAAAGACATTTAAATTGTTTACGCGCCAAAGCGCCCCGCATCGCCACCCCACCAATTGTTTCTTTTTGCTACATTACGACCCATTTTGTCCGGCCCAGAATGATCCAACCGACAAAGAATATGATCAGCACTATCGGTCAACCGACGACCCAAGCAGCAGCAAGGGCGGAAAACGCGGTGAACAGTCGCGCAAACAGCTTATTTTTCAAGGAGATAAACAACGAACTGTTCATAATATTTCACAATTGATTGATTGCAGTTTATTTTTCCATCTCGCTATCATGAGTTTAATTTTCAGGTGGATTAATACGCTACGAAATAGCTACATCAATATTCTAAGGAGCATCAATGAACCGCGACAATTTCATCACCTTCATCCTTATCGTTATGGTCCTTCTGGCGGCAACCACCACGATCCTGCTGGGTCGGCCTTTAACCAACACCGACACCGTGGTGCTACTGCAGACCCGCAACATGACCTGTGGCTCCTGCTCACAGCAGATTTCCCAGACTCTGAGCAAACAGACCGGCATTGCAGCGATTGGCGTCGATGTTGCGGCCGGTCTGGTCGAAGTGCAATTTGATTCACGAAAAGCCACACCAGTCACTATCGCCAATGCGGTATCCAATCTCGGTTTTGCTTCAGTCGTTGCCTATGTCCAACCGATCAAGAATTCGCCCCAGCCGCAATCCGGCACACCTGGTTGCGCCAAGGGCGGCTGCGGCAACTGCAATAAAAAATAACCTAATTTACAGGAGATCCGAACATGACCTCACTACGCACCACTCTGACCGCCATTTGCACGCTTGCCATCATGACCGTCTGCAGCGCCAGCCTGGCATCGGCCTTTACCATCCCCGGCATGAACCGGGCAGAAGCCGTCAAGGTGGTAAATAACACCGTGGTTATTCCGGCAAAAAACATCGATAGCAAGGCACGATTCTTTATCCTCAAAGATAGCGGTAAAGAAATCAAGTTTTTCGCCGTAAAAGGTAGTAATGGCGCGATCCGGGTTGCCTTTGATGCCTGTGATGCCTGCTATCGCGATAAAAAGGGCTACGAACAGAATGAAACACGGATGATTTGTCGTAACTGCAACATGAAGTTCCCGATCGACCGCTTGGGTCCCAATGCCACTGGCGGCTGCAACCCCGGTTACCTTCCCCATCGCCTGGAGGGGAACAACATCGTCATCTCGGCCAGCGACCTGAAAGCTGGCGCCCGTTATTTCTAAAGCGAACCAAGGAGTCTGACCGTGCGCCTGGCCACCATTGCCATCAATAACCTGCGTCGCCGCACCATGAAGATGCTCTTCCTGACCATTGGTCTGGCAGTCGGAATCGCGACAATTGTCACGCTCATTACGCTGACCAGTTCCATGACCAGCGATATCGAGCGAAAGATGGAAGAATTCGGCGCCAACATCCTGATCATGCCACAGAGCACTGAATTGGCCATGAATTATGCGGGCTTAAGCCTCGGCGCGGTCACCTTTGACCAACGCGAAATCCGCGAAGCGGATCTGGCCCGAATCAAAACCATCAAGAACCACCAGAACGTCTCGGCGATTTCCCCAAAAGTGCTGGGCGGGGTCACCATTGACAAAAAACCGGCGATGGTTGTCGGGGTGAACTTTGTCAGCGAGTTGAAGATGAAGCAGTGGTGGAAGATCTTCGGCGATGAGCCAAAGACCGAAGAGGACCTGCTGCTGGGGAGCGATGCCGGCAAGACCTTTAACGTCATGCCGGGAGATTCATTGGCCATCAAAGGCCGGGCTTACAAAGTTGCCGGCATCCTGGAACAGACCGGCTCCCAGGATGACTCACTGATTTTCATGTCCCTGCGCGCGGCCCAGGAACTGCTGGGCAAGCAAGGGGTCATCACCCTGGTGGAAGTCGCCGCCCTCTGCTCCGGCTGCCCGATCAGCGACATGGTGACCCAGATTGCCGAGAAACTGCCCGACGCCAAGGTCTCAGCCATCCAGCAGGTGGTCTCTTCCCGGCTGCATGCCCTAGATCAGTTCAAGCGCTTTTCCCTGGCCATGGCCGGGGTGGTAATCTTCATCGGTTCGCTGATCGTCTTCATCACCATGATGGGGAGCGTTGCCGAGCGGACCACCGAAATCGGCGTTTTCCGGGCCATTGGCTTTCGCAAGTCGCACATCATGCAGATCATCCTGCTGGAGGCGGCACTGGTCAGTCTTATTGCCGGTCTGCTCGGCTATCTCCTCGGCATGGGTGCGGCCAAACTGGCCCTCCCCTTCATGGCCGAAGGAAAGAATGCGGCATTGGTCTGGAATGGCCTCGTTGCTGCCGGCGCCCCGATCCTGGCGATCTGCCTCGGCATCCTGGCCAGCATCTACCCGGCCCGCCATGCCAGTCACCTGGATCCAACCGAGGCGCTGCGCGCCCTCTAACCTGATCAGCAAGGAAGAACTATGGCCATCATCACCGTTTCAGATCTGCGCAAACATTATGGCACCGCTGAAGAAGCCGTCGAAGCGCTGCGCGGCATCAGCTTTGCCATCACGCAAGGCGAATTCATTGCCATCATGGGCCAGTCAGGATCAGGGAAAAGCACCCTGCTCTCCATCCTGGGGGGGATGAATCATCCGACCAGCGGCTCAGTCACCATCGCCGATACGGCCATTTACACCCTGCACGAAGAGCGTTTGGCCGACTTTCGTGCCGCCACCCTCGGCTTCATTTTCCAGTCGTTCCACCTGATCCCCTACCTGACCGCCAGGGAAAATGTCATGCTGCCGCTGGCAATCACTAAAATGAAAAAAAGCGAAAAAATCCGCCTGGCCAGCGAGGCATTGGAACAGGTCGGCCTGAGCAGCAAAGGTGACCGGCTCCCCAATCAACTGTCCGGTGGGGAACAGGAGCGGGTCGCCATTGCCCGGGCCATTGTCAACCGGCCCCGCATCCTGTTTGCCGACGAACCGACCGGGAATCTCGATTCGGCTACCAGTTACGAAGTCATGCAGCTGTTCCGGAACCTCAACGCCGCCGGGCAGACCATCATCATGGTGACCCACAACCCGGAGAACTGTGGCTACGCCAATCGCACCATCCAACTACGCGACGGCTTGATCATCCGTGATGAACAGCACCAGACCGCCGGGGCAGCAGCATAATCGGTCAAGCGTAACCCGTGCATTTTTCGCTTGCACCGCCCACGTTCTTCATGGTAAACAATTGCTTCGTTTAGCCCAGGTGGTGGAATTGGTAGACACGCAAGATTCAGGTTCTTGTGCTCGCAAGGGTGTGCTGGTTCGAGTCCAGTTCTGGGCACCAAACAAACAATAAAAGATGTCCAATGTAGTCCCGAAACCCGCACCTGAAGCGGGTTTTTGTTTATCCATTGTCTTATACCATCCATAGCGGTATGCTTAAATCCAGATGTTTTGGCGGTATTTTTGACGGAGTACCGTCATAGCGCCAAACTGGATACCGTCAAAATGGAGGTAAAGACTATGCCGAAGCGTATACTCCCCCTTACCGATATTCAGGTACAGAAAGCAAAACCGACTGACAAGGAGTACAAGCTTTCGGATGGTGGCGGCTTATACCTTCTGATTACTCCTTCCGGTGGGAAGCTATGGCGCTTCGACTACCGATTCAACAATAAGCGCAAAACTCTTTCCTTCAAGACATATCCTGAAATATCCCTTTCCAATGCACGACAATATCGCGACGATGCAAAGCAGCTTTTAGCCAATGGCACCGACCCTGGTGCCTTGATTGGCAAAAAAGCGGATAAGCTCAAAGCTGAAACTGCCAGAGCTGCGGAAGAGAAGAACGCCGAAATAGCCTCAATTACTTTCGAGAAGGTTGCCCGTGATTGGCACTCAAGCAGAGTGAGTGATTGGTCAGTAACCCATGCCGACAGAATGATGCGCCATCTGGAGCGCGATGTGTTCCCGGAGATCGGCAGCAAACATATTACCGAAGTGAAGTTCACGGATATTGTCGCCCTGCTCCGTAAAGTCTCTATCCGCACCCTTGAGACAGCGCACCGGCTGAAGATTGCGTTTAACGGAACTTTCCGCTATGCCATGATGCACGGCCTGATAACTCATAATCCTGCAACTGACTTCCGGGAAGTATTGCCCACCGTCAAACCAAAGCACATGGCGGCACCGACCGACCCGAAAGAGGTTGCACCTCTGCTCAGGGCAATAGACGGCTTTACCGGCTCTTTCATCGTCAAGTGTGCCATGCAGCTTGCCCCCCTGCTCTTCTGTCGCCCTGGAGAACTGCGCCACGCCGAATGGAAAGAGATTGACCTTGACCGGGCAATATGGAGCATCCCGGCAGAGAAGATGAAACTGAAACGGCCCCACCTTGTACCATTATCACCACAAGCACTTGCCATATTCAAGGCCCTGCAACCGCTAACCGGTGACGGGCGGTACTGCTTCCCCTGCCACAGGTCACCACTGCGTTGCATGAGTGAAAACAGCGTCAATGCCGGGTTGCGTCGACTTGGATTTGAGAAAGAAGAGATTACCGGACACGGCTTCCGGGCAATGGCAAGAACCATGCTCCATGAGATCTTGCATTTTGAGCCGGATATCATCGAAGCGCAACTTGCCCACGCCGTACCGGACAGGCTCGGCAATGCCTATAACCGGACGCAGTTTATAGAAAAGCGAACCGAAATGATGCTGCAATGGGCGGATTATCTGGATGGTCTTAAGGTTGGAGCGAAGTTATTGTCTTTCATGAGGGCTGAGGGGTAAATCCCGTCAGCATCAGCTGCCAAAAGGATCTGGTAACAGCAATAAAAGACGGCAATTGCCGGCCAATGTTACCAGAGAGATTGAATATTACTTAAATACGCTCCCTCTCTTTTCCCCGAGGCAATTGTCAGACAACTGCCGGCAACACGCCATCTACCTCTGCCGGCATCCCCCACTATTCACTAAAGCGGTTGCTCTCCACCCCTGATCTGAGCATAAACCGCTTGCATCAAATGGCTTGCCGCAATCTCCCTAAAGGCATCGTCATTCATCAGCTTGACGAAGATTTCTTCATTCCCGGTCATCCGTTCGACAAACAGGTTTTCCAACTGCTTGTTAAAGACCGGTTTGAAATTCTCAATGGTATTAGCCATAACTGCCTGTCGTAACTGCTCGTTGGCAACGGCGGTTTCCCTCACCTGATCAAAGAACAGCTGGTCGGCCGGGGTGAACTCTGTTCCGAACCTTTCGTTCAACTTTTGCACCAATGTTGAAATCTGACAGGAGTTTAAGGGTAAGCGCTGTAAAAACGGCTATAAGCTAAATAATAACAGAATGTTATCAAGCTGACTTTTGTAAGACCCCACCAGTCTTCACTGCATAGCCAAACGCCTTCAGAATCTGCGTTTGCGTCTTCGTCG
>JANOEC010000108.1:0-7366 GCA_031412995.1 Geobacteraceae bacterium
TTTACGGCAAAGAGGTATATGATAAGTCAGTGCTCAATGTTCCGTTGGCTTATAATAAAATTGCCGAGGCCATAGCCGCCTTTGAGGCGACGACGGAATTTAATAAATTCAGTTCAAGATTTGATGCCTTCGTCAAAGAACAAGGCGGCGATGTCAGTCAATTCGGCGTGAAACTGGTCGGCGAGTTCAGAGAGTATGTGGGGCCGCCAAATAATTTTAAGTCAAAATACCTCACCTATGACGAAGCCGATGGCCTCGCACTCTTTAATGCCGATTCGGAACCGCAACTCTACGGCAGCGGAACCAAGGTCGGCGGTATGTGCTATCTTTGTCACTTAACCGAACGTCATGACCCCGATTTTGGCGACAACTCCACCCAGGCAGCCAATCCCCGAACCTCAAACGGTACCTATCCGCCTCTTTTTACCGATTTTTCCTATGATAATCTAGGAATACCCGTGAATCCGAGGATCGCTGTGCTTGCCGGTCCACAAAATACCGACTACGGCCTGGGTGGCGCTGAGAGAGTCACTGAACTCACCACCCTTTACAGTGGGGCCAATGCAGCAGAAGAGGTCGGGAAATTCAAGGTTTCAACGCTACGGAATATTGCTGAAACAGCCCCTTACGGTCATAACGGATTTTTCCCGACCCTCTATTCGATCGTCCACTTTTATAATTCCCGCGATATCATTGTGCCGGGTGAAGGTTTTCCGCCTCCCGAGGTGGGTTCTACCGTTAATAAAGACGAACTTGGGAATCTCGGTTTGAATTTTGAGCAGGAGACAAAATTAGTACTGTTCATGAAAACGCTTACCGACGAATAAGCGACTGGAAACCGCAACCCTTAAAGGCAGAGCCGTGTAGGGGCTCTGCCTTTTTTATGCCATTGTCTCCTGCTGACATCTTCATGCCGAGCCTTCGACGGCCAACTAAAATTCAAACTCACGGTAAATTTTCGGCGATAATAATGTTTACAATTAAGCCTTTTTGAGCCATAAAATTCTATCTTAGATATTTTCATATGGGCTAAACAATATAGAGAAAAACAGTGATTAGAATGGCTAATGATACGGTGTTTCATCCCCTGAGCCGGAAAATCCTTCCTAGTTATGTGTTTATCTTCGCTACTTCCGGTCTGTATGCCAGCAGCTTCTATTCTTATCTCCTCTTTCACAGCCTTATTGAAGTTATCTGTGTCGTCATTCTATTGACAGTTTTTGTCCTCGCCTGGAATACGCGAAAACTCCTGGATAGCCACTATATCCTCTTTCTCGGTATATCCTTTCTTTCCTCGGCGGCGTTTGAACTGGTTCATTTGTTCGCCTATAAAGGCTTCGGAATTTTCCCGAGTATTGATACCAATCTTCCCACCCAGCTGTGGATCGCCTTCCGATACGTATTCAGCTGTTCTTTCCTCATCGCTCCGGCATTTATAACACGACGCCTTAGCCCTGCCGCCGCGCTGATCTTCTTTGGCATCATTACTACTCTCCTCTTGGCCGCAATATTTTCCGGTGTCTTTCCGGATTGTTATATCGAAGGCAAAGGTTTGACTCCTTTCAAGGTCTACAGCGAATACATTATTATCATCCTCCTCTTTGCTGCCCTTGGCTTGCTGTTCAGAAAGCGCACCCTGTTTGACCCGCGTGTTTTAAGGATGCTGATTTTCTCCATTGTCAGTGCAATAGCGGCGGACGCTGCCTTTACCCGCTATCTGAGTGTTTATGGCGCCGCAAATCTTGTCGGCCATCTCTTCCTCTTCCTCTCCGCCTTCCTGGTCTACCGGGCAATCGTTGTCACAGGAATCGAGGAACCCATGGCGATTATCTTCCGCAACCTGGAAAAAAGTGAAAGGCAGTTCAGACTTATTGCCGAGACCAGTGTCGATCTGATCTTTCAATTGGATCTTTCAGGAAAGGTGGTTTTTTGTTCTCCGGCGATCATTGGCTACGGCTACAGCGTTGCCGAGGTTAACGGTAAGGGGTTCGGCGATTATATAACCCATGATGACCTCGAATCGGCGGCATCCGCCTTCAGAAGGGCTATCGGAGGGGAACGCATTAATGCTCTGGCGTTGCGGCTGATATCTGCAGACAACACACCTCATCATCTGGAGATTAATATTGCTCCTCTCACAGCAAACGGTTCCATTATCGGGCTCCAGGGTATTGCCCGTGACGTTACCCATCGCAAGCAAAACGAGGAAACACTGCGAGAGAGCGAGGCGAGGCTCCATCGATTTTACCAATCCAACCTGCTTGGGGTGTTTTACTGGAATATGAATGGCAAGGTTACCGATGCCAATAACAAATTCCTCGACATAGTCGGCTATACCCGTGAGGAACTGGCATCGGGGCAAATCAATTTGATCACCATGACACCACCGGAATATCGGTATCTCGATGAGGCCCCGGTCATTGAATTGAAGGCCACCGGGGTCAATAAGCAGCCATTCGAGAAGGTGTTTATCCACAAGAACGGCACACATATTCCGGTCATTCTCGCCGGAGCGACTCTGGATGAAGCGCGCACTCACGGTGTCGCTTTCGTCCTCGACAACACCGAACGTAAGCGGGCTGAGGCTCAGATCAAGGCCTCATTGGCGGAGAAAGAAGTCATGCTTCGGGAAATCCATCATCGAGTGAAAAACAACCTGCAGATTATCTCCAGCCTCGTCAGTTTACAAACGGACAACCTGGTAGATGAACGGATGCGTGAAGAGCTAAAGGATGTGCGCGACCGTGTCCGCTCAATGGCCCTGGTTCACGAGAAACTCTATCAGACCAGCGACCTCGCCCAGTTGAACTTCGGCGACTACGCCACCAGCCTACTGCACTCCCTGTGGCGCTCCCACGGTGCATTGGCCAACAAGGTGCGGCTAAATCTGGCGGTCGCACCCGTGGCCCTGCCGATTGAGGCAGCGGTACCTTGCGGCTTGCTCCTCAACGAACTGGCAGGTAACGCCCTGAAGCACGCCTTTCCGGGCAACAGCGGCGGTGAAGTAACGGTAACTCTGGAACACGATGCTGCTACCGGGTCCGTCAGTCTCCAGGTCCGCGACAACGGCGTCGGCTTGCCGGTGGGGATGGACTGGCGGCAATCCAGGTCGCTCGGTCTACGTCTTGTGCAAATTCTCACCAATCAATTGCGCGGTACGCTGGAAACGGACAGCGGTCCAGGTACGACGTTTCGGGTTAACTTCTTCGTCAATTCATCGCTGGCGCAATCTGTCAGTTCTGTTTCTGACGTTAAGCTGCAAAATGACAATAATCCAAGCAACGAACTTCACGGTTTGTTGAAACCCACGGTTCAGTAAGATTTCGACGAGGAACTCCCATGGATTCCATGACAACGACCGAGAAAATGCTCCGAAAACCCGGCCGCCTGCATTGGTCTGTCTGGGTACCCATACCTCTGCTGCTGGTCATGATCGCCGGACTCTGGGCGGCCGATCTGCACACCGACTACGACTCGCCTACGCTGTTGCCGTTGCTGAACCTGGTTTTCAACTGGTTGGCATCCGTTTGTATCTGCGTTTTGACGGCGCGTGCCTTCCTGGACAGTGGTTACCCCAATTTGCTCATGTTCGGCTGTGGATCGTTGCTGTGGGGTTTGACCTCCGTGACAGCAGCCATGATCACTGGCGCCAACATCAACCAGGGTATTACCGTGCATAACCTTGGAATTTTTGGAGCGGCATTGTGCCATTTCGGCGGGATGCTGTGGCGTGAGAGACTGCCACGACCAAGGGCATGGCTGGTGGGGGGGTATTTGGGCGTGACCTAGATTACGGCACTGCTCTTTTGGGCGGCGAAGGCGGGATGGATCCCTGATTTCTTTGTGCAAGGTCAGGGCGGCACGCTGATACGGCAGGGTGTCCTCCTTTTGACCATTACCTTGCTCGCCTGGGTTGCATGGCAGATCTTCACCATGAACCGGCATAAACCCGTCGGTTTTTACCATTGGTACGGGCTAGGCTTGGCGCTGCTGGCAACGGGGGTGACCGGGATCTTGCTGCAGTCGGTCGCCGGCAGTTTTCTCAGCTGGACGGGACGGGCTGCCCAGTACCTCGGTGGCGTCTATCTGTTTGTCGGAGCAATGACAACTGTACGAGAACAAGGTGCATGGAAGTTATCTCCGACTGCAGTCAACGAGACCTTGCAAAACACCTGGCTCATGACCGGATTTCATGGTCAGTCGTCCCCGAAGTGGCTGGGACTACGCTACGGCGCGGCGGTCGCGGCGGTAGCGGTGGCAATGGGACTGCGGCTGCTGCTGGAGACCTGGGCCGGCTCCGGCTTACCCACCTATATCACCTTTTATCCGATGATCATGGCCGTGGCAGTGTTGGCCGGTTTCGGGCCGGGGGTGGTAGCTACGATAGTAACGGGCTTTGTTGTGGACTATGGGGTATTGTTACCGGTAGGACTGTTCATGATCGATAAGACCATCGACCGCGTTGGACTGGCGTTTTTCACCGCCATGGGCCTGGGTATGAGCTTTCTCGCTGAAATCTTCCGGCGCCAAAGGCACAAGGCTGCCGCCTATGACCGTGAAATGGCCCTGCGCGAGAGTCAGGATATCCTGCAACGGCAGGTGGAGCTGATTGACCCGATTCGCGCCGAGATCATTGCCCGAGAGATGCAGCGCGTTCTGCGTGAGCGCGATGTCGGTGAGAAGCCAAAGAAATCCGCCGAACAAGTGGTCGAAGCTTCTATTTTTGTCATCTGGGGCAGCCGAATAGCCGGTTCGGTGGCTATTCTCATTGGTGGTTTTCATCTCATACTCTGGTTGGGCGGTTTCGCACCCCATTGGTCGATGATCTCGGGCCAGACCATTATGAAGACCAACATGGCTCTTGGTCAACTGCTGGCCGGAGTGTCGATGTTGTTGCTGGCACCGCGCTCCGCAGGGTGCACCGCAGCAATCTCAGAGTACAAAAGGGTAGATGTTCAGAGACAACCATCACAGTTTCGCCATGTTGCCGGAGGGGTGGGCGCGCTGATCGTCTTAGCTATCGGCACACTGACGCTCAGCGAGCATATATTCCCTTTCGATCCGGGCATTGATCAACTGCTGGCCCACGAGGTGCCGGGAGTGACCGGCAAGCCTAATCGTATATGCCTCTCCGGTTCCCTGAATCTGACTTTCCTGGGGGCCGGGCTACTGGCTTTAGCCTTAAAAAGACGAAACGTGGTACCATACCTGGGGCTGGTCGTGTGCTTGCTGAATTTCCTGCCGGTGGCGGGATTTTTCTATGGAATCGGCCAATTTTACAGCCTGTCCATAGACCGCATCGCCTGGCCGGTAGTGCTTGGCATGTCGGCGCTGGGTTTCGGACTATTTTTGGTTCCCCAAGAAAACCCCTCGATTATCGACCTCCTCTTGAGCAATGACCTCGGCGGCAAGTTGCTGCAAAGATTGCTGCCCGCCGCGCTGCTGGTGCCGTTGCTGTTGGGGTTCCTCCATATGCAGGGTGAACGTCTGGCATTGATAAACCCGGCGACAAGCACCGGTGCGCTTATGCTTGTCGCCGCCTTGCTGTTGTCGATGCTCGCCGTCTGGGTGGCGCGTTATATCAGCCGCATCGATATAAAACGCCGCGAGATCGACACCCATTTGCAAAATCAAGCTGAAGTGATTAATCAGGCCCACGAACCGCTGATCATCCGAGAACCGAGCGGTGTCATTCGTTTCTGGAACAGTGGTGCCGAAGCGCTCTACGGCTGGACTGCCGCCGAGGCAGTGGGCCGTAACCACCATCTGCTGCTGCACACCGATGGTCACTCGGGAGAAAAAATCGACCGCCAATTGGAGAGCATGGGCTCCTGGGAGGGCGAACTCATGCACACCACACATAACGGTCGGGTTGTCATCGTCGAGAGTCGCCAGAACATCAGCCACATTGGCGACGGCCAGTTCTTTATCCTCGAAGCCAACCGTGACATCACCGAGCGCAAACGGATCGAAGAGGAGCGAGAGGCGACGATTGAATTCCTGCATTTCAGCAACGAGAGTCAAACGATCGACGAACTCATCAATCAGGCTACATCCTTTTTCAAAAAACATTCCGACTGTGATGCGGTTGGAATTCGACTGCAACAGGGGGAAGACTATCCCTACTACGAGACGAGCGGTTTCCCGAGCAACATTGTCCTGACTGAGAACCTGATCTGCAGGAGCGACACGGTACCTCCGATCCGCGATAGCTCCGGAAGTGGTGTGCTTGAATGCATGTGCAGCAATGTCATCCGCGGTCGATTTGATCCATCCAGTCCATTCTTTACAGCAAATGGCAGTTTTTGGAGCAATGGTATCAGCGACCTGTTGGCCATCATCGCCGATCCGGAGCGCCAGACCTGCACCTTTAGCCGCTGCAATAGCGAGGGATACGAATCAGTGGCCCTGATTCCCCTGGCTGTTGGCACGGAGCGGATTGGGCTTATTCAATTCAATGATCGACACAAAGGACGATTTACCCTTGCAAATATCACCCTGTGGGAGCGGTTGGCGAGCTATCTCGCCGTGACCCTTGCCAAACTCAAGGCCGAGGCGGCGCTCAAGGAGAGCGAGGCTCAGATCAAGGCTTCATTGGTGGAGAAAGAGGTCATGCTGCGGGAAATCCATCACCGAGTTAAAAACAACCTCCAGGTAATCTCCAGCCTCGTCAGTTTACAGGCCGACAACCTGGTCGATGAGCGGATGCGTGAAGAGCTCAAGGATGTGCGCGACCGTGTCCGCTCAATGGCCCTGGTCCACGAGAAACTCTATCAGACCAGCGACCTCGCTCAGTTGAACTTCGGCGACTACGCCACCAGCCTGCTGCACTCCCTGTGGCGCTCCCACGGTGCATTGGCCGACAAGGTGCGGTTGCATCTGGCGGTCGCCCCCGTGGCTCTGCCGATTGAGGCAGCGGTACCTTGCGGCTTGCTCCTCAACGAACTGGCAGGTAACGCCCTGAAGCACGCCTTTCCGGGCAACATCGGTGGCGAAGTAACGGTAAGCCTGGAATACGATGCCGTTAGCGGGGCCGTTAGTCTCCAGGTCCGCGACAACGGCGTCGGCTTGCCGGCGGGGATGGACTGGCGGCAATCCAGGTCGCTCGGCCTGCGTCTTGTGCAAATTCTCACCAACCAGTTGCGCGGTACGTTGGAAACGGGCAGCGGTCCAGGTACAATGTTCCAGGTCAACTTCTTCCTGAAAGAGGTCCAAGTATGAAAAAACTCAAAATCTTGATCGCTGAAGACGAAGGCATTGTCGCCGAAGACCTCGCCAATAAGGTCCGACAACTTGGCTATGATGTGGTCGGCCCAACCGCAACCGGCGAGGAAGCGGTCGAGCTCGCCATACGCCACCAGCCGGC
>JANOEC010000109.1:0-5341 GCA_031412995.1 Geobacteraceae bacterium
CATTACAAACGATTGGCAGTTATCCCAGAAGGCCCTTATGTTCTTCCTTTCATAAAATCTTAGCCAAAGCAATGATACAATAACGATTCTATCATTACAGCACTATAAAGCAGATTTTTCTGCACAAGGTGTCCCAGACAAAGTCGGCGGATTACCTCTTTTGTCCCTGCTGTAGCTGATAGATAGAGACTGAGTCTACTCTCATCGATCCTGGGAAAAATATTCAGGTCAAAAATATTCAGGAAGAATGTCAAGTTTGAGGCATGTTTACACTCCGAGGCTTGCCATGACAAATCTATCGCTGCGAAAAGGCTAAGACAATCTTGATTCGCGGAGGTAACAGTTGGTTAAATTTACAAAAACCTCCGAAACTATGGCCTGTTCAAACTCACGTAAAATGAAACCGCATAAATGACATGCAACGAATTGAATTTCCCAAAATTTGAAAAAGAATGGGAGCAACTCCCAGCAAAGGTGTAGCAACCCGACCACCGAATGGTGATCAGTGAATCTTTTGACCATGCCGCTTTGAGCGGCTCACATATTTAATTTAATACCACCGGCCTGCCGGTGGTTACTCATTGGCAAAGCTGTCGAGAAAAGGTAGAAATAGGTACTGAAGGGTAGCCTTGCAGAGCAAGGATTCACCGGTCCCTCCCCGAGGGTAAAGCGAAGGCGTCGAGCGACCGACAAAATCTCCCGCCCCTGACACTGACAGTATCTGCCATGGTGCCACGGTGGCCATGGAGTAGACCCGAATTAGCAGGCACGGAATTGAAAACAACGAAGAGGTGGCAGACATGCAAGTCGAACTGCTGTATGGAAAGGAGGGGTTGCAGCTTAATCTTCCCCCGTCGGTTCGGCCGACCGTCATCCGCAAGCATCCGATGGTTCCCGTAACCGACCCGGTCGAGGCGGTGACCCAGGCCCTCGTTCATCCGGAAGAAAGCCCATCTCTGGCGGAACTGGCACGGGGAAAGCAGAGTGCCTGCATCCTAATCTGCGACATAACCCGGCCAGTCCCCAACGGGATCTTGCTACCCCCACTCGTCGACGGACTTATCAGGGCCGGGGTACCGAAGAGTGGTATCACCATTCTGGTGGCGACCGGCCTGCATCGCCCCAACGAAGGCGAAGAACTGCGCGAGATAGTCGGCTCGGAGGAGATTTTTCGTACCATCCGGATCGAGAACCATTTTGCACGAGACCGTGATGCCCATGTCGACCTCGGCCGGACCAGTAGCGGCATCCCGATCATGATCGACCGCCGCTTTGCCGACGCGGAGGTGAAGATCGCCACCGGCCTGGTCGAACCCCACTTCATGGCCGGCTACTCCGGCGGCCGCAAGGTGGTAGCGCCCGGGGTGGCGTATCAGGATACCATTCTCAACTTTCACACCTCCCGGGTTCTGGAACACCCCCGCTCCGCCAACTGTATAATCGACGGTAACCCGCTGCACCGAGAGCAAACTGAAATTGTCCGGGCCATCGGGGGTATTGTCAGCCTCAACGTGGTGATCGACGAGAAGCGGCAGATCGGCTTTGTTAATTTTGGTGAGATTGACGCCAGCCATCTCGCCGCCGTCGCTTTCATGCGACGTCATGCCGAAGTAGCAGTACCCCGCCGGTTCAAGACTATCCTCACCACCAGCGCTGGCTACCCTCTTGACAAGACCTATTACCAAACGGTGAAGGGGATGGTTGGGGTTATTGACATCCTCGAACCGGGGGGAACCATCATCATCGCCAGTGCCTGTTCGGAAGGGTTCGGTAGTCGGGAGTTTCTGGCCGCACAGCAACTGCTCTGCCGGGTCGGACCAGAGGAGTTCATGCGTATTCTGAACCGCCGAGAAAAGGCTATGATAGATGAATGGCAGACCGAAATGCTGCTCAAAGCGACCCGGATTGGCCGGGTGCAGCTGTACACCAAGGGACTGACCTCGGAGGACCGCCGGGATATCTTCGTCGAGTCGGTTACATCTTTGGAGGAGGCGGTGGGACAGGCCGTCGTCAGACATGGTGAGACGGATATTGGCGTAGTTCCGGAAGGTCCCTATGTGATTCCCCTTTATCAACCCGGCCGGGTATGAGTCCATCCAGGATCTTACCGGCTACCACCACGGAGAGTACCATGACCAGTAAAAGAGTTCTCGAACTCGCTGACCTCAAACGTATCGCCACCGCCGCCGAAGCAGAGGCCTTCGATAACAAATGGGCGGTCACCATCGCCATCGTTGACGATGGCGGCCACCTCCTCTGGCTGCAGCGCCTAGACGGCGCGCCGCCCTTGACCTCCCAGATCGCCCCGGCTAAAGCCCGCACCGCTGCTATAGGACGGCGGGAAAGCAAGGTCTACGAAGAGATGATCAACAAGGGTCGAGTCTCCTTTTTAAGCGTTCCCCAGATGGACGGCATGCTTGAGGGTGGAGTGCCGATCATCGAGAACGGCCAGTGTTTGGGCGCGGTGGGGGTGAGCGGCGTTAAACCGGACCAGGATGCACAGGTTGCTCGCGCGGGCATTGCCGCACTTGGTTTGTAAAATCGCTGTCGACTCCTTGTCCGTCCTTGAGCTGAGCGGCGAGAAGAATCGTCCTGTCAACCTTCTGGACGATGGCCAAGCGGCGACACTCTTGTCCCGGGGTCTCCACTTACCTTGGTGGGGTCGGTTCCCACGCCCACGCCGCTTTATAGATCGTGGCACCAGCAAGAGCCTACCCAACAATCCCAGAGCCGTCCTTGGCGATCATCGCTGCCAGCGTAATCATCGTTAACTTTTCCAGACCACCGAGATGGTATCCTCTCGATTTTTGCGGGATGCTTTGGTTACGTATAATCAGGAAACATCTTAAATTTGAGGTGAGTTTTCCAAACGAAACTTGCCACGGCAAATCTATATCTGCTGAAATACGACTGAGTCAAAATCGTTAATGTCGATGGAGTAGATACTCGTAGACGGTATAGTGCACACACCCTCCAGCTAAAGATTTTTTAGGCCCTTCCTCCGGTAGCCATTTGCCGTAAATTTGTGATGTCTCTTAGCGGCGGTGCGCCAAACAACCGGTTGTATTCGCGGCTGAACTGCGAAGGACTTTCGTAGCCTACCTGAAACGCAGCATTTGCTGCATCCATCCGCTCAGAAAGCATTAACCTCCTGGCTTCTTGTAAGCGCATCTGCTTCTGGAATTGCAGTGGACTCAGCGAAGTCATCGACCGGAAGTGGTTATGGAACGATGTGGTACTCATGTTCACATGCCCAGCAAGATCATCAATACTCAGTGGTTGTGCGAAGTTGCTCGTTAACCATTCAATAGCCCGCCCTATCTGCTGACTCTTACTCCCTGCCGTCGCCAGTTGACGTAACCGCTCTCCTTGATCACCTACAAGTAATCGATAAATGATTTCTCGCTGCATGATCGCAGCAAGAAGCTGGATGTCCTGCTCGTCATCAAGTAACGCGATTAATCGCTGAAAGGTGTTGAGTAACGGTAGGGTAATCTCGCCGGTTGCCATACCGCGACTTGAGTGTTTTGTGCTAGGTGGCGGCAGTCTGCCGTCCAACATCAGTTGCGAAACCTCTTTCAGATCAAGTTTCAACCTGAGAGCCATGAATGGCTTCTCCGGGCTTGCTTCAATAACCTGTGCTCTCGTGGGTAGATGTACGGACGTGATCAAATAATTGTGCGCGTCATATACATAGGTCTCTTCGCCAAGATAGACGCGCTTCGCCCCTTGTACTGCAATACAAATGCTTGGTTCATACATGACGCTGACCGGACCGGTCTGTTCACTCATCCGAAACAGCGATAAAGCTGGAATTTCCGTTGGGTCTTGATTGCCATTTTGGGTGCATCGGGCAATGCTATCTATCAGCAGTCCAAGCGAAATCTCCATGCTATTTTTGCTCTCATTCTTCATATTTTCCTCAATTATCTATATGGTTGTTAAGCATAAATACTACCTGAGCCAAATTTTCGACACAATAGATTTCTTCATGCTTTGTACTATTAGGCAATATGTTTGTAGGATCGTGCTACCGGTTTTGGCGCTTTCCGGGATACAATATGTCTAACAATAAGGACAATTCTATATGTTGAAAGGAGACATCCATGGAAGACAAAAAAGTATGGTTTATTACCGGCGCAAGCCGGGGTATGGGGATTAATTTTGCTAAAGCCGCATTGACCGCAGGCTTTGCTGTCGTAGCGACCGGACGAAATATTGATGCCGTGACCACGGCGGTGGGTAAATCGAACGATCTGCTGGTCGTCAAACTGGATATAACCAACCTCACCGAGGCTGAGGCGGCTAAAAGGGCAGCGGTTGAACGCTTCGGGCGCATTGATGTGCTGCTTAATAATGCAGGCAATTTCTATGCTGGTTACTTTGAAGAACTTAGCCCTGTGCAGATTGAACGTCAGCTTGCCACAAACCTCATCGGTCCCATGAACGTCACTCGTGCTGTGCTTCCTGCCATGCGGAAGCAAGGTTGCGGGCACATCATTACGATCTCGTCGGCTGCCGGGTTAGTCGGTTTTGAGTTATGATGACGCTCTCGGGCGCCTGGGACAAGCTTCGCACCGACGCTGTCGTCCGCATGCTCGTCGTCTCAGTCGCCTTCTACGGCATGTCGACTTTCGAAGGTCCGCTGATGTCGATCAAGGCCGTCAACTCGCTCTCCCACTACACGGATTGGACCATCGGGCACGTGCATTCCGGCGCGCTCGGCTGGGTCGGCATGGTTTCCTTCGGCGCCATCTACTGCATGGTGCCCTGGCTCTGGGGCCGGCGCGGCCTCTACTCGATCCGCCTCGTCGAGTGGCACTTCTGGCTCTCGACCATCGGCATCCTCCTCTACATCACCTCGATGTGGGTGTCTGGCATCATGCAAGGCCTGATGTGGCGCGCCTACGATAGCCTGGGCTTCCTGCAGTACTCCTTCGTCGAGACGGTGGAGGCCATGCACTGGCCCTATATCATCCGCGCGACCGGCGGCCTGCTCTTCGTTCTCGGTGCGCTCATCATGGTCTACAACGTATGGCGCACCATCCGAGGAGACCTATCCGTCGACATCGCCGAGCAGCCGCGTGTCGCCGCAGCCCCTGAGCTGCGCAACCTCGCTCCGGCCGAATAGGAGACGGACTATGGGCTTGAAGCACGCTGTTTTCGAGAAGCATTCGCTGGTGCTGTTGATCGGCATCCTCGTGACCGTCGCCATCGGCGGCCTCGTCGAGATCGCGCCTCTCTACTATCTCGAATCGACCATCGAGAAGGTGAAGGGGATGCGGCCCTACTCGCCGCTCGAGTTGGCCGGCCGCGACATTTACGTGCGCGAGGGCTGCTA
>JANOEC010000110.1:0-3192 GCA_031412995.1 Geobacteraceae bacterium
TACCCAGCTCTTCCTGATATCGCTGCGGTAAACAGCCCGCGACGATCAGCAGGCGACACTTGCCGTCATGCTTGCGGTCAGCCAGATCAAGAATCGTATCAATGCTTTCCTGCTTGGCTTCCTTGATGAACGAACAGGTATTGACAATGATGATATCGGCATCGCGCTCGTCAGTAGTGACGACAAACCCTTCCCGGTCGAGATAGCCGAGCATGACCTCCGCATCCACCAGGTTCTTTGGGCAGCCGAGACTGACCATGCTTACTTTTTGTTTCCTTATTTCTTCCACAGAGACCTCTTACTTTAATTTACGTGATGTAGATGCGTGTTTATACGTGAATTTAGCCATTTATGCCAATGTTTTGAGCTTTAATTCGGTATACAGTAATGTTCGCTGCAAGCAGCTTTCACGATTGGGTGCCGCCATCGATCAATACTCCGTCAACGCCTCAAGCCGGAAAATCGCATCCGGCTCGTTCTTGCCGCTCTTTTCGTTGAAACGTAGCGTCATCCAGCGCCCGGAAGGTTCCTTCATCACCATCAGCGGCTGACGGTAGAGCTTATGGCTAGCCACCGCCTTGTCAGGATTTTTCAGGCTATTGATCAGGTGTTCACCTTTCACCTCCACCAGCATGATGCCGTTCCCCCTGTTCCTGCCGGCCACCTTCACCACAAAATCAGGGTAATAGTGGCTGCCGTCCGGCATTACCAACCCGACGGACCAGGGCTTGCGCGGTTCGTTGCGGTGCCACCACTCCACCGTACCGCTCATGTCGGCTTCCAGCAATTGGGCAAAGGCGATTTCGTCATTGTTCATGTCCGGCGGGAAGACGCCATAATTACCCAGCAGGGCGGTGGTACAGCCACTCGGCCAGGCAAAGGTTTCGGGCAGCGGCGCACTGTCCACCAACTCTGCATTGTCGGCGCAACAGCCACGTACCGTGTCGCGCAACAGGCTTGGATAGGCAACGAGGATCAGGTGCACGGCCCGGCGCAACTGCTCCGGTGATTCCAGTAGCTCCAGAAATATTCCCCGCTCCTTGATCTCGGCTTTCAGCTTGTTGATCAGGGCGGCCTGCAGGTCGCGCGGGTCCAGATAGTCCGGTTCGAACAGTAGCCGTTGCGCCCGGCGGGCAATCTCGGCATCAGATAGAGTGGCCTGGAACTCGCCGTAGCTCACGTCATGGGAGAAGATCTCTTCTTCCTTGCGCTTGACGTTCACCGCCTGCCGGAACGCCCCGGTAAACACCTTGTCGTCGATCCTCAGTCGCTTCTCAACGCACTGCAGCAGGCCGGCGGTGTTCAGGGTTCAGCTGTTCCTTTTTGAAGACCCGTTGCACCCCTTCCTTCAGGCGGTACTGCTGGGTACCGGGGGGAGGAGGAGCGACGTAGTCGGGTCCGGATTCCCTGATTGATTCCGGCTGCATGGAATCGGGGAAGATGAAACCTGCCAGGAGATCCTGGGTTGATACTATCGGTTTTATTTCTGCACAGGTGTCGGCGCTCTTATCCGGCGGCAGTTGCGGCGGTATCCAGGAATTTGGCAGCAGCGAAGGCTGGCCGTTCTGCACCACCTGCACCGAGGCAGCATCACCTACCTTTACCAGCATGGTGAACGGGCTGACCGTGGCCAGTTCGGTGCGCAGGGTATTGATCCGGTCGGCAGCGCCAACCAGGCCGGTCTGTTTCTCCGCGTCGGCGAGGAACACGTAGCCGTATTTCAGCAAATCAGGCAGTTCCCGATTTTGCAGCCGCCCGTCCACCCGCAGAATACGCCCGACAATCTGGGTGCCGAAATCCTTATCCTGGGCGCCGCGCATGGAGACCAGGGTAAAGGCGCGAGGAGCATCGAAACCGAGGGCCACCGCCATCTTGAAGATCAGCACCTCTTTTGCTTCGTCACGCGCCACAGCCATCAGGTCGTCATCCGGCTCATCAGAGGTATAGACGGCAATGGCATCCTCCGGGATGCCGAGGGACATCAGGTCTTTTCTGGCCTTGTCCACGCTCTTGTCGGTCGATGCCACCTGCACCAGCATCAGCGGCACCAGATCGATTCCTTCTACTGCCAGTTGCGCTTTGATCGCGTTGTTGACCCGCACCCCATCGGCCAGGGCCGCCAGGCCGAAATCAATCAGCTCCCGGTGCTGGTCACCAGCCAGATAGGCCACCGACTTGATGCCGCCTTTGATCAATCTGGCTTCCACGGCATCCAGACGGCTGACGGTCACCCGGTGCATGACCGCAATGCCGGATGCCTTGCGAAAGTTCTCCGCGTCCTGGTCATCAGGGGTGGCGGTAATCATCAGGGTGAAATCAGGCTGGACCACCTCGCGGTAATACTTGACCGACTCGGTACCGGCAGTAAAGGTATGGTGCGCCTCGTCCACCAGCACGCCGACCTTGAAGCCACGCTGCCGCAGTTGCCCCAGCAGACCATCCAGCGACACGGAAAGATCACCATCGCGGCGCAACCGCTTGCTGTCTTTGCGACCGGCCACCGCTGCCCAGGTGGTGACGAATACATCGCCGCTCCTGGTGCTATGGGCCACCCGGTCACAACCGATGTCCCGTACCCGTAAGCCTTGAAAATGGTTCTTGATGGAGATCCGCGCCTGTTCCACCAGACCGGCAAAAGGAGTGAACCAGAGCCAGACGATGTTGGTTTCCTTGGCAAATTCCTCCGCCACCAGTCCGGCAATCAAGGTCTTGCCCGCTCCGGTGGGAGCCTGGATCAGCACACAGCCGTTATGGGCGCTGGCAGCACGGCGGCTGTCCGGGTCCGACGCCCCGTCGAGCTGGGCATTGGCGTAGCGGAAGATTTCCAGCACGTTATCCTTGGCGGCAGACTGGTAGCCTTTCGGTTTGACGATCATGCCGTACCTCCGAACCGGTTGACCAGAAATTGGGGAATCTGCTCAACGGTGATCCCCTGTGCCGCCAACCGCTCCCGTAGCAGGCCTGGCTGCCAGGTGTAGACGGTCAGGTGGGCGGTCTGGCCGGCCAACTCTTCGATGCGGGCGATGGTGCCGTTGCCGATGCTGGTCACGTAGACCAGGCCGGTGGCGGCATCGACTGATTCCAGCAGTATTGCTCCCCCTCCCTCGACGGGAGGGGGCTGGGGGGTGGGTGACGTTGGTAGCTGCGATGATGGTGGCAAATTGGGGCGCCCCCCCCCCCCCCACCCCCCCC
>JANOEC010000111.1:0-4433 GCA_031412995.1 Geobacteraceae bacterium
TCCGGGGAGGCAACAATCTGGCGATGATGCTCTCTTTCAATTCTGATGCATATTTCTTGGCCATCGTCGCTCTCTTTCCTTGCCCCGCAAGTTAACACTTTTCTCTCACAGAGAGGCGACAACTATCCTGACACAGGGGGCTATTTAACCTGGCAAGCGAGCCTGGGGCTAAACATATAATCCCGGATGCACTCGTAGCAATTGCCACAGACCCTTGGGTACAGAGACGTGAGAAGCAATATTTACCTCATCATAGCTATTTAAAAGATCATCTGAATCGTTGCTTGCTTGGCCGAGTTTTCTTTCAACCCGATCAGACATGCCAAGTAACAACGGATGAAATTGCGAAATTTCTTGTACAGCAGGTCGAAGCGATGATGACTCCAGATGGGGAAGATTATATTCCGGATGTATTCAGTGCTTCATCCCAAGCTCACTCTTTTTGGGAAACATGTAAACTTCTGGCACGAGTGCCAAGTCCTGTTGGGCTATCTACCTTGCATTCAATCTTGTTGCGTGAAGATGCCCAGACCTACCCCTACCTTGAAATAGCGCAGTGTGTAATCGCTCAGGGTGGAAAACTTCCGACTGGCGCATCAAAGGTGATTCAAACACTTTGTCAGCGTGAGATGGCCCAGAACAGCTGGAATGAAAATGCTCAATATTGTTTATCCAACCTCGCAGCTTTACATTTCTTTATCGAACCTGCCGATTATGGTTTTCCAAAACTCAAAGAACTTCTTCCCGAATTACTCAAAAGGCTTTCGCTCTGGCGAGTAATTGATACCTTTGGCAACGTCCCCACAAAAGAAGCTCTCATTTTTATGGCCGATCTTTTACTGCAATGTGATTCTAAAGAGAGATATGAAGAACGCATAATTCACTCTATCTGCTCAAATTCTTCGCCAGAGGCAGCAAACGTATTGTTAGATCTCGTTGGGAGTGGTGCGATTCCCAACTTTTCACGTCTTTCGTATTTCATCGAGCGCTCGGTTGCTCCCAAATTAGCGCAAGCTGCTGTAAATAATGTGGAATCTATGCGGCGCCTTCTTGCCGATTGTGAAAGGTTGTCTGCCGCTGAATATGAAGCGATCATTTGTGCAATTCTTGGCAATATAAATGACTCAAAAGCTCATTCAATTATTTATCGTTATTTGGATGAACAAGCCTATCCGCAGGGAGGGCAATCAGCTGAACGTGCTCTGATGAATCGCTTCAGATCAGAGATTCCAATTGAGCCAGATTCAAATTGTTACGAGGTGCACCCACAAGCAGATCAACTATTGCGTAATCATCTATTTAAACTTGCATCTCAATATGGAGCATCTCAGAAACGAGCGCGGACACTGTTACTTAGACTTGAGCAGCATAGGATTGAAAGTGGGCGACCTGCTAATGAGAGTCGACACCCAAATTTAGAGTCCGGGAAATCCTGGCCTGCTTGTCTCTTTGTTCAATCAAGTTGAGAAAGCTGCTTACACTTTAAGTCAGTCCTACCAGAGAAACTAACACTATGAAATTTAAGGACAAGTTTATCGGATTTGTGGATATCCTCGGATTTAAGTCGATGGTAAAGGCCGCCGAGGATGAAACAGGCATGACACTGCCTGAATTATTGGATGCCTTGAAACTATTAGGCAACCGAGAGGATCAAGAGCGCTTCAAGAAGCGCGGCCCAACAACCTGCCCAAAAAGCTCCTTCGAACTACGTGATCTCGACTTCCAGATAACGCAAATTTCGGACTGCGTTATTGTTTCAAGTGAAGTATCTCCGGCAGGAGTAATAAATTTGGTTAATCATTGCTGGGGGGCGGTAATACAGCTATTGATGCGAGGGATAATGTGCCGTGGATATATTACCCGCGGCCCGATCTATCACGTTGATGGCCAAATTATCGGCTCAGGCTATCAGAAAGCTTATCAAAAAGAAGCTCAAGTAGAAGCTTTCAAGCGTGAAGCTGACGAGAGAGGAACCCCTTTTGTAGAAATTGATCCAGCCGTCTGTGACTATGTAAGCAATTATGGCGATACATGCGTAAAAGAAATGTTTTCACGATTTGTCAAGACAGACGGTTGTGTCACTGCTCTATTTCCGTTTAAGCGTTTGGAGCATTCCTTCATTATTGCTGGATTTGGCCGCGTTTTTGACCCAGAAAAAGAAAAACAGTCCAATCAGAACACTCGAATTATGATAGGAAACCTCAAAGAACGCGTGATGGCATTGGTGGATCAAACAAACCCTAAAGCGGTGCAAAAAGCGGAGCATTACATATTGGCGTTGGATGCACAGCTTGGTGTTTGCAATAAGACTGATGCAATGATTGACAGGCTGATTACCCCAATAGGTTCCAGGTAAAATAGTCAATCAATTCGAATGCAGATATGCCGCAAACAATTATTAACTCATATTGACTACGTATCGAGAGGGAGTGGCTTCCAGATAAAAGAAATTGGCAATTTAATTTCGAGCCCCTGCCTGCCCCAAAACCTTTACCTATAGTTCAGTGGCTATACCCATTTTGGCTGGGGATTATGAATGCAGTGCTGACAATGTTGTGGGTTGACATAAAAAGCGATTTTCAACAATTTCTTCCCCGCAACCGTTTTCTTACATTATCAATTCAAAAAAAAGGCGACCACAAGGGTAAGCCATTCCACAAAGGTGTTGAAGAATAAAATCCTCAGTGATATCGAGGATTAAACAAAAACCGCTAATCGCCTAGTTTTAGACGGTTAGCGGTTTTCAACACCTTTACGGAATGGCTTGCCACAAGGGTCGCCTCTATCCAGGCTGGACGGGTATCCGGCCTGAAGATGCTAGTAGGGTTTCACTCCCGAAATGATGGCAAGAACCTCGAACTCGCCTCCTGACAAATCATTTTTCATCAGTGCATTCTCGAACTCCTCCCATGACAGCGTGAATTCCCTACCGTTAATGCGTGCGCGAACTGACATGACTCTCTCCCCCTTATCGATGTGATGGTGGCCCAAAAGGGCTCCCTGCAACCACCGTCGGGACGGTGACTCCAGGGAACCCTTTTGAACCGGGGGAGAACTAAGGGAGGGCGCATAGGCGCCACTCCCTCTCTATCTACAGATATCCTTTTTCGACAAAACTCAGGAACTCGTCATCGCCGACGATAATATGATCCAGCACCCTGATACCAAGGATGTCGCCGCTCTCCTTGAGACGCGTGGTGATGGCGATATCTTCCTTACTGGGAGTCGGATCACCCGTCGGATGGTTATGCACGAGAAGGATGGCTGCCGCATTGGACAGGCATGCCGTCTTGAACACCTCCCTGGGATGAACGATTGCCTGGTTGAGTGAGCCGATGGATACCCGATCAAAACAGACGATTCGGTTCTTGCCGTCCAGATGCAGAACAACAAAATGCTCTTTAGTCTCACGCCGGAGATTCCGGAACATCTCGTAGACCTGCTCTGGTTTCGTGAAGCGTAGCGATACCCACTCTGGGGCATCGTCACGCACGACCTCGTTGCGGTAACGGGCCTCGATAGATCTCACCATGATTCGTTTGGTGACCGGTGGTACCGGTTCACCGAATAGATTAAAGTTCATGTCCACCTCCGAAAATGTTGGGGGCGGACTCCCCCCAGGGGCAGTGGTCGCCCCCATAGGGTTGATAGTTATTGGTTTAGGTCTGGAGAGCCAGCACGGCCTCCCGAAAGGTCACGCCATCAAGCTCCATCGTGGCACTGATGGAATCCCATGTTCGGTTGCAGACAAAACAATGAACATGGTTGTCGTAGCGTGCCATTGACGGATTGCTGTCCTCATGAAACGGACAGCAGCGGTGTCTTCCATTGGGGAAGTCGATGATGCTGGTGATGGGATACTGCCTGGCCTGCTCGATCATCTCAGGGGGGATCTTGCCAGCTACCGGTCCCGCTTCCTTACCGTTGACGTGGTTAAGCAGAGAAGCTGCCTCCAGCTTCAGAGGTCGCAACTCCTTCTCCTGGTCTTTGATGAAGGATGCAATAAGAGCCTTTGTCAGAGGATCATGACTGCGTTCCATCCGCCGTTGATCTCCCCAGATTTTACGCTCCAGATGTTTGATTTGCGGTTGCAGGAAGGCAAGCCGGCGCATGATCGCATAGCGTTCCGGTACGCCGAATTCCTTCGCCGCAGAGATGACGGTTTTCACAGTCATCCTTCTTGCACCTTCTGTCGTGTGATGGCCTATATTCATGCCGTACCTCCAACTATCCTGACCGAACGGAACGGAGTCCCCCAGACGGCTTCGCCTCCGGAACTGCTCCGGGATTTTATCTCCAGGTGGCATGGAATCCACCCGGTTGACCGACCGACGATGAAACGCCGACGATCCCCGTAGCAGTCGATGACCTCCACGCGTTTACCCTCCAGGCCGATTAGATCGGCTGTTAGGTCAACACGCGAGCGCCATCCT
>JANOEC010000112.1:0-14482 GCA_031412995.1 Geobacteraceae bacterium
TCTGCTGCAAATCCGTCTGGACGGTCCATATTTCGCCGTTTTCTTGGTCAATAGAACAACTATTGACCTGCATAATCGACAAAATCTGTCCTCGCCCAGCCGAATTTTCGCTCTAATTTCCTAAGTCCGACAGCCTCCTAGGCGACCAGATCAGTTTTAATGAAGGTAGAGCTTTGCTCTTGTTTGCAAGAAAACCAGTCAATGCTACACTTGCACAACAAAGCGGGTGCGGAGGGGAAAATGGGCTCACCAGCAAAAAGAATCGCTAGAAAATATACCTACGCTGACTATATCACCTGGCCGGATACTGAACGTTGGGAGATAATCGCCGGTGAAGCGCACAGCATGCCCCCTGCCCATCAACACGCCACCAGCGGATAGCCAGAAAAATTTTCTCCCGCCTCGACCGCTACTTTGAAGGGAAACCTTGTGAGCCGTTCATTGCGCCAACAGATGTGGTCCTTGATAATGAAAACATCGTGCAGCCCGACCTGCTGGTAGTGTGCGATCAAGCAAAAATTACCGAGAGAAATATTCAGGGGCCACCGGATTTGATCGTTGAAATCATCTCTCCGACATCGTCCATCCTCGACCGCAGGGAAAAGAAGCGACTGTATGAACAGTTTGGGGTGCGGGAGTATATTGTTGTAGATCCCATGGGAGACACGGTCAAGCGGCATATCTTGCACCATGGCCGCTTCAAAGCTACAGATATTTTCAACTGGGATGAAAATCTGATTTCTGAGGTGTTTCCCGACTTGGAACTGCCGCTATGGTCTGTTTTTGACCGGGAATTGCCACAGGCAGAATCAGACAATGCTGTGAGGAAAGGATAGGGGTAGGGAAAAGGCGGGACGGAAAAAAAAGGCGAAAAAAAAGGCGGGACACTCCCCATATTATCCATGGCGAAAAAGGCGGGACACTCCCCATATTATCCATTGCAACAGCGTAAAAATGTCGATATC
Source organism: Geobacteraceae bacterium (assembly GCA_031412995.1). Classification (GTDB taxonomy): domain Bacteria; phylum Desulfobacterota; class Desulfuromonadia; order Geobacterales; family DSM-12255; genus JANOEC01. Next base: position 966 of record JANOEC010000112.1, read on the forward strand.
ATAACCACCATGCCAAGAATTGCTCGAATATTAGCCCCAGGCTATCCGCATCACATCACCCAGCGCGGCAACAACCGCGCTACCGTGTTCTTTGATGACGAAGATCGACAACTCTATCTGAAACTGCTGGCTGGTTATACACAGAAACATCAGGTTCAAATCTGGGCTTATTGCCTCATGAATAACCATATACATCTGCTTGCCGTACCGGAGACAGAAGCTTCACTCGCACGCGGCATCGGCCTGACCAACCAGATGTACACCCAGTATCTCAACCGTAAATTAAAGCAGACCGGGCGTATCTGGCAGAATCGCTTTTTCTCGTGTGTCGTCGAAAATGAACAGTATCTTTGGGCGGTAGCACGTTACATTGAGCGCAATCCTCTGAAAGCAGGAGTAGTCGCGAGCGTGGAAGAGTATCGGTGGTCAAGCGCCAAAGCCCACGTAACAGCTGCTAATGATACAATGTTGTCAGCAGATTCGTGGCTTGCGGCGCAGGAGCGGAGTGCGTACAGAGAGTTTGTGTGTCAGGAAGACAATGAAACCGATAATATCATCCGCAGAGCCACCAACTCCGGCCGGCCGTTTGGTTCGGAAACGTTCATAGATATGCTGGAATTTCAGTTGAATCAGACACTGAAGCCAGGAAAGCCGGGGCGGCCGCGCAATAAAACCGGGGAGTGTCCCTAGTTCCTAGTTCCCCGGGGAGTGTCCCTAGTTCCCCTAGTTCCCTCAAGCTGAAAGAGCTGCTCAAGGCGCCGCGCAAGGGGTACGCCATTGACCTGGGGCTGATCGAGGTGATCAAATTCAAGCAGCAGCCCGACACCGGTCGCCTGCTGGAAAACGCAGTGGCGATCGAACTGTTCCGTAATGAAGCAGATTTTTACAGCTACAAGACTGCAGCGGGCAAGGAGACCGATTTTGTCATCCGTGCCGGAATCACCATCAGCGAGCTGATACAAGTGACACTGGAAACCACCGCGCCGAAAACCATGAAACGCGAATTATCGGGGATTCTCACTGCAGCAAGGGAACTATCCTGTGCGCAACTTACGATTCTGACCGGGAATGAAACGTGGGGAAAAAGAGATTGATGGTCTGGCTATCAGGGCGTTGCCGGTCTGGAAATGGCTGATTGGCATGGCGACTTAGGATGCTAGCAAAAACAGAATGGACAATACTTCATAGTTTTGGACTGATGAAATAGTTCCATTCACCATGAAAATTATCCCTGGTTATGGAAACGGTTTCCATTTCTTCATCTGTTATTTTGATGCCTTTTTCGTAACTGGCTTCATCGAGTACCGCATTAACCACCAGTCCTTTGGTGGTTCTTGTGCTGGCAATCAAGCTGACAACAGCAGCACGGCTCTCAAGAGGGCGTCCTCGCCAGTTTTCTGTTATGTGACAGAACATGCGATGTTCAATTTTATTCCACTTGCTGGTTCCTGGCGGAAAATGAGAGACATGGATAGCAAGACCAAGCTCTGTAGCCAGCTTTTGTAACTCATATTTCCAGAGGCAAACACGACTACCATTGCTACCGCCACCATCGGCTGTAATCATGAGCGCTTTGGCATCAGGATACAAATGGCTGCCCATTCGCTGCCACCATGTCCTGATGGTGTTGACAGCAAATTCGGCGGTGTCGTGGGTTATCCCGACACTGACCCAGCCCTGATTATGAGATAAATCGTAGACGCCGTAAGGAGCAACTTTGCCAAGCTCTTTATCAATAAAGTCGTGCACGTTAACAGGTTCCGGTTGACCGGTCGGCTGCCACTCGCGACCATGGTTTTTGTAACGGCCAACCAGCTCCTTCTTTTTTGTATCAACGGAAATAACGGGAAATCCGCAATGCTGAAACTGCTCAACCTTGCTGGATATATGCTTAAACTGGTCATCGCGGTCAGGGTGATCCGAACCCTCCAGCGTTTTGCGGTTTGACTGCATGCTGTAGCCAAGCTGATCAAGCAGGCTCCATACTGTTCGCTGGCATACCTTATACCCCTTCTTTTGGAGTTCAGCAGCCAAGTTGGTAGTGCTCTTACTTGTCCAGAGCAAAGGAGATTCCGGATCTCCACGAGTTGCAGGGGCGACAAGGTGCTCGAGTGTAGCAAGAAGCTCCGGCTGTGCAGCAACCAGAGGTTTGCGCCCACCACCAGGCTTGCGGATGCGTCCGGAAGGAGGCTGTGGTTCGTCTGTTTGTTTCTTTAAATCCGACAAACCAGCATGGATGGTCGTGCGTGAAAGCCCACTTGCTTTGGAAATTGCAGTTACAGCGCCCCGACCTAAAACGTATGCGTCAGCAGCAGCACATAACCGGAGACCAAGCTCATTTAGGTGAGGGCGTAGCAACGAATATTTCTGCTGAAGCAGTGCATGCTCAATCATGCAAAAATTATGCGCTTGAAACCATGAAAACACAACTCAAATGTTCATGTCATTTTTGCTAGCATCCTTAGGAGAAAAGGAATTTGGGGTCACCCATTAAAAGGCAGCCTTTCAGGCTGCCCCCACACTCTTGTGCCCCCACCTCTCCCAAAAATCCACGGTAAAAGGGTGAATGTCCCGCTTTTCCTCCACACCCGCCAATCGAAGAGAGTCCTGAGCCAATGGGAATTGCTTGCCATAAATCCATGTCAGGATATAATGCTCGGCATTAGAGGGAGTTATGACACAAGATGAACTCATTCGGCACTGGCAGGAATCAGCGGAAGATAATTTCCGTTCCATGCAGAATATGTTTGCGAGCGGGGAATTTTCCTGGTCGCTGTTTGTTGGTCATCTCTGCATCGAAAAGCTATTGAAGGCCTGCTTTGTGAAGATGGCTGATAGTAACGTCCCCCGGATTCATGATCTTTACAAACTGGCGGTTCGTTGCGGGTTGGAAATGACCGAGGAACAAGAAGACGCCCTGCAATACGTGAATCTGGTTTAACATCGAGGCCAGGTACGAAGAATACAAGCGGGAGTTTCAGCATAAGTGTACCAGGGCGTTTGCCGAAAAGAACATTGGCACCATCAAGGAATTGAGAACATGGCTACTGGCAAAGATAAGCAACTGATTTATCAAGAACTGAAACAGTACATTTCGCTACTACGGGATAAGCAGATCTCGGTTGTTCAGGCATATCTTTTTGGCTCATACGCCACCGGACGAGCTGACGAGTGGAGCGACATTGATTTAGCGATCATTACCGACACCTTTATCGGCGATGGCTTTGATTTCCGGTTTTTATTAACCAAACTGGCACGAACAATTGATCCGGATATCGAGCCACATCCATATCTGCTTTCCGATTTTAATGAGAGCAACCCGATTGCCGGCGAAATTATGAGGAGCGGTGAGCGGGTAGCATTAGGGAGAAAAAGAACCGCAAAGCCGCTAAATTTGCATGCTTGACATTCAGACATTATCAGAAATCCAGCTTGCTTTTTACTCCCCCATCAAGCTGCTTCCAGCATTTCACCCTGCCGCCGGGCAATTTCGATGATTGCCGATGAAAAAAGCGAAAAAAGCGGGACACTGCCCATATCCCCCCCCCCCCCCCCCAAAAAAACCAGCTGCTACCTCAAGACACCAACTGCACATTCAATCCCGGCACTTTTCTGAACTGCCTGTCACCGGTTAAAAAAGTCATCGGCCCCTTTATTGACAGGGCCGAGGCAGCCTGAATTGCATCCGGTGTGCGCAGGCCATGACGCGCTCTCAGCAATGTTGCCGTCTCAATGATCAGCGCGCTGATCTCAATAATCTGTAAGCCGGTGGAAGTAAAGAAGCCACGATAACGATCTATGTCGGCGGTATTTTGATCCCGCAGCGGTTTCACCAGACACTCCATCATGCTCAGGCGGGACACCGCAAATCCGGCATGCGTACGTTTTTCAACCAGATCCTGCAGTGCTTCAAGAACCAGCTGATTAAACGGCTCAACCGCTTCAACCCGGTAGATGATGATATTGGCATCAAGAAAGAGGGTCATGCCTTTTCCCATGAATCCCGATCAGCATTCAGGCGTTGGTCTATTTCCTCTTTGGTGGTTGTCCCAGCCACAGGAAGAGCAAACCACTCCATAACCGTGTGTGAATGAACGGAGGTGTTCGCCTGGGCGGCTCTGGTCAGTTTTTCATAATCATCCTCGGTCAGTACCACGCAGACCGGCTGATTACGCTTGATGATGTGCACAGGTCCGTTGGTGAGCAGGTGCTCTACGGCCGAGATGCCGTGACGTTTAAGATCATTTGCAGCAATAGCGTTCATATCAGTACCTTTCTCGGTGCTTTTCAGACAGCATAACCAAAATGCTTGGGTATTTCAATGGAATGTTCTTCTCGTTCCCAGGCTCCAGGTTGGTAATTTACGGGCAAGGTGAGCGACATCGCGGGTTGATAAGCGGTTGCGATGCCGGCAAAGTTGCTCTATCATGCTTTGTTCATTTAGTTTCCGCGAGAAATTGCCGAATGAAAACTATCGACTGATCTCATTGGAGGGTTCGTGTCTGCGGAAGCAGTATTTCTCATCTTCGCCTATCTCCTCGGTTCAATCCCAACCGGCCTGCTGCTCGCCCGCCTGGTTGGCGGGGTCGATATCCGCACCGCCGGCAGCGGCAACATCGGCGCCACCAATGTCTATCGTACCATGGGCCGCACCGTCGGGATCATGACCCTGGTGGGGGATTGCCTCAAAGGGTTGCTGCCGGTGCTGGTGGCCAAGCAGCTTGGCTACGCTGAAGTCTGGATATTGGCCATCGGCCTGGCTGCTTTTATCGGCCATGTCTTTACGATCTTTCTCCGGTTCAAGGGGGGAAAAGGGGTCGCCACCGCCCTGGGCGTGTTTCTTGGCGTTGCCCCGCTGGCCGTCAGCATAGTGCTGCTGGTCTTCATCATCATTGTCTGGGCAACCCGCTACATCTCCCTCGGCTCAATACTGGCAGCTGCCGCCATGCCGCTGGCCGTCTGGCTAATGAAGGCATCAGCGGTGCAGATCAGCATGACAGCCATCATTGCCCTGATTGTCATCGCCAAGCACCATGAAAACATCCGTCGCCTGCTGAGCGGCACGGAGAGCAAGTTCAAGGCATGAGCGACCCAACCTCAACAGAACCGACACCCGTTGCACCGGTAGCAGGTCCGCCAAAACACCGCCAGCTCATGATTTTCGGGATCGCTGGTTTCAGTCTGCTCCTCATTGGCATCTTCCTGATGCTGGCCAATCAGCCGCCTGGCGATGGCAAACAGCAAAAAATCATCACCGTCCTTCCCGGGGCATCGGCAAAAAAAGTGGCGGCACAACTGGCTGAAGCGGGCCTCCTGCGCAGCCCGACCCTGTTTACCCTGCGGGCAAAGCTCACCGGCAAAAGCGCGGCCATCAAGGCGGGGCCATATCAGTTCACTGACGACATGCACCCGTCAGAGATCCTGAAGAAACTGGTTAATGGGGAGATTGATGTCTGGCGCTTTGCGGTGCCGGAAGGATATTCCATCTTCCAGCTTGCCGAATTGCTCGCTACCCGTAAAATAGTGGCTAAGGATGAGTTCCTGTTGGCATGCCGCAACCAGGACTTGTTGAAAGAATTCAAGATTCCCGGGGCAACTGTCGAAGGGTATCTATATCCGAGCACCTACGACATCACCCCGGGGAGCAGCGCTAACACCATTGTCCGCCTGATGTTGCGCCAGTTCGACCGGGAGTACCAGCAGCGCTTCAGCAATATTTCCAGCGCCAGGAAGTTTTCGCGCCACGAGCTGCTGACCCTGGCTTCCATGGTGGAGAAAGAAGCTGTTGCCCCGCAGGAGCGGCCGCAGATTGCGGCAGTCTTCCTGAATCGACTGATCAAAAGAATGCGCCTGCAAAGCGATCCGACGGCGGTCTACGGCCAGCGCGCCTTTGGCGGCTCCGTCAGCGCCCAGGATGTGCGGCAGGCGACCCCATACAACACCTATAGAATCGCCGGCTTGCCACCCGGTCCAATCGGCAATCCGAGTGCCGAGGCCATAGCTGCCGTGTTGGCGCCGGCAGCGGTGCAGCATCTATATTTCGTGGCCAAGCAGGATGGCACCCACTATTTTTCCACGACCCTGGTCGAACATAACCGGGCCGTGACCCGATATCTGAAGAATGGCGCCAACTAGGCGCGTGAAGGGACGAGCTATGCCGCTGCGTGTACTCATCGCTGAAGACAACGAACCGCTGGTTCATCTGCTCACCAAGTTCCTGGCTGCCAAGGGGCTGGAAGTCATTGCTGCCCCAACCGGTTTGGCGGCATTACGTCATCTGGCGACCACGCCGATCGACCTGGTGCTCCTTGATCTGCGCCTGCCGGAACGCTCCGGCCTGGAAGTATTGCAACGCCTGCGCCGCTCGCCCCGTGGGGCACATTTACCGGTTATCATCATGACCGGCATCTACAAAGGTGACACCTATGTCGAGGCCTGTCGCCGGCTCGGTGTGCGCCACTACCTGGAAAAACCATTTACCAAGGAGGCATTTACCGCCGCCCTGGACGACACCCTCACCGAGATTAAAACCAAAACCTCCCAGTCATTCCTGGAAATCCTGCTGGGCATTTACAATAAACGCCGTACCGGCGTGCTGACCATCCAGTCGACCTTTCCGATCACCTTTATCAAGGGCGAACCGGTTACCTTCCAGACCAGGGGTTGCCACGACTTTTTCAACTATCTGGTCAACAGGGGCAAACTGACGACCGACGAGCAACAGAAACTGGTGGCCCTGCGGGTTGAGCGGCTCTACCTGACCCAGGCCGGCCACCTCACGTATGATGAGCTGGTGGAGGAATCGGCACGCTACCTGGCGATGCGCCTAAGTGAAGCGCTGAGCAAAAACCCACCCGTGCTTTTTCAGGACGAACTGGGCGAGGAAGAGCAGCCATTTGTTCCTCAAAGCATTCCGCGACTCATGTATGAAATGACCCAGGAAGCAGCACCACGCTTCAATAGCGCATCTTTTGGTGAGCGATTCGGTACCCGTTACATCAGTCGCTCGCCCCAGTTTTATCGCCGCATCAATTTTCTGGAATTGCGCGAAGAAGACATCACCGTGCTGGAGTTGATCGACGGACATAAAACCGTCCGTACCCTGCTGCAGGCAGTCACCCACGCCAACCAGGCAGCAGCCTTCATGCACTACCTGCTGATCTTTGGCATGATCAATCTGTTTGAGGCGCCAGCAATCGAACCCAAGGCTGATTTCCCGCTGAAAACCCTGTTTAATCGGCCAATTGCCCCGGAAGTTGCTTTTCCTGATGAAGTTTCCATCGGATTTGCCGATCTGGTACTGGAGGTATCCGACAACGTCTCCATCGACGATGATGGCGCCATGGACTCGCCACTCACCCACAGTGAGATCGACTTCGAGCAGACCGTGCAACGGGAATTTGCCCAACTTAAGGACAAGAACTATTACGAAATCTTCAATGTCAGCCGACAGGATTTTCAGTTCACTGCGCTGAAAGATGCCTATTTTGCCAAGACCAAACTGTTCCCGCCAGAAAAGTTCATGGAACTATCCGGCTCCACCCAGGAACTGGCAGAAGAGATCCTCTCCATCTACGCGAACGCATACAACACTCTCTCCAATGTGATCAGTAAAGAGCGCTACGATGAATTGCTGAATGATAACAAAGTTATTGGCCTTGATGGCCGGCAGGATGAAAAGCTGCAGGCCAAGATTCAGTTCCAATCCGGCAACGTCTTTCTGGAAATGGGCGAGTATGAAAACGCCGAACGGGCCTTTCAGGAATCGTTCACCCTTGAGCCGAACAACCCGCTGCACTGCGCCTATCTGGCCTGGGCGATCTATAAGAACCCGGCAAACCGGCAGTCAAAGGGCGCCCAGGATCGGGCCATTTCCTTATTGACCAAATCGTTGTCTATCGAGAAGACCGCCAAGGCCTATACCTTCAGGGGGCTGATGCTGCTGGAAGAAGGGCGCGACGGTCTGGCGGAAGGGGAGTTTCTCAAGGCGCTCAAGCATAATCCATCGGAAGTAGAAGCCCGCAAAGGGTTGCGACAGATTGCCGAGAAACGGGACGCTGAGAAGAAGGGGATTTTCCGCCGCATATTTGGTTAATTTTCACATGGAGGGGATTTGTCTCGACTCATTGCCATCAGTTTTGAAAACGGCTCCATTCGGTGCGTCAGTGCAGATGTCCGTGGCGAAGCCATTACCATTGTCCAATCCTCCCTGCTGCCAGAGGATCAACTCGAATCATACCTGGCAACGGAAAAAGCCTCTTCCTTCATTGTCATCCATAACTTCAAGGAACTTCATCAGGACACGCTCTACCTGCCAACCCTTGAAGCGCAGCAACTCCCCCTGGTCATCAGTGGTGAAATCCGCCGCAATCATCCGGAAATCCAGAACTATTCCTTCTTTTACCGCGTCATCGGCGACTCCTACCAGGATGGCCGCATGTACAAGAAAACAGCGGTCTTCATCTATGCCAACGAGGACCTGACCGCTGTTGTCAACCGTTTCATTGCCTGCAAGAAAACCGTAACCGCACTCTACAGCAGCACTGCCGCCCTGGCACAACTGCTCAGCACCAGTCCCGACTGTACCGACGATACAATCCTGGGAATTGCTGATCTGGGCCGCGAGAAGATCATGTTCGCGCTGGAAAACAGAAACCTGTCATTTGTCCGGGAATTCCAGTCCGTAACCGGCGGGTTTGCCCCTGAAGACATGCAAAGCATCAATATGACCATCGATTACTGCTTTCAATCCCTGCGCCTGCGCCCGACTAAAGCCGTGCTTTTAAACAGTCCTGAAGATCTGGCCCAATCTCCAGTAAAAATGTTTGTCCCGCTGGCCCCCTTTACCCCGGCAATAAACATCGCCGGTACTCCTGAGACCATCACCGAGAATGCCATTGCCCTTGGCGCCTTTGCCTGCCTGTCTGCCGGAGAGGTCAACATTCTCCCGGACGCCTATGCCACCTATTTTTCCCGTCGCTCTTTTTTCCGCCGGGGGATCGCCGCCGTGGTACTGCTCAGCATTGTCGCGCTGCTGGCAATTGCCTATGAATTATTCGAAATCATTTCCCTGAAGAGCGAGGCTGCAAGCTTACGACACGAACTGTCACTGCAGGGAAAGGTCTTGAATACCTATGAACAACTGCAGGGGGAATTGGCTACCCATGAACCGCTCATCACATTTATCACCACCGCCCACGCTACGGTAGACACCCAACGAACCCTGATCGCCCTGAACCGGGTGCAGGTACCAGGGGTGCAGCTGCACAACATTACTCTGACCGGTGAAGAAGATGGTGCCCTGCTGATTGCCCTGGCCGGCCATATTGACGGCACTGGCCTGGCCACCGTACAGCAGCGTTTCGAAGCGGTCATTGCCGCCTGCACCGGGATCAGCGGCATGGAAATCATCTCCCGGAGCCTGGGCGGCAAAGACCAGACCTTTAGCATTGAAGCCCGCCGGAGGAATCTATGAGTGTTGATCTCGACACTGACCTGCGGCTCACGCAAAAACGGTATTTCATTGCGGTGGTCATATTACTGCTGCTGACCGTTTCAGCGATCGTTCTGCATAAATACGACGCTGGCTGCCTGGCTACGGTCAAGGATCTGCAAACGGCCAAGAAAAACCTGCGCCTGATGCGTGATACCAGTACCAGCATTACGGCGACGCTGCGCAACCTGCAGACCCTCTTCCCACCAGACCGGGCACGACTGTCGGCCGAACAGCTGCTCTTTGGTAAAATCGATGAGATTAAACTCCGCTTCCGCGGTGCCGATATGACCATAGGGAACATTGAAACTCAGAGCAGCTATCTGGCGATCAGCTTTGCCCTCAAGGGAGTGGTGCAAAATTATCCGCTGTTTCTTGATGCGGTGGGGGAGATGGAACGGACCGTATTGCCGGTGGTGCAGATCAAAACCCTGAACATTTCCCAGGAAGAGGTCAATCACACCGCCTCTATCTCCTACCAGGTGGACGGTTTGCTCAAGTTTCCGGTAGCTGTAACAGCAGAACAACCGCCGCCACAACAATGATTAGTTGATTGATGGAGATCCTGTGAAGCGCTACGACGACAAGATAATCGGCACCACCCTGCTGACCATTATCGGCGTCTGCATGGCTGGGTTTACCGTCTGGTCCCTGGTAGCGTTTTCGGCCAAACTCTCCCCTGAGGAACAAAAAATCGTCTCCTTCGCGCCGGCCCTGCCGAAACTTGCCGTCCGCACCGCCGTCTCCACAGCTGGCGTAAACTGTCCCATTCAGATCAACCAGAACCTGGCGCCCAGCCAGGCAAGCATGACAATACCGACCGGCTTCCCGCCAGGGGTGCCACCAGCTCCCGATGCCGCGCCACCTGCCATCAGTCAGGAACTAGGGACTATCGGACCGACGGTCACCTTTATCATGATTGACAGCAGCAAACGGGCAGCCATTATTAATGGCAAAATTGTCCGGGAAGGTGAACGGTTCGAACAAGGAACCGTCGCCCGCATCGAGCGAACCCGCGTACTTGTACGCGCAGGAAAGGGTGAACAATGGTTACACCTCAATTAATACGCTTCGGACCGCACCGGGTCTGGCTTGTCCTGGCGCTGCTCTTGCTGACCGCTTGTACCACCCCGGCCACTAAAACAACCAAAGCGCAGCCTGACTTCATTCGTCAGGCGCTGCAAGCGCCGACCCCGGCAAAAGAGCCACAGAAAACCGCGGTCCCTGAATACGCGCCAATGGTTGAAGATCTGTCACCGATTAAGACACGCATGGTTGACATCAGTGCCCGCAATACGCCGTTAAGCGACGTCCTGCACGTCATTGCCGAAGCTGCGGGCCTGAACCTGCTGATTGACATGGGGGTGGCAGTCGATTATCCGGTGACCCTCACCCTGAAGCGGGTGACGGTTGAAAATGCCCTGGCCAGCATTTTTACCACCCTCGACTACTTCTACACCATCAAGGACAATCTGCTGATCGTCTCAGGCACCGCCACCCGCGCCTTTGAACTTGGCCACCCAGCCCTGGTACAGGGGTATGCCATCGATATCGGCGGCGACATTCTGGGCGGAGCACTTAGTGCGTCCGGTGGCTCTGCCTCCAGCAGCATCAAGGGGGGGGTCAGCACGACCATCAAGAGTGACACCACCGCCTTTGACTTCTGGGAGTCCATGGAGAAATCCCTGACCACCATCATCGGCAAGCGGGCAGCGGCCGTTACCCGCACTGCCTCGTCCTCCAGCAACCAGGCAAACAGTGCGAAAGGAACATCGACCCAGTTCACCAGCCAGGTTGCCACCACCGTGGAGAAATCCGGTGAACAAGCGGGCGGCGACAGCGAGGGAAGCGGCAGTGAACAGCGGGTGACCGTCAACCGGCTGACCGGGACCATCGTCGTGACCGCATCAAAAAGGAACCTGGAAAACGTCGAGAACTACCTGAACATGGTGCGGCGGGTGCTGAACCGCCAGGTGCTGGTGGAGGCCCGGATCATCGAAGTGCAACTTTCTGATTCACTCAACTTCGGTGTTGACTGGAGCTTCCTCGACAACTTCAAAGAGTTGGGGGGCGCCTTTGCCACCGGCTTTGGCGAGCTGAACCTGGCCAGCCGCAGCTTTGACGACTTGGTGGAATCCAGTGTGCCCAAATTCCGCATCGGCACCAGCCGGGCCAATTTTCAGACCCTGCTGACCGCGCTGCAGACCCAGGGGGATGTCAGCACCCTGTCCAATCCGCGGGTCAATGTCATGAACGGCCATACCGCGCTGCTGAGCGTTGGCCGCAACATCAGCTTTATTTCCAAAGTCACCTCAACCACCACCGTCGCTGCCGGCAGCGCCCCGATCACTACCTTCAACGTGGAAACCGGCAGTGTGCTGTCCGGGGTCCTGGTCGGCATGGTACCGTTCATCAATGAGCACGGCGAAATCTCCATCACCATCACCCCGATCATCTCGGACCTGGTGACCATGCAGGAGAAGGCCATCGGCAAAGCTGGAGAACAGACCATCATTTCCCTGCCCACCATTGATCTCAAGGAGATGTCCACCACGGTGAAGGTGCGGGACAATCAGCTGGTGGTCATTGGTGGCTTGATTTCCAAAAAAGAGCTGGTGGAAGATGAGAAAGTGCCGCTACTCGGAGATATCCCGGGGTTGGGCTATCTCTTCACCCGGAAAAAAACCCAGAACAGCAAGTCGGAGCTGGTAGTGATCCTGCAACCGAAACTGGTCAGCAATGACCTGATGTAACCAAGGAGAGTAGATGGCAGCACCATTACGCATCGGCGAACTACTCATTACCAAGGGGCTCATCACCCAGCGGCAGCTGAACCTCGCCCTGATCCAGCAAAAAGTCACCGGCGTCCTGCTGGGTGACACGCTGATCAAGCTCAGCTTCATCTCGGCCAAAGAGTTTGGCCAGACCATTGCCGAGCAGTTCGGCATTGAGTTCGTCGACCTCTCGACCTACGTCATCGCTGACGAAGCGCTGCGCCTGGTCCCCAAGGGGTCAGCCCAGCAGGCCGGTTTTATTCCCATGGACCTGGAAAACGGTCGCCTCACCATCGGCATCACCAACCCGAGTAATATTGTGGCGATCGACGCCGCCACCCGCATCTCCGGCAATGCACCCAAGGTCTGCCTGGTCGACCTGGACAACTACAACGAAAGCCTGGAAAAGGCCTACTACTTCATTGAGCATCCGATCCAGCAGCGGATTGAATCCCTGATCAACACCATTAAAGAAGCAACCGGACCCGTTGCCGGGCCGGTTATATCGGAGATTACCGATCTGCTGCTGATGGATGGCATCCGCAAACGGGGCACCGATGTCCACATCAGCCCCGCCGCTGATGTCATCCATGTCTTTTATCGCGTCGACGGTGTTCTTCAGCATGGCCACTGCATCCCGAAGGCCGTCCACACCGGCATCTCCTCCCGGATCAAGATCCTCTCCAGCCTGGATATTGCCGAGCAACGCCTGCCCCAGGATGGCTCCTTCACCTTTGACTTTCTCAGTAAAAAATACGAGATCCGGGTCTCCACTGTCTCCACCATCTTCGGCGAGAATATCGTTCTGCGGGTCCTGGCAGGCAGCGGCTCCGTAGTCAAGATCGACTCTCTCGGTCTGGACCTGCAGAATGCCCAGAAGATGAAACGGCTGTTTCAGAAATCCTACGGCATCATCCTGATTACCGGCCCGACCGGCAGCGGTAAGACCACCACCCTGTATGCCGCCCTGCGGGAACTGGACCTGCTGGAACGGAACGTCATCACCGTTGAAGATCCGGTTGAATACCGGCTCAGCTTTGTCAAGCAGACCCAGGTAAACGAAAAGGCCGGCTACGACTTTGCCAGTGCGTCCCGGAGTTTCATGCGCCAGGACCCCGACGTCATGCTCCTGGGTGAGATTCGTGACGAGGAGACCGCCAAGATGGCGGTCCGGGCATCCATTACCGGTCACCTGGTCCTCTCCACCCTCCACACCAATGATGCCGTCACCGCCATCCCGCGCTTCCTGG
>JANOEC010000113.1:0-76881 GCA_031412995.1 Geobacteraceae bacterium
CCAGCGCCGCTTCCGCGCCGGTCAACTGACAGATCAACTGCGCCACATGAGCATTGCGGTCGCCCCGCTCCCCGGTGGTCACGTCGTACTCCAGTGTCGAGTAGCCAAAGGCGATCTCCGCTAGTTGCTCGCGCAAACAGGGTGCCAGCGCCGCCCGGCCCAGGTTGGTATGCAGCACCACCCCGGTGCCGTTCACCACCCGGCGCAGGCTGGGGGTCTCGCTGGCGGTCAGGCACTGTTTGATCCGCACCTCTATGGCAACCGACTGCAGATCGGCCTTAGTCAGCGTTTTATTCTTTCCGGCAGACCGCAAGGCATCGAGCACCTGGCGCACCACGGCCAGCACCACCGGGCGGGGATGTTCAGCCAGCAGCGTTACACAAAACGGCTCCGCCAGCAGTTTGTCTACTTTGGGGATCTGTTGCAGCAGATTCATTGATTACTCCTCAGCAAAGTTCGCCCAAGCTTACCACACAAATTCACCAATAAAATGCCCCGCAAATACAAAGATAGATGTAATATGCCGAATTTTGTTCAAATTACTAGTTCGAAGCGATCTTTCGGCCTTACCTGGTCTCGGATGTCATGACCTCCCAGAGGATCCTGCAGATATGTCAGTTGCGTCCATCCAGGTTTAAATACCTCTATGAGATCTGTGCCCGGGTTCTGCAACACTGCCCGGCGATCAATTCCATTAACTGGTAGAGGGTATCACAGCGATATGGTGCGAAGTCGCCCTTGAAGAGCGGCAACCGAACCTCTTCGATCCGCTGGGACATCTCCTTCACTCGTGTCAGCACCAGCTTCGGCTTGATGCCCACCTCCTCGGCGAATAGCTCCCAATGCTTCTTCTGGATTGCCCGTGGTTCGAGCTCCCCTCCGATTCTCATAGCCAGTCCCTCGGCCAGACCATAATGGGCATATATCCTTGTTGACAGCAGGTCGTAAAAGGGGGCAAGTATCGGCCCTGCAGGTAACATCAGTAGAGAGATATTCTTGCCATGGGCATCGGAATTTCCGATCAGGTAGTTAAAGATCACCCAGTTCACCAGTGCCAGCATATCCTTGCCGGACCGGGCACTGTTCGTCCGCAGCAGCTTGGAACAGGCAGCCAGGGATGGCCCACCCTCGCTCTCATACTTGAACTCGGGCGGAATATTGAGCGACTGACAAAAATCTTCCTGATGGAGCCGCCGGATTATATCGTCAGCAACCTCACGATCAAAACGCTTGACGACAAAGATCCGCAGGTCTTCATGTTGATGGATGAACGAAGGTGGGACATCCAACCCCACCGCGCCGGCAAGAGTCATGCAAAACGCTTCATTCTCTACAGTACCGGCCAGGTCATCAATAGCTGACTTGATAATATAGTTGCTCGGAGCAGAGCCATACCCCAGATGATAGATCTGACCATCATAGTATACCGGCAGCTTCTTCTGTGCTCCGGCCAGCGAGAGACGAACCCCTTTCTTGCCTGCCAGGAGAGGGCGTTGCGGCAGCTCCCTGACAATGGCATTCAGCTCATCTAACGACAGCTCTCGATATGACCCTGTCTGCGGCAGATTCTCATCTTCCGGGCTAAGAGACACTGCCCCGGCACAATCACCACCGATCCGCTCCAGCAACCCGTAATCATTGTTGGCAGAAACGCCAAGGTTCCGGGCGATCAGGGTACGCATCCTTTCTTCCGGCAGGAGGTTGGCAAAAAACGAATGGGATTGATCATCCAGGTAGGGTTCTGAGCGAAGGGGTAAAGACAGGGATAAGGGGATACGTGACTGCTCCAGCCAGTTGCGGTCATAGCTGAAACAGAAGTTCTTCTTGTCATCCAGCCATAAGCGGCCCACAACTTCATTATCGATTCTCACCAGCAACGCAGCAGACATCAGATGTCTCCCCGAGTATTCCATGTCCGGATACTGGCGCTTAGGTCGATTCCCAGACCCTTCAGAACTTGCAGCAGCTTGTCCAATCGGACGGTCTCCTTGCCATTCTCCAAGGCAGAGAGAAAGGGATAGCTGACGCCGCAGACAGCCGCAGCCTCTTCCAGGGTAAGATCGTCATCTTTCCGCTTTTGCTTGATGATTCGCCCGATATCCGCAGCGTTAGAAATTTCCACAGCGCCCCCAACATTCATGATCGTATATATTATACCCAACATTACGGAAGACAAGCATAAATATAATCGATCATTTATATTACGTTTCTAACGGCATAGCTTTCATCAATATATAAACGATCATGTATCTATCTCCCCAAGATTGAGGGCATGCCGGAAAGGTGTATTTCACTGCGTTGGGAGACTGATTACGGGGATTACATGGACAAAGGAAGGAATGAAAGGATTGGCGGTGATGGAAGTGACTATTTATTATTTACAAAAAAGCCCCGCTCGAGCGGGGTTTTTAAGTGTAGTTCAAATATCCATGTGTCTGGCGGCGCTCTTTTCGGCCGTATTCAATGCGGGACCGCCTTCGCTACCGCTCAGGAGCACTTTACCGCCATACTCGGCAGTCTTGCGCACCAGTTTTTCTGCCAACTCGCCGTTCCGCTTGCGAAAGGCTTCGATAATTTTGTCATGCTCCTGCACCGAAATTTCCATCCGGCCCGGCACGCTCAAGGATGCAACCCGCAGGCGTTTGAACCGGCTGACCAGGCTGTGAATCAGCTCCGTCAGCTTTTCATTGTCAGCCGCCTTGATGAACAGATCATGAAAGTCGTTGTGGACCTTGAAGAAGTGACCGACATCGCCTTCTGAAGCCATCTGCTTCAGCTTGCCGTTGATCAGCTCCAGGCGGTCCATCTCCTTGTCGCTCAACTTGTCGCAGGCTCGCTTGGCGGCGTACCCTTCCAGGATACTCTTGATGGCGTAAAACTCTTCCACATCCTGCTGGGAAAAGGTCGTTACCACCGCCCCCTTGCGGGGAATCACCGTGAGGTACCCTTCCGATTCCAGCTGACGAAACGCTTCCCGAATCGGCGTACGGCTGATACCGAATCGCTCGGCCAACTCAGGCTCGGCAACCTTTTCACCTGGTTTCAACGCGCCGGACATGATTGCATCCCGGATTGTTTCCAGGATTTTTTCCCGCAATGTCAGATGCTTTTCCATCCCCTTTTTCATCGACCACCACTCCAAATGTGTTGCTGCACATTGTATACAGTATACATATTTTGTCAATATCTGCGACATACAGTTCATAAAAGCTGCGTAGTTACCTACGGTTACCACGGCAAATGCCTTGCATTTGACACCATCACACGGTAAGCTTTGCCACCATGGATCCAATCCGGCACCTTAAAATTTCGTTTGTCGTCCTCGCTCTGCTGGTCACCGCCGGCACTGCCGGCTACATGACGCTTGAGGGGTGGAGCCTGCTCGACTCCCTCTACATGACGATTATCACCCTCGGCACCGTCGGCTTCAGAGAAGTTCATGAACTGAATGCCGCCGGCAAAATCTTTACCATGGCGTTGATTGTGGTGGGGGTCAGCGTCCTCGGCTACATCGTCGGCAGCCTGGCCCAGATCATGTTTGAAGGGCAGATTCAACGGATGATCGGGAGGAAAAAAGTGGAAAAGAGGATTTTATCTCTGCATGACCATTACATCATCTGTGGCTATGGCCGGATCGGCGCCCTGATTTGCAAGGAATTCGCCGCCAAACCGATCCCGTTTGTGGTCATCGAGAAACACCCGGAAGCTCACGAAAAGCTGCACAATGAAGAGTATCTGCACATCAGAGGTGATGCCACCGAAGACGAAACCCTGCTCCGGGCCGGCATCATGAAAGCCAAAGGGCTGATTTCGGTTGTCACCTCGGACACGGAAAACGTCTACATCACCCTCACCGCCCGCGGCCTCAATCCCGACCTCTACATCCTGGCCCGCTCCGGCGAGGAGAGTTCGGAAATCAAACTGCAGCGGGCCGGGGCCAACAAGGTCATCTCGCCGTATGTCATCGGCGGCAGCCGCATGGCCCAGGCAATTTTGCGACCCAACGTGGTGGACTTTATTGAAATTGCCACCGGCCGGGAGCATCTGGAACTGTTGATGGAAGAAATCCTCATCCCGCCCAAGTCCAACTTTGTCGGTGAGAATCTGGTCAGCTCCGGTTTTCGTAAAGAGACCGGCGTCATTATCATCGGCATCAAGAAAAATACCGGCCACATGGTCTTTAACCCCGACTCCCATACCAAGCTGGAAAGCCATGACACCCTGATCGTCCTCGGCCATCCAGCCGCCATCCTCAAACTTGAAGAGCTGATTTCCTGCGACTCCTGTGCCGATGAAGTCATCAAAAAACATAAGAGAGAACCACTCCCCCATGCCTAATACTCTGTACGCCCATGTCCCCTACCACCGACTGAGCGAAAACCTGGCAACAATTCTCGCCTCCGGCATCAATCCGGAGATATTTTTCCCGGCCGACACCCTGGACCACCTGATCCCGGAAGAGACGTCGGCAATCATGACGACGCTCCGTAACGCCGGGGTCCGCAGCACCATCCACGCGCCATTTATGGACCTGAATCCGGGCTCTTTTGAACCGCTGCTCCGTCAGGCCACCATCCATCGCTTCGAGCAGGTGCTGAACGCCGCCGAAATCGTCCAGCCGGACGTGATTGTCATGCACCCCGGCTATGACCGCTGGCGCTACGGCGACCGCCAGACCGACTGGCTGGAACTGGCGCTGCCGGTCTGGCAGATGGTGGATCAGCGGGCCAGCGAAATCGGCTGCCAAATCGCCATCGAAAACATTTTCGACGAGGAACCATCGGTATTGAAGGCGCTGCTGGAAGCCATTGATTCGCCCCGTTTCGGGCACTGCTTTGATGTGGGACATTGGAACCTGTTCAACAATGTCAGCATGGCAGACTGGTTTGCCGAGTTAGGCGAACGGATCATTCATGTGCATGTGCATGACAACCATGGCAACCATGACGATCACTTCCCCATTGGCGACGGCAACATCGACTTCGACGCATACTTCACCCTCATGCGCCGTTATGCGCCGAATGCCAGCTACGCCATTGAGGCCCATGACCGGAACAAGGTGTTGCTGGCCCATGAACGGCTGGTCAAACGTTTAAGCTCCTGATCCAACGATCCAAACAAGAACTTTCTGCCGCAGAAAACATCACCGATGCCATAGCCTCTTATTAATCCTATAAACGGAATTTCAACCGCCGAAAACGCCGATGAACGCCGATACAGCCAAGCGTTACCGTATAAAAAAAACACCTTTTTGGTTAACCCACAATTTGTGCAAAGCCTTTGATTTTTCGGCGTGTATCGGCGTGTGTCGGCGGTTAACTACTTTTTTCAGGTTAATTTGTGCATATCAGCAATCACGCCCGCCTTACCACTCGCCGCGACAATCTGCAGAATGCAAACCCGACAGCAGTGTCATTTTTCTGAACGACCTCCAAACTCATTAGTTTATATTATATTGACAGCTATTTAGCATGTGCTAAAAACGAATGCACTTATTGTCTCAACCAGCTAACCATCCAGTTTTCAATATGTTTTTTTATAGATGGTTCAATTTATTAGTAGTTACATTGATTGTTTTTTTAATTAGCGGCAAAAGCTGTGATTGTGGCAAAGAAAACGGTCCAACAGCATATTCTTCAGTCGACTCAACGCGATCAATCTGCAAGCAGAAAAATGACATTTTTCATGCGTTTCTAACGCATATAACTGCAACAATGGGAGGAATTTTACGATGAAAAAGATGTTAGTAACAGCAGCAGCGACACTGGTTCTGAGCGCCAGCGTAGCCATGGCCGCCACCCCGGCAGCACCGGTCATGAGCATGACCGTCAAAACCACCAAGGTGGCAACCGGGGAAATTTCAGTGCCTGACGGAAGACAACTGGTTGTTGATGGAAACAATGTCTATGTCGCTTTCACTGCTAGCGACGGCACCCCATGCATCAGCCGCAGCACCGATGGTGGCTCGACCTGGCGTGATCCGGCAGTCATGTCGACCGACACAACCAACTCCCGCATCCGCATTGCCAAAGCCAAGGATCCGCTGCAAACCGGTAAAAGTATCATCGTAGCAGCCTGGGGCGCAACAGATGGCCTCAAATATTCATATTTTGTTGAGCGCCCAAACACTGCTGGCTGGAGTATCCCCGTGGCCATTGCTGATTCGCTAACCGCGGATGCAACGACCATGAAAGTTGGCGCCGCGCCAAATGGCAGCGTGCACCTGTTTTTCAATGATGCCGATGGCTTCAAGTACGTTACCGCAACCAAAGCAGAATCAGCTTTTACCACACCAATCCTGCTTCCGTTTGCCACTGACAGCAACTGGTATGGCATTGGCTTTGATAGCAGCAACAACGTGTATGTCGTTGACACGTTGAACGGCAGTTTAAATCTTCACAAAAAAACAGCTGCGAATAGCACTTGGACAAATTCCACGGTGATTGGATCAAATGTTGACACCACCGCAGCCTCCATTGCCGTGTATGACGCCAACAATATTTACATTGCCTACAAAGCCGTGGATGCGGTTATCAATCCGCCTGCTGACCTGTATGCCAACTTAACCATCTGGGTAGCAATAACCAATGATGGCGGTAAAACTTGGTCTAAGCGGCCGGTTACCCCTAATGCGACAGTGTATGGCACCTATCCGTCCATCAACGTGAACTCAAGCAAAGTCATTACGGTTGTCGGCCATTATGGCAGTTGGAGTGCAACAGATCGCATCACAATCAACAAAAGTTCGGACAATGGTGCAACTTGGAGCCCCAACGTCTCCGTTCCGGGCAACACCACCAATCAAAGCACCTTGGACAGTGCCGGCAAGGTATGCGTGCTTTCGTCAATCAACGGTTCAGCTGAGCTAGATCCGAACTTCTTCGCTGGCACTGTTACCGGCCCGACATGGTGGAACAACGTTCCAATCTACTTCACCAGAGAGAAGTAATATCTGTGTTGTCATTACAGGAGGCCTCTAACAAAGGCCTCCTGTATTCATGCTTATTCAGCGAGGAACGGATGAACCCGACGCGAATCCTCATAACCTTTGCCCTAATGCTCACCACTGCGGCCGTAAGTTACGCCATAGACCCGCAGCAGTACAATGAGCGAGAGCGGCGGATGGTCCGACCACCACAACTCGTGGCGAAACCTCAGCCTCAATTTATCCCCGAACATGTTAAAGCCCGCCAGGAACAGCAACGCCGGGAAAACATGCCGAGGCAGGATTCGTCTTCATTCAGGAGCCCTCAATCGGTAAACATTGACCGACTCAAGGTGCAGTCCGACACGCTGGCAGAGTATCAATTCGAGCAGATCCAGACATTGAGCATTCAGGACGGGGACCCTTCCCGCACGACAGAGGAAAAGAAGGAAGATCCGCCAGAAATTGCCATGGAAGAACAGCCCCAGGATCAACAACCAGCCGAAGACGTTGCCACCACCGAACCGGAACCCGAAGAAACCGTTGCGCTACAAGAGCAGATCATAAGGACCAGTGGCGGCTCGTCATTCAAAATCATTGAGGAAAGCGACCGAATCATTGTCATGCAGGTCGAAACAGCCACCTCACCAAAAAGTCAGGCACGATAAACATTTTCTCGCGCAATCGCGCATATTATCCCCACTTAGGAGGAAGTCCCGATGAAAAAGATGTTAGTAACAGCAGCAGCGGCGCTGGTTTTGAGTGCCAGTCTAGCTATGGCGGCACCGGCAACCCCGGTGTTCAACACTCCGACAAAGGTTGGAGAAGGCATAACCAACTATGAACGTAACAAGAAAATGGCTTTTGATGGTGCCAACATTTATGCGGGGTATGCATCGGACGGAACTGTCCGAGTTGCTAAGAGCGACAATAACGGCACTACTTGGGGACTTTCGCAGAAATTAGAAGGAACGGTGGCTACTGATTACGTCCAAGCCGAGAGCGTGGTGTTGGCTGTCAGCAACGACCCGCTATACGCCGGGAAAAAACTGGTTCATGCCATCTGGTATGCTGCCGATTCTACCGTTAGTTGGCCAAACGGTAACATTATTTACTACGCATACAAAGCTGACAGGCCAACCCAGACTGGCTGGAGTACCCCTGCAAGGATAGACATGGGTGTCGCGAATGGATCTGGTGGAGGAGGCGGGACCAGTCTTGCGGTAACAAGCAATGGTGCAATTCACATTCTTTACAACAATTCGTATATTACTGCAGCTAGTCCTGATTCTACGTTCAGTAGCCCAACAGCTCTACCGTTTCAATCGGACGGTCAGACATACATGAAGATGGACTCGACAAATAATCTTTATGTCGCCTATGTTATTAACAATGAGCAACTAATGTTTACGAAAAAAGCAGCCTCCGCTTCAACATGGTCAACTCCGGTTGCCGTGTACACAACTGCCCAGGGCAACCTGAGCCGTAACATTGATCTTGTCGTCCTTAACTCATCAACCTATTACATTGCTTTTCAAAGCTGGGTAACAAGCAATCCAGATCTTGATGATCTTAACTTGCTAGTTTCTACAAACAGTGGCTCAACCTGGACAAAGCGGACGGTACTGGCCAATACACCCGACGGCAATAACAAAGTTAATGTGGCGGTATCTTCAACCAAGGTAATCAGCTATGTTTCTGAAGTTTATGGTGGTGTTTACAGTAATCCATCCATCAAGGTCTGGCGTTCCAATGACGCTGGAGCAACCTGGTCAGCACCGGCAACGATCAAAGGCCAGCGCCAGCCTTACATCTCTCTCGATAGCGCAGGCAAAGCCAATATTTTTGTAATGGATGAAGTTGACATGGGGAGTTACGGCCCAAATACCAACTTGCTCTGGATCAAAGAGAAGTAGGACCCATCCTAAACAACTATCAAG
Source organism: Geobacteraceae bacterium (assembly GCA_031412995.1). Lineage (GTDB taxonomy): Bacteria > Desulfobacterota > Desulfuromonadia > Geobacterales > DSM-12255 > JANOEC01. Next base: position 8,866 of record JANOEC010000113.1, read on the forward strand.
GCCCGCTTCGGCGGGCCTTTTTTCGTTCAGCTACAGATACGGCGAGAAAAGTTTGGCAAAACCATCCCGCAGTCGCTCCGGCAAGGGTCGGCTGTCCATGTCCGCCAGTGTCACCTCCTGTGACCTCGTAACTATCTCATCAAAGTGGCTGGCCATCTGCCCGGCAAGCTGTTCATCGTACACTTCAACATTGAACTCGAAATTCAGCCGCAGACTGCGCGGATCCAGATTGGCTGAGCCGATCAGGCTCCAGCAGTCATCCACCAGGAAGAGTTTGGTATGGGCAAACGGTGGCGGCTGGTAGTAGACCCGTACCCCATGCTTGAGGATTTCCCAGAGATAGGCGCGACTTGCCCAATGCACAAAGGGGAGATTATTTTCAGCCGGCAGTACCAGAGTCACGTCGATGCCCCGCATGGCGGTGGTGGCCATGGCCGAAATCAGCGCCCGATCAGGAATGAAATAAGGGGTCATGATACAGACCCGGCGGTGGGCGCTGGCCAGTGCCCCCAGAATGATCCAGTGCAACTTGCGGTACTCCTTGTCCGGGCCATCACTGATTGCCCGGGCCAGACTCGCCCCATAGGGTGGTAGCTGGGGAAATAGCTCACCCTGTTTAACCAGTTCACCGGTGGCAAAGTACCAGTCGTCAAGAAAGGCCTGCTGCAGATAGTTGACAATCGGCCCTTCGATCTGGAAGTGGCAATCCTGTACCGGGCGGCGGATCACAGGCTGTGCCACCAGATGCCGGCCGCCGATGTTCATGCCGCCGGTAAAGCCGATCCGGCCGTCAACGACCAGAATCTTGCGGTGACTACGCAGATTGATATACGCGCCATGACGCAGTGGCAGAAACCGTTCGACCTGCACCCGGCTACCGGAGAACAGTCGCCGCGCTGTTGGCCGGGCATATTTCTCCCCCAGACCGTCGACAATCACCCGCACCGCAACCCCACGATCAGCAGCGGCAGATAAGGCAGCGACAAACACGCGACCACAATTATCGGTGTCAAAGATATAGGTGGAGAGGTGCACGGAAGATTCGGCGACGGCAATAGCCGCCAGCATGGCCGGGTAGGCCGCATCGCCATGATGCAGCGGTTCAAGCCGGTTGCCGCCGACCAGAGGGGTGAGCACCAGCTGGTCCGCCAGGGCACGCAACTCCGCCAGGTGGGTGGCTGACTCGGGCAGGTCATCCAGGGCAGGCTCATCAGGGCGGGGAGAGAGTTCATGCCAACTGGCCAGCCGGCGACCGCTTTCCAACCAGGCTTGAGCCCGGCGGTGAATCCGGTTGATCCCCATCAGCCAGTAAAAAAGCGGCCCAGCCACCGGTACGCAAAGACAGACCACTATCCAGCCGAGCGCCGAACGGGGGTCGCGCTTGTAGAGCAGCGCATGGCCGGCAGTCATCAGGGCGGCAGCCAGAGCCGTCCCCAGCAGGATAATCAGAAAGACTTCGTCGATATACTGCATGAATGAATGCACTCCTCAACTTAGACTACCGGTCTCAGGAAGCCTGTCAAGTCTGCTCCCCTTGCGTATTTACGGGGCACTGACTATACTTTAATCAAGAGTCATACTAGTTCACAACAACCATGTGAGGTACCACTATGGACACCATCCGCACTACCATGCTCCTTGGCCTGCTCACCGGCTTGCTGGTGCTGGCTGGCGGCGCCATTGGCGGCCAATCAGGCATGACCATTGCCCTGGTCATGGCCGGCGTCATGAACTTTGCTTCCTACTGGTTTTCCGACAAGATTGTGCTGGCCATGTATGGCGCCCAGCAGATTACCGAGAATGAAGCCCCGGACTTTTATGCCCTGGTCCGGCAACTGGCCAGGCAGGCCGGCCTGCCGATGCCCAAGGTCTATATCATTCCGTCCGAAACACCCAACGCCTTTGCCACCGGCCGCAATCCGGAACACGCCGCTGTTGCTGCCACCAATGGCATCATGCGCATCCTCACCCGTGATGAACTGATGGGCGTCATGGCCCATGAACTGGCTCATGTGAAAAACCGCGATATCCTGATCTCCTCCATTGCCGCCACCATTGCCGGCGCCATCACCTATCTGGCGCAAATGGCCCAGTGGGCCGCCATCTTCGGCGGCGGCCGCAGCGATGACGATGAGGGAGGCGGCAGTATGTTCGGGACGATCCTGATGGCTATTCTGGCGCCGATCGCGGCCATGCTGATCCAGATGGCGGTCTCCCGTTCCCGGGAATACGGCGCCGATGCCGGTGGCGCCCAGATTGCCGGCAATCCGCTCCACCTGGCCAATGCCCTGCGCAAACTGGAGATGGCCAATCAGCAGATCCCGATGCAACAGGCCACCCCAGCCACGGCCCACATGTTCATTGTCAACCCGCTCACCGGTGGCGGTCTGATGTCGCTTTTCTCCACCCACCCGCCAATGGAAGAGCGGGTGCGGCGGCTGGAAGAAATGGCCTATCGACCGGGGCGGTAAGGGTTCGGGTTTCGCGACTCTATTAGCGGACTATGCATGCAACAAGGACATTGAGCCTGGACAGAGTGGATACCTTATTCTGCGTTCATTTCAACCTGTGAGGTTTCCGGTGCACAGTAGGCCGCAACCGCCGAGATCAGCGAGACGACCACCACATAAGTCGCAACCGGCTGCCAGCTGTTGTTAAAGTGTGCTGAAAGCCCTTTGGCAATGAATGGGGTGAAGCCCCCTGCCACGATCGCCCCCAACTGACTCCCCAACGATGCCCCGCTATATCTGACCTTCGGCCCGAACAGCTCGGTGAAGAACGCCGGCTGCACCGCATTGATCGAATTATGGGCGATATTGATCAGCAACACATAGCCTAGCAGCATCAGCAGATATGAGCCGCTCTGCAGCAGCATGAAAAATGGGAACGCGCTGGCCGCCGCCGTCAGGGCACCAAAGATGTAGACCGGGCGCCGGCCGTAACGGTCCGACAACCAGCCGAACAGGCCATGCATCGGGAAGGCCAGCACGCAGGTGGTCATCACCACCCCCAGCATGGTCTGCTTGGCAACCCCGAGATTCGTGGTGGCATAGGAAACCGCAAAAACCGTTGCCAGAAAGAACGGCACGCTCTCGGCAAAGCGGAGCAGCATGATCAATAGCACGCTTCGCCAGGAGTGCTGCAGCACTTCCAGCACCGGGCTGCGGGGCAGTTTTTCACCCTGTTGCAGAATCGCTTTAAAAACTGGAGTCTCTTCCAGCTTGACCCGCATGTAGAGACCAACTCCCACCAGTACCGCACTGAGCAGGAACGGAATCCGCCAGCCCCAGGCGAGAATGGACGCCTTTGGTAACAGACTGATCACGGCAAAGATTGCCGTGGCCAGCAGCTGCCCGGAAAAGCCGCCGGTCTGGGGCCAGGCACCGTAAAAGCCGCGGCGGCCGGGCGGTGCATTTTCCACCACCATCAGCATCGCGCCACCCCACTCGCCGCCAACCGCCAGCCCCTGCATGAAGCGAAGGATCACCAACAGCAGCGGCGCAACCAGGCCAACTTGTGAATAGGTCGGCAGAAAGCCGATGGCACAGGTCGTCACCCCCATGCCCAGCAGGGTGATGGTCAGGGTTTTCTTCCGGCCAATGGTGTCGCCCAGATGACCAAAAACCACCCCACCCAGCGGTCGGGCAACAAAGCCAACGCCAAAGGTGGCAAAGGTGGCCATAGTGGCGGCCAGCGGACTTACGTTGGGAAAGAACAGGTCATTGAAAACCAGCGCGGCTGCCAGCCCATAGACGAGAAAATCGTAAAACTCGATACTGTTGCCGACCCAGCTGGAGATCAGCACTCGCCGGAATGTTTTTTTAGCCTCAGCCGCAACGGCGGCGTTGTCCGCACTACCCATCATCCGTTCCTCCGTCATCGTCACCATGTACCGTAAGTTTCCTGGCAACCGACCGCAAGTTTAGTGGAATCAGCCTTCTGATACAACAGAATCTGCCACTGTTTGCCATTATTCGCATGAAACGAGAGCGTGCACCATCGGCCACCACCTCGACCGCACACAGCTGTTGCAATCGGCGCCAAGATCAGTATGATGACTCGCAGCATCAATACCATTGCCCTGATTTCCACTCGAACATGGAGCTTTCCTTGAATCAACCCTCAGCCCGTCACCTGGCCTTTGACATCCTCTACCGGATCGAAAAAGAGCATTCCTACGCCGACCTGCTCATCGACCAGACTCTGACCAACCAGCAGATAACCGGACCGGACCGAGGCCTGCTCACCGAACTGGTCTACGGCACCCTGCGGCGCCAAGGCACCCTGGATCACCTGATCGATCAGTTTTCCACCCAGAAGGCCCATAAGCTGGAGCGGAGTGTATTGCTCCTGCTTCGCCTCGGCCTCTACCAGATCCTGTTCCTTGACCGGGTTCCGGTGCATGCAGCAGTCCATGAAACCGTGGAACTGGCCAAGATCACGGCTCCACGCGCTGCGGGCATGATCAACGCCATTTTGCGCCGGACTGACCGGGAACGGGCAACTCTCCCCTTCCCTGATCCGGTCAGCCAGCCGGTCGATTATCTGGCCGCCCGTTACGGCCACCCCAGCTGGCTCTCGGCCCTCTGGCTGGAGCAGTTGGGCCTGGCGGAAGCGGAGGAGCTGGCCAAAACCATGGCTGAACAGGCACCGCTCACCCTGCGCACCAACAACTTACTGATTGAGCGGGAAGACCTGCTGGAGCGGTTGGCCGATGAAGGGGCTAGCGCCACCCCGACCAGTTGGTCACCCCTGGGCATTCAGCTGACCGGTGGACCGCCGCTGGCGAGCCTGCCCAGCTTTCGCGATGGGATGTTTTTCGTTCAGGACGAGGCATCACAGCTGGCCGGCTTGCTCCTGACCCCACAGCCGGGCGAGTCAATTCTTGACCTCTGCGCCGCGCCGGGAGGCAAGACCACCCTACTGGCTCAACTGATGGAAAACCGGGGGGAGGTAGTGGCCTGCGACCGGCACCAGCGCAAACTCCGCCTGATCAGCGAAAACGCCGAACGCCTCGGCATCACCATCGTAACCACCATGTCCGGTGACGCTTGCCAGCCGCTGCCCGCACTGGCCGATCATCTGTTCGACCGGGTCCTGGTGGATGCCCCCTGCAGCGGCCTCGGCGTAATCCGCCGCAACCCCGAAGGGAAATGGTGGAAATCGCTGGACGACCTGAAACATCTCGCCGTCAGCCAACAGCAGATCCTGGCCACCGCAGCCGACTACCTGAAACCGGGCGGGATTATGGTGTACGCCACCTGCTCCACCAGCGTGGCCGAGAACGAAACGAGAGTCCGGGTTTTCCTTTCGTCCCACCCGGACTTTGTGCTAGAACCGGTGCAGGCGATCATGCCTAACCTGGCCGATTTGACCACGCCGGAAGGGTTCTTCCGCAGCTGGCCACACCGCCACGGCATGGACGGCTTCTTCGCCGCGCGGCTCAAAAAACTTTCGTGAACGTTTGGAGTTCTCAATGAAAAAAATCGCCCCATCCATTCTTTCTGCCGACTTCTCCCGCCTTGGCGATGAAGTCCGTGCCGTGGCTGCTGCCGGCGCCGACTATATCCATATCGATGTCATGGACGGTCACTTCGTCCCGAACATCACCATCGGCCCGCTGGTGGTGGAGGCGGTACGCAAGGTGACCGACCTGCCGCTGGATGTGCACCTGATGATCGCTGACCCGGACAAATATATCCCGGACTTTGCCGCTGCCGGCGCCGACATCATTGTCGTACACGCCGAAGCGACCAATCATCTGCATCGCACGATCCAGCTGATCAAGTCTTTGGGCAAGAAGGCCGGGGTCTCGCTCAATCCGGCGACCCCATTGCAGCACCTGGACTACATCCTTGGCGACCTGGATCTGGTTCTACTGATGACAGTGAACCCGGGGTTTGGCGGCCAATCATTCATTGATGCCTGCCTGCCCAAGATTCATGCCCTGCGTGCCATGCTCGATGACCGGGGCAGCGAGGCGGAACTGGAAGTTGATGGCGGGGTCAAGGCCTGCAATATTGCAGCAATCGCCCATGCCGGGGCCGACGTTTTTGTTGCCGGCAGTGCCGTATTCGGCAGTAACGACTACGTGGCGACTATTGCCGAACTGAAAAAACGCGCCAAGGAGCCGTTGATCTGAGCGCAACGACCGACCTGAAGACCCGGATCAGGGCAGCACTGGCCCTGCACCATCCGCGCGCCCTGCCACCCGGCCTCACCCCGGCTGCGGTCCTGCTCCCGCTCACGCCGACTACCAGCGGCTTCGATCTGCTGGTTACCCGGCGCACGCCGCACCTGAATCACCACGGCGGCGAATTCGCCTTTCCGGGCGGGGTTCGCCACCCCGAAGACCCTGACCTACTGGCCACGGCCCTGCGGGAAACCTGGGAAGAAGTCGGCATCAAACCGGCAGATGTCGAGCTGCTCGGCACCCTTGACGATGTCCATTCCGTGCATGGCTATCTGGTCACCCCCTATGTCGGGGTATATCCCGAAAATTATTCCCTAAAGTTTAATCCCGCAGAGATCGATAAGACTATCTGTGTCCCCTTGACCGACCTGCTCCGACCAGCCCATTTTCGGACTGAAGACTGGACCTGGCAGGGGCGGCACCATCCAGTCCACTTTTTTACCTGGGGTGAGGATGAAATCTGGGGCATGACTGCAGGGGTCCTGAAACAGTTTCTTGATCTGGTCTTCCCAAATTGGCTTTCAGTTCCAACGAGATAACGAGGGGTTCATGGGGAACAGCATCCTCATCATTGACGATTCTGATACGGTCCGCGAGCAGATCATCCAGACGCTCATGCGAGTTACCTCCCTATTTGACCACTACTATGAGGCGGCCGACGGGATTGAGGGATTCAAGCAGGTTTTGACCCAGAAGGTCAGCCTGATCGTCTGCGACCTGGAAATGCCGCGCATGGATGGATTCAAGTTTTTGGGCATGCTGCAGACACGGGAAGAGCTGCGGGATATCCCGGTGATCATGCTGACCGGACGCGAAGACCGGGAATTGAAGATCAAGGGGCTGGAACAGGGCGCCTGCGACTATGTAACCAAACCCTTTGACGCCGGCGAACTGATTGCTCGGGTCAGAGTCCAGCTAAAGATCCGTACCCTGCAGAATGACCTGAAAAACTCTAACGAAATGCTCAAGGAGTTGTCCAACACCGACCCGTTGACCCTGCTCTATAACCGCCGCTACATGATGACCGCCCTGGAGCGGGAAATGCAACGGTCGCAGCGCAAAGGTTCGCCACTCTCCCTGGTGATGATGGACATCGACCACTTCAAACGGATCAACGACAACTTCGGCCATCAGCAGGGCGACCTGGTATTAACCACCATTGCAATCCTGGCCAAGAACGCCCTGCGCAGCTATGACATCGGCGCCCGCTATGGCGGCGAAGAATTCGTCTTATTGCTCCCGGAAACCTCTCACCAGGAAGCCATGGTCGTGGCGGATCGCATTCGCCTCCAGATCCAGCAACTGACCTACCCCGCCCCCCTCGACAGCACCATTATTACCATCAGCATGGGGGTGGCAACCTACCCCGTGCCAGAGATCACCACCATCAATGAACTCATTTACGCCGCTGACTCGGCCCTCTACCGGGCCAAGGAAACCGGCAGGAACAAGGTGGTTTCAAGTCAGGCAACTGTCACCTGAAAAACCCCATATAATCATCCTGAAAAAAGCATTTAACCGCCGATGCACGCAGATAAACGCAGATAAATCAAAGATATTCAGCCAAATTGGACTAATCCTGAAGGTGAAAGCCTTTTTTTCTGAGAATATTTATTTTATCCGTAGCTATCCGCCTTTATCTGCGGTTAACTGCCGTCTATAGAATCATAGTGGTCACCAAGGAAAATATTGCTGAATTTCTGCATTTCCGTTATTCTGCATTTGGAGGTTCACTATGCAACAAACCATCTTGATATCGAACCGTGGCCAATTGACTTTGCCGGCGAATCTGCGCAAGCGCCTTGGCCTGCTGCGGGGCGGAGCGGTAATCCTGGAAGAACGGGACAATGAACTGGTCATCAAACCGGCGGCAGTAATGGAGATCGAGATGTACAGCGATGCCCAGATTGCAGCCTGGGATGCCGACGACCGGCTGGATGACAGCGAACGGGCAGCAATCCTCGCCAAGGCCGCCAACTCCAGATGATGCGGGTATTCCTCGACGCCAACGTCCTGTTCACGGCGGCGCACAACCCAAACGGCAAGGCCGCACTGGTCATCCAATTGGCAGCAATGGGCACCATTGAACTTTTCACCAGCGCGTACGCTCGTGAAGAAGCAAGCCGCAACCTGACCGTAAAATATCCTGCCGCTGCTGAGCAGCTTGCAGAAATCCTCCTCCAGATCAAGATCACCCCAACCAATCCAGCAGCCCCCTACCCTGAATCACTCCCCCTCAAAGACGCCAATATTTTTCAGGCCGCGCGCACCTGTCGGGCAACCCACCTGCTGACCGGCGACATCAAGCACTTTGGCGATTTGATGAACCGGCCCGACCGCTGTTCACAGATGATCATTCAAACCGTTGCCGAGTTTTTGGACACCAGATAGCGGTACCGAACTGCAAATGGGTGAAACCAAAAGTGTAAACTGATCGTAACTTCGCGAGCCTTTGAACTTTAAATAATCCAAATTACCTAACCATCCAATATCACAAACATTTTTCTTTAGACTACAATTTTATCAATTTACCGCCCCCGTTAACCTGACAGATGAAAGCAACTCGATATTTTCTGAATGTCCAATTCTGACAAACCACAGGCGGCATAATGGTTACGCCAATCACTGACCCTTTCTCTGATCTGATCAATAATTGAAATTGCATCACCATTATTTAAGCCAAAAGCTGGTGCTGCTGCCAATGCATTTTCAATTGAAGCCACCCTCCCCTGGTTACTAATATTCAGCGCCAGCGACCAAGTATTCGTGCTCTGCGGAAAAGGTACCACATCGTATAGCGGTGACAGCTTCCATTGTCCATTCCCCGCATAGATAAAACCGTGATTGCGCATATGGTCATCGGTATTCGAACAGAAAATATTGAATACCATTCGGCGGTACAACTCATTCCGGTCCAATTCAGGGGTGGGGCTGAATCTGGATATTGCCTCGATAATATCCTTGTATGAATGGCGACCATAGTCGGCCTCATGTGAATCTGTCATGGTTAATGCAGAGTGAAATGGAATTCTGTCAATGTTAACTCGATCAAAACGCTCTACCAAGTAAACACTTTTACCCAGCACTTCCGTAATATCTACAGGAGGAACATTCATCCCGCAGTCTGCAGCAAGTAACATTGTTGCAAATTCACCTCGGCAGAGATTCCAGCCATCCGATTTGAGGGAAAATTTCGCGAGATAAAGCCGATCTTTCCAGATAACGGTCCCTTTGGGGCGAGCACCACCGAGTGACGGCCCGTATTCTAGGTATTCTTGAAAATCAGGGTCGTCAGGATCTTCAGCATGATCTACCGCGAGTTGTATTTGTGCCAGATGGGGGGACCGATCCGGAACCGCAGCAATAAATTTGCAGCCATCCCACGTTCCTATACCTGATTGCGGATCAACGCCGAACCCAAGTGCCCCAACCCGATCAGGGCCTGACGACACGATATAATCAAATTCATCGAGCCCCAATGCCGAGTATTTCTTGTCAAGGAGGTAGCGTCCCCATTTATCAGGACCAGCATCGCGAATTCCATTGAACACGAGGAAATCCGGCTTAGTGCGGTAGACAAACTCTTTGCGACTTGGCAGTGGCAGTGAAACAGGGTCCACCGCAATGGCATCAGGTCGTTCAATATAGCGAGATCCATAGACGAACTCGCTGGATGTATAGCGGCCATCAACGAAAGTCGTCAGCATTCCGGCAGGGACAGATTGACCAGCAATATAGACAAACACGATAGCTTGTTTTGCGGGCGCCATTAGAAGTCCAAATTCCGCTTATTGTTCGCTGACTCACCTTTCGATTTAACTCGCCGAATCTCTATACCCATACCAACAATATCTTTTTCCGGGGACAACTCATTGGCAATGTTTTTACCGAGATCCAGCACGGAAAGTGCCCGCATAAATATGCCCATGCTGACCGTCGGCGATCCTTTTTCGAGGTTCATCACTGTGGGGACACTGACCATCATCCGGGTAGCCATGTCGCGCAACGATATATCTCTTCGTTTACGGGCTATTTTTATATATTCACCCATCAATGCCAGTTCTTTAATTTCGGACGAACTTATCCCCGTCAATGCAAATGATTTGATCCTCATCTCTTGCCTCAATGTATAATTACTATTTAACATTATAGCCAATTTGTTATACATTAGTTTAACATTATACTTTTTGCAACAGCTATTAAATCAGCTCTGAACCACTCTTCCTGCACCCTATGTGTTATTGAATGACGGAAACGGTATTGCTGCTGTTGGCCACATAGCCCTGGCTGGCGGCCGGATTAGCGCTGCCGTTCCTGCGCGGCTCGTCCCTAGCCACCGGCGGTAATCACCCGGAACCGCTCTTCCTCTTCTGCCAGCTGCCGGGTCAGCAGGTGAAGCTCGGCTGGGGTGTAGACCGCCGACCCTTTGGCCAATTCGATCTGCAAAGCGGTAATTGTTTCTTGCAGCGTCGGCTGCTGCCAGGGCGGCGCTTCCTGCCCCAACAACCGCAGGTTTTTACCACTGCCGGCACTCATGCCCGATCGCCCAAAATCCGCACGTAAGCACCGCGCACCGCCTCGGTGATCTCCTCGTACTCCTGCATCAGTTGCTTGCCGGGATGGCGCAACTGGGGATCGTAGCCGAGCCGCCGGGCCAGGGTATCCAGATATTCCTGTGAGCCGCCAAGGTCATTCATTGAGCAGTCATGGATAATCCGCAGCCGCGTTTCCAGGCGCCGGAGGAATTTGTAGCCGTTCAGCAGTGCGGCCCAGTCCTCTTCGGTCAGCAGGCCGGTGCCATGCAGCGATTTCAGGGCCGTCAGGGTGTTGGTGCTCCGGATTTCCGGGTACTGGTGACCATGGCGCAACAGCTGAAACTGGACGATAAACTCCACGTCCACCATACCGCCGCGCCCGGTCTTGATGTTATAGGAGCCGACACTTTCCTTGGCAATTTCGTTTTCCATCCGCATCCGCAGGCGATGGATCTCGGTCCGGGCCGTCTCGTCGGCGCTGAAGCCGTACACCGTATGCCGGATGACCTCTTCAATCCCTTCCCGTAATTGATCGCCACCATAGACCACCCGCGCCTTGGTCAACGCCTGGCGTTCCCATATCTGGGCTTCATCACGGTGATATTCCTTGAATGAGCCCAGTGATGTTACCAGGGGACCGGCATTACCGGATGGCCGCAGCCTGGTGTCCAGTTTATAGACATACCCTTCGCGAGTGGTGGTGGTCAGGATGGAGATGAGTTTCTGACCCAGACGGGCAAAATAGTCATGATTGCTCAGCTGTTTTTCGCCATCCGTATACCCCTGATGGTCATAGATATAGATAATATCCAGGTCCGAATGGTAATTGAGCTCGCCGCCACCCAGCTTCCCCATGCTGATGATGGCAAAATCCGCCGCGTGAATCGTGCCGTCAAGATCGGAGTAGCGCGGGGTGCCGAAACGGGCCAGCTCCCGGTGCGCCAGGCGGCAGGCAGCGGTTAGACAGACTTCAGCCAGGCAGGAAAGCTGGATCGCAATTTCACTCTGCCCCACTTTACCGTGAATGTCGTGCATCCCGACCCGGAGGAATTCCTCGTTGCGGTAGCGCCGCAGGACATCCAGCTCTTCTTCAAACCCATCCGCCTGCTCCAGCATTGCCGCCAGATCCTGCTCCATCACCTCGCGGTCCTTGACCGGCGAGGAATGGGTCCGCGCCACCATGCTGTCCAGCAGTTCCGGATGACCAATGAAGATCTTGGAGAGAAACTGGGACATACCGAAGAGTGAGATGATCAGCTTGAGCACCGGGCGATTTTCGGCCAGCAGGGCGTAGATCGACGACCGGCCACCAACCGCATGGAGGAAGCGGTCCAGGTTGGTCATGGCCATATCCGGATCGGGCGAGGCGAAAATTTCCTGCAGCATCGGCGGCCCGATTTTTTCCAGCAGCCGCCTTGCCCGCACGGTCAGATTGGCTCGCGGTGGTCCGTCGTAAAGCAGCAGGAGTTGGTCGTACGCCGCATCCACGTTCTTAAAGCGGCGCTCGGCCAGCATGTCCTTTAACAGCTCAGGATCAGCCGCCCGGTCAAAGAAGTGATAAACCGCGGCCTCCACATCTTCCTTCAGCTTCTCGTCCCTATTTAGGAACAGGGCACCATAGATCGCCGAAACTGTCTGGCGATGCTGCTCCAGCCGCTCCCGAAACCTACCCTCGCCATTGGCCCGCAGGTAACCGGTCCGCCGGGCCAGGGCCCGAAGCTCTTCGTCCTTGACCGGCAGGCTGTGGGTTTGCCGCTCCTGCACCACCTGAATCCGGTGTTCGACGGTCCGCAGAAAACGATAGGCCTCGGACAGCGCCGCGCAATCCTCATCACTGATCAGGCGCGCCTCCCGCAGGATGGCCAGCGACTTGAGTGAATTCCGTTCCCGCAGCTTGGGATTCTTGCCGGCATAGACCAGTTGCAGTGCCTGAATAAAGAACTCGATTTCGCGAATCCCCCCCCGGCCGAGCTTGATGTTCTGCTCGCCTTCCCGCACTCTGACCAGCGAGGCATCAATTTTTTTCTTCATCGCCATAATGTCTTCGATCAGGCTGTAATCAAGATATTTGCGATAGATGAAGGGCTCGATCATCGCCAGGAACTGTTCACCCAGTTCGATGGAACCGGCCACCGGCCGCGCCTTGAGCATGGCCGAACGCTCCCACGACTGGCCCCAGGATTCGTAATAGATCTCAGCCGCGCGCAGCGATACCGCCAGATCGCCCCCCTTGCCCTCTGGACGCAAGCCCAGGTCGACCCGGAAGACAAAGCCGTCGGCTGTTACTTGGGAGAGGGCCTTGCTGATCATTTCCGCCTGTTTGACGAAGAAGGCATGCAGCGAAATCATGCCCTTCAATCCACCGCTGCCAGCCGGCACTCCGGCCGTTTCGCCCTGATTGCCCGAATAGAAATAGATGATATCGATATCGGAAGAGAAGTTCAGTTCACGCCCGCCAAGCTTGCCCATGCCGAGGATGGTCATCTCTGCGGGCTGGACGCCATGGGGGGTCTGCATCAACGGCTCACCATGCTCGGCAATCAGGGCGGTGCGACTGCATTCGTAGGCCACCTGCAGAGCTGCCGCTGCCAGCGCGGAGAGCTCGGCGGTCACCTCCTCCAGCGACGCCAGGCCGTTCAGATCGCGAGCCGCAATGCGAAAGACTTCTTGGTATTTGAAGCGGCGCAGAATCGGCAGGAGTTCGGCAAACAGGCATGGCTCCGGGACCTTGGCCTGCAGCGCCTCCAGCATGTCGCTTTCACTGCGGGCCAGCCAAATCTTCCGGGTGCCGAAAATTTCATGAAAAATAGCCGGGTCGCGAAACAGGATGTTGGTCAGAAACGGCGAAGCGCCAAGGACGTTCATTAAAAAAGCACGCCGACTCGTCCGGTGGGTCAGCGACTCCAGATCCTTCTGATCAACCAGTGCGGCGATCCGCTCCAGGTTATTCATTGCCATATCCGGCAGGGCCGTGGCCTGTGACGCCAGCACCATGGGCGCCAGAGACTCCACTGGCAGCAGCTCGGCCAGCAGCCGCAGATTGGTGGCGGTGCGCACCGGGTAATCAAAGCCCATACCAGTCAGAAACTCGACCAGAGTGGCGTCGCCATCCCCTTCCAGCCCCTGGGCCAGTGCGGCCTGCAACGTTATGACAAACTCCGAAGGTTTGATCATTGCCCTACTACTTTAGCCAACCCTGCTTCGAAATCACCCCGGACCACGCCTTTTTCGGTGATAATTCCGGCAATGTAGCGGGCTGGCGTCACATCGAACGCCGGATTCCTGACCTTGACCCCATCCGGAGCGATCCGCCGCCCCTGCACCTCGGTAACTTCCGTAATGACCCGCTCCTCAATGGGGATCAGGTCGCCGGTGGCCAGACTCAGGTCCAGGGTTGAGACCGGTGCCGCCACGTAGAAGGGGATATGGTTTTCCTTGGCCAGCACCGCCACGCTGTAGGTGCCGATCTTGTTGGCGGTATCTCCATTGGCGGCAATCCGGTCGGCGCCGACCACGACACAGTCAATCTCCCCCTTGCGCATGAAATAACCGGCCATGTTATCGGAAATCAGGGTCACCGGGATATTGTCCTTCATCAGCTCCCAGGTGGTCAGCCTGGCACCCTGCAGCCAGGGGCGCGTTTCATCGGCAAACACCTTGATCTTCTTGCCTGCTTCATGGGCGGCGCGAATCACTCCCAACGCCGTACCGTAACCGGCAGTTGCCAGCCCTCCGGCATTGCAGTGAGTCAGGATCGTTGCTCCTTCCTTGATCAACGGCAGCCCATGACGACCAATGGCCTTACAAATCGCCAGATCTTCGGTCTCGATGCTGATCGCTTCCGCCTTGAGGATCGCCCGCAGAGAGGGGAGATCCAGCTGTCGATTGGCCTGCGCCACCCGTTTCATCCGCTCCAGCCCCCAGAACAGATTGACTGCCGTGGGGCGGGTCCGTCCCAGAACATCACAGACATTTTCCAACTGGCGATAAAAGGTTTCAAAGGTATCGGCAATGATGTCCCTGGCCCCCAGGGCCACCCCCATGGCCGCTGCCACCCCGATGGCCGGGGCACCACGAATGATCATACCCCGGATGGCCTCTGCCACCCCCTGAAAGTCCGTATATTCGTTATAGACCTCTTCAGCCGGCAGCCGGGTCTGGTCGATCATGATTACCTTGTCATCGCGCCACTCAATCGTCCGAAAAGACATGCTCTACTCCTTGGGAAACGCTCTTTTTTTCTCCATGCGAACTTCCTTTTATGGCACAAAACCGCCACACCTGCCAAGGCGATTTATTGCGATCAACCTGTCTCGCCTGCAGTAGATATTTCCCGCTGCTTTTTGCTGTCAAAGCCGCTTTTTACCGGCAGCTGCAGTTGACAGCACCCCACCGGGAGCCTATAGTTCAGAACATTGTTTTTTTGCATCATCGAAGTAACTCCCACGCACCTATCCACTGGAGGCATCCATGCCCCTGCCGACAGAGGGCAACTCCCTCTCGGCCATTTTGATCATCATCGCCATGGTGCTGGCCGGATTATCAGGAGTGCCCGAACTGCTCCTCCATAAACGACATGGTGCGGGCCAACGGGGTGCCGCCCTGGCCCTGGGACTGGCCGCGCTCTGCGGCGGCGCCGGTGCCATCAGACTGCTGGTAGCCGGCCAGACGATCATCTGGCAGCTGAACTGGACCCTCCCCTTTGGCCCGGCCGAACTTCGCTTTGACCCCTTGGCCGCACTGTTCCTCATCCCCATATTTCTCATTGGTGGCTCTGGTGGCGCTTATGCCGTGGATTACTGGCCGGCCGGCCGGCACCGGAGCAGCGATCTGCGTCTCCATCTCGCCTATGGCATACTGGTTGCGGCCATGGCCCTGGTGGTGCTGGCTGGCAACAGCGCCCTGTTGTTGCTGGCCTGGGAATTGATGGCCCTGGCCGCCTTCTTTGCCATGACTGCCAGCGATCGGGAACCGGAGGTCCGCCAGGCCGGGCTCACCTATCTGATTGCCGCCCACCTTGGTGCACTAATGCTGTTCGTCTCGTTTGCCCTGCTCGCAACGGCCACGGGCAGCTGGGAACTGCCAGCCGCCGGCTCCCTGCCAGCTACGACTCCGCTGGCCACCGCCATTTTCATCACTGGTCTGATCGGTTTCGGGGCCAAGGCCGGCCTGATGCCGCTCCACTTCTGGCTGCCGTCGGCCCACGCCAACGCCCCTAGCCACGTTTCGGCCATCATGTCCGGCGTTATCCTCAAGATGGGGATCTACGGCATTATCCGCCTCCTCTCCTTTTTCCAGCCACCCCCCCTCTGGTGGGGGTTACTGGTGCTGACCATCGGCATCATCTCCGGGGTGGTCGGCGTCATGTTCGCCCTGGGACAGCACGACATCAAGCGGTTGCTGGCCTATCACAGCATCGAAAACATCGGCATCATTGCCATGGGTATCGGCCTGTCCCTGGTCGGCCGGGCGATCGGTTCCCCGCCGTTGCAACTGCTCGGCCTGGCCGGCGCGCTGCTCCATGTCATCAACCACGCTACCTTCAAGCCGCTGCTCTTTTTCGCCGCCGGCGCCGCAATCCATGAAACGGAAACCCGGAATATCGACCGAATGGGGGGGCTGGCCAAGCGCCTGCCCTGGACCTCCGCCTGCTTCCTGGTGGGAGCCGTTGCCATCTGCGGACTCCCGCCACTCAACGGCTTCATCAGCGAACTCTTCATTTACCTGGGCGCATTCAACGGGCTCATCGGCATATCCACCTGGGTTGCGGCCATTCCGGCATTGGCAGCGCCGGCCCTGGCCCTGATCGGCACCCTGGCAGTGGCCTGTTTCGTCAAGGTCTATGGCATTGCCTTTCTCGGCCATTCCCGGGAAGCACTGGATGGCGATGGCCATGACGTGGGGTGGTGGATGCGCGCCCCGATGCTGCTGCTGGCCGTAGTCTGTGCCGGTATCGGTCTGCTCCCCTTTACGCTCGTGCCAATGCTGGAGCGGGCGGCAGGTGCCGGGGATCCAACGCTGCATGCCACCCAGCTGCAGCTCGGCAGCCTGGCCCCGGTCTATTGGGTGGCAATCGGCAATGGCATCCTGCTCTGTCTGGTCATGGTCATTGGTGCTGTTTTCATGCGCCGGCTCAAGCAGTTACCGACCGGCACCGCCCCCACCTGGGATTGCGGCTACCTGGCCGGCACCCCGCGCATGCAGTACACTGCCTCCTCTTTTGCCGAACTGTTGGTCAAATTGAACCAGCTCTTCCTGCAACCGAGTTGGCACCTGCCGCAGATCAAGGGGATTTTCCCGGCAGCCAGCCGTTTTGCCAGTCATCTGCCGGAAGTGGTGCTTGAATTCTGCTATCTGCCGCTGCTCCGCCGGGGCCAGGCCCTGGTGGCCCCACTGCGTAAACTGCAGGGGGGGCAACTGCACCTCTACGTCCTTTATCTGCTGATCACCCTGATCGTGCTACTGGTCTGGAGCAGCCAATGACCGCCCTGACCAACACCATCATCCATTGTCTGCTGTTGCTGACGCTGCCACCGCTGCTGATCGGGGTAATCGCCCGGACCAAGGCCTTCTGTGCCGGCCGGACCGGAGCCCCCCTGTTGCAGCCCTACCACGATCTGCTCCGGCTCTGGCGCAAGGGCTCGATCTTCAGTACCACCACCGGCTGGGTATTCCGGGCCGGACCGATCGTCACCCTGGCGGTCGTCCTCACTGCCGCCCTGCTGATGCCGTTCGGCGCCCAAAATGCACCGCTCGCCTTCAACGGCGACATGCTTCTGTTCATCTACCTGTTTGCCCTGGCCCGCTTCTTCACCATAATCGCCGCCCTGGACACCGGCTCCAGCTTCGAGGGGATGGGGGGCGCCCGGGAAGCAACCTTTGCCTGTCTGGCGGAACCGGCCCTGCTCTTTGCCTTCCTGACCCTGGCCAAACTGAGCGGCTCCACGTCCCTGTCCGGGATGCTGGCCCACCGTTCGGTCTTGAGCTTGCTCAACGACGGGGCAGCGCTGCTGCTGCTGGCCGGCGGGCTTTATGTGGTACTGCTGGCCGAGAACTGCCGCATCCCCTTTGATGATCCCAACACCCACCTGGAACTGACCATGATCCATGAGGTCATGGTGCTGGACCACAGCGGCCCCCTGTTCGGCGGCATCCTTTATGCGGCGGCGATCAAACTCTTTGTCCTGGGCTCACTGCTCACCCACATCGTCTTTCCCATCAGCTCCGGCTCACCAATCCTCGACTGGCTGGTCTTTGTCGGCTCCCAACTGCTGCTGGCCGTCGGCATCGGCCTGACGGAATCGCTGATGGCACGACTCAAGATGACCCGGGTGCCGCAACTGCTGGCCGTGTCGACGATCCTGACCGCCTTCGGGCTGCTGCTGGTGCTGAGGTAACCATGACCCAGATTGCCGATCAAATCCTGGTGCTGGTGCTGCTGCTCAACTTCATGGTCCTGGGCACCAGCCGCCTGGCCATGGCAGTACGGATCGTGGCTATCCAGGGGATTGTCCTGGGGCTGCTGCCGATCATCCTCCACCCGCCCAGCTGGCACCTAGGCTTTGTCAGCCTCGGCATGGTGACGGTCAAGGGGATCATCATCCCGCTGCTCCTCTCCCGCGCCGTCAGCCGGCTGACCGTCACGCGTGACAGCGAACCTTTTTTCGGCTACCTGCCGACCCTGATCTTTGGCGCTATTTGCACGGCCCTCTCCTTCGCCTTTGTCGGCAAGCTCCCCCTGACCCCGGAACACCAGGGGCTGATGATCGTGCCGGCCGCCATCGCCACCCTGCTGACCGGACTGATCGTGCTCACCACCCGGCGCAAGGCAATTACTCAGGTGATCGGCTATCTGGTGCTGGAAAACGGCATCTTCATCTTTGGCCAACTGCTCACCACCGCCATGCCGCTGATGGTCGAGGCGGGAGTCCTGCTGGATCTGCTGGTGGGGATTTTCATCATGGGGATCATCATTGGCCACATCCGCACCGAGTTTTCCAGCGTCGATACCACCCGGCTTAACGCCTTGAAGGACGTCTGATGCTGCTGACCCTGCTCATCATCCTCCCGCTGCTGGGCGGGCTGCTCGCGTGGCTGACCCCGGACAATCGCCGGCGCCCCTGGCTGCTGCCGCTGTTCGGCCTGCCCCACCTGGTGATCTCCTTGCTGCTGGTTGCCAACCCTCCTGCCGCAGCCCTCAACGACTGGCTGCAGCTGGATGCCCTTGGCTCGCTGGTGCTGCTGGGGGTAAGCCCCCTGTTTCTGGCCTGTGCCTGGTATGCGATCGGCTACCTGGCCTACCGGCAGGAGCGCTCCAACCGGGGCCTCTGCCTGGGATTTCTGGTCTGCCTCAGCGCCATCTCCCTTACTGCCGTGTCCCATCATCTGGGCCTGCTCTGGCTGGCGCTGGAAACCACCACCCTGACCATGGCCCCGCTGATCTATTTCAACCGCAACGCCCGCTCCCTGGAAGCGACCTGGAAGTACATCCTGATTTGCTCGGTCGGGATCGCCCTGGCGCTCCTGGGGCTGCTGTTCCTGGCCTATTCCACCTTGGTGGCCGGCCAGGAAGCGACCCTGCAGCTCGACCAGTTGATTGCCGGGGCGCGTCACCTCTCGCCGGCCTGGCTCCATGCCGCCTTTGTCTTCATCCTGGTCGGTTTTGGCGCCAAGATCGGCCTGGCGCCGCTTCACACCTGGAAACCGGATGCCTATGGCGAAGCACCAGGCGTGGTGGGGGCCATGCTCTCCGGCGGCCTGGTTACCTGCGCCTTTCTCGGGCTGTTCCGGGTCTTTCAGGTCTGCCTGGCAGCCGGTGATACCACCTTTTACCGGGATGCGCTGATCGCCCTGGGGCTCTTATCCACCGCCTTTGCCGCAGTTTTTCTCATCAAGCAGGCCGATTTCAAGCGCCTGCTCGCCTATTCCAGCGTCGAGCATGTGGGGATCATGGCCATCGGCCTGGGCATCGGCAAGGGGGCCACCTACTTCATCCTGCTGCATTTGCTGGCCAATGGCATTGGCAAGGGAGTCCTCTTTCTCACTGCCGGGAATATCCATCGTTCCTATAACAGCAAACGGTGCGAAGTGGTGCACGGAGTAATGCGCCGGCTCCCATGGACCGGCACCCTCTTTTTCCTCGGCTTCCTGGCCAGCACAGCCGCGCCACCCTTTGCCATCTTCACCAGCGAACTGGGGATCATCAGCGGCGCCTTTGCCGCCGGCCGCTGGATTGTCACCCCCCTGATGCTGCTCTGCCTGGCGGTGGCCTATATGGGCATGGTTGCCAATGTCCTACCCATGGCCCTGGGGGAGCGGCTCAAGGAATCGGAGCGAACCCCCTATCGGGAGGGGCTGCTAACCGTGGCGCCACCGCTGCTGCTCCTGACATTGTCAATGGTTCTGGGGCTCTGGCAGCCGACCATCCTGCAAAACACCCTGCGTGACGCTGCCCTGCTGCTGGGAGGTTCGCCATGAGCATCCCCTTTACCTGCATCACCAACGGCAGTGCCATCCAGCGTGCCGATATCCCGCAGCTAACCAGCGATGACTTCCTCCAGGCAGTCGTCCATGCCGTTCATAACGGCTGGCGGGTCGCCAACTACTTTGCCCTGCCGGCCGGCGACAGCTTTCAGGTGATCTGCATTCTGGCCGGACTGGAACAACGGATTGGCATTATGGCCACGGTCATTGCCAATCATCTCCCCTCCCTGGCCACCTATTGTCCGCAGGTACAGCTGTTTGAGCGGGAGCTGGCCGAACAGTGGGGCATCATCCCTGAGTTCCACCCCTGGCTGAAGCCGGTCCGCTTCCACGAGACCTATGGGCTGATGGATGCCTGGGGCCGCTCCCCCGGTGACCCGATTCCGGTCGGGGTCATGGATTATTATCGGGTGAGCGGGGACGAGGCGCATGAGGTGGCCGTCGGACCAGTGCATGCCGGGGTCATCGAGCCGGGACACTTCCGCTTTCAGTGCCACGGGGAAGTGGTCTTTCACCTGGAAATCTCCCTCGGCTACCAGCATCGCGGCCTGGAACGGGTTTTTCTCGGCGGCCCATCATCGCGCACCATGCACCAGATGGAAACGATTGCCGGCGATACGACCATTGGCCATGGCACCGCCTACAGCCTGGTGATGGAAGCGCTTGGGGGAGCACCCGCCACGGAACGGGGCGACGTACTGCGGGCCGTGGCCCTTGAACTGGAGCGGCTCGCCAACCATACCGGCGATCTGGGCGCCCTGGCCGGCGATGTCGGCTTCCTCCCCACCATGTCCTTCTGCGGCCGAATCCGCGGCGAATTCCTCAACCTGACCGCTGAACTCTGCGGCAGTCGCTTTGGCCGGGGCCTGGTCCGGCCTGGCGGCACCGCCTTTGATTGTAACCAGCAGCTCGCTGACCAGCTCCGCCAGCGGCTGGCCTTGGCCGGCCGTGACCTGGAGGAATCAGCCAACCTGCTCTGGGACACCCCGTCAGTCATGGCCCGTTTCGAGGGGACCGGCAAGGTTGAAGCTGAGGTGGCGCGGGAGATCGGCCTGGTCGGCCCGGCGGCCCGGGCCTGCAGCCTGAAGCGGGATGTCCGCTCCCACCATCCGCTCGGGGTTTATGCCCAGCAACCCTATGCCACAGTGGTCAGCGCCTATGGCGATGTCTATTCCCGCGCCATGGTCCGCTGGCTGGAGGCGGAAAGCTCCCTCGCCTTTATCGCCCAGCAGCTGCAGCGTTTGCCGGCCGGGACCTGCCTGGTAGCACCTCCTGCGCCCCGACCGGAGATGGTGGCAGTGGCGCTGGTGGAGGGGTGGCGCGGCGAGATTTGCCATGTGGGGGTTACGGATGCAACCGGTCGCTTTGCCCGCTACAAGGTGGTGGACCCATCGTTCCACAACTGGCTTGGGTTGGGGCTGGCACTTCGCGGTGAGCAGATCTCCGACTTTCCGCTCTGTAATAAGAGCTTTAATCTGTCGTACTGCGGGTATGACTTATGATGGCTTCGCCAAAAGTCCATCTGCTGCGTTACGCTCAACCTTCGTCACTGCGGCGTACAGAAGTACGCCTCACTCCTCAGATCTCGCAAGCCTTGCATATGGAGCTTTTGGCTGTGCCATTAATTCTAAGTGCACACTCTATCTTGGTGAGAGTGATTCCATGCTGAAACTGCTACTTGCCCGCTGGCGCCAAGGGCGACGGACAACGAAATATCCGCTGGAACCGATCCAGCTGCCGCCCCGCTTTCGCGGCCGGCCACGGCTGGAACCGGGGAAGTGTCCGACCGGCTGCCGGGAGTGCGCGATGGCCTGTCCGTATGAGGCGGTTACGGTCGGGTCAGGGGTCAAGGGTCAAGGGGCAAGGCACCAACTGGCCATTGATCTGGGGAAATGTATCTTCTGTGCCGCATGCGCAATGGCCTGCCCGCATGGCGCCATCACCTTTACTACCGACGCCCGGCTGGCCACGCGCACCCGGGAAGAGCTAATCCTGACGGCCAGCGATGAACTCCGGCTGGCCACGGCGCTGGACGAAAAGATGCGACGGCTGTTCGGCCGCTCCCTCAAGCTGCGCCAGGTTTCGGCGGGCGGCTGCAATGCCTGCGAAGCGGACATCAATGTCCTCAACACCATCGGCTGGGATCTGGGACGATTCGGCATCCAGGTGGTTGCCAGCCCGCGCCACGCCGACGGCCTGCTGATTACCGGGCCGGTGAGCGAAAACATGCGCGAGGCGCTGCTGAAAACCTATGCAGCAGTGCCGGAACCGAAACTGGTCATTGTCTGCGGCGCCTGCGCCATCAATGGCGGCCCGTTCCAGGGGCATACTGAAGTCCACAATGGCGCCACCAATCTGTTGCCGGTTGATCTCTTCATCCCCGGCTGCCCCCCGCACCCGCTCACCATCCTCGACGGCCTGCTCCGCCTGCTGGGGCGACTGGATAAAGATCCGCAGGGAAAACCTGAAACCGCCCCGCTCACGCAGCGTTGAGAATATTCGGCAATTGCCTGAATTGATTGGACTTGTTATAGTGGCGCGACGGAGGGGATTGATGAAAACAGCACTTTTGATCGTTAGTATTATCTTGGCCATGGCCACTGGGGCACTGGCACAGGGCATGTATATCAGCGGGGGCGGGGGAGCGAGCATCATCAGCTCAAGCGATCTCTTTTCGCAACAGACAACGACGCAGGGGGGAACGACGATAACAACGGGGGTCAACGATTCCCGGAGCTACAGCAAAAGCTTAGGCGTCTTCATTGGTGCCGGGTATGATTTTGCGGGCATCCGCCTGGAAGGGGAATACGGTTATCGCGTTTCACCATTCAAGGAAACTATCACCAACTATGACGTCAGCCCGCCACCACAAAGTATCCGCACTCCCGTCAGCGCATTATCCATTGAAGACGATCTGACCATCAGCAGCTATATGGTGAACGGCTTTTTTGACATCGACGTCAAGGGGCCGGTATCCCCGATTATTGGCGTCGGCATCGGCGTACTCAACGCCACCGTAAAAAATGCAACAGACATGGTGCTCGGTTGGCAGCTGACCACCGGCATCGCGTACCAAGCGCTCCCCAACTGCTACCTCGATCTATACTATCGGCTGCAGACCACTTTCTCTGACTTACATTTAGGGGTGGATGTGCCCTTCGCGAATAACAATGTCTTTGCCGGCTTGCGTTATTCTTTTGGGTCGCCACGACAACCAACCCCTGTCAATAAGCCGGCAGATCCGGGTTTAGAACCGCTTACCCCTTAAGCTGCTGCAGCAACAGATCGTTCACCACCGCCGGATTGGCCTTTCCCTTGGAGGCCCGCATCACCTGACCGACGAAAAAGCCGAATACCTTTTCCTTGCCGCCACGGTACTCTGCCACCTGCCCCATGTTGGCGGCCATGATCTCAGCGATGACTTTTTCAATCTCACCTGTGTCGGAAACCTGTACCAAACCCTGCTCCTCAACGATCGTTGCCGGCGCCTTGCCGGTCTGCCACATGGCGTCGAAGACGGTCTTGGCGATCTTACCGGAAATGGTCCCTTGCTCGATCAGCGCCAGCAGATCAGCCAGGAGCTTTGGTGCCACCGGGCAGGCAGTGATGTCCAGGCCATGGTCATTCAGCCGCCGACTCACTTCCCCCATAATCCAGTTAGCTGCAGTTTTGGCAGCTGCCCCGGCAGCCATTACCGCATCGAAGTATTCGGCCAGTTCACGGGTTGCCGACAGCACGTCAGCGTCGTAGGCCGTCAGCCCCAACTCCGCCTGGTAGCGGGCTATTTTCGCCTCGGGCAGTTCCGGCAGACCGAGCCGGGTATCCTCGATCCAGTCGTTACTGATCACCAACGGCACCAGATCAGGGTCCGGGAAGTAGCGGTAATCGTGGGCGTCTTCCTTGCCCCGCATGGAGCGGGTCTCGCCGGTATTGGGGTCAAACAGCCGGGTCTCCTGGACAATCTTGCCGCCATCCTCAATGACGTCAATCTGCCGCTCGATCTCATGCTCAATCGCCAGCTTGACGAAACGGAAGGAGTTGACGTTCTTGGTTTCGGTCCGGGTGCCAAAGGTCGTTGAGCCAACCGGCATCACCGAGACGTTGGCGTCGCAGCGGAAACTCCCCTCTTCCATGTTGCCGTCGCAGATCCCGAGATAGACGACAATCTGGTGCAGCTTCTTCAGATAGGCCACCGCCTCATCAGCAGTACGAATATCCGGTTCGGAGACGATCTCCAGCAGCGGCGTGCAGGCCCGGTTCAGGTCCACGCCGGAGCCGGAGCCCAGACCCGGGATATCGCTGTGCACCAGTTTACCTGCATCCTCCTCCATATGAATCCGGGTGATACCAATCCTTTTCTCCCACCCTTCGCCGGCAATATCCAGATGGCCATGCTCGCAGATGGGCAGTTCGTACTGGCTGATCTGATACCCCTTGGGCAGGTCGGGGTAGAAATAGTTCTTCCGGGCAAAGACCGAACGGGGGGCAATGCGACAGTTGGTAGCCAGACCCGCTTTGATGGCAAACTCCACCACCTTTTTATTCAGCACCGGCAGGGCACCGGGCAGCCCCAGACAGACCGGGCAGGTCTGAGAGTTGGGCGCAGAACCAAACTGGGTGGAACAACCGCAGAAGATCTTGGTGTTGGTTTTCAGCTGAACATGGACTTCAAGGCCGATGACGGCTTGGTATTTCATTTTATTACTCCGGACAAAGTTTTACCGATAGTTGTCAACACCAGTGCCAACGTCATCGGTTTTGATTCTGTAATCAGGTCACCCTTATGAAAATGATCGGGAAATGTAGCGATTTCAGGGTGGTGTGGCGCATTGTCCCATCTTTTGAGAAGCACCCCTTTGCGAGTCTGCCAGTGATAGCTGTATGTTTGCCGTGAAATCCGGCCTGATACAATCTGGGCGTATTCCGCAAACTCAAGGATTGAGCCGTCTGAAAGGCGGCATTTTGCCCTGAAAAGCCATCGTTATTGCCGGACATTTCCCTGATAACCTTGAAGGACTCAATCAGTTCATCGAGGATGAGGGTCTGACGAATTGAATCGAAGTAAGCCGTAATCATTCCTATTCCTGCAAGGCTACCAGCTCGGCCAGAAGCCGGTCACGCATCATGACAAGTGAGGACCACTCAATAACATCCATATCATCCCCGGCTGTGCCGGTCTGGTACTCTTTCAACAATATTTCGGATGATTTCCCGTAACTACGTTCAAAACGGTGCAGTGTTTGCTGGACAGCCTTAAGTTCTTTATTGAGTTTTGCAACCCTTATGGAAACCATTTTGGTTATTGTTTTTGAAATAAACGGATCATCGCCGTGCAAAGTGACGAACTGTTCAAATTTGTGGGCAATGGCAAGTGCATTTGGCATAAGATTTCTCCTTTGTTCGGAATCTAGAATGCTATCCGTTTAAGCAGCTCATCTGTTGTGATGACGCGGCCAGCCTCAGCATCCGCCAGTCCTTCATGTACCTGTGCCATATAATTAATCTCGTAGATTAGATTGTCCCATGTCGAGCCTTCCGGCATGGCGTCAATCAGGTGATGAGCTTCTTCTTTAATCATGGTTATCTGCATGGTGTTACCTCCGTTTACAGTGCTGCCTTACGCTGATGCCACTTGGTGGCCTGTTCAAAGGCATAGGCGGCACGGATGATCGTCTCTTCGCCGAAGGGCTGGCCAATCAACTGCAGACCGATGGGGAGTCCGCTCTGACTGATGCCTGCGGGCACGCTGATGCCACAGGTGCCGGCCAGGTTCACCGGAATGGTAAAGATGTCGGAAAGATACATCTGCAGCGGATCGCTGGTCTTCTCGCCGATTTTGAAGGCCGGGGTTGGCGCCACCGGGGTGAGCATGACATCCACCTGCTGAAATGCGGTCAGAAAGTCCTGCATGATCAGGGTCCGCGCTTTCTGGGCCTTGATGTAGTAGGCATCGTAGTAGCCCGAAGACAGGGCATAGGTGCCGATCATGATCCGGCGCATCACCTCGGCCCCGAATCCTTCGTCCCGGCTCCGGCTGTAGGTATCAAACAGATTCCCCGGCGCAGCCGTGCGATGGCCAAAGCGGACACTGTCGTAACGGGCCAGATTGGAACTGGCCTCAGCAGTGGCGATCAGATAATAGGTGGCCACGGCGTAATCAGTGTGCGGCAGGGAGATATCGACAAACTCAGCGCCAAGCTGGCCATAGGTGGCGATGGCTTGGTCCATGGTCGCCTTCACCTCCGGATCGAGCCCGGAAATGTAATATTCCTTGGGGAGTCCGATCCGCAAACCCTTGACGTCCGGCAGCAGCGACTTGGTATAGTCCGGCACCGGCCGCTCAACGCTGGTGGAATCAAGCGGGTCATGGCCGGCGATTGCCCCGAGCATGATGGCGGCATCCCGTACGTCTCGGGTGATCGGGCCGACTTGATCCAGGGACGAAGCATAGGCAATGACCCCGTAGCGGGAGACCCGGCCATAGGTCGGCTTCAGGCCGACACAGCCGCAGTGGGAAGCGGGCTGACGAATGGAGCCGCCGGTATCAGTACCGAGCGTGGCCGTAGCCTGCTGGGCGGCAATACAGGCGGCCGAACCGCCGGACGAGCCCCCCGGAATCCGCTCCAGATCCCACGGATTGCGGGTCGGGCCAAAAGCGCTCCCCTCGCAGGAGGAGCCCATGGCAAACTCGTCCTGGTTCAGCTTGCCCAGCAACACCGCGCCCCGCTCCTTGAGCTTAAACCAGGCCGTACCATCGTAGGGGGCAACAAAGTTGTGCAGCATCCTGGAAGCACAGGTGGTCCTGATTCCCTGGGTGAGAAAGATATCCTTCAACGCCAACGGGATGCCGGTGAGGACATCCATCTCACCGGCAGCGATGCGCCGATCCGCCGCCGCCGCCGCGTCCAGGGCTTCCCTGCTGGTGACCGTGATATAGGCATTTACCCGTTCATCCGTCGCAATAATCCGGTCCAGACAGGCCTGGGTAGCTTCGACCGACGAAACCTCTTTTGCCTTCAGCTTGTCGTGCAGTTCATGAATGGTGAGCTCAAACAGTTCCATCAATTATTCTCCGCCTGCAATGTAGGGGCAAATCTTGTATTTGCCCATTTTTGGGCGATCACCAGGATCGCCCCTACCGAAATTTATTCGATCACTTTGGGGACGCGGAAAAATCCCTCAATCCGGTCCGGGGCATTGGCCAGCGCAAGCTCAACGCCGATTGACGGCCGCACCAGATCTTCACGGAAGGCATTCTCCATCGGCACGGCATGTGAGGTCGGCAGCACTCCGTCAGTGTTCAATTCGTTCAGCTTCTCCACATAGGCCAGGATATCGGCCATCTGACCGGTAAAGGTCGTTACTTCTTCATCACTCAGGTTGAGGCGGGCCAATTTGGCCACATGTTGCACCTGCTCACGGGTCAGACTCATAGATACTCCATGGAGTTAAGATACGGAAAGAAGAGCTTTTTTAGCATGTTCGTACGCAAAAGGCAATTGATCGGCAAGTAGCCGTTCCGAACATCGAACAACGAACTGCGAACCAATAACTGCTTAAGCCCGCTCCAGCCCGGCAAAGCGGACCAGCAGTTTCTTGGGGCCAACCGAATTGAACCAGACAATGACCTTCTGGTCGTCACCACGCCCCTCGATCTTGCGGATCGTCCCGACACCGAACTTGGCGTGGCGCACCCGCATGCCGAGACAGACCCCTTCTACCGGCTCGTCCGGCACCACTTCAACTTCATTACTGCCAGCAGCTGCGATCATTTCCGGGCTAGCGAAAATAGCCGCCAGGTTGTGCTCACCAGCGTTGGGTAGAGGAGTTACGGCCGACACCAAACTGCTCTGCTGTTGCATTCCCCATTCCTCATTCCCCATTCCCTGATTTTCCTCCTGATCCAGCAGTTCACGGGGGATGTCACCGAGAAAGCGGGCCGGCGGATTGTATTGATCCTGGCCGAATATCCGGCGGCGGCGGGCGTTGGTCAAATAGAGCCGCTCGCGGGCGCGGGTCATGCCGACGTAACAGAGACGGCGTTCTTCCTCCATCTGCTCGGGATCGTCCAGCGCCCGCACATGGGGAAATAGCCGCTCTTCCATCCCGACCATAAAGACCACGGGGAACTCGAGTCCTTTGGCCGCATGCAGGGTCATCAAGGTTGCCGATTCACGGCCGGCGGCAGTCCGTTCCAGGTCTGACACCAAGGCCACCTGTTCAAGAAAGGCCGACAGACCGGCATCGGGATTGCTACCGGAAAATTGCTCCATGGCCACCAACAGCTCCTGCAGGTTGGCAAGTCGATCCGCCGCCTCGTCACTCCGTTCCTCCCGTAAGCGTGGGGCATAGCCGGATTCTTCCATCACCTTGGCGGCCAGTTCAGCCAGGGTCAGTTCACCAGCCAGGGCACGGAGTTTTTCCAGCAATCGGGCAAAATCAGCAACCTTACTCCGGGCCCCCGTTGCCAGCAGGCTACTTTGCGCCGCTTCCTGCAGGGCATCATACATCGATAACTCTTGCCCTGCCGCCAGTTCGCTGATCCGGTCAACCGTGGCCTGACCAATACCTCGTGTTGGCATATTAATAATGCGGCGCAACGCCACTTCATCCGCCCGGTTGTCCAGCACCTTCAAATAGGCCAGCAGATCCTTGATTTCCAGGCGTTCATAGAACCGCATGCCGCCGACCATATGGTAGGGGATACCGTCGGCCACCAGCGTATCCTCCACGGCCCGTGACTGGGCATTGGTCCGATAGAACACCGCTACATCCCGCAGATCACCGCCACCACGCACATAACGTTCTATTTCGCGACAGACAAAGCGCGCCTCGGCCCGCTCGTCTTCAAGTCGGCGATAGATCAGCTTGTCGCCGGCGGGATTGTCGGTCCAGAGGGTCTTCCCTTTGCGGCCACGGTTCTTGGCCACCACGGCCCCGGCCGCACCGAGAATGGTCTGGGTGGAGCGGTAGTTCTGCTCCAGCTTCACCACGGTGACGCCGGGGAAGTCCCGCTCAAAGTCGAGGATATTGCGGATATCGGCGCCGCGCCAGCGGTAAATTGATTGATCGTCGTCACCCACCACACAGAGATTGCGCCGCTCCCCGGCCAGCAGGCGGATCAGCAGGTACTGAATCGGGTTGGTATCCTGATACTCGTCCACCAGCAGCCATTGCCACCGCTCGCGATAGCGGGACAACACCTCCGGGAACTGCTCAAACAGCCGCACCGTCTGCAGCATCAGATCACCGAAATCAAGGGCGTTGCTCTTCAGCAACCGTTCCTGATACAGGCGATAGACCTTGGCCAGCCGCGCCCCGTCCGGGGTCGTTGATACCAGTTCATCCGGCAGTCGGCCGGAATTCTTGCAGTCATCAATGGCGGCGGAAAAACCGCGCAGCGGATACCGTTTTTCATCAATTTCCAGTTCGGCCATGATCGCCTTAAGCAGGCGCTCGCTATCCTTATCATCGTAGATGGTGAAGTTCGCATTGAAGCCGAGCAGACCACTATCTCTACGGAGAATCCGGGCGCAAGTGGAATGAAAGGTGGCGACCTGCGGGATTTCACCGCCACCCAGCAGCCGCTCCACCCGCTCGCGCATTTCGCCGGCCGCCTTGTTGGTAAAGGTGACGGCCAGGATCTGCCAGGGGGGGACACGGCGCTCGCGGATCAACCAGACGATCCGGTGGACAATAACCCGGGTTTTGCCGGACCCGGCACCGGCCAGCACCAGTAAAGGGCCTTCACCATGTTGCACCGCCTGGCGCTGGGGAGGATTGAGATTGTGTAAAAGAGGCATGGGAATTCCTGCAAGAACGAGAAAGTTGCATAACTCTACTTCTCGCCACGGCAGAGGGCAAGAAAAAAGCCCCTCTCCGTTACCGGAGAGGGGCTCATGGTCAGGCTAGGCCTGAATTACAGACGAGTGTGACAAGCTTCGCAGCTCAGTGGTGTTGCATTCCACGTTACTGGCTTGCCAGCGTGACAAGCGATGTTCGAGCAGTTGCCACCGACGAATGTTGCACCAGCGCCGGTCAATGTCAGCTTGGTTACGTCATACGCCGAGGTATTGTTGGCAAAGGTCGCGGCGTAAGTCTTATACGCTCTGTTCCGTGTCCAATTGCCCTGTGAAGCAGCGGTGTAGCTGTCGAAGCTGCCAGGACGCAGCTGGGACTTGGTGGCAATCTTGGTGTTAGCAAACTGAACGTTACTTACACCGTTAACATGTGGTTGCAGGCTGGTGATTTTAGCCGAACCAACCGTTGCCGCACCCGTGTGACAGGTCACGCAGTAGGTGTTCTTATCGTTACCAGCTACGTTGATGACGCTGACGTGGCAGATGTAACAGTCAATGGTGGTGGCGCGGTTGCCAGCACCATGAGCGGCGTTGACAGTTTTAGCACCACTGGTCGGCAGTTTACCACTGCGGCCGTCAAAGACATCATCATTATGAATACCGATAACGTGGGCAGTGTGAGCATTGGTTGCCGGGCTGTTGCCGTGGCACTTGGCGCAGCGGTCGCCACCAGCGGCGGCAAAGGTGCTGAGCCAGCTAATAGTGGTGCTGACCGGTGCGATTGCCTTGCTGCCATCGCTATGGCAGTAGGTGTTTGCGCAGGCCTTGGTGCCGAAGCTATACGATGCACCTATCTGGCTATTTCTCCGCAATTGCGGGAAGGTCGGATCAGCAGTCCCGCCATAGTTACCATTAACGGCAACATCAACAGCACCGTTGAAGTGGCTGGTAGTTGCGGTTGGGTGACAGTTGGCGCAACCGAAACCGTACTTGAAGATGGTGTCGTTGCCAATCACCGTTTTGTTACCAGTGTAGTTGTAGAAGGTTGCGGGGGAGGTCATTGCGCCCATGTGAACTTGGTGAGCACCGGACAGACCAGTGTACGGATGGCAGCCTTCGCAGCCAAGCTGCGTGCCCCATGTTACTTGAACGTTGGCAGTACCAGAGTTGTGACAGACAATGTTGCTGCACTGGGTAGCTACGGCGGTGGTTCCTTGTACCGGAACGGTAAAGCTGCCAGACAGGGTGAACTGTTTGTTAATGTGGATACCAGCAGAAATGATGCTGCCGGCGGTGTTGACTGTTGTGGCGTGACATAATGCGCAGTTCGTTGCCCCAGCAGCAGCGTGGCTGCCGTGGGCGCCGTCATTAGCTGCAGTCGGCGGGTTGGCGTGGCAGCTGGCGCAGCCAAGTGCACCACCATTCCAGCCACCGGTTACGGCGTTACCACCACGACCAGTTGTGTGACAGTAGCTGGTACAAGTTACCGTACCGGCTTTAGCTTCCTGCTTCGGCCCGGCAAGAGCACCGGAGTAGTTGACCAGTTTATTGACGTGCTTGCTGTAGTTGGCAATTATTGCGTTGGTGGTGGAGGTATTGGCATGACAATCAACGCAGCCATAAGAACCGCCCTGCGATGCATTGTTCATGTGAGCGTTGTGTGTGCCAGAGAGACCGCCTGCTACGGTTGCTACGCTGCCGTGGCAGGTAGTACAGCTGGCATCGCGGGTGGTGGTGGTCCAGACCACTGTGTTACTGAGACCATTACCTGCTGCCTGACCATTGCTGTGGCAGTAGGTGGTGTTACAACGACCAGCGCCGCCAGCAGTGTAGTCGAATCCACGGCTGTCTGCTGTGCCGGTACCTGGCATATTAGCAATGTAGTTGGTTGTTGCTGCTTGACCTTTACCGGCAGTCGAGAAGCCGAAGAAGATGGTGGCGTCGCCACCAGCTGCGGCCGGAGCGACAATGTGGGCAGAGGTTACTGCGCCGTGGCAAGCAGAACAGGCAAAGACATAAGCGGTTGCGCTGCTGCTGGAGGTACCAGGAGCAACAGTGTAGGAAGTCGGGGCGGTGGCGGTGTTGTAGTGAATACCGTGGGCGCCTGGCAGGGTGTTGTTCGACAGGTGGCAATCATTACAGTTCAGGGCCAGGGTGCCCCATGCATGATTGGTGCTGGTGGCGTTCGTTGCACCGTGGCAATAGGTTGCCGAACAGGTCCGGTTGGCAGCATTGTAGGTACCGGAAACGTTGGCGAAGCCTGCATTGATCTTGTTGAAGCTGACGTTGCGGGTTTTATCAAGGTGCTTGCTGCCGGCGATGATGGCATTCGTGCCATTAACCGTGCTGTCGTGGCAAAGCACGCACTTGGTGGTGTCGGCGGTCGGCAAGTGCTTGACGTGGGCATTGACGCCTAATGCGTCAGGTGTCGGCATACCGGAGAGCAGAGCCGGTGAACCAGGGGTACCGTGGCATGCGCCGCAGGTAATGGTGGTTGCATTCCAAGCCAAGGTAGTGAGAATAGCTGCGCCACCCTTACCATTACTATGGCAGGAGCTGGTCGAACAAGCAGCTGATGCCTGAGTGAAAGCACCCGTGGCAGCCTGGGTCTTCGGTGCAAACGCGCCGGACACGTTGCTGAAGGTATTGATATGCAGCGTCTTGCCAGCTGCGCTCACGGTGGTGTCGTTGGAGATAACATTGGCGTGGCAATCGGTACAGGCAAATGCAGCGCCAGCAGCCGGGAAGTTAAGGTGCGCAGCGTGCGGCACTGTCAGGCCGCTGGACCGGGTACCGTGGCAGCCGGAGCAGTTGGTGTTCAGTGGGCCGGAACCCCAGTTCGGGGTCGGTGCCGTGCCGTGACAGGTAACGGTACAGTTGGAGAACCCGGTGGCGTTTGCCGGAATGGCGTCACCAGCGTAGGTACCGGTCGCCATCGAGATATTAATGGTACCGTTAGCATGGGTTACAAGACCACTGGAAAAGGAACCGTGGCAAGCAGCGCAGGCGTAGGCATTTGTGGACGTGTTAGCCGTGATATGCTTCAAGTGCGAACCGGTGTTAAGACCGGCATCGGCGTGACACATGGCACAACCGGTGTTGGCAGCGCCCCACTGTACGGGATAGTAGGTCGGGGCAGCAGTACCACCAGCGCCCTGAATCGAGGAGTGACAGTACATATTGGAGCAGTTACCATAAGCAGCAGTTCTGGCCGGGGCAGCGGTATTGCCGCCGCTATAGGCCGGTGATGCGCCGGACAGGCCGGAAAGGTTCACTGCTACTTTACCATCAACGTGCGCACCACCTACGGCCGTTGCACCGTGGCAGCTTGCGCAGGCAAGGGAGATCACGCCGGCAGCGTGGCGGGTGTGGGCACCAGGAAGAGCAGGACCTGGAACCAGACCGCCCGGTGTTCCACCGTGACAATCATTACAACCGACGTAGGTGTTATTCCAGTTTGGCGTAGCAACCGAGCCATTGGCGAACTTGGTGGCGGCAGTTGCCGCTTCACCACCCCATG
Organism: Geobacteraceae bacterium; assembly: GCA_031412995.1. Lineage (GTDB taxonomy): Bacteria > Desulfobacterota > Desulfuromonadia > Geobacterales > DSM-12255 > JANOEC01. The sequence goes on from JANOEC010000113.1 coordinate 42,397, forward strand.
CACTACCGTGGCAGTATAGGTTACAGGTATTATTGTTGCCGACCTTGGTAATGGTGGTCAACGGAGCACTCGGGTTCGGAGCTAACCAAGTATACCCATTGGTCATGCTCGCATCAGGGTAGACGTTGGCGGTTGCCGTGTTGGTAGCGGTAGCGCCCCAGGTCGGAACATTAGCCTGGTTGATGGTAAAGCCGAGCTCCATTTTCTTTGCTGTCCCCTGGTGCTGAACCAAGGTATGGCAGGTGGCGCAGGCCATGCCGAGACCATCGTGAACCGCGTGGTTCCCGATGACGCCACCGTTGGCGCCGGTGAGCGCTGCAGGATAGCCAACCATACCAGCCAAAGTCGTTGGAGGATTGGCGTGGCAGGTGACGCAGGAAGCAGCAAAACCGGTGTCGTGTGCGTGGCAACTCGTACAATCAGTCCGGTTGGCATTCTGGTGATTGGTAGCCGTTGGGTTATTATACTTGTGTACTGCGGTCTGCGTATGGCAGACGCTACAGATCATGTTTGAGGTGGCGCGCACTACACCGTCGTCACCAAAACCCTGGGATGAAAGGTTCCGGAAGGCGACTGGCTTGGCGGTTCCCGACGCGGAACTATAACCAATGTGATTCGAGATTGACGGCACAACCCGCTTGATGTTGGTGGTTGTCTTGTTGTGGCAGGTTGTACAGGTAAAGGCACCGTACTTACCACCGGTGACCCCCCAACCGTTCACTCCCCACTTGGTGGACCCGCCAGCCATATCCTGACTGGTGTGCATTAGTGGACCGGCAAATGCTGTCGCGGCAAGCAAGCTGCCAGCGACCACGGCTAGCAAACTATACCAGCCGGTTCCCTTTCGTGTTCTACGTTCCATAAAAAATCCTCCTTAAAACTGTTGACTGCGTGTTTTTCTTCTTGGCCTAGATCTTGATTTTAATATTTCCTATTACGCTATATGACGACTCATTAAATAATTAAACGCGAAATACCAGCATGGTAAGTTAGATCCCTAAATTCTGTGATGGGCTAATATCCTGAATTTATGAAAATTAACGGGCATTAGCCGTAAGTGCGTAATGACATTTTGCACCCTTCATACCAACATCAAACGTTGATTCGCTTTTTAGTTTTTTTACTATTTCATGCTGTTCGACATTCTGGCTGGAGAACTTGAGCTAAATGTTTTCAAGGAAGGGAAACCGCGGCGTTATGCTCATTAAATTCAATCATTATCCGATCAAGTTGCCGCCGAGACAGATGCCCATGCTCGACAAAATAGTCGCCAAGACGCCGCTGCCGCTGCTGTTGGCAAGTCAGCAGCATTTTCACCTGCCGGCCAGTGAGCAGCTCCAACTGCTGCGCTTTTTCACCGAAACGGCCAGATACGTTGATGCTTTTCAGCACGCACAGCACCTCATTGGTTTTTAGCCAGCCCCAGTTGCGTGCCAGCTGCCCAATGGACGGCCGTTGCTGCCGCTGCCAGGCCAATGATGCCAGCAACAGATGATACGGGATAATTTTTCGGAAATAGAGATACCGGCCGAGCAGCAGTTTCCGCTGGGGCACGTCACCAGCATAAAAGACCTCGTCACTTGCATGCGTACCTGGCGCGCTACTGGTCCGGGAGCGATGTGATGGGTTATTCGTGGGTGTTGCTGACGACCGGGTGCGCAACTGCTCGCGGAGCGTGCGTTGCTGACAATACCGTGCCAGCTGGCCATAGGCAGCAGTCACTTCGTGAAAAGCTGGTAAATGGTGATGATATCTTTCAGGGATTGCAGGGCGTGAATCAGGGTGCGTTTCCCGGGCTCGCGAGCGAAAAGCCGCCTTCACCCCGCTGGGATACAAAATAGCCAGAAACTCCCTGGTCACGGCCACCTCGGGCCCAAAGAGCACCTGACAGGCCGTCATGATCTCATTCTCATTGCCTGTGTCTAACATGCTGCCCCCAGTCTTGCCGGGTGATTTTACAACAAGGGCCACTTGAACTGCAACACGTTCCGACTGCAACGTCAGCATTTTTTTGTGTTACAACATGTCTACCGGGTCCAGATCAATAGCAATACGAACCGTCGCCGGCAACGCCAGACGCTGGCGCAGATGACGCACCAGCTGGTGCAACTCACCCCGACTGCCTGCTTTCAATAAAATCAACCAGCGATAGCGATTACGTACCTTGGCTAAAGGTGCCGGTACCGCACCAAGGATCTGGACTCGGCCACCCATGCTGGCCTTGATGGACCGAGCCATACTCGCCACATTAGCCGCCGCTTCCGCCACTGCCGCACCAGCGGTGCCGGACAGCACCAGTACCGCCAGATGCATGAACGGCGGATAGCCGATGTCACGACGGAATGCCAGCTCTTCACTACAGAATCCGGCGAAATCATGGGCAACGGCCCGGGCAACCGCGTAGTGCTCCGGGTTCAAGGTCTGGATAATTACCCGGCCCGGCTGATCCCCACGGCCTGCCCGACCAAGCACTTGGGTAATCAGCTGAAAAGCCCGCTCGGCGCTGCGGAAATCAGGGAGATTCAGTGACTCGTCGGCGGAAATGACCCCCACCAGGGTCACGCCGGGGAAATCATGCCCCTTGGCAATCATCTGGGTCCCGACCAGCAGATCAAGCTGCCGCTGTTCAACTTTCTGCAAGATTGCGGCAACACTTCCCTTGCCGGTCGTGGTGTCACGATCCATGCGGGCGATTCGCGCCGTTGGCAGCAATTCCCGCAGGGCTTCTTCCACTCGCTCTGTTCCCCGGCCCAGCAGGACAAACTCGCCACCACTACATTTCGGACAGATCGACGGCGCCGGAATCCAATAATCGCAGTAGTGACAAACATGCCGACCGCGCCGCTGGTGATAGGTCAGGGTAACGGCACAATTGGGGCAGTGCAGCGCTTCGCCGCAATCGCGGCAGAGCAGATAGGTGGCAAAACCCCGCCGGTTCAGGAACAGCAGCGATTGGCCACCATTGGCAAAATTCTCCAGCAGGGCGGCTGACAGCTCCGGGCTGAACAGCTCGTCGCGCCGCCCACGCTGATCAATCAGTAGAACGTCAGGGAGCGGCCGGTTCGCCACCCGTTTTGGCAGATCCAGACAGGTGAGGCGCCCCGCCTGCGCCGCATGCCAGGTGGTGACCAGCGGAGTGGCCGACCCCATAATCACGACGGCGCCGGCAAATTTACCGCGCACCAAGGCCAGGTCACGGGCATTATAGCGCAACCCGTCCGCCTGCTTGTAACTCGCCTCATGCTCTTCATCCACCACCACCATACCGAGGTTAGCCAGCGGCGCAAAAATCGCCGACCGGGCGCCAATGACAATGGTTGCCTCACCACGACTGATCCGGCGCCACTCATCATAGCGCTCACCGTCGGACAGACCACTGTGCAGCACGGCAATGCCGCAGTCGAACCGCCGCTTGAACCGCCCCACCAATTGCGGCGTCAGGGATATTTCCGGCACCAGGACCAGAGCAGTTTTTCCAGCAGCAATGACCGTACTGATCGCCTGCAGATAGACTTCGGTCTTGCCACTGCCGGTAATGCCGTACAACAAAAACGGCGCAAAGATGCCCGCTGCCGCCGCAGAGATTAACTGATGCAGTGCTGCCGCCTGATCCTCGTTCAGCTGATGCGGCTGATCAGGGGTATAGACCTCATGCCGAAACGGATCTCGATAGACCTCACGCGCCTCCACTTTTACCAGCCCAGCCTGGCGTAAGCGGGAAATCAGCGCTGAACAGGGGCCAAACTTCTGTCGGAGCTGTGCCAGCGGTAACGGGCCGGTTTCAGCAACATGTGCCAGCAACTCCAGCGCCTTACCACGGACAATCGACACTGGTGCATCGGCAACTGCCACGAGCCAGTTTTCGGTTTTAACCTTGCCTTTGGGCGATTCGTTACGCTGCGTTGCCGGACAAACATGGCGATTTTTAACCACCAACCCCGCCGGGAGTGCTGCCTTGATCACCTCACCCAACGGGTGCTGATAATAATCTGCCACCCAGCGATAGAACCGTAGATCAGCAGCGGTAAACAGCGGGGCACTATCCAGCACCTCAAGTACATCACGCAGTTCACCGACGATTTCCGGGTCCATGCCCACGACAAAACCACTGATGGTCTGACGACCAAAAGGCACCAGCACCCGCACCCCCACGGAGACATCCCGGCACAACTCAGCGGGAACCTGATAGGCAAAGGTGCGCTCCAGCGGCAGCGGTACGGCTACTTCAATCAGCATGTCCATCCTTTGGCAAAGTGAGTCGGTTCGGACAATCAATCAAGCCTAACATTAAAGAGCACTACTCTAAATCTGTTTACATTAATTTTTATTATGCTATTTTAACACTAAGCATGGCTTACTGTACGAGGAGGATAGCGATATGTGCAAGGTGAAATTAGCAATGTTTTGTTTGGCAGTATCTGCGGGAATCTGGGCAGTCAACTCGTGGTCAGACGCCCCGCCCAAGCTGCTTGCCGGTGCGGCCAAGAACCACACCAGGGCGGTTGTCGTAACTGAGCCAGCTCAGTACGTGGCGGTTAGCACACTAAAGGCAGCTGACTAAAAGGCGAGGAGAAGAACAATCTCACTCCAGATTGGGGCGGTTCGGCTCAGCAAGCCAAACGCCCTTTTTTTATCTTAAGTACGATTCCGGTGCCGGCACCGCCGAGCACTAAAGAATGCCCCTTTTGCTGTTCAGCGATCCCGATTCCGGCTAAACGCTGTCCTCAATGCACAACAGACCTGACCCTGCAGTAGGATGCGAGGTACCAATTGACAGCGATTCAAATTGAGCAGATCTGCCATGAGATTTGCGATAACGCGCCTGATGCCATCGTTTATGCCGACAGGAATGGCATTATCCGCTTCTGGAACCAAGGGGCAACGACCGTCTTTGGATATCTACCAGCAGAAGCTCTCGGTAGCTCGCTGGACCTGATTATCCCGGAGCCACTGAGAAATCGCCACTGGGAAGGTTATCATCGGGTCATGGCTACGGGCGAGACCGGCTATGCCAAGCGCTTATTGAGCACCCCTGCATTGCGCAAGGATGGTCAGCGGATCTCTGTCGAATTTTCCGTGGTGATGGTACATGCCCCAGATGGAGCCATTGCCGGAATCGGCGCCATCATGCGCGATATCAGCGCACAGCGGGAAAAAGAACGGGCTCTGCTTGCCCGCCTTACCCTGCTCGAGGCAAAATAAGCGCTTCGTCTTGCATCACAATTTTGGCTACTGACGTAGAAAGGGCGGGATCGTTAACGACCCCGCCCTTTCTACTTTCTTCATGCTGCGGCTAGTGGCTGCCGCCGCTCATGAAAGCAAAGATCATCAGCACCACCAGGGTGAGGCCGATAATGACCGCCGTAAAACCAAAGGCTTTGACTATAAAGTCATAGGCTACACCGCTGGTTTTCTTGCAGGCGTATTTTTCCATGATGCCCAGATCATTATACCGCTTCCACTGATCGCCCCGCTCTTCAAGCAGTTCTTCCTTGGCAATCTGACCATTGAAAATTACGAAGTCCATCGGGAACTTCTCCGGCCGTCCATGGGTATTGAAGAAGTGAACAGTGAAGATGAAGCCGGTAGCCAGCAGCGCCTCGTCAGAGTGGACAATCGTCGCCACATTGAACGCCCAGCCCGGCAGGAACAGGCCGAAGAACTCCGGGAACCAGAGCATCAAACCGGAACCGCCGATGGCAAACATACCCCAGAAGACCGCGATGAAGTCGAATTTTTCCCAGTATGTCCAGCGGTCGAATGTTGGTTTCGGCCCAACAAAGAGGAACCACTTAACCATGCCGGTCACATCTTTGATGTCCCGGAAGGTCGGCATGAGTGAATCAGGGCCGAACATCCGCTGCAGCCAGTTCCCTGGCAGGTCCTTGCGGATGAAGAGGAAGTGAAAAGAGAGCAGCAGTGCGCCGGCGAAGTAGACAAAGGTGATCCCGGCCCCGACGCGGTGGTATAATGCAGCATTAGCTGCGCCACCGTAAAACTCCATAAACACCTTCGCCCATTCCTGATCAGCAAACTTGAGCGGCAGACCGGTCAGCGACAGCAAGAGGAAGCTGATGATGACCAGCAGGTGCAGGAAGACGTGACGCTTGAGGAACCGGCGGTACTGCTTGTGCGGTTCGTCAACATGCGGGTGATGATAGGTACCCTTGTGCATGGCATCCAGTTTCTCGCGGTTTTCTACGAACCCACGGAACATCCAGAGCAGCGAATGAACCCAGAACACGGCAAAGGTGCCGACCAGCAGGCTGGTCATGGCAGCAAAGGTATAGAACAGGATCGGATATTTCTGCCGATCATGGGAACCGTGAGAATAAAACTTGGCAAACAGCGGCGTGGCCTTCGGATGGCACTTGGCGCACATGGTGACCATGTTCTGCGGATTTACCGATGATTTCGGGTCAGCCACGGGCAAAATACTGTGACCGGTATGGCAATCAGCACAACCGGCAACTTTCTCCGGGAAGCCGAGACGGTAGTTCTTGCCGTGGTAGCTTTCCATGTAGGTCTTGACGGCAACATTGGTGACGCCGTTCTTTTTCATCAGCGCCTGGTCGCTGTGGCACTTCATGCAGACCTTGGTATGGAAGTCCCGCTCTTCACGCGACCCTTTGATAAGCGGACGAATTTCATGCAGATTATGACAATCGTTGCAGGCTGCCGAATCCATGTTCCCGGCGGTAATTGCTTTGCCATGGACCGACATCTGATAAATTTTTTCAGCGTCGTGGCACTGGATGCACTTGGCAATGACTTTCCGCTTGTCCTTTTTCCAGTAGTTATGGGTATGAACGTCCGTATGGCAGTTGGCGCACGTCACACCTTTCTGGACGTGCACACTGTTGTAGTGTTCAGCGGTCTCTTTCTTGTGGCAACGCTCGCAATGAACCTTATTGATCTTCGTTTCACCGCGCAGGTGTTTCGCCAGATCAATGATCTCAACGTGACAACTGGTACAGGCATTCTTGCCGTGGACTGAAGCCGCGTAGGAAGCTGCGGAAAACTTATTACTGTGACATCCCAGACAGGTTGCCGGGTCAATCGCCATTCCCTGTTCAGCTGCTGCAACCCCGACAAAAAGCCAGAACGCAAACGCTGCAATCACCATGTTGCCAATCAGGCGCGCCATGAAACTCCTCCTTTTACTCCATTAATATCGCTTAGTTAGCTATATAAATTAGCCAAATCCAATAACTTTGGGTTACGGGAAAACAGGCTGAATCTAGACAATAACGGGTGAATGTGCAACAAAAATAGTATTAAAATTATATACATCGTATAGAATTTTATACTGCGCGGTGGGGGATTGACGTATCTAGGAATGAGGAATTGCTTTAATTTTAGGGGCACCATCTTCAATAACAACTTTGAACTCAATACTGCTGCATTTATGTTTTGCCATGATCAGCGGCTTTTGCTTTTCAACCAGATTGCGAATCATATCAACCGGTATTTCCTTATCAGCAAGATTGCAGGACTTGCGCGCTTCCATATACTGACGATGCAACTGCGTCATTTCGTCATTCGGTTCCTTGCCAAATATCGGCTCGTTTTGCGGCAGTACCGGTAATTTCTGATGCAGACCCATCTTGAATCGATCGCGGGAATACTTGCCATTTTCGATCAGAATATTAATTTTATTCCAGTTTTGTTTATACGTATTGAACCGTCCTACCAGCGTATTGTACTTGAATTTCATCATGGTATTGTTGATCGGTGGCCCCATGTACTTACGAACCATCCGCTCGACAACGGCTAACTGTTGGAGCGGTTCCCGCTTCTCGAGCCCGAGGAAATACTTTTCATACTCAATGATCAATTTTTTCAGATCTTCCTCAAACAGCAGAAGATCTTCCTGAATACCCATAACTCCTCCTTTGTCCTCGCAATAGTAACAGAGATGACCGGCATGTAAAAGTGGATCTGAAAATTTAACCGACTAGCGAAGTTATCGCAGCAGAACATCGAAGTTGTAAGTCCTTGACTGTCATCTGCCTACTGGGGTAAGTAAATACCATTAAGCGATACGGAGGCGATTTATGGCACAGCTGCAGGCAATCATCCTTGCTGCGGGTAGAGGCACCCGCATGAAATCCGACCTGGTCAAGGTTATGCACCAACTGGGTGAACGGCCGATGCTTTGCTGGCCAATTGCTGCTGCCCGAGCTTCCGGAGTTGCCAATATTGTTATCGTTGTCGGACATCAGGCAGCAACCGTACAAGAGTATTTTGCCGCAGCAACCAACCTGGCGTTTGCCGAACAGCGCGAACAACTCGGTACGGGCCATGCCGTAGCCTGCGCCAAAGATGCCTGCACCGCCGAGGGTGATATCCTGATTCTCTGTGGCGATGTGCCGCTGATCAAAGCGGCGACCCTGAAAGCATTTCACGCCTACCATACGGAGCGGAGTGCTGCCGTAACCGTCATGACCACTCATCTGGCCAACCCTTCTGGCTACGGCCGCATTGTCAAGCGTGAGGGGGGCAAAATCATCCGGATCGCCGAAGAAAAAGATGCCACGATCGAAGAGCGCGAGATCACCGAGATCAATGCCGGCATCTACTGCGTCCGAGCCTCTTTTCTGTTCGATGCGGTTGCCAACCTGAACAACAATAATGCCCAGGGTGAATACTACCTGACTGATATCATTGCCGCCGCCCACGGTGCTGACCTGCCCTGCCTGGCATTTCCGATCATGGACTCGCTGGAAGTGCTGGGGGTGAACGACCGGGTGCAGCTGGCGCAAGCTAATGCCGTGCTTCGCCAAAGGGTGAATGACACCATCATGCTGGCCGGCATTACCCTGATTGATCCGGCAACGACGTACATTGAAGAGGGGGTCACCATTGGCCCCGACACGGTCGTCTACCCGAATACCTTTATCAGCGGAAAAACCGTCATCGGCAGCCAGTGCCTGATCGAACCGTCCGTCACCATCAAGGACTGCACCATCGGTGATCGGGTCACGGTTAAAACCGGCTCCGTCCTGGCCGAGTCAATTGTCGGTGCAGATGTCGCCATTGGCCCCATGGCCCACCTCCGCCCCGGCAGCAACCTTGGAGACCATGTCAAAATCGGCAATTTCGTCGAAACCAAGAAAATCGTCATGGGCGAAGGCTCCAAAGCCTCCCACCTGACCTACCTGGGGGATGCTGAAATCGGCAAGGACGTCAACATCGGCTGCGGCACCATTACCTGCAACTATGACGGGGTCAAAAAACATCGGACCGTCATTGGGGATGGTGTTTTTGTTGGCAGTGACGTGCAACTGGTCGCGCCGGTGAACATTGGCGCCAATTCCCTGATCGCCGCCGGCACCACCGTTACCAAGGATGTACCGCCAGACTCCCTGGCCATCTCCCGCACCCCGCAGGTTAACAAAGAAGGCTGGAAACTTAAGAGAAAGTGACGAGTGACAAGTAACGCGTGACAGGTCTAAAAGACTGATCTGCTTATTACCCTACACTCGTTACTCTTTCACTACGAGGTTATTTATGTGCGGCATTGTCGGCTATATCGGCCCCCAGCAAGCAACCCCCATCATTTTTGCCGGTCTGCAAAAACTCGAGTATCGCGGTTATGACTCCGCCGGTATCTGCACCATCACCAGCGGCTGCGCTGAAACTGTCCGCAGCGAAGGCAAGCTGATCAACCTGCAACAACTGCTCGCCGAGAAACCACTGACCGGCACCATCGGCATCGGCCACACCCGCTGGGCGACCCACGGTCGGCCGTCGGAGGTGAATGCCCACCCGCACCAGGCCGGTGAAATTATCGTCGTCCATAACGGGATTATCGAAAACTACCTGGAAATGAAGGAACGGCTGCAGCAGACCGGTCGTGTGTTCAAAAGCGAGACCGATACCGAAGTCATTTCCCACCTGATTGACGCCAAGCTGCAAGCTGGCAGTTCATTTGAACAGGCGGTACGTCAGGCATTGGCTGAGTTGCGCGGCGCCTATGCCGTCTGCATCCTCTGCACCCGCGAGCCAAACATGCTGATTGCCGCCAAACAGGGCTCGCCAATGGTGGTCGGCCTGGGAGAAGGAGAGTTCTTTGTCGCCTCTGATATCCCGGCGATCCTGGCCCATACCCGGGAAATGGTCTTCATGGAAGATGGCGACCTGGTCGTTTTCCGCGATGGTCAGCCAAGCTTTTCCACCGTAGCTGGTGCCCCGCTGGAGAAAAAACCGCGCCACATTGACTGGTCACCGCTGATGGCGGAAAAAGGCGGCTACAAGCACTTCATGCTCAAGGAAATATTCGAGCAACCCCGCGCCATCCGCGACACCATTGCCGGCCGCATCCGCGAGGAAGAGGGCGATGTATTCCTCGAAGAAATGCAGTTGGATGCCACTGACCTGCACGCGGTGGAGCGGATCTGCATTGTGGCCTGCGGCACCTCCTGGCACTCCGGCCTGGTGGGCAAGTTCCTCATTGAAGAGCACTGTCGCATCCCGGTAGAAGTTGATATCGCCTCCGAATTCCGCTATCGCAACCCGGTGGTAAATGACAAAACCCTGCTGGTCCTGATCTCCCAGTCGGGCGAGACCGCCGACACCCTGGCCGCTCTGCGGGAAGGCAAGGCCCGTGGCGCCAAAAACATCGCCATCTGCAACGTGGTCGACTCCTCCATCGCCCGCGAGTCTAACGGCGTCATCTACACCCACGCCGGCCCGGAAATCGGCGTTGCCTCCACCAAGGCATTTATCACCCAGCTGGTGGCCCTCTACCTGCTCACCGTCCGTCTCGGCCGCGCTCGTGGCACCATCGACCAGGCCAAGGGTCAGCAGATGCTGACGGAGCTGCTGCACATCTCCACCCTGCTGGAAGAAACCCTGCTGATGAATGACGAGGTGGAAAAAGTCGCCAAAAAATACATGACCGCCCGTGATTTTCTCTACCTCGGCCGGGGCATCAACTACCCCATCGCCCTGGAAGGGGCGCTGAAACTGAAAGAGATCTCCTACATCCACGCCGAAGGCTACCCGGCCGGCGAAATGAAGCACGGCCCCATTGCCCTGATCGACGAGAACATGCCGGTTGTCGTGCTGGTGCCAAAGAACGCCACCTACGAAAAAGTCGCCTCCAACATGGAAGAAGTCATTGCCCGGGGGGGTCGGGTCATTGCCCTCTGCACCAAGGGGGATGAGGACGTCCGCAAAAAGGCCGAAGTAGTGCTGGAAGTCCCGGACACCAGCGAGGCGCTGATGCCGATCCTGCTTTCCGTGCCATTACAGCTGCTTTCCTACCACATTGCCGTGCTCAAAGGGACCGACGTTGATCAGCCACGGAACCTGGCAAAATCGGTTACTGTTGAGTAATTTAAAACAGTTAGCTATAAAGTTGAAAGCTGACAAAAGTTACTGACACCTGACAATAATTACTGTCACCATTTTTCAGGTCAAGGAAACGCAAGAAGGCCACCAATTCGGTGGCCTTCTTTGCTGTTTGGTCACGGATAAAAAACCTCTTGACCCGTCTACCACTTCACAGTTTAGCGTTGCCTTGTCATGGCCATGATACAATTCTCATACTTGTAAAGGAGATCGAAGTATGAAACCTAGTGTTACCGTGGAGGAGTGGGTGGCCCGCTTCAAGGCAATCGGCCTTGACTGGTGGCAATGGAGACATGGCACCGCCTGTTTGAACAGGAAAACCCGGACGGACACCAGAGCTTCCTGGAGTGGCTGGGGCTGCCAGCAGACAGGATCAGCACAATCAAAACGCAATCCGCCTGATAGCGACTCGCCCCCGGCACTGCGCCGGGGGCACTTTTGGAGTCTGTATGTACCGCATTTCCCAACTGGCAGAGCAGTTCGGTCTTTCCCGCAGCACGCTGCTTTATTACGACCGGATCGGGCTGTTGTCGCCATCAGATCGGAACGAGGCGGGCTATCGCCAGTACTCTGCCGTTGATCGGGGTCGGCTGGAATCGATCTGCTCCCTGCGCCGGGCCGGCATGGATATCGAAGGAATCAGGGCGATTCTCGCCACTGCCGGTGACGACACGACGGCCGTGCTGCGTCGGCGTCTGGATGAGATTGGCGCGGAGATCGAGGCACTGCGTACCAAACAGCATCTGCTGGCCGGAATGTTGAAAGTGCAGGGAAAGGGTGGCCCGGGTGCCACCGTGAACAAGGAGATGTTCGTTGCCATGCTGCGGGCTGCCGGCATGGATGAAGCCGCCATGAAAAAGCTGCATGTGGAGTTTGAACGGCGGGAACCGGAGGCCCACCACGCCTTTTTGCTCTCCCTTGGCATCTCCGAAAAGGAAGCGCTGCTGATCCGCAAGTGGTCAGCAGCCATGGAGAACTCTATGACCATGCAATACTTTTACGAACTTTTTGAAAAACTGCCCCGGCAAGGGCCTGGTTGTAAAGACGCAACTCTGCGCGCCTTGGGCCTGCTGACCGATCTGCCGGCAGATCCCACGGTGCTGGATATCGGCTGCGGCTCCGGCATGCAGACCCTGGTTCTTGCCGAGGAGCTGAAAACAAAAATCGTTGCGGTCGACAACCATCGTCCGCTGCTGGATGCCCTGAATTTGACCGCCAAGCAGGCAGGCCTGGATATTGACACCCGTGAGCTGTCCATGGTGGAGATGCCCTTTGCCCAGGAGAGTTTCGACCTGCTCTGGGCAGAAGGCTCCATTTTTATCATCGGTCTGACACGAGGTCTGCGTGATTTTGAGCGCTATCTGAGGCCGGGCGGCTACCTTGCATTTACCGAACTGTGCTGGTATGACGACGATCCTCCTGCAGAGGTGAAAGCATTCTTTGCTGCCGCCTATCCTGAGATGAAAACCGTAGGTGAAGTCAGGCAAATGGCAACCGACAGCAGCTACCGGGTTATCGACAATTTCAACCTGCCTGACAGCGCCTGGTGGGATAATTACTACACACCGATGCTCGCACGGATGAATGAACTGAAACAGCACAACGCTGGTATCGCTGCTGCTGCAGAAGTCTATGCCCGGTGCGAGGCCGAGATTGACATATTCAGGAGGTATTCGAACTGCTATGGTTATACATTTTTTGTACTGAGGAAATAGAAGGATACCATGCTTTGTTTAATGAACAGCCAAGGGGCTGTCATGCCGTTTTAGGTATTTACTCAGTGCTCATACTCCCCTGCATGTAAGCGCTTGAATTGCACATCTGGATCATATATAGTCAACAAAATCGATTTCGGCAAGCAATGGAGCCCGGCATACCTTTAAGGTGTGCCGGGCTTTTTATTTACGGACCGGAACCAAAAGGAGATAGAGCATGTCATTGATCACTGGGTTAACCAAAAACGGGCGGGAGTGGACACCGGATTTCATCAAAACGCTGGAGAAAGATCTCTGCATCGGCTGCGGCCGCTGCTACAAGTCGTGCACGAAAGACGTGCTGGCCTATGAAGAGGTGGATACCGAGGAAACGGTCAAGGCGTACATGAAGATCGCCAATGACGGCAACTGTATTGGCTGTAAGGCCTGTGGACAGAATTGTCCGAGAAGCTGCTTCTCATTTGCCCCGGTCGAAAATCGTGGGTTTGGTTATACTTCGTAGAACGGGAACCATCCTGAGCCAGAGCAGGATTGTTTCAGTCGATTATTAATCGACATAGGCAAACTACACGGGAGCAATGAATTATGGCATGGACAGCAACAAAGCCGCTATAATTTACGTTTAAACCAATTCAGCACCGAATCAAGCGGTTGCGCTCCCGGAAGTTGATCGATAACGCGTCCTTGCATCAACAGCACTATTGCCGGGATGCCGCGGATCCCGAAGCGAGCGGCCAGGGTCGGACTGTCCTGCGTATTGATCTGCACTACCGCCGCCTGCCCGGCCAGTCTTTCGGCAACATTTCGCACCACCGGTGCAAAGGTGTGGCAGTGCGGTCAGGTAGGTGCCCAGAACTCTGCCAGCACCGGACCCGGATAGGAGCTGATGAATGAATCAAACGTCCGGTCGGTAAGCTGCCGGGGATGGCAGTACAACGGTGGCAAAGCTGATTTGCAGTTGCCACAGCGCCCACGCAGCCCCTCTTTATCTGCCGGGATTCGGTTAGCGGTGCCGCAGGACAGGCAGGAAATCAGGTAGCTTGTTGTAGCCATATCACGTCCGTAAGCCATAGGGGCCTTTCATGTAAGAAATATGCAGGATATGGTCACACCCTACCCTGCATATCGCACTCCGTCGCTTCTATTCGCTGTGCCAGCGCTGAATTCCATCTATCAAGCAACAGGCTTGACCTGCTGATACCTCCTTGCTTCACCCTTTCTCAGCCGACTTGCACAAAGATTCGTTTCGGTTTGGCAACTTCCGCCTTAGGTACCCGCAGGGTCAGGATACCGTTGACATACTCAGCCTTGGCCTTTTCGTGGTCAAGGCTTTCCGGAATCGTGAATTGACGGTAATAACTGGCAAGTTCGAATTCACGATAGGCAGAGGTGCCCGGCAGGGTCTGCTGTGCCGGTGCGCTGATAGTCAAAATTCCCTTTTCCACATTCACATTGAGCGCTTCCTTGGCTGCCCCGGGAATGTCTGCAGTAAGGACCAGACCTTCTTCGGTCTCAATGATATTCACCGCCGGGCGGATATATTTTTCGTTCGACCGCGTTTCTTCACGAGCCTGAACATTCCTGTCATCATTTCTTTCTGTCAAACTGTTAGCTGCCATGATTGATTACCTCCTTTCCGAATAGACTCATACCAGTTACGAAAGCTTGATTTCTATTTTCTTTGGCTTGGCATGTTCGGCCTTGGCCAGCGTTATCTGCATGATACCGTCTTTGCACTGGGCCGAGATTTTTTCCGGATCAATATCGATCGGCAGCTCCAACGTACGAGAAAATTTACCGGAGCCAAGTTCAGAGCGGTGCACGATCTGGCCTTCCATTTCTACGAACGCGCGACGTTCGCCGCTGATGGTGACCGTATTCCGCAGTACGGTCAGATCAACATCCTTTGGATCTACGCCGGGTACCAGAGCCTCAATATAGACGTGCCCCTCATCCTCGCTGAAGTTGACCAGCGGGAAACGTCGGCTGGTGACCGGCGAAAGGAACGTCGATCCGAATGGCCGGTTATAACCAGCGCCACGGAAAGCTTCGTCGATTTCCCTTCTCAGATTGTCCAATTCTTTGAATACATCCAAAGTTGCCATGTGGATTACCTCCTTTCGATAGGTGACTTTCTGACAATAAAATAAGTACGCACTTTTTTCTTGTCAAGGAGGGGGAGTAACTTGGTTTTACGTCATGATATTAGCTGGTTCAGAGGACTCGCTTTGGATTAATCGATTTTATTAGGGGCTACTACGAAGAGGTAAGCAGCTTCGGTGGGATACTGAAGGATATCGCCATCGCTGACGCAGCACTACTGCCCACTGCGCTGCCGTATTAATTTTTCGTGAGATGTGTTCGTTGCAACGCATCTCTGAGAACAGACAACTTGTAGGGCTTCTGGATAAACCCGGCCAGCCCTTTTCCGGCGAATTTCTGTGTGACTTCATGCTCGTTATATCCGCTCGAAATGACTACCGATACGTCAGGGTTCATTCGGCGCAATTCACGAAAGCACTGCTCCCCATCAATATGCGGCATGGTCAGATCGAGCAGCACCAAGCCGATACCAGGATTGGCGGCGTACTTCTGCAATGCGTCTTTGCCATCATTGGCTGTGATGACGTTGAAGCCCAATTCCTTGAGCATCTCGCCGCCAATCCCACGAACCGTTTCTTCATCATCAACGAGCAGCACGGTGCCGCTCCCTTGCCAGTCGTTGTCTGCCGCATTCCCGTTGAACAAACCTGCCGGCTTGTTGCTGGCCGGCAGCAGGATCTTAAAAGAGCTCCCTTTCCCCGGTTCACTATAGACCTTGATGGCTCCCTTATGGCCACGCACGATGCCCAGCACTGCTGCCATCCCCAGCCCGCGTCCGGTAAACTTGGTCGTAAAGAAGGGATCAAACATCTTGCTGACCGTGTGGCTGTCCATGCCGCACCCGGTATCCGCAATCTCCAGGTATAGATACAGCCCTTCGGTGATGTTCTCGTCCAGCCAGACATCCTTGAGATAACTGCGGTCGCAGTCCAGGCAGCCGGTCTTGATGGCGATGATGCCGCTTTTCTCTCCGATCGCTTCGGATGCGTTGATGACCAGATTCATAATGACTTGGCGGATCTGGGTGGCATCGGCTTCCACGGTCGGCAGTATCGGGGTCAGATGCAGTCGAATCACTGCTTTTTTTGAGATGGAAACCTCCAGCATATGCAGCATCTCTTCAATCAGCGTATTGATGTTGATATCCTCGACAACGAACTTCCCTTTACCGGAGTACGCCAGCATCTGCTTGGCCAGGTCAGCGGCACGGGCGGCACATTGCTCGATGCGCCGCAGGTTGTCGATAACCGGCGATTCCTTGTTGATTTTCATCAAGGCAAGATCGGCATTGCCGATGATAGCGGTGAGGATATTGTTGAAATCGTGGGCGATGCCACCAGCCAGCACACCAAGGCTTTCCAGTTTCTGAGCCTGCAGCATTTGCGTTTCAAGGGTCTCACGCTCATGTTCAAGAGTTTTGCGTTCAGTAATATCCTGGATTGTGCCACTCAGTGACAACGCCTTCCCGGCATCATCGAGCTTGATTTTTCCCAAGCCCAGCACCCACCGTGTTTCGCCATCATTGATGCGCTGAATGCGGTATTCCTTATGGAACGGCTTTTTGCCTGAGATGACTTCGTTCTGCAGATAGTGCGTCATCATCGCCCGGTCTTCATGATGCACAATCTCCAACCAGCCAGAGATGCTCCGGTTATACCGGGCATCGATGCCGAATATCGCATCAAGCACTTCGGAAGAAGCCCACACCCCGGCGACAAAGTCTGCTTTGTAGGAACCGACTTGTGCCGACCGTTGCGATTCCCTGAAAAAATATTCACTCTCCTGCAGCGATTCTTCGGCGCGCTGGCGTTCTATCACTTCTTGGCGCAATTCAGTAACCAGGTCAATTGCCATGGCATCAAAGGTGCGCGACAGTTCGCCAAATTCATCGTTGGTCGCGGTAGCACTCCGCACGGTCAGGTCTCCTTTGGCTACCGCCTGTACCGCATGGTGCAGATTGGATAGCGGCAGCAAAACACGACGTTGCACGAGCAGCACCAGACCAATAACAATGACAAGTGTCAGCAGTGGCACGGCACTATTGAGGATATGTGAGGTACGTTCAATTTTTTTGTGGGTAGTGGCAGTCTCAGCACCCCAGCGATGGATCAAGCCGGCGATTGCCTGGGTGTTCGCCAGTAACTGGTTGAGCAGGAGGTTTTTCTGCTGACTTTGCATGGCAGCGTTGCTGGAAGAGACGCTCAACAGTTGCTCAAACAAATCCGGAAGGACTTTGGCTTGCGCAAGTGTTTCGGGTGGTGGCGGCTCGATGCGACCTAAATCGGTAGCCAGCGAAGTTACCATCGTGGCGTGCCGTGCCTGCCACTGTTGAGCCGCCCGTGCTTCCCCATGCAGTGCATAATCATGGGTCAGCACTAGCAGTTCGGAGATGTCATGGGCCGCCGTTCGCGATCGGTCAAGTGTTGCCGAAATCCTGGCCAGTTTGTTGGCCATGTTCAGGTTTGCGGCCACAAGGCCGAGTACCGCAAAGATGGCAACAACAATCGCTAGCTGGAGTAATTTCTTGATGTGCATAGGCTATTTGATGATGCTGACGGCGCTGGGGTTGACCCTGCTCAATGGGCCCGAATAGACGAGATCGAGATAGTTGGGGGACCGTTCACCCTTGGCAAATCCCCGTTGCCGTGCCCAGCGGGCCTCCCCTTCCATGGTCATGAGCAGTGCCTGGTCCAGGGTCAGACGGTAGGTATAGCGGGGCCATATCCAGTCAATGAAGTGCTGATCGAGTTTTAGCTTGTCACGTAAAATGGCTTGGGCCTTGGCGGGCTGGGAACTGATAAACAGTTCCGCTCGCTCCAAGGCGCGGAGGATCTTTACCAACTCTTCGTCACGAGTGCCAATATGTTTTTTGTGGACAATAAGGTTGAATGTTAACCGGTAGACACCCATTTTGGGGAGTATTTTGGCATCAGGCACCGCAGCCAAGGCCTTGAAGGGAAAGGGTTCCCAGATAGCAATGGCATCAACGTCTCCTTTATTCAGGGCTTCAGTCATCACCTCCGGCTGTAGATTTTGCTCATGTACCGTCTTTGGGTCAACGCCGTTCAGCACCAGGAATGTTTCGAGAAAATAATGACTGGCAGCCCCAACAACCGTGCCAACACGTTTCCCTGCAAGTTGCCGGGGATGAAGAATGCTTTTGCCCTGGCGAACAACCATTTTAACATCGTCGTCACTACTGACAAACGTAGCGAGGATGGCGAAATCCTTGCGCTGGAAGCTGTTGAACATCACCACGGCCTCAGAGGAGGTCGCCAGATCAGCGGTTCCGTCCATCATGTTCTGAAATGTCCGGTGACCGCCAATGACGTCGGAGATAATTACCTTCACCCCCTCGACAGCAAAATAGCCCTGGCTTTCCGCGACATAGAATGGCAGCGATAAAGGTGACTGTGATACCGATACCCTGAGCGGTGCGGCACAGACAATACGTGGCGCCGCCAGGATGTAAAGCCCGATGAGCATCAGCAGGATGCATAATTTAACGCAGAAATCGGACACGTTCATATATGGCACATAGTTGCATCTTGAATTGATCAAGGCATTATGGGGCTTTTCCATAAACCTCCCTTGGTTCTTTGCAACAATCGAAAACAGACTTGAACTGATTATTACGCTTCGTGAATTCCCAGAAAAAAGCGCAGGCTTGGCTTGATTGCCAGCAGACAAACATCAGCCGTGCCGCCATGGATCACTGCCTGGCGATAACCGACGTAGTAGAGCGACCAGATACCAATACACCGCGCCGGAATATCATCGAGACCAGCCTCCAGCATCATGTCAATCAACGGCTTGATCAGTTGGTGAACCTGCTCTACTACCCGCTGCTCATAGGCTGCTGACCACATCCAGCCAAAAGCGGCGCCTACTGATCGAATAGGCAAATAGTGGACGTCCGATTTGTACAGCTCGTGCAAATAGGAACAGGCACGATCAAGCAGTCCATCCCCGATAACCCGCCGGCATATTTCCGGGAGCCGGGTTATCTGTTCTTGATTCAGTTCAATGATCAATTCAGCCAAAATATCAGCCTTGCTCAGCTTGAGGCGATAGACCTGTATCGGCTCGCGCCCGACCGCCCGAGCAATATCGCGCATGCCGACGATTTCATAGCCGTGCTCCATGAAGAGCTGCCGCGCAGCTTTAAGAACCTGTTCTTTCAATGGATCAATCATTTTAAGTCATTGGCGCCGTAAAAAATCTTTCATCAGAAAGATGTTAACATGTTTACAGATGGGGTCAAATTGCCGGACTACTTTTATGGCACATGGACCAAGCCGTTGTGAGTGGAATACGTCCGTTGGGTATGTTCTATTGCTGGCTGGCGCATCAGGATGAATTATTGCACAGGCGCTCGTTACCAAGCAGCCTTTGACTCAGGTCAATAAACAAAGATAAGCCCCTTGACGAAACCGTGAGGCTTGAATATTATGTGAGTTAATATTCACATGAGGACGCTATGCTGCAAAAAAAATCTACCCGGATTCGCAAGGAAGAAATTGTTCAGGCGGCACTCGCGGTTGTCGGGAATAAAGGGGTGCGCGCGTTAACCATTGCGGCTATTGCCGAAGAGGCCGGAATGAGTGAGGCAAACATCTATCGGCACTTTGGTGGCAAGGATGACATCTACGCCGCACTTGGTGACTTCATTGGCAGTGCGGTTATGGGCAATGCCGCGACCATCGCCGGGAGCAGCAGGAAACCGTTGGAAAAACTGGAAATAATTTTTCGCTCCCACATCACTCTTTTGGCGGAATATCCGGGCATCCCGCGCTTCGTATTTTCTGATGATGTTCACCTGACGCACCACAAACTGTCGCAAATTTTGGCGCAGAGAATCGGCAACTACGTGGAGACCATCGCCGGAATCATCGAGGCAGGGATTGGTGAAGGGAATTTCAGACAGGGATTGACCCCCAGGGAAACGGCGTTGACCCTGCTTGGTATGATCCAGATTACCGCGCTGCGCTGGTCGATCGACAATTTATCGTTTGATATCAAGGTTGAAGCCGAAAAACTTTGGCTCAATTTCCTGAAATTGATCCGCTGATTTTTTTGCCCTAAATGTGAGTATTCGATCACATGGTATTCAGCTTATCGTATGGAGGCGGCCCATCATGAAACGTACCCTGATTTGTCTGATCATGCTTTGTACCTATTACCTCCCCCTGAACGCCGCTCCCCTCCTGACTCTGGACGAGGCGCTGGAGACCGCCAGGAATAACCACCCCCAGGTGATTGAGGCCAAGGAAAATCTGCACGGCGCCGAGGCGAGAACCGGCTTGGCCCTCGCCAACTACTATCCGCAGATCAGCATCGCCGCCGACTGGAGCAAAGGGAGGTCATTTCTCACGGCCCAGGAAAGAATCAGGCCGACGGAAGTAACCACGACGGCCCTGTTCCTGAAGCAGACGATCTACGATTTCGGCCGCACCGCAGGTGCAATCGACGCAGCCCGCAGCAACCGGGAAGCCGCTGACAAAGTCCTGACCATCACCCGACAGGAATTGGCGTTACGGGTCAAGACCGCCTTCTATCTGCTCCTTGCGGCTGACAAACAGGCCATCGCCGTCAGGGAAACGGTCACGGCACGTGAGCACGTGTACCGCCAGGCGCAGGAATTCTTCGCTGCGGGGATCAGGGCGAAGGTTGATGTAGCACGAGCCGAAGCGAATCTGTTTGCTGCCAGAACTGCATTGATCAGGGCGGAAAACAACCAGCAGCTCGCCAGGATGGAATTGGCCAATGCCATGGGGATTGCGTCACTGGTGGACCGCAAGCCACTTGAGCCCCCCCTGGTTACCCTGACCCTGCCAGAACAGGGCCAGGCGCAAGGGGATGCGGTAGAGAGCCGGGCCGAACTGCACCAACTGGCCGCAGTGAGATCGGTGGCAGACGCCAATCTGAAAACAGCCAAGGGGAGCTATCTGCCGGTTCTGTCCGGCACCGCAAGTGTCGGCTATGCTGACCGGAACTTCCCGCCCGATGGCAACATCTGGGCCGTCGGATTGAACCTGACCGTACCGCTGTTTTCCGGGTTCTCGTCGGTCGAGCAGGTACGGGAAGCCACAGCGAATATTCATGCCATCGAGGCACGACAGCACAACCTTAAACTGCAGATCGGCAAAGAAGTCGAATCAGCCTGGCTTGGCGTTAACGAAGCAACTGCCCGGATAGCTTCGACCGGTAAGGAAGTTACCGCCGCCAACGAAAGCCAGACCCTGGCAGAAGGTCGGTATCAGGAAGGGGTTGGCAGCATCATCGAAGTGACCGATGCACAATCCCAGGCGCTTGAAGCACGAACCGCGAATATCCAGGCCATGTATGACTATTTCATCGCAAAGGCGCGCCTGGACCGGGCAAGCGGAATAATTTAGCCGTTGTTGGCAAGGAGGACCCTATGGATCTCATGAAAATCCTGGCACGAAAGAAAATATACCTGCTCTGGCTGTTAATAATTGTGGCTCTTGGCGTCGCACTCAAAATGACCCTGCTTGCGCCGTTGAAGGTCCAGATCACCACGCTGGAGAAACGCGACCTGACCTCCCAGGTCTATGGCAACGGCACGGTTGAAGCCAAGGTCGTGGTCAGCGTCTCCAGCAAAGTCACCGGCAGAATTGTGGCATTGCTCGTCGATCAGGGTGAGCGGGTGCAGCAGGGGCAGCTCCTGGCCCGGCTGGAAAATGACGACGTCCTGCAACAACAGCAGCAGTCAGAAGCGACGCTGAATCGGTCCGCCGCCAGCTTGGGAGTGGAGCAGGCCAACCTGCAGAAGGCCAAGGCGAACCTGGTCCTGGCAGAAAAAAACGCGCAACGGTTCAAGACCCTGGCGGAAAAGAATCTGGTCTCCAAGCTGGAAGCCGAACAGTATGACACTGCCGCTCAAGTGGCCCGGGAAGAGGTTGCCCGGAGCCAGGCGGCAGTCGAAGCGGTGCGGATGGAACAGCAATTCGGCCGCGCCGGGGTCGGTATTGCCAAAAGCAGGGTGGCCGATACGCGTATCTTTGCCCCCCAGGACGGGATCATCATCTCCCGTGACCTGGAAAAGGGGGCCACAGTTTCACCCGGGATGACGATCTTCACCCTGGCCGACCCCCGAACCGTCTGGGTCAAGGCCAACGTGGATGAATCACTGCTGAAAGGGGTTGCGGTCGGCAAAAAGGCAATCATCACCCTCCGTTCCGCTGCCGGCGAACCGCTGCCTGGCCACGTTGCCCGTATTGGGCACCAGAGTGATCGGGTGACTGAGGAGTTGGCAGTAGACGTGGCCTTCAATGAACCGCTGAAAAACTTCCGCATGGGGGAGCAGTCCGATCTGTATATCATCACGGAGATGAAGAAAGACGCCCCGGCTCTCCCTGCCACGGCCATTGTTTCAAAGGGCAAGAAAAACGGAGTCTGGCTGGTGGTCAAGGGGAGACTCACCTTCAGGGAAGTGACCGTCGGCATCGCGGACCGGCGCAACTTTACCGAAATAGTCACGGGGCTTGATGGAAGCGAACAGGTCGCATTGGCATCGCCCATGGCAATGACAAAGTTCAAAGACGGCATACAGGTCAGGATTGGCAAATGAACCTTGCCATTCGTGATATCCGCTATCACCTGGGCAGGTTCGTGCTGACTTCTATCGGTCTGGGCCTGCTGATCGGGGTGGTGATAAGCATGGGCGGCATCTATCGGGGACTCTTTGCCGATGCCCTGGCAGTGCTCAACTTCACCGGAGCCGACATCTGGGTGGTCCAACAAGACACCAACGGCCCGTTTGCCGAAAGCTCGCGCATCCCGGAGGATATTAAATACCGGATCAAGGCGGTGCCGGGCGTGGCAGAGGCATCTCCGCTTTCCTTCCAGACGATCCAGATTGACCGCCAAGGGAAACCGTTCCGTTTTTTCCTCATTGGCTATGACCTGAACGGTTTGGGCGGCCCGCCGGAGATCCTTGCCGGTCGGCAGATCCGCCAGAAGCACTATGAGACCGTGGTTGCCAAGGCAATGCAGATGGAGATCGGCGAGAAGCTGCATTTGGGGCAGCACGACTACACCGTGGTGGGGATCACCGGCAAGGTCGTTTCCTCTGGCGGCGACCCGGCGGCCTATATGAGCCTGGCGGATGCCCAGGATATCCAGTTCAAGAAAGACAACGACGCCATCAGGAACGACCGGGCACGGATCGATGCCAATCTGGCCGGCGCGCAGGCACTGTCGCCACTGCAATCGCACTACCTGAAGCAGAACATTGCCCGCATTACCGAATCGACCCATATCGTCAACGCGATCGTGGCCCGGTTGGCGCCGGGAGCAAATCTTCAGGCGGTGCAAGAGCAGATCAGCCGGTGGAACCATTTTCGACCCCTGTCAGTCGAAGAACAGACCAAAATCCTTACCAAAGGGATGATCGAAAAAGCACGGATGCAGCTGGGACTGTTCCGGATCATCCTGCTGGTGATCTCAGCGGTGATCATTGCCCTGATCATCTACACCTCGACCATCGACAAGATCAAGGTAATCGCCACCCTGAAGCTGATCGGCGCCCAGAATCGGGTGATCATCGGCATGATTCTCCAGCAGTCGCTGCTGATGGGGGTGATCGCGTTTGCTATTGGCTATGGGCTGATTCTGCTCACCTACGAGAAATTTCCCCGGCGGATCGTGCTGGAAGCTTTTGACCTGCAGGTGCTCTTTGTCATCGTCATCGTCATTTGCACCGTTTCCAGCTTTATCGGCATCCGGAAGGCGTTGAAAGTCGAACCAGCGGAGGCGTTAGGTGGGTGAAACCTTGTATGCAATCGAAGTGGCAAACCTGACGAAAACTTATGGTAAGGGCGAGACGGCAGTGACCGCTATCGCAGATGCCACCCTGCAGGTACAGCCCGGAGAACTGGTCGCCATTCTCGGCCCCTCTGGTTCAGGCAAGACCACGCTGCTCACCTCAATTGGGCTGATCAATGAGCCGACTCATGGCAAGGTAGCCATTGACGGTACTTTGGTTGCTGATGAAGGGTGGCTGCCGGGTCTGGACCTGAAACGCTTACGCCGGGAAAAGCTCGGCTTCATCTTCCAGCACCACAATCTCATTCCATTTCTGACGGCGTTGGAGAATGTCATGGTGGCCCTGGAAATCAACCATCTGTCGCGGCCAGAAGCCAAAAGCAGGGCAACGGAACTGCTTGCCTCCCTCAATCTCGGGCACCGCATGGCGAGCTACCCCAAGGCACTTTCCGGAGGGGAAGCCCAGCGGGTAGCCATTGCCAGGGCATTGGCAAATAAACCGAAGGTAATCCTGGCTGATGAGCCTACTGCGGCACTCGACACTGAAAACGGCAAGAATGTCATGGCCCTGTTGAAATCGCTGGCGGTGGAGAACCATTCAGCGATCCTGGTCGTCACCCACGATCACCGTATGGTGGAAGGTTTTGACCGGATATTCCAGGTCAGAGACGGTCGGATCGTAGATTAACGCTGTGACTTATTCGGGCCTTCAATGTACGCGGACCACCGGCAATTAACAGAAAAGAAATGTGTGGCTGCCAGAATACGGCAGCCTTCTTTACTCCCCAGCAAACCCCCATTTTGACTCTCCACCTGCAGAAATGCAGTTTTTTCGTCTCCTGGCTCCTCTGACGCGATCTGCTGGTGAAATCATTTAATCGTGCTAGTAATTAAAGGGAATATTTGTTTCCTGTTGATGTCGTTCATCCATCACCCGTCGTCCATCCACCACGTAAAGGAGACTGCCACGTGCACCGCTCTTTAGCCCTTTGGATTGTCCTGGTATCGCATCTCTTGGCCGGTTTGGCTCAGGCGCAGCAAGGTGCCACTGTCGAATCCTTTTCGCCCCAAGGGACGATCAAAGGGGTGCGCCAGGTAGCTGCCCGCTTTTCCGCGCCAATGACGACCTTTGGTGACCCGCGCAATGAAAGCCCCTTTAGCATTGCCTGCCCGGAAAAAGGCGTTGGCCGCTGGGCCGATGTCAAGAACTGGGTTTTTGATTTTGATCGCGACTTGCCGGCCGGGGTTGCCTGCTCCTTCACCCTGCGGGATGGATTGCAGACAGTGGCCGGTGCGGCGGTGAGTGGTGAGCGTCTCTTCTCCTTTACCACCGGCGGTCCGGCCATTGTCGGCTCGCGGCCGGGAAAAGACAGGACCATTGACGAACAGCAGATCTTTATCCTGGCGTTGGACGGTGAGCCGGATGAGGCGGCGGTGCTGGCCAAGGTCCGCTTCAGTGTGGAAGGGATCGCCGAGCCGTTGGGGATTGAGATCGTCAAGGGCACAGAACGGGCGACGGTGCTCAAGGCGGCCGGTCGTCCCGATAACGGCCGCATCCTCACGATCCGCTGTCGCCAGCGCTTCCCGAGCAAGGCCACGGTCAAACTGATCTGGGGGACCGGCATCACCTCCAGCACCGGGGTGGCGACCAGTGAGGAGCAGATCCTCAACTTCATTGTGCGCGACCAGTTCACCCTCTCCTTCCAGTGCGAACGGACCAATACCAACGCCCCCTGCATTCCCATGACGCCGATGCGGCTCAACTTCTCGGCACCAGTACCGGCCAACCTGGCCAAGAAGATCGTCATGCGAGCGGGCAAGAAGGTCTACAAGCCCGAATTGGCGGGCGATGATGAGGAAGGCGACGAGGGCAGAGAGGCGGTAAAGGGTGATGGCGACGTGCGGGGCATCAAGTTCAAAGGCCCTTTCCCCGAAAAAAAGTCCTTTACCATCGAACTGCCCAAAGGGTTGACGGACGATGCCGGCCGACCAGTGGCCAATCGGGATAAATTCCCCCTGCATGTCACCACCGATGGCTTTCCGCCATTGGCCAAGTTTGCCGCCCCCTTTGGCATTGTTGAGCTGAGCAGTGAGGCAGCGATTCCGGTCACCCTGCGCAACCTGGAGCCCCGGGTCAAGGCGCGACAGCTGAACCCCGACGAGCCGCAACGAATCGTTGCAGAGCAACCAAAAGATCTCCCCAAAGCAACGGTGATCGATAAGGCCAGGGCAGTTGCCGGCAAGCTCAGCTCCTGGCTGAAGGGCGAGAAAAAGGAACCGGTCGTTAAGGCCGAGCCAATCAAAGGGAAGCAGCAACTTCTGCCAATTGACCGCGAAGAACGGATCATCGAGTGGCTAGCCAAGGTCCGCACCGCCAAACGGCACAAGCCGCTGCTGAACAAAGTGGGGGCCACGGAGTTTGTCATCCCGAAACCGAACGGTGACAAGGCCTTCGAGGTGGTCGGCATTCCGATCAAGAAGCCCGGCTTCCATATCGTCGAGCTGGAGAGTCCGATTCTCGGCGCTGCCCTGCTGGAAAAACCGAAACCGATGTATGTATCGTCGGCGGCCTTGGTCACCAACATGTCCGCCCATTTCAAGTGGGGGCGGGAATCGTCCCTGGTCTGGGTGACCAGCCTGGACCAGGGGCTGCCGGTACCTGGGGCCGAGGTGCACATCCGCGACTGCCAGGGGAAAATGCACTGGCAGGGGAAGACCGATCACGACGGCATTGCCCGGGTGCAGAAGAAATTCAGCGATAAGCTCCCCTACTGCTCAGATGAACAGAGTAACGAAAAGGAAGAGGATTTCTATAGCGACAATGACCAGCCGATGCTGGGCGGCATGTCCCACGGCCTGTTTGTCTTTGCCCGGAAACAGGACGACCTGACCTTTGTCCATTCCAGCTGGGCCAAGGGGATCGAAAGCTGGCGCTTCAATCTCCCCTATGCCGAGTTCAAGGAGCAGACCATCGCCCATACGGTCTTTGACCGGACCCTGGTGCGGGCCGGGGAAACAGTGCAGATGAAGCACTTCATGCGCAATCACGCCATGCAGGGTTTTGACCTGCGCAAGGTGACCGACCTGCCGAACGTTGCCGTGGTGACCCATCGCGGCAGTGGCCAGCGCTATGAATTCCCCCTGACCTGGAAGGCGGACAACAGCGCTGAAACGGCGATGGCCGTGCCGAAAGCGGCGGAACTCGGCTACTACGATCTGCAGTTGGCGAAAAAAGTGATTGAGAAGCGCAAAAAACGGCAGAAAGGCGCGCCCCGTAACGAGCTGGCTGATGAGGAATACGTGCGGCTTGATGGCTGGGAGTCCGGGTTCTTCCGCGTTGAGGAATTTCGCGTCCCACTGATGAAGGGGGTGGTGGAACCGCCCAAGGAGCCGGCGGTGAACGCCGCCAGCGTCGATGTCGATCTCTACGTTGCCCACCTGTCCGGCGGTGGCGCCGGCGGGGCCAAGGTCGTACTCCGGACCCAGGTTAAACCGAAGTCAATAAGCTTCGCTGACTATGAAGATTTCAGCTTTGCCAACGGCCGGGTGGAAACCGGGGTGGTGAAAGAGGAATCCGCCGAGCGCTCCTATGACGACGATGGTGATGAGCTGCCCCAGGAGTCCCAGCCGACGAAACCGGTCTATACCAGCCAGGAGTTCGTCCTGGACCAAGGGGGCGCTTTCCGGGCGCGAATCAACAACCTGCCGCCGATCACCGCCCCCCACTCCCTGCTGGCCGAGCTTGAATTCCGCGATCCTAACGGCGAAATCCAGACCGTCACCGGTCGCGTGCCGCTCTGGTCGTCCAGACTGCTGGTGGGGATCAAGCCCGATTCCTGGTCATCGTCAGCCGAAGCACTCAAGTTCAAAACCGTGGTCCTGGACGTCAAGGGGAACCCGGTGGCCGGGGCCAAGGTCGCTGTGGAGCTGTTCAGCCGTCGCCACTACTCTCACCGCAAGCGGCTGGTGGGTGGCTTCTACTCCTACGAACATGTCACCGAAACCAAATCAGTCGGGCCATTCTGCGCCGGAACCACGGACGATAAGGGCTATCTGGACTGCAGCGCCAAGGCACCGATAACGGGCAATGTCATCCTGCAGGCAACAGTGACCGATGACCGCGGCAATGTCGCAACCGCCAACCGGGATGTCTGGGTGGCCGGCCAGGATGAGTGGTGGTTTGAAGCCGGGGACAGTGACCGGATCGACCTGCTGCCGGAAAAGAAAGCCTATAACCCGGGGGACAGCGCCCAGTTCCAGGTCCGTTCCCCCTTCCGCTCGGCTACTCTGCTGGTGACGGTGGAGCGGGAAGGAATCATCGATGCCTATGTGAAGAAAGTCAGCGGCAAGGAGCCAATGATCGCCGTGCCGATCAAGGGGAATTACGCCCCCAACGTCTTTGTCTCCGCCCTCTGTGTGCGGGGCCGGGTAGCCGGTACCAAGCCGACCGCCCTGTTCGATCCCGGCAAGCCGGCCTATCGTCTGGGGATCAGTGAAATCCGGGTGGGACGCAAAGCCCATGAGCTGAAGGTCAAGGTGACAGCCGATCATGACAGTTACCAGGTGCGCGGCAAGGCCAGGATCACCATCAAGGTGACCCGGGCCGATGGCGGCGCCCTCCCCCCAGGCGCCGAGGTGGCGCTGGCAGCAGTGGATGAGGGGCTGCTGGAGCTGATGCCGAACAACAGCTGGAAGCTGCTGGACGCCATGATGGGCCGGCGG
This sequence comes from Geobacteraceae bacterium, assembly GCA_031412995.1. Classification (GTDB taxonomy): domain Bacteria; phylum Desulfobacterota; class Desulfuromonadia; order Geobacterales; family DSM-12255; genus JANOEC01. The sequence goes on from JANOEC010000113.1 coordinate 71,085, forward strand.
GGGCACGAGATCAAAACCTCTACCGCCCAGAGCCAGATAGTGGGCCGCCGCCACTTCGGCCTGAAAGCGCTGCCTGCCGGTGGCGGTGGCGGCATGCGCTCGGCCCGCGAACTGTTTGATACCCTGCTGATCTGGAAAGGAAGGGTGAAGCTTGACGCCCAGGGGGCAGCGACCCTGGAAATTCCGCTGAACGATTCACTCACCAGCTTCTCGGTGGTGGCGGTGGCCAGTGCCGGCAGCGGCCTGTTCGGTACCGGCCGCACCTCCATCCGCACCAGCCAGGATCTGATGGTCCTCTCCGGCCTGCCTCCCATGGTCCGCCAGGGTGACCGGTTCACTGCCCTCTTCACCATCCGCAACGCATCGAGTCGCGACATGGCACTGACTGTCACCGCCCGGCCGTCCTGGGCAGCGGCAGGGAGCGACTTCGTCCCGATCAGCCTCAAACTGGCGCCGGGGGAGGCCAAGGATATTGCCTGGCCGGCAGAGGTGCCGGCCGGCATCGATACGGCCACCTGGGAAGCCGTAGTGAAAGAAGACAACGGCGCAGGGAACGACCGGATCAAGGTGACCCAGCGGGTGGTGGCACCGGTGCCGGTGCAGGTCTATCAGGCCACCATCACCCAGGTGGATAAGGCGTTCAGCCTGGATGTACGAATCCCCGAAGACGCAATCAAGGGGCGGGGCGGCGTCAACGTCGCTCTGCGCCCCAAGCTGACCGAAGGGCTCAGCGGGGTGGTCCAGTTCATGCGGCAGTATCCCTACACCTGCATGGAGCAGCAGGTGTCGCGCGCCGTCAGCCTTAAGGACGAAGCCATCTGGAAACGGATCGTCGCGGTCCTCCCCGCCCATCTGGACAGCGATGGTCTGGTGAAGTATTTCGCTTCGCCCTGGCTTAAGGGGAGCCCAATGCTGACGGCCTATATCCTGACCATCACCAAGGAAGCAGGGTTGGCGTTGCCGGAGAACCTGCTCAAACAGCTGGAACAGGGGCTCACCGCCTTTGTCGAGGGGAAGATCCGCCGCGATGGGTCATTCCGTACCGCCGATCTTTCCATCCAGAAGTTGGCCGCCGTCGAAGCCCTTTCCCAGCGGGGCCGGGCCGACCCTAAGCTGCTGGCCAGTATTGCCGTGGAACCGAATCTCTGGCCGACCTCGGCCGTGCTGGACTGGCTGAATATCCTCAAGCGGACCAACGACCTCCCTGACCGGGCAAAACGGCTCAAAGAGGCGGAACAGATCATCCGCTCCCGGCTCAACTTCCAGGGGACGATCATGAACTTCTCCACTGAACGGTCAGACCGGCTCTGGTGGCTGATGATTTCGACCGATACCAATGCCCTGCGCACCCTGCTCACCTTCATGGAAGAACGTGACTGGCTCGAAGACGTCCCCCGTCTGGTCCGGGGCGCCGTGGCCCGTCAACACCAGGGGCACTGGGAGACGACCATCGCCAATGCCTGGGGCACGGTGGTCATGGACCGCTACTCGAAGCGGTTCGAGGCGACCCCGGTGAGCGGCGTGACCACGGCCGAGCTGGCCGGGATAACCAAACCCACGGAGTGGGCTACGGACAAGAAAGGGAAAACCGTTTCCCTCGCCTGGCCGGAAGGGACCGCCCGGCTCAACCTGCAGCATACCGGCAGCGGCAAGCCGTGGGCCACGATCATGAGCCTGGCCGCCATCCCGCTCAAGGCCCCGCTCTCCAGCGGCTACCAGATCAAGCGAACCGTGACCCCGATCGAGCAGCGGGACAAGAACCGGTGGAGCCGGGGGGACGTGGCCCGGGTGAAACTGGAGATCGAAGCCCAGAGCGACATGACCTGGGTGGCCGTGAGCGATCCGGTGCCGGCCGGGGTGACGATCCTCGGTTCCGGCTTAGGGAGCGATTCGGCGCTCATGACCGCAGGGGAACGGAACCGGAGCTGGCCGGTCTTTGTCGAGCGCTCCTTCGAGGCCTACCGGGCCTATTACGACTACGTGCCCAAGGGGAAATTCACCACCGAGTATACGATCCGCTTCAATAATGACGGCAACTTCCGCCTGCCGCCGACCCGGGTGGAAGCGCTCTATGCCCCGGAGATGTTCGGCGAGCTGCCGAACAAGGCGTTGAGCGTGGGGGAGTAAGGGATGGCGGCCTTGTCAGTCGCGGATTTCTTACTCATACTGGAAAGTAAGAAATAAGCTGGAGGTAAGGAACATGCTGGCTACAATTACATTCAAGGGTCAAGTCACCATTCCGAAAGAGATTCGCGACCTTCTGCATCTGCGCACCAACGACAAGGTTGACTTTGTTCTGGATGGTGAAAGAGTCCTGTTGGCGCCGGTCAAGACGCTACTGGATCTGCGCGGTGCCGTTCGCTCGCAAGGGAAAGGCGATTTCACTCAGGAGAGAATTCGGGCGAAGGGCGCCGTTGTCAAGCGGGTGAGTGAGGAACAGAAATGACGGTATGCTTTATTGATACCAACCTCTTTATCCGCTACCTGACCAATGACGATCCGGTGAAGGCCGAACGGGTCGAGCTGTTGCTCAAAGAGGCAGCGGCCGGCAAGGTGCGACTGGTTACCGCCGAGATGGTAATGGCCGAGGTTGTTTATCTTCCTATGGGCTGAAAAGCGCTGAGGTAGCACCGCTAATCAGGGCCATCCTTGCCACGTCAGGACTTGACCGGCGGGCGCGTGTTCTTCTCCACCATCAACCGCAATCCGAAGTCCTACCTGTTCGCGGTGATCGGCGCCGAGTATGTGCTGAAGATGCTGCCCAGGGGCACGCACGACTACGCGCGCTTCATCAAGCCCTCGGAGCTGTCGCGCTGGTGCCGCGACGCCGGGCTGGAACCGGTGGAACTCAAGGGCATGACCTACAATCCGCTCGCCAACCGGTACCAACTCGGCGAGGATTGCGGCGTGAACTACTCACTGTGCTGCGTCAAGGATGCCTAGCAACGCCGCCCACAGGAACGGCACGCGTGCCCTGGGGCAGGACGGCACCCGTGCCGTTTTGTTTGATTTCGACGGCACGCTTGCCGACACGGCGGCCGATCTTTCCCGCGCCGTCAACCGCCTGCGCGCGGCGCGCGGCCTGGAGGATTTGCCGATCGAGAAATTGCGGCATAGCGCGTCTGCGGGAGCGCGCGGCCTCATCGAGGCGGGGCTCGGCGTCCTTCCCGAGCATCCCGAGTATCAGGCGCTGCGCGAAGCTTTCATGCAGCACTACGCCAATGAAATGTTCATCGACACGCGATTGTTTCCGGGCATCGAGCAATTGCTCTCGGCCATCGAGGCGCGCGGCCTGCGCTGGGGCATCGTGACCAACAAGTCCGCCCGATTCACGCACGGCATCGTTGCGGCGCTGGGGCTCGATCGGCGCACGGCATGCGTTGTCTGCGGCGATACGACCCCGCACCTCAAACCCCACCCTGCCTCGCTGCTGCATGCGGCGCGGGAGCTTGCACTCGAGCCTGCCGCCTGCGTCTACCTTGGCGACGACCTGCGCGATATCCAGGCCGCGCGTGCGGCCGGCATGCGCTCGATCGCGGTCGGATGGGGCTATGGCAGCAACCTTGATTCCTGGCAGGCGGACGCCGTGATCAGCCAGCCGCCGGAGCTGGTCGCGCTCCTTTGACGTTTCGCACCGTGCGGCAGGCGATTGCCCTTTCCAGCCTGTTGACTCTCGGATCACTGACGCTTCCTGTTTCCGGGGCCGCGGCGGCCGCGAAGACCCGCCCGGAAGGCGCCACGCAGTCGCTTCAGATAGTCGCGGTCTACGGCGAAGCGCTGGTCGCCGGCAACCGGCAACTGCGCGCAGGGGCCACACGCGACCGGCAATTGCACGCGGGGGACACTCTCGTGCCCGGAGACGAACTGCGCACCGGCGTAGACGGCCATGTCCGTTTTGCGCTTCCGGGGGGCTCCAGCTTCACGCTTCAGGCCTCGAGCCGGCTGATCGTCGACCGATACCGCGTATTGCCTGCTGCCGGCGGCATCGACGCTTCGCTCCGGCTGGATCGCGGCCGGATCGAGGCAGGCGTCCGCGGAATGCGGCACGCCAACGCGCGCTTCGAGGTACGCACACCGGTTGCAGTCGCCACGGCCCGCGAAGCGCTGTTTCGGGCCACAGCGGACCTGCTGCAGCGCACGGCGACCATTGAAACCGGCGAGGGCTCCGTGCAGGTGGCGATGCCGGGCGGTTCGGACGGCGTTGCGGTGGCTGCCGGGCACGGCGCCCGTGTCGTAGCAGGGAATCCTTCGATCCAGGCGAGGGCTCTGCTCGCCGGCCCCCGCTTGTGGACCGGAATTCAGCTGGTCGAGCAGAACGGTGCCGAAATTCACTTCAGTCCGCTCGAGGGCGCGCGCATGTACCGCGTGATCATCTCGCCGGGAAGCGACCTCGCGCGGCACCTGGTGGAAGAAATCGTCAGGATTCCGCGCCTGCGGATAGCAGCGTTGGCCGACGGCGACTATTTCGTCCGCGTGCGCGCCATCGACGACATCGGGCTCGAAGGCATCGGCACGATCGCGCGCATGCGCGTCCAGCTTCGCGCGGAGCCGCCCAGCCTCACGTCCCCGCCGGATCGGAGCCGATTGTACGGAAGGTCCACGGAACTGGCCTGGCTGCCGGATGCCGATGCGATCGGCTATGTCGCGCAGCTTGCGCAGGACAACGCGTTCCGCAACCAGCCGCGCGAGTGGACAGGCCTGCGGGAAACGAAACTCCCGCTCGCCGATCTGCGCCCTGGAACCTACTACTGGCGCGTCGCCAGCCTGTTGAAAAACGGCTCGCAGAGCCGCCTCAGCGCAATCCGCTCCTTCCGCCTCGATTCCCCGCCGGCGCCTCCTGCCGCGCCCAGGGTGGAGGGTGGCATGCTGCGCTTCAGCTGGGCCGGCCTGCCCGGCCAGAAGTTCGTCTTGCAGCTGGCAGCGGATTCCCGCTTCGATTACATCGTCGAGGAGCGGCATACGGACCGGCCCGCGGCGGACCTCCCGCTGCCGCTGTACGGCACGTATTTCGCGCGCCTGCGCACCACGGAACCGGACGGCCACGTCGGACCGCTCACCGACGCGACAAGGATAGAAATACCGCGAAACGCGCCCAGGACCTCATGCCTGGTGGAAGGCGACCGGGGGATTTGCGCGGTCTACGCGCCGACAACCGCTCCGCCCCGCTAGCGGTCAGACGCCGATGGAGCGGCGCACGAAGGCGAGCGGCTTGCGGAACAGGTAGTACGCCAGGCTGACTTTGCCCGCATAGATCTTCGCCGTACCGCGCAGGCCGATGCGGGGAAACGAATGGCCCTGCGCCAGCGCCGCACGCACGACGTAAGAAAGAGCGCCGTCCGGACCCTGCGTGGCCTCGTAACTCGATCGCGTAATCGTCGCCTCGATCGACGACAGCGGGTCGACATGCAGGAATACCACCACCCGCGCGCCGGCCTCGAGTTCCACGGCATCATCCGACGACAGGTACACCGTCACGTCGATGAGCGACGGATCGGCGACCACCATGATGCGTTCGCCGACCTGCACCGGCTTGCCCCGCATCTCCTCCGTATCGGGGAATATCGCGACCCCGCCGAAGGGCGTGGCGAGCTTCAATTTTCCGAGCAGTTCGGTCAGGTAGGCCACTTCGGCGCTTTTTTCCTGCACCCGCGACTCGAGCACCTGGAGTTCCAGACGAGCGGCATCGTCGCTGAACGACTTGTAGACCACGCGCTGCAGGTCCGCGCGCGCAATGTCCAGGGCCCGGTCCGAGACCGTGAGGCGGTTCCTGATCGCGGTGTCTTCCAGGACCGCCACC
>JANOEC010000114.1:0-2232 GCA_031412995.1 Geobacteraceae bacterium
CCCCATAGAGTTTTGCCTTAACGGCACTTTTGAACCAGAAGAATATTAAGCCCCCAATCACTGCGCGCCTTTCGAAGCGGCAGGCTCGACCACCTGGGTATTGACCCAATTCTTCTCTTCTGATCAATTTGTATAGATTATCAATCAATCTCTGGACTTGGTGGACCGTATTATTTGCATGCACCCGATAAGCCGTGGTTTGAGGCGCCACAATCTGAATATAGTGACCTGAATAACCCAATTTAATCGCAAGATCATGATCATCCATCGGAAAAATACCGTTGGTCCATCCACTGACATTATTAAAACTTAGACGGTCAATGATTAGTGCGCTGGCACTCAGCCTGCACGCTCGGTCTTTTTTCATGAAAGCTTCGTAATTGATAAAGCTGATTTCGCTGGGACTTGTTCCAATTTTAACTGAGGAGAAGACATCCTTGAACCAAAGCATACTACCCAGAATTAGCTTTGGATTCTTGAGGTCAATGATGCAGCCGTAAGTATTCAGAGCCCATGGCAGCAGCAGATCGTCTCCATCGAGAAATACAAGAAAGTCGCCAATGGCCAGAGAGGCTCCCCAGTTACGGGCTCCGTAAGGCCCCTCGTTAGTTTCGAGTGCTTTAAGTTTGATCGCATTCCCAAACTCTTTCAAAATTCTTATTGAGTCATCAGTGGAACCATCATCGACTACAATAATTTCTTTGTCGGTACAGTCTTGAGCTAAGGCGGAGCTTACAGCGTCTCTGATAAACAGACTTTGGTTATAGCAAGTTATAATGACGCTGAATCGTGGCATGGCAGGTGGTACCCCTTTTGAAAGTTAAGGCGTCTTAGCAGAAAGAGGAGGGAGGAATTCAGCCCTTTATGAAGATAAAATCCACTTCAAAAATCTGATTTGCTTTCCCTCGGATTCCGCGTCCCGGCCAAACGCCAAATATCTGAAAGCCGTGCCCGCGCAGAAAGGGCACAACTTCCTCAATGCAAGGCTGCCCTCTGTAAAGAGGAGTCAAAGAGACTTCAAGCTGGATTCCAGAGATCCTTTCCAAGGCGGATTTTGCCCCATGCAGTATGGGCAATTCATAGCCTTGGGTATCCATTTTCAAGAACACGCGCTCTTCAGACAGATTTAATTCCTGCCAAACAAGGTCGAGGGTGCGTACCTTAACCGAGACGCTCTCGCTGGTGACGATACCTGAATGCAATTCGGCAGATTGTGGCAATGGCTCTTTTAATGAGTTAAATACGGATTGCCTAGAGACGTACATGGATGCTTCCCCCTCCTTCTCAGCAAGCCCATAATTGTGACAGTGCCAAGCATTAAGAGGACGGGATCTTGCGCTGACCTCGCGAAGTGAATTGAAAGCCGGGCGAAAGGGTTCAAAAGATTCAATTCGCCCTCGAAAACCAAGGCTGCGGAGTTCACTCCCATATTGGCCCACATTAGCACCGACATCGAGGATCGTTGTAGGAGATAATAGTTGTAGACAGTTCTGCAAGGGATAGTGCGACACAAGAATCCCATGACGTTGAAGCAACGCTTGAACATGCGATCTGGCTTGTTGAAGTAAGCGGATCATAAGAATTATGTCATGAATGAGTAGGAAGGATACTGGACCAGCTCACGCCCCAAGCCGGTGATCGAGATAGGAGCGCGATTAGCTGCACACGTGTCGCGAGAAAACGCTGTATTGGAAATTGGTTTCCCCGATTGCAGAACAGCGCAAGATAGAGGTGGTTTAAAGCGATCCCTTCTTGCGAGCCAACACGCTGCGGATCTCCTCGTAGCTCGTAAGTCGTTCGATCTCGTCCAAGTCAAAATCCACACCAAAAGCCGATTGCATTTCGGTGATGAGTTGGACCATGGCAAATGAGTCCCATTTGCTGACCGCCGACTGGTTCAAATCGCTGGTGGGAGTGGTGTGTGGCAGTTGAAAGAACTCGATCAACAGATCACGAAGAACATCGTTTTCATTCATAGGGCGTTACCACTGACGGTAATCCAAGCGGGAAAGGCCACCGGTGCAACCGGTTCAAGCTCATAGTGAGTTCCAATATTGGATTCGCTAAGTTTATTCATCCCGAACTGGTCATAAAGATTGGCAACTAACGCATTCTTGGCGGTCGGCAGGTAACAGGCATGAATGCGGCGCACACCGGCGGACGTCGCGCGATTTACTAATTCGGCCCACAGTACCCTTTCGACTCCTCTACCCAAGGCCCGACAACTCACCA
>JANOEC010000115.1:0-26945 GCA_031412995.1 Geobacteraceae bacterium
TTCGCCTGAACCTGGTCGAGGATCGCCATTGCATCGTTGACGGATTTGTCGTTCACATGGCTGTATCTCATCGTCATGGCAAGCGTCTTGTGTCCGAGTACCCGGGCGAAACAAAAGAAGGTTCTCAAAATCAAGCAGGGAAAATAGAACATCTCCACCTGGCCAGATCAACATATTGAAAAGCCGTAAATCCTACGGCCATTGACTCATTCTTAATAAGTGTGTATCATACACAACATGAACAGCCGCGAATTTATACGAATGTTAGAAGATGATGGATGGGAACTTCGAGGAGTCAGGGGCTCCCACCACATATTTACTCATGCAGTTAAGCCCGGACATATCAGCGTAATGCACCCCAAACATGATCTTGGCAAAGGTCTTGTTCACAAGCTTTTGAAACAAGCTGGACTGAAATAGGAGGTTAGCCATGAAATACCCTATAGCCATTGAACCTGGAGATGATACCCACGCTTTTGGTGTAGTTGTCCCGGATCTTCCCGGCTGTTTTTCTGCCGGTGATACTTTGGAAGAAGCTATAGACAACTCAAAAGAAGCAATAGTTCTTTGGATGGAAACCGTTGTAGAAGACGGTCTTGCTGTCCCGGAACCATCTTCCATGGCTCGCCTCACCGCTGATCCCGAATTTTCCGGTTGGTTATGGGCTGTTGTAGAGATAGACGCTGCTATATTGGACTCCAAAACTGAGCGGGTTAACATCAGTGTCCCCCGCCGTGTACTTGCCATGATCGACAGATATGTTTTAAATCATGGCGGCACACGTAGCGGATTTCTGGCAAATGCCGCACTTGATAAAATAATGCATGTATCGGCCTAAAGTTAATTCTCAACCCTTCCCCGTTTCCTTCATCAGCTTGTCATCTAACCGGACAAAGGGAAATAGGGGAAATAGAGGAAATAGGGACATCCCCCAGTTTTCACTAGGTTGACTTAGATCCCCCGCAGAAAATACGGGGAGTTTCCCCAGTTTCCCCCTGAGTATACAAGTACTGGCATTACAACTTTCTCAAACTTGGTTTGCTTTGAGCGCACCGTGAAATAGAAAAAAGCCACAAAGGAGAGGGAGTGAGGGGTAGTTCTCATTGTTTGTTAACCCCTTGGATAAAAACGGGGAACCGCTAAAAAGGCGGTTCCCCGTTTACTATCTTTGTCGTTGTCTTTGAAACCCAAGCAGTATATTTTGGGCAATAAAAAACCCCGGGATCGTCACCGACTCAAGGTCGGGAGAGGATTTTTCCGGGGGCTGCATTCAAATAATAGCTTCAGCGGGTGATACATGCAAGCAAATTTTTCAGACCAACTTCGTCGGGCAATTTCGCATGAGCGCCTCGACGCCTACCGTCAACGCGGTTCCAGCAATGACGGTGCAGAGCTGTTTGCCAATTACGCTTGGAACATGGCATTATCCGAAAGTCTCTATACCCCACTTCAATGCCTCGAAGTCAATCTCCGAAACAGCGTACACGATGCCGCCACAGCACATTTCAAGACCGATACGTGGTTTGACCTTCCCGGAGTGCTGTAAACCATCCTGGGATAAAAAGCCTTAGGAAATAGGGACATCCCCAGTTTTCACTAGGTTGACTTAGATCCCCCGCAGAAAATACGGGGAGATGTCCCCAGTTTCCCCGAGGAAGAGATACAGCGCACACGCATCAACACTCAACAACTCAATGTATCGGTCACGGACCAGACGTTGATCCACCCAGCTGAACTGTTCGGGAATGGAGCGGATCTGATCGGGAGAGAGCGGGGTCTTGCGGGTCATAACGGCCTCCTGGATTCGGGTTTATGACATCAAGCCCCAATTGTTCCAGACGGCGGGTTACCGAGTCGATCTCATCTTGTAACACGCACCCGGTTAAATGCGATATTAGCCCAATAAAAACGGGATGTTGATTGATACAAAAACCTTGTAACACAGGGGCAGGCTGCTGCGACGGCGCAGGTAAAGGTGGGATAACATCCTGTTTATCAAGAGTTATTTGCGAGCAGTCATCTTGTAACACTACATCAGAGCTCTTGCGCCGGTTCCGTCCCGGATGAACCATAACCCAAAAATCCCACTGCTTCTGCTCGGAGCATTCCTCCTCTCCGCCTGCGCCACGACACCCACTGCCGACATCCGCTCGTCCATCGGCCAGGAGGATATCCAGGGAATTTCAGCTCTTGGAACGGCTGCTGCTAAAACGTCAGAAGGGTGATTTTGGCGGGTTTGCAAAGTGACTCAAAATGGCTGTCAAGGGTTGCCACCCGGACACCAGCCGAGGCAGCGGCAACGGCAATATAACAATCGGAAAGGCCAATGGTTACACCTTTGCGTCGAAGTTGGAACGACAGTTTTCCAGCAGCAGCCCACAGTTCGGCTGTTTCGGGGATGAACGTGAAAACCTGAAGGAAGTTCTCCAGCACGGATAACTCCTTGTCAGATTTTGCCCCCTGCATCAATTCCGCCAGAATGACGCCGCAGCAGGCGACCTGATCATCGTCGATCATCCTGACCACGATGCTGTGATACGGTTCATTCTTGCGAAAGAACTCGATCCAGACCGAAGTGTCTACCAGTATCTTAGCCAATGCGCTGATCTCCGTGACGAAGCTCGACAGCGGTCATGTTGAATTCCATGGAACCGGCCATCGCCTTGATGCGGGCGGCCTTGCGCAAGCGGATTTCGTCCTTAACCGCAGTGAGCACCGCTTCGGTCTTGCTTTTAGCGCCGACCAGAGACATCAGTTCGGTTAGCAGATCCTGAGGAAGAGTAACTGTTGCGCGGACCATTAATGGACCTCCGTAAGATATTTTCACAAATAATATTACTTTTTATGTGCTACCAGTCAACACAATAATCACACACAAGTATGATATTCATGGCGACTAAGGGGCTCAGGCTTCCAAGATGTTAAGTTGTAACTAGTATTCCGGGGCATCATACTCAACTCAACTCAACTAAACTCAACTAAACTCAACTAAACTACAACTAAACTACAACCAATAAGGTTGTGATTTCATATAGCCAAAGGCTTTTGCTTGATGTAAATTCGAAAAATTAGAGTGACTCAGGAGGTTATCTCTCATGCCAATGACGATGCAAAAAATTGAATCAGAGGCTCTCAGCCTGGACATGCACTCACGAGCCAGTCTCGTCGGCAAACTGCTGCTGAGCCTGGACGAGCCTACAGTGTCGAAAGTCGAGCGACTTTGGCTGGATGAGGCAGAAAGACGGCTTGATGATTATCGCGCCGGCAAAGTTCAGGGGATACCGGGCAACGATGTTTTCAAAAGAGCAATATCCGAATTATCATGAACTACGAATTCCTGCCGGATGCGGATGAAGAGTTTCGGGAGGCGTCCTGCTACTACGAAAACGAAGCACCCGGAGTCGGCCTGACATTTATTGCAGAAGTACACCGGGTGATATCTGTTGTCATTTCCCATCCCCGCGCTGCCAAAAAAAGTGCGTGGATCTATCCGCCGTAAGGTACTCTTGCATTTCCCCTACAGTCTGCTTTATTCCATCGAATCCGATCTGGTCCTGATCGTCGCTGTAGCTCATCAAAAAAGGCGGCCAACATATTGGCGAAGCCGCTTAAATTTAAAGAATAATTAGGGAGAATTTGGGGGTCCGAAAGACTGCAACTTGTAGCTCCTGCTTTAGCTCCTCAGTTTCCCTCAGCTGAATGCATCATAATCAGCTCTTCTTTTCTGCCCGTTCCACCCAGCACTGCTCTGTCGAAAGCGCCCGCAGAAATTCTCCTGCAAAGAGAAATTTAGCCAGCGGTACCGGCACGCTGATAAAGTCTTTGCCGCGACCAACTGTCAGTGCGTAGCCGCTTTTACCACCCCGCTCCCACTTTTCTACCGTGACTGTGGTTACTGTTTCATCGTCCTTTCCCCCGATGGAAAACTTATGGGGATTCAGTTTTTCCTTACACGGAACGGCAGAGCCAGCCACCTGCTGTATCACTTGCGACAACCCAAAAGCCTCGTCCGGTTCGCAGATAAAGCGGATCTGCGTAACGTCATCCGGCTTTGTCTTCGGCGTCAGTTTGAAAAACCGGAGGTGGATTCTGCCACTCTGTTCAATAACCTGGCCATGCTCTTCGTTAGTCTTGATCGCAGCACGGATTTCCACACCCGTAGATTGAGAAAAGATCTCGTAACAGCGATAACGCTTAAGTTCTTTGGTTTGCGGCATGTGAAACCTCATTATCTGGTTTATGTTCTCACAATAAATACGGGCCGTTATAAGCGGTGATGGTGTATCAAGTGCTTGAGATTTAGAGAGTGTAGGGTCAAAAGGGCCCAGGATCGGCTTCCACGATGTTAAGTTCCAACTGGAATTCCGGGGCATCTTACTCCATTAGACTACGACCAATAGGTTGCGATTTCATATCCGCTGGACCCAATGGTTTAGCCGTGAATTGCGGCCATGACAGCAGTCTTGCACCTTATTTTGGCGAACGTGCGAAAATATCTCTCTCATAACGACGCGGATTTCAGGAGCGCCCGGCCAACTTCTGCAAGCGCGGCAGGTCTTCGATAATCACCCGGCTCCCCTCCACATCCAGAACGCCTTCTTCCTTGAGCTTGCGAAAGGCCCGGGACAGAGTTTCGCTGACCGTACCGAGGCTGGCAGCCAACTCCCCTTTTTTCACCTCGAGATCGAGATAGGTCCGACCTTGATAGTTCGTTGATTTACGTCCTGCCAGATCAAGCAGATAGGCCGCCAGGCGATTCGGCACTTCGGCAAAGGAGAGTTCTTCGATCTGGCGGGCAAAACGACGCAATGACAGGGACAGCGAAATGATCAGATTCAATGAGAACTGCGGGTTCCGCTCCAAAAGCCCGATGAACGAATCGCGGGGGAAAAAAATCGCGGCACCAGCCTCCACCGCCCTGGCTTCGGCCGGATACATGCCATTGCCGAAAAATGCCGCTTCAGCAAAGGTTTCACCAGGATGGGCAAAATGCAGCACCTTTTCCCGACCGTCGGGTGATACCTTGCACAGTTTTATCGTGCCACTGGCCAGCAGATAGAACCCGACCGCCGGCTCCCCTTCGGAAAAGATGGTCTCCCCCTTGGCAAACGAACGTTGCGAGGAAATCGCCACAACTTCAGACAAGTTACTTTCATCGAGGCCGGAAAACAGCAGCGATTGTCGCAGAATCGTCAACACTTCCATGTTAGGCCTCCCGGCGCAGTAGGACGCGGATACGTTCGGTGACCTGGGCACTGGTTAGCTTGAAGTGCGCGGCAAGGTCGTGCTCCGGTGCCGACAGACCGAATTCCTCAATGCCGATAAAATGCCCATTGCTCCCCAACAGCTGCCACCAGGGCATGCCCCGGCCGGCCTCAATCGCCACCCGTGGCACCCGGCCCGGCAGCAGGCGCCGCCGGTACGCCGCCGACTGCGCGATGAACAGCTCCAGGCATGGCACTGATACCACCCGAGCGGCGATCCCGTTGGCCGCAAGTTCTCGGGCGACCGTTACCGCCAAAGAAACCTCCGAGCCACTTGCCAGCAACACCAGATCGGGCCGGCCAACGCAATCCGCCAGCAGATAGCCGCCCCGCCGGATCGTCAGCGGATCGAAACCCTCAATGCGCGGCAACGGCGGCAATTTCTGCCGGGTCAGAATCAAGGCGGTCGGTCCGTCGTGGCGCTCCAGGGCCAAAGTCCAGGCCAGAGCAGTCTCCGGGCCGTCGGCCGGCCGAATCACCTGCAGACCGGGAATCAACCGTAATGACGCCAGCTGCTCGACCGGTTGGTGTGTTGGGCCATCTTCGCCGACGAAGATGGAGTCATGGGTAAACAGATAAATGACCGGCAGCTTCATCAGGGACGACAGGCGAATGGCCGGTCGACAATAATCGGCAAACGCCAGAAAGGTTGCCCCATACGGCCGCCAGCAACCGGCCAGGGCCATGCCATTGAGCGCGGCGGCCATGGCATGTTCCCGCACGCCAAAATGCAGATTCCGCCCACCATACTCACCCGGAGCAACCGCGGTTTCGCCGTCAAGCCAGCTGTTGTTTGATGGGGCGAGATCGGCTGAACCGCCGACGAGCGACGGGATTAGCGCTGCCGCCCGATTCAGCGCCTTGCCAGACAGGCTGCGGGTAGCTTCTTCACCCTTGCCAACTGCGGTCAACAACTCCTGCGCCAGATTTTTCGGCAGAGTTCCTTGCCAGCACTGATCCCATAATTTGGCCAGTTCCGGCTCGGACCGGCGCCAGGTGCGAAGCTGATTTTTCCAGATGCGGTGCTGCTTTTGTACCTGCATGACCCGCGCACGGCAGAGTTCCAGCACCTGCTCCGGGATATGGAACAGTTCTTCCGGCCAACCCAGGTTCCGTCGGGTTGCCGCAGCTTCCACCTTGCCCAGCGGCGAACCATGGGCCGCGGCACTGCCCGCTTTGCCCGGGCTGCCCTGGGCAATGGTCGTCCGGCAGATAATCAGCGAGGGCCGATCGGTCTCGGCACAGGCAGCAGAGAGGGCCGCGCGGATCTGGGCATAATCGTGACCGTCCACTTTCTGGACCTGCCAGCCGTACGCCTCGAAACGACGCCGCACGTCCTCACTCCAGGCCAGGGACGTTGCGCCCTCAATGGTAATCTGGTTATCGTCATACAGATAGACCAGGTTGCCGAGCCGTAAATGTCCAGCCAGGGACGCCGCTTCAGCGCTGACCCCCTCCATCAGATCGCCGTCACCGACAATCCCGAACACCCGATACGTCAGCGGCCGGAACGTAGCCGTTGCCAAGCGGCTATTTGCCATGAACCCGGCAAGGGCCATGCCAACCCCGTTGGCAAATCCCTGCCCCAGAGGGCCAGTGGTGACTTCGACACCCGGGGTGTGACCAAACTCGGGGTGACCAGGGGTACGGCTGCCCATTTGACGAAAACGACGCAGTTCGTCCAACGGGAGGTCAAACCCGTACAAATGCAGTAGGCCATACAACAGCATGGAGCCGTGCCCGGCTGACAGTACAAACCGGTCTCGATTCGGCCAGGACGGATCATCCGGATCAAAGCGGAGGAATTCGTGCCAGAGAATGGTGGCATAATCAGCCGCGCCCATTGGCAGTCCGGGATGGCCGGACTTTGCTTGTTCAACAGCGTCAACGGCCAGCATCCGCAAGGTGGTGGCAATCTGCCGGGCGTCCTGGTCAGACAGACAAGCGATGGACATAGTGTTCCTTTCAGGCTCTCCCGCAATCATCCCCGTTAGCAGAGGAGCTTAGTCCCGCCCGGCATTCACCCCGTACCAGCGGCGAATCACGAAGGACTTTCGATCCTGTTCCATCACCGCGCAATGCTCATCAACTGGCAACCGCTTCGCCAGAAGATCGGTCAGCAGATCCTGCAAGGCCACCAGACGAACGCCATCCTTCTTCCCATGACAATCGGGCCGGCTCTCGATCACCCGCTCCTGATCGAGAATGATCATGACGTGGCCTTTCCAGACAATCAAATCGAGCGGCTGGACCTTGGCGACAATCTCATTAACTCCTAATCCGGCAATTAGCACTGGCTGACCGAACGAGAGCAGGCTTGACGTGTTGCGCGGCGTGAAACCACCCGTCGCCTCGTACAACAATCCAGAGCAGTCAACACCGGACATCAGCCAGCGATGCATCAGTTCCTGCGACTTCAGCTGGACTGCGGGCGGATAAAACAGCAGCATCTGCGGTATCCCGCCGGTGACATTCCCCCCCCAGACATAGGGTACCCCCTGAGCGGCCAGCAACTGCTCGATAATCTTTTCACGAGGCGGCAGTTCCCGTGGTCTGGTTGGCGGTTTGACCGACTTTACCCGGACAAAACGGCTGTCCAGATAGTACCCCTTCGGTTCCGGGTAGGGATAGTCGTCGGTCGTCACCCGGTAAATGGTTTGTCCGGGTCGTTTAATAACATCGACGATGGTGAAGACCGTTTTGGGCAGGGCGACAAACTCCAGCGACGGCAACTGCCCGCAGGTATCGGCCTTGAGGGTTGTCCCATGGGGGCCACCAAACACCCCCTGAAAGTCCGGGGTATTGAGCACGGGGGTGGCCATTTCTGCCACGGCATAGCGTTGCACTTTCGGCAGGGCAAACGAATTGCCCGCGATTCCAAGCGTCAGCAGGCACACAAATATGCCAATAATATGCGTCATAACTCTTGCAACTCCTTATGCGGCAAGATAGTACCGACCATGAATCGAGTAGCGAGATGCCCCATTAAGCACGGCCAGCTGGTGACCAGACGCGATGGTTGTCCCTATGCATGGTCCTTACCATCACTGTCACTCTTGTGCGCATCAACGGGCAGTGAAAAAAAGAACGCGGTTCCTTCACCTTCCACCGAACGGCACCAGATCTGCCCCCCGAGGCGACGCACCAGGGTCTTGACGTATGCCAGCCCCATGCCGTCGCCCGTTACATCCTGGCGACCCACCCGCCGGAACAGGTCGAAAACCTTTTCCTGATCGCGCTCAGCAATCCCGCGGCCATTATCTTTAACCTGAAAAACAAGCTGTTCCGCTGTTCGTTCGGCACTGACCGTAATCTGTCCGGCACGACCTGGCTCAAGATATTTGACGGCGTTGTCGATCAAATTACCGAAAATTTGACTCAGCGCGACCCTGTCGACCATAACAACGGGCAAGCCGGACTGGTCGACCGCAACCCGCTTCTGTTCCAGCTGATGGGCCAGGGAAGAGAAAATTCCGCTTACTAATTCATCTACCGCCACGTTTTCCGGCAAAAACTCCCGATACCCCAGCCGAGCCAACTGGAGTATCGCATTGATCATGCCATCGAGTCGGGTTGCTGACGAGCTGATATAGTCCAGAGACTCAGTAAAATCATGATCGATCAGGTTATCCAGAAAGGTCATCGCATCGGCCGACAATTGTGTCTGACTGGCCAGGAATTGCCGTAAACTGCGCAAAGAAGTGCGCAATTCAACTGAGAAGCCTTTAATGCTCACCAATGGTGCCCGCATGTCGTGGGAGATGATATACGCAAAGTGCTTCATATCATCGTTTGCCTGCCCCAGATCCTCATTCGATTTTGCCAGACGGCGAGCCAGGCCGCGGACTTCTTCCTCAAAGCGGCGACGGGCAGTCACATCCCGTGAAACATGGACAACCTGAGCCACTTTACCGCTGGCGTCACGCACCGGCGAGGTAGAAATTTCAAATACCCGAACCGGCTGCCCCCCTTCACGATAGACATGTTCGGCAACTGCCGTCCGCTCCTGGCTGACTGTCTCCAACAGTGGGCAAATACCGCTGGTCAACATGAAGGCAAAGGTGCCGCCGTGGGCAACGCTCTGGCAGGACTTGCCAAGGACATCTTCTTCTTTTTGGTGACTTTCAGCGAGGAACACCGTATTTGCCGCCAGGACCTGCATGGTAGTAGCATCAAGGATCAGTACCGCATCGCTGATACTGTTGAGAACGGTTTTAAAAAAGTTGTCGGATAACTCAAGAGTGTTGTCAGTCGCCCGGCGGCCGTGATTAGAAGTAAACGTGAATTGACACAACAGACCTTGTTCAACGCCGAACGGATCAAATTGGGCAACAATCGTGAGCAACGCCTTTTCCTGCTGGCCCGGAGAAGCTTCACACACCATGGGCAGCTCCGTTGCCCCTCCCCGGCGAAACAGCTTCAGCAGTCCTTGGCGCGAGAATATTTCCCCATCTTCCGCTCGAACCAGGTCCGTCAGATTCTTTTGACTGACGCTGTCGTCATCCAGGCGCCAATGGGCAAGCAGCGGCCTGCTCGCTCGTAAAATGGTGCCGTCCGGGGCAACCCAGGCCAACATATCAGTCGCATGCGTGAGTAGCGCTTCCATGACTAATCCTTCCCCAGATCGGCATTTCCGAAAATGACCCGGCTCAGTTGCAGCAGGTGCAGCGCATTTGATTGAACGGACAGATCGTTAAACCGTCGAATCCCCGCCGGTTCGTTACCGTTCCCATGCACCAGAATAATGCTGCCGTCGCGAGGTGTTTCACCCTTGGCCAGCCAGGCATTACTCCCCAGCGGAATCAACCCCAGTTCGCGCAACAGGCCCAAGGCGGCATCATCAGCCACCAGTCCGGGAAAACGGAAAAAAATTGATGGCAGTACCCCCCGCTCCAGGAGTTGTATTTCCAGCGCCAGGATTTCCCGGCGGCGATCCAGGCCGGGGGTAAGCAGGAAGGTTTGGCTTAATGGAACCGTGGCATCATAGGGATGGGTCAACGAGTGGTTAATCCAGGTGATGGCCAGCCGGCCGAGGCGCTCTTGCTCACGCAGCCAGGCGAATTCCTGCCCGTGGGTCGCCAACCAGCCGCCGGTAATCGCCACTGCCACTGGCACCGGCCGTGACTGCCCGAGGTTCGCGACGCTGTCAAAAAACGTCTTTTCGAACGGCCGTTTCGATGGACAGAGGTCAACGGTCAGAAATTGCCCCTGCACCGGCGTTGCGGCCTGAATGATGCCATGATTCTGCAGGCGGGCCGGGCCTGTTGTGGCCGTGGCCAGAGCACGTTCATAGGGATTGTCCGCTCGTGCGGTTGGGGAAATATTTTTGAGAAAAACTGCCGGGACAACCTTGGTTTCCAGGGTCCAGGGGTTTACCAGCAGAGCTTGAGCGACACCATCACGCTTGAACGAGCGAATCATGATCTGCCGCTCACCGCCAGATTCGGCCACCGCTTGGAATGCCGGCGTGTAGGCCGACAGGGAAGCGGCCTGCACCGGTAATGGCACCAGAAGCAACAGCAACAGATAACGGCTCAGCAGCCGGCAGCATCCCATGTCAATCTGCCAGTACTGAACGGATGGCCGCTTCGATTTTTTCCACATCCACCAGGGTATTGAAACAGGGGCCGTTTGGTCGGTCATTCAGTACGCCGAACACCGGCAAGGGGTAACAATCCTTGATCCCGGAGGTCAGGTCCCGCTCGCACGCCACTGCCACCACCAGCTTTGGCCGCTTCTCGACAATGACCTTGCGGGCCAGGGTGCCGCCGGTGGCCACCGAAATATCGATCTGGAACTTTTCCGCCAGTTCCGCCAGCCCTTTAATGTTGCAGCGGCCACAGCGCACACACTTTTCAATGCCACCGGTAACCTTGATGTCACAGTCAAAGAGCTGCAAACAGTGGGGGAGCAGAATGAGAATCCGATCAGCCGGCACCAGCAACTTCTGAGAGGTAACCAGACTGTTGTTCATGGCGACAAAGGATTGGCGGATTGTATCCTTGGGAATACCGAAGACCCGGCCGAGGAATTCGATGGCCGGCAGCAGGAACTTGATCACGGTCAGGCGCATGAACCGAGTGAGGAAAATATCTTTCCCCAGGGCGGTGGTGAGGATGAGCAACAGGGTGCCGAACAGGGCAGCGGCAGAAAGGACCCCGAAAAGCAGACCCACATAGCGGGGCAGGTCAGGGTGAATATTGGCCAACCCCTTGGTGGGAATCCACCAGAGCAGATAGATGCTGCCGACAATCAGGGTGCAGGTAACCCCCATCAGGGCCACAAACAGCCGCTTGCGGGGAGGTTTGGTGAGGTTATTGGTTTCAGTCAAGTTAGGCATCCTTAGTCAGTATGGTGCCAGGAGCAACCTTGTAACCAGCGAGAAAATCAGCTGCCGGGAGCCGCTTCTTCCCTTCCAGCTGCAGCTCTTCGATAATGATGCTCCCCTGGCCGCAGGCCACTTCCAGCCCATTGCGACCGGCCGCGATCACCGTTCCCGGCGCCCCGCTGTCATCACCAACGCTTGCCCGCAACACCTTGAGCATTTTGCCGTCCAACACCGAATAGGCGCCGGGCCAGGGGGTGAGACCCCGGATCAGCCGATGGATGGCAAGGGCGTCCCTGGTCCAGTCGATCGCCCCCAGCTCCTTTTTCAACATCGGCGCGTAGCAGGTATGGCTGTCGTCCTGTTTTTCCGGCTGCAGCTGACCGGCCCGGAGAAGATCAAGGGTTTCAGCCATGGTTGTTGCCCCCAGCGGGGCGAGCCGATCATGCAGGTCACTGGCCGTTTCTTCATCGCCAATCGGGATGGAACGGAGCAGCAGCATATCGCCGGTATCCAGCCCCACATCCATCTGCATGGTGGTGATGCCGGTTTCGCTTTCGCCATTGATGATGCACCAGTTGATCGGCGCGGCGCCGCGATAACGGGGGAGGAGTGACGCATGAATATTGATGCAACCGTGGCGCGGCATTTCCAGCAGCGCTTTGGGCAGAATTTGACCAAAAGCAACTACCACGATCAAGTCAGGCAGGAATGCTGCAAGCTCTTCCAAAGCCGCTGGTACCCGCACCTTGACCGGCTGCAGCACCGGGATGCCATGCTGAAGTGCCAGCTCCTTCACCGGCGGCGCCTGTAGCTGCTGCCCCCGCCCCTTGGGCCGGTCCGGCTGGGTAACTACCGCCACGACGTTTTCGCCACGGTCGATCAACATTTGCAGGGTGGGGCAGGCAAACTCCGGCGTGCCCATAAAAATGATCCGCAGGTCACTCACCGCTCATCCCTCCTGCTCATCATGGTTACGCCGGTAGCGCCGCTTGAAGATTTCCCGTTTGAGCGGGGAGATGTGATCGACAAACAGGATGCCATCCAGGTGGTCGATTTCGTGTTGAAAGGCTACGGCGAGCAGCCCTTCGGCCTTGCAGTTCATCTCTTCACCCTTCAGATTCAGGTAATTTGCCACAACCCGCGCGTGACGCCGCACATTTGCCGCATACTTGGGCACTGACAGACACCCTTCTTCTTCATATGATTCACCATCAGCCTGGACGATCACCGGATTAATGGCCACGATCAGATTGGGTGCTTCATCTTCCGGGGCGATGTCGATCACAATCACCCGCTGGTGCACCCCGATCTGTGGTGCAGCCAGGCCGACGCCCGGGGCGTCATACATGGTTTCTGCCATGTCCCGCACCAGTTCCCGCAGGGCATCATCAATTACGGTCACGGGTGCCGCCTTCTTCTTCAACTCCGGATCAGGATAAGTAAGTATTTTACGCAGCATGCCATTCCTTTCTCGTGCACTTTAACCTTGCTACTATACCGAAGTTGCCGCCGAAATTGCAAATTCTTCGTTTTAATCTTCAGCGTAAACAGAATTGACAGACGCTAAAATATTTTATATACCTACCGGTAAGTACAAGGAGCTCACATGACTAATCCCTTACCTGAACCAGACATTGCGGTGCGCGAACGCTTGCTGGCAGCGGCGCTGCAACTGTTCACCGCACGCGGCTATGCCGCAACCACTGTACGGGAAATCGTCGAAGCCGCCGGCGTAACCAAGCCATCCCTCTACTATTACTTCAATAGCAAAGAAGGGATTTATCTGGCACTGATGCAGGGGGTCGGGGAAATCTTCGAGACTACCCTCACGGAGATCCTGGCCGGCGGCGGTACCGCCCGCGAACGGATCCTGCGCTTCTGCTCCGGCATGTTTATGGTATCCCGCGCCCACCTTGACCTGGTGCGCCTGATCTACGCCATGTTCTACGGCCCACCGCAAGGCGCCCCACAGTATGACTTCGACCAAATGTTCACCCGGATGTTGGCCACCATCAGCGATGCCGTCACGACCGGCATCGCAGCCGGTGAATTCCGCCCCCTGCCGGTGCGGGAACTGACCTGGGGGATCATGGGAATCTTCAATACCATTCTGGAAGAACAGCTGAGCCAGCCAAACCCACGCATTGACGCAGACGGATTGGCCGCGACGCTGACGATCTTTCTTGATGGGATCCGCCAAGGAGAACCGAGATGAAATACCAACCGTTATCCATCCTGATTTTAGCGGCAAGCCTCGCTGCCAGCGGCTGTTCCAGTAAAGGGAACAGCGCCCCGACCGCCACCAAACCGGCGATTGCCGTAGAAGCCGCTGCCGTAGCCGCTGCCGACCTGGTGGAAGGGATTGAGGTCACCGGCAGCTTGGAGCCTAAATTCTTCGCCGATGTCAAGACCCAGATCCCCGGCCTGATCAAGCAGGTCTATGTCACCGAGTGGGTGCGGGTCCGCAAGGGACAGCCGCTGGCCCGCATCGATGTGGCAGAGACCGAAGCGCTGATGAAGCGGGCCGAAGCCGGCGTGGAAACAGCCAAGGCAAACCTGGCCCAATCCCAGGTGGTGCTGGTCAGGGCCGAACGGGAAGAAGCCCGGACCCTAAAGCTCAAGGAATCCGGCCTGGTCACCCAGCAGGCGGTTGACGATGCCACCACCGAAACCGCCGCGGCCAAGGCGCGGATTTCGGCATCCCAAGCCCAGATCGTTGCTGCCGAGGAAGAGGCGCGTCAGGCCCGGGCCCGATTGAACAAAGGGTTGGTATCCGCGCCACTGGACGGCGTGGTCGCCCTGCGGGCCGTTAATGTTGGCGATTTGGCCAGTGACGCCGCCGCCGGGGCACCGATCTTTAAAATTGTCGACAACCGGATTCTCAATCTGACCGTAACCGTGCCCTCCGCGGCGGCCGCCCAGGTCAAGACCGGTCAACCGCTGGAATTCGTTGTCGATTCCCTGCCGGGCAAAACCTTCACCGGCCGAGTGATGTTCATTAATCCGGAGCTGAGTGCGGCTGACCGTTCACTCAAGGTTATTGCCGAGGTCCAGAACAGCCCCGAGCAGCTCAAAGGCGGGCTCTTTGCCAAGGGGCGAATCATTACCGGCACGCGACGCGGGGTTACCCAGGTGCCGCGCAGCACCCTGATCGGCTGGGATGTCGCCAAGGGAACCGCCTCGGTCTTTGTGGCGGA
The DNA here is from genome assembly GCA_031412995.1 of Geobacteraceae bacterium. GTDB lineage: Bacteria > Desulfobacterota > Desulfuromonadia > Geobacterales > DSM-12255 > JANOEC01. Next base: position 14,790 of record JANOEC010000115.1, read on the forward strand.
AAACGATACCGCCCGGCAGCACCCGGTAACCACCGGCATGGTCAATGGTGATCTGGTGGAGATCCGGACCGGTCTCAAGGTGGGCGAGCGCTATGTGAACCGGGGCGGCTTCAACCTGAAGGATGGCGACAAGATCACCGTGGCGGGCAACAAGTAGTCACCCACCACCAGGAGGAAACATGCACCCGACGATTCTTTTTGTTTATAACGCCGACAGCGGCCTCTTTAACACCCTGACCGACATCGCCCACAAGACCTTTGCCCCGGAGACCTATAGCTGTAACCTCTGCGCCATCACCTATGGCACTTTTGGCATGCGGGCCGAGTGGAAGACATTCCTCGAATCCCTGACTGCCAGCTTTGAATTTCTCCACCGGGACGAACTCTTCGAGCGCTACGGCCTGGCCGGGATCGACTTGCCGGCGGTCTTCCTGAAAAACGGCAACGTGTTACAGCCATGGATCGCGGCGGCTGCCATCAACGCCTGCAGTTCCATCGAGGAACTGCGCCAGCTGATCGTTACGCGACTGGCAGCGGAGCGAAACCCATGATCCTTTCCGATCTCTCCATCAAACGCCCCATCTTTGCCACGGTGCTGATCCTGGCCCTGGTAACCCTCGGCATTTTTTCCTACAAACGACTGGGGGTCGAGATGTTCCCCAACGTCGAGTTCCCGCTGGTCTCGGTGGTCACCACCTTCCCCGGCGCCTCGCCAGAAACGGTGGAACGGGAAGTCTCCAAGCGGATCGAGGAGTCAGTCAACCAGATCGCCGGGGTCAAGCATGTCTTTTCAACTTCCCGTGAGGGAGTTTCCACGGTCATGGTCCAGTTTCAGCTGGAGCAGAAAGTGAACGAAGCCTCGCAAGAGGTGCGGGCCAAGATCGGCTCCATCCGCGGCAGCCTGCCCCAGGGGATTGATGAGCCGATCATCCAGAAACTTGACTTCAATGCCGCCCCGGTCGCGGCGCTGGCTGTCCGCTCTGAGACCCTGTCGGCCCGGGAACTGACCTCCTTGGTGGACAAGCGGATCAAGAAGCGGTTCGAGAGTGTGGCCGGCGTCGGCAAAGTGGATATGGTCGGCGGCCAGAAGCGGGAAGTCCGGGTTGATCTGGATCCGGTGCGGCTGGACAGCCTGGGCCTAGGCGTCAACGACGTGGTGAACGGCATCAAATCCGAGAACACCAACACCCCCCTGGGCCGCCTCACCAAAGGAACCGCAGAATACCCAATGCGGATCGACGGCAAGCCGGTGCGGGCTGACCAGTACCAACAGATGACCGTGGCCAGCCGGAATGGCCGCCCCATTACCCTGGGGGAGGTGGCCACCATCACCGACGGCACCGAGGAAAAACGGAAACTGGCCCTGGTCAACGGCAAGCCGGCCATCGGTCTGGATATCTACAAACAGTCGGGCGGCAACGAAGTAGCCCTGGTGGACAGCGTCAAAAAGACCATGGTCAAGGTCCAGCAGGAGCTGCCGCCCGGCGTCACCCTGGATATGGTGCGGGACGGCACCATCATGACCCGCGACTCCCTGGCCGACGTGGAAGAAACCCTGATCATCGGCGGCATTCTGACCATTCTGATCGTCTTCTGCTTCATCAATTCCTGGCGCTCCACAGTCATCACCGGCATCACCCTGCCGATTTCGGTCATCTCGTCCTTCATCATCATGAATGCCATGGGCATGACCCTGAATGTCATGACCCTGATGGCGCTGTCGCTGGCCATCGGCATGCTGATTGACGACGCCATTGTCGTGCGGGAGAATATTGTCCGCCACCTGGAAATGGGCAAGGACCACATGGAGGCGTCCCGCTTCGGCACCGCCGAAATCGGCCTGGCGGTCTTTGCCACCTCCATGTCGATCATTGCGGTCTTCATTCCAGTGGCCTACATGCGCGGCATCGTCGGCCGCTTTTTCTTCCAGTTCGGCATCAGCGTCGCCTTTGCCGTGCTGGTCTCGCTGTTTGTCTCTTTCACCCTTGACCCGATGCTCTCCTCCCGCTGGCACGACCCCTCCATCCACCTGCAGGGCAAACGCAAGGGGCTGGCCAGATGGCTCGAACGCTTCAACACCTGGTTCGACCACTCAGCGGACAAGTACCGCGCCGCCATCGGCTGGGCACTTGATCACCGCAAGACCGTGATGCTGACGGCCATCGGCGCCTTTATCGGCGGCGTTTTCATCTTTAGCACCCTGGAATCGTCCTTCATGTCCAAAGAGGACAAGGGGGAATTCCAGATCTCCTTCAAGACCGCCCCGGACGCCGCCATGGCCGAGACCGAGGACCGGCTTAACGCCATCCTGGCAGCAATCAGGGATATCCCGGAGATCGACCATACCTATGCCACCATAGGTGCCGGCGACAGCGGCACGGTGCGGGACGGCCTGGTCTATCTGAAACTGAAGGAGCGGGACCAGCGGACCCGCAAGCAGGATGAACTGCAGCGGGTGGTGCGGGATCGGTTCCAGCATATTGACGGCATCACCCTCTCCATTGAGGAGGTGGGGCAGATCGGCGGCGCCCAGAAGCCGCTCAACGTCAACCTGAAAGGGGACGATCTGCAGGTCCTCAAACAGTTGGGGCAGAAACTGAAGAATGAACTCTACAAGGTGCCGGGGATCGTTGATATCGCCGTCACCCTGGAACATGACATCCCCGAATACCGGCTGCAGGTAGATCGGGAAAAGGCGCTCTCTGCCGGGGTGACCACCAATGATATCGTCGCCTCCCTGAGCCGCCTGGTGGGGGGCGAGGCAATTTCCACCTACGAAGACGAAGATGGCGATGCCGTGGATGTGCGGGTACGGCTGCCGGAGAATCTGCGGCAGCACCCGAGCCAGGTCAGCGACCTCAAGGTATCAGTCCCTGACGGCAATGGCGGCACGCGGCTGATCCCGTTGGCCAGTCTGGTAACGGTGCGGGTCGCCACCTCACCGACCGAAATCAACCGCCGCGACCTGGCCCGCCAGGTCACCGTCTCCGCCAACCTGGACGACCTGCCGATCGGCACGGCGGCCAAACATGTGGAAGCAGCGGCCACAACCATCAGCATGCCCCCCGGCTATAGCATCAGCCTTTCCGGCGAAGCGGAAGACATGGCCGAATCCTTTGGCTACATGGGGGAATCGCTGCTGCTGGCGGTGATCTTCGTTTACCTGATCCTGGCGGCCCAGTTTGAGTCGTTCTTCGAACCATTCGCCATTATGTTGTCGCTGCCACTTTCCATCGTCGGCATGGCCGGCATGCTGAAGCTGACCGGCGACACAGTGAACATCATGTCCCTCATCGGCCTGATCATGCTGATGGGTCTGGTAACCAAGAATGCGATCCTGTTGGTGGACTACGCCAAAGTGTTACGCAGGCGGGATGGCCTGGCGCGGCGCGAAGCAGTGATCTTGGCCGGACGTACGCGGCTGCGGCCGATCATCATGACCACCCTGGCGATGATTTTCGGCATGCTGCCGCTTTTCCTCGGCATCGGCGCCGGCGGCGAAGGGCGGGCACCCATGGCCCGGGCCGTGGTCGGTGGTCTGCTCACCTCCACCCTGCTGACCCTGTTGGTGGTGCCGGTCATGTACACCTACATGGATGACCTGGGGAGTTGGCTGAAACGTAAATGGAAAGGGCAGGGTCATGCTGCTGACCACTGAGCCGATGGTCCGGCTGGACGGTACCGGCCTGGGACAGTTCCCCCATTCCTATACCTTCAGCAAGTATCAAGGAACGCTGATTGCCAGGCAGCCCGAAGAGGTCCTGCCGCTGCTGGCCGAGGTTGAAGCAGCAACCGAGCGAGGTTGGTATGCGGTCGGCTATCTCGCCTATGAGGCAGCAACCGCCATTAATCCCGTGTTGCCGACGCTCCCCCCCTGCCCCGGGTTGCCACTGGCCTGGTTTGCCCTCTATCGCCAGCGCCACCTTGCCGGCCCGGTTTCGGCCACCCCGGCAACCGAAGTGCCACAGCTATTGCCCAGCATCGACCCGGCGGCATATACCGCCGCCATTGCCGCAATCCGGCAGTATATCGCCAGCGGCGAGTGCTACCAGCTGAACTATACCTTTCCCTGCACTGGTCAGATTAAGGCCTTGGCTGAACCGCTCTACCAGCAGCTGCTAATCGCGCAGCACCCCGCCTTTGGTGCCCTGATCGACACGGGCCACTTTGCCCTGCTGTCGGCCTCGCCGGAACTGTTCTTTGCCCGCCGGGGAAACGAGATTGTCACCCGCCCGATGAAAGGGACCGCCCCACGGGGGCGCTTTCCGGCCGAGGACCGGGAACGGATCGCCCAGTTACGGAACAGCAGCAAGGAGCAAGCGGAAAATCTGATGATTGTTGATCTGCTCCGCAACGACCTGGGGCAGGTGGCGATCACCGGGTCGGTGCAGGTGCATGACCTGTTTCAGCTCGAAACCTACCCCACCCTGCACCAGCTGACCTCCACAGTTACGGCTCAGCTGCGGGACGATGTCAACCTGGTCGCATTGCTGACCGCCCTGTTTCCCTGCGGCTCCATAACCGGGGCGCCAAAGCGGCGGGCCATGGCGCTGCTGGCTCGACAGGAAGGGCGACCGCGCGGGGTTTATTGCGGAGCCATCGGCCATCTCGGGCCGGGCCGGGAAGCAACCTTTAGTGTGGCGATCCGCACCCTGGTGTTGGACCGGGCAACCGGCACCGCCACCCTTGGCGTTGGTAGCGGTATTACCTGGGATTCAGACCCGGCAGCGGAATATGCCGAATGCCTGACCAAGGCCGCATTCCTCAGCACGCCACCGCCGCCCGACCTGATTGAGTCGCTCCGGCTGGAAGATGGCCGCTACCCCCGGCTGGAACGGCACCTGGATCGCCTGGCCTGGAGCGCTGGTCGGCTTGGCCACCGCTTTGACCGGGCTGCGATCAGGACCGCACTGCTGGCCCACGCGGCCGATGCAAACGGTCGGTGGAAGGTGCGACTTTTGTTGGCGGTTGATGGCACGCTGCAGATCACCGTTGAACCGTTGCCGGCAGCGGATGAGCAGCCGCTCCGGTTGGCGTTGGCCAGTGAACTGATCGACCCGGACCAGCCCTGGCCCTATCTGAAGACGGTCCGGCGCGATCATTTCGCCCGGGCCCTGGCGGCCCAGCCAGAGGCCGATGAACTGCTCTTCCGCAACCTCCGGGGTGAACTGACCGAGGGGACCTACCATTCGCTGGTGCTCAGACTTAAGGGCCGCTTGCTCACCCCGCCACTCGAGTCCGGACTGCTGCCGGGGACCATGCGGGCGGAGCTGCTGGCCAGCGGTGACATCAGCGAGCAGGTGCTGACCGCGACGGATCTGCAGCGGGCCGAAGAGATCTGGCTGATCAACAGCGTCCGTGGCTGGCGTCGGGCGGTGTTGCTACCGGAACCATTTGATGGAGAAGGAGAATAAGATGGAGGCTGGCTTAATGGGAAAAACTAATCATTACCGTCACATACTTTTGCGCCGGTGCCTGCCCTTGTTCCTGCTGCTGGTGACAACTCATGGCATCATGGCAGCCGAAACGGGTCCACGCAGCCTCACCCTCGACCAGGCCCTGGCCATCGCGGCCGAACAGAATCGGGACATTGCCACCGCCAAGGCCTATGCCGAGTACGTGCAGGGAAAGTATGTTGAAGAACGGGCTGCCGCCCTGCCGCAACTGGCCCTGAACGGCGCAGCGCAAGTCAGCCGGGATGGCAGCCAGAAATTGTTTGCTGCCGACCAGCGCCAGTACAGCCGCACCGTTGACCTGACCCTGACCCAGCCGCTCTTCACCTGGGGAAAGATCGGGGCCGCCATTCGCGCCGCCGAAGTGGGGCTAAAAACTGCCGACGAGCAGTTGCGTCTGGCCCGCCAGGTCGCCAGCCGCGATGTGGCCGGTGCGTTCTACAATGTACTGCTGGCCCGGGAACTGGCGCGCGTGGCCCAGGATACCCTGGCCCAGAAACAACGCCTGGCGGACGAAGCGCACAAGCGATTCGCTGCCGGCGTCGCCACCGATTATGACGTCCTGGCCGCTGATGTGGCCGTCGCCAATGCCCGGCCCGAGGTCATCCGTAGCGAAAACCAGCTCCGCACCAGCCGGGACCGGCTGGGGTTCTTCCTGGCCATGAATGAGGCGGTGGACGCCGTTGGCGCCCTGGAGCAACCGCTCGTCCTGCCGTCTGACCTGGCCACTGCCCGCACCCTTGCCCACCAGAAGCGCCCGGAACTGCTCGACCTCCGGCACCGGGTCGGCATTTACCATGAACTGGTGACGATCGCCGTGGCTGACAACAAGCCGCGCCTGGACTTGAAAGGGGGGACCGGCTGGCATCACCTGGATATCGCGGGGAATTGGGAGGACGGCGTTGCCTGGAATGTCGGGGTCTATCTGTCGTTTCCGTTTTTCGACGGTCTTCGCACCAGCGGCCGGGTGCAACAGGCCAAAAGCGACCTGACCACCCGCCAGATCGAGGAAGCGAAGCTGCGCGACGCCATTGACCTGGAAGTCCGAACCGCCACAGATGCGGTCAAGGAAGCAATCGAGGTGGTCACTGCCCTGAGTGGCACCTCAACTCAGGCCGAGCGGCTGCTGCAAATGGCAGAAAAGGGGTATGAATTCGGGGTCAAAACCAAGCTGGACGTTGATGATGCCCAACTGAACCTGCAGCAGGCCAGGAGCAACCTGGCCCGGGCGCGACGGGACTATCTGGTCGCCAGCATCAATCTGCAGTGGACCATGGGGGTATTGGGGGAACAGTAAGGCAACCAGTCGAATTAGTTCCCCTCGGCAAAGCTGCAACCGCTGGTGTCACCCAACGCACAGGCAGCTTTATAATCTGCGGCGGCCCGTTCCTGCTGACCGAGCTGACTATAAACCAGGCCACGACTAAGATACCCGGCCGCGTAATCGGGCTTTATGGCCAGCATGGTGGAAAAATCGGCCAGGGCATCGGCGGTTCGATTCAGTTTCAGGTAATAAAACGCCCGCGCCTCATACGCCCTGATGTTTGCCGGTTCCAGAGCAATCAACTGCGCATAGGTATTCAGTGCCTTGTCGACTTTACCCCGGGCAACATACATTCCTGCCAAGTCATACAGATTGTAATGGTTAGCAACTGCCGGGCCGCAAAAGCAAAGAACAATGCCAAATCCTACCAACAGGTTTTTTATGGTCATGATTATTCTCCAGCCAGAGTAGTTTATTTATATCAACCAGACCAATGTCCCCCGGTCAGGGGGTGATTTCAATGCGGAACAGCCGATACGGACCCTTGCCGGCCGGCAGATGCATTTGTGATGATGTGACATACAAAACCCCGTCGCTATCAACGACCAGACTGTCCGGCCACGACAGTCGCGGGTCCTGCGCCACCAGTTCCAGTACGCCATTCTGGTTGAGGCGGTAAATGGCGCCATGCTCAACATCCGTCAAGTACAGATAACCATCCGGCGCAAAGACCAGACCATCGGCAACCCCGGTTTGGCCGACCAGGCGCACTGCTTCTTCGACATCAAAGATGGAAAGTTCCGGATTGCGCAACACCGCCGTCGGGATCCGGTATAACGTCCTGCCGGTCAGGGCCTGATAATAGAGGTAGTCGCCATCCGGGGTCAAGGCCAGTCCATTCAGATGAACCTCCGGAAATGAGCCGTTTGCCAGACGCCACGCCTTGCCGGCCAGATTAACGACAGTCCCTTCCGAGGTCACCGAATGGTGTCCGTTCAGCAGCCGGCGACTGGTCCCTTCGGCCACGTCGATGACAATCAGTGCCCCGAGGCCGGAGTCGGAAATATAGGCGGTCCCACTGCGCAAATCAAGCTGCAGGTCATGAAGGTCGCTGGCGGGTAACGCAACTTCTGGCGGGATACTGATGACCTTAACGACTTTGCTGGTGCGCAGATCAATGCGCACCAGTTTCGGGCCATCAGGAACAATCCCGGCATGACCAGGGTTGGCCGCATCCAGCACCCAGAGAAAGTCGGCGGCATCAACAACCAGGCTTTGCACCCCGATGAAATATTCCTGCGGCAGTAATTCTGGCTGGTCAGCTGGCGGGTTCCAGAACAGATCAGGAAAAGGCTGTAGTTTCCCATTGGGCAGTAATTCGGCAACGGATGGGCCCCAATCTGCGGACCGCCGGGGGAAATTGACAAATATTCTGCCCGTTCGCGAAATGGCCACCCCGGTCCATTGGCGCTGGCTCGTCGCCACCTCGGTGAGCGTTGCCTGCAGCGCCGTGCGGGGTGGGGACCAGCTGGCACAGCCTGAAACCAGGAAGGACAGAAGTGTCACGCCCAACACTATCTGACACCAGCAGCGGCTCACAGTCCCTGCACCAACTTCTGTTTCAGCTCATCCGGCAACAGGCTTTCTTCAATGGCCTCCCGGGCCCAGCTGACCCGGTGGCGGGCCAGCACCGCAGCCGCTCCGCCAGCGACGGCAGGAATATCACTCCAGAGCGCATTCCGCAGATCATGCAACTCATGTTCGCCCCCCTTGCCGCCCTCGGCCAGAAACCGGCAGCGACTGCAGAGCAGGGCCAGGTTTTCGGCAACAACGGTCTGTTTTGGCTCCGCATCCCAGGTCCGCAGATCATCCTTGCTGCCGCACCATTCACAGGCAAATCCAGCCCGCTTGGCCAGCTGTTTACCCAAGAGCGCCAGCTCCTGTTGTCGATCCTGGTTTGCCTGATACCCCTTAGTCATGCACCACTCCGATTACTGCCTACGGTTTCAGTCTCAAGAAAGAACGCTACCATAATCAGCGGATTTTACCACCGGTATATTGCGGAGGACCTTGAGGGGTACGGCGGGAGGGTAGGAGGAAGTATCAACTCTATTTAAAGCAGGGCAATGTAGGTGGTTGAGGCCTGACCCACGTGATCTGACCCAGAGGTCCCTTTAATCGGGCAGTGTCCAGATTTCTTTAACACCTATCAACTCGGAATCATTAACTTGCGTACAATAGTAAACATTAATTTAAGTTGACAGGATGTTGAGTGCAAGATACGAGTGCACGAATCTACTAATTGATCGAGGAGTGATAAATGAAAAAGGCAATCGTAACTCTGTCTGCAACGGCAATAGTGTTAGTATCAAGCTTGGCAATGGCCGCCGACAAAGAAATTGCAGTAAAGCCATATGCCGCAATTAATGGTGGGCTTTCACTCGCATCCGACAGTAAATTGACTAAAAATGGTTTTGCTGCAACCATGTCATTTGAGCCTGGTTTTGCCATTGGCGGCAGCTTTGGCGCTGATTTCGGGGCAGCTAGAGCCGAGGTAGAAATCGCCTATAAAACATCATCAACGGATAAAATTGAGGCAGCCGGCAATAGTGCATCAATTGACGGCGATATGGGCCTACTTAGTTACATGCTGAACGGGTATGTGAACATCCCACTTGGCACATCGGTGAAACCATACGTTGGAGCAGGATTAGGAGTAGCAACGGCATATGCAAGCGAACTAAAGTATCAAGGGACCGTAATTACAAAAAAGGTTAATGATACCAAGTTTGCTTACCAGGTTTCTGCCGGACTGGGCATTGATGCTACAGAATCAGTAGTGTTTGACATTCAATATCGATATTTAGGTGCTTCAGATTTCGATTTCGAGGGCACAAAAGCAGAGTACGGATCGCACAACTTCCTGGCTGGATTACGTTACAAGTTCTAGGATGGAACCGGGGAAGTAGGGGGGCCGACCGCCCTCCCTACTTCCCCGGATTCCTTCCGCACAGCTCTCTAGTATTCCCATGGACAGGGCACAAAACTATCGACTAATTTCAGCAGTGTCCGGTTAGGTATTTGCAGTAACGATTTAAAGCCCTGTAGGGGGTGTTCGATGGTAGCTGTGGGATTTATCCCACGGGTGAAAACATCAAATATTCATTCGTCACGTACGTGACGATGTGAAATCGGCCTCTCATTTCCGGGGAATGAATTCCCCGGCTACTATCAATCTGTCGCTATGCGACGCAAGCAAAAAGCTAACCGGACAACACTGATATAAAATCAGTATGTTATGCTGTGCAACTATTTTAGCTGGTCAATTCTATTATCTGTGTTCGCTTCATCAGGGTATAAACCCGATTTGCTCACCTTCGACATTTTTGCGACCATTTTGCGACCATATGACCAGATGTAAGCACTTGATATATCATAATCATGCTGTTGTAGCTTTTTACAGTTTGCGACACCGTCACTCATTGTAGGTATATCCGCAGTAAACGTAATTATTAGCGGTGTAATTATGTGCGAGGAGGTGACCGGTATGGCACTGCTCAGGACAAACATATGGAACTGGTGGGATTTAGTGGTGTTGAAATGGTGTTGTCTGTTCTTCGGTATGCTTGTCGGTGCCTATTTTCATGAGGTTGTTATGGAAAACTTCTGGGTGATCCTGCTGGCAGCAATCATACTGGCAATCAGATCTGTTTTTGTTTACTGGAAAGATTAACCCGCGGTCACGGCAGGAACTTCTGAAACACCTGATTGGAGAGGAGCGTGCCGCGACGGGTAAGGCGGATGCCGGAACTGTCCTCTGTCAGTAACCCCTGTTCCTCTAAGGCAATGAGTTCCTGCCCAAATACATCTTTAAGCCGCGCTTCAAACTCCTGCTCGAAGGTTCTGAACAGCACTCCATCGGCCATGCGCAATCCCAGAAACAGATGTTCGGCCATGGCATCCGCGTGGGTCAGCGGCATGGTGTCTCTGCGCGGCAGAATGCCATTAAGTAGTGCTGTAGCGTATTCATCCAGGTCGGCTGCATTGCTGAAACGGGTACCAAGCCCGGCATCCTTCAGGAACGAATGGGCAGCGGCCCCCAGGCCCAGGTAGCCGTCCCACTTCCAGTAGCCGCTGTTGTGCCGGGAACGGAACCCGGGCCGCGCATAGTTGGCGATCTCGTAGTGCTCGTATCCCTGCGCGGTCAGGAGGTCGTCTGCTGCTTCGAACATCCCGGCGGCCAAGTCCTGGTCGGGCAGCTGTATGTTATCTCTTTCATACCGTGCGGCGAAGGGTGTGTCTTCCTCGATGGTCAGGCCATAGATGGAAAGATGCTCAGGGGCAAGCTGCAGCGCCTGCTGCAGCTCTGCCAGCCACATGTCAGCCGTTTGGCCGGGAAGAGTATTGATCAGGTCGATGCCGATGTTGTCAAAGCCGGCCTGCCTTGCCGCGGCAAAGGCCTCACGTGCCTGCTGCGCAGTGTGGATGCGCCCCAGTTCCTTCAGCATCCGGTCATCAAACGACTGGATGCCCAGGGAAAGTCTGTTGACTCCGGCCAGACGGAACCCGGCCAGCCTCGGGAAATCGATGGTCCCGGGATTTGCCTCCAGGGTGACTTCAGCATCTGCTGACAGTCCGAACAGATGCTCAGCCTGATGTATCAATGCCGCTATCTGGTGCGGTTCCAGCAGGGATGGCGTCCCGCCGCCGAAATAGATGCTGTCCAGCGTGTGTCGCGGGGATGCGATCTTTGCAGCGAGAAGCATCTCCTGCTGCAACAGCCCTGCATAGCAGGTAAGGTCGCCGTCGGAGTGCTCGAGCGAGAAAAAGGCGCAGTACGGGCATTTCTGCCGGCAATACGGTATATGGACGTAGAGGCGTGTGAACATAATGGATTGCAATTCTAGTTGGAACGGGTAGTATATGTCCACCCTAAACACCCTGTTGGTACCAGGTCGCAATCAGACGATTACGTTGCTGGCTTCGTCGATAGCTCCTCAACATACTAAGCGTACGCCTCGGTCGCTATTCTCCTCGCCGCCACGTACTCATTTTGATTGCACCCTGGTATGAGAACTGTTTGAGCCAAACCGGTTCGAGGCGTTATGCGACTGAAGGAAGAACAGATACAGCGTCTGGCCGATAAGATCTATAGTGACCTTTTCACTGATGGACTGATCACCCCGCGTCGCGAACGGGGCGCCGTGGTCGAGGGGATCGCAAAAGCCATTGCCGGGGATATCAGCCGCGAACAGGCCCTCGAGCGCGATGCAGAACGCCTGCTGAACGAGACCATTGCCGGTCTCGGTCGCGCGGCTGCCGATATCGACCAGCGTAAAATGCTGCGGATGATCAAGGAAAGGCTGGCCAAAGAGCGCAAAATCGTACTGTGAGGAAGTCATGAGTGTTTCGGAAGACCGCATATCCCACATTTCCCAC
>JANOEC010000116.1:0-3528 GCA_031412995.1 Geobacteraceae bacterium
CAACCAGCCAGCCAACTGTATCGTGGTCCACAGCCTGGACGCCGCCCTGGAAGCGGCAGCCGCCACCGGCTCCGATGAAGTGTTCGTCTGCGGTGGCGGCCAGATTTACCGTGATATGCTGCCGCGTGCCGACCGCCTCTACATCACCCGGGTGCATCAGCAATTCGCCGGTGACTCCTTTTTCCCCACCATCAAGGCGGGACAATTTAGCCTCATCAACGAAATCCCTTCGTCCGACACCATCCCCTGTACGTTCCAGATATACGAACGCGGTACCCAGCCGACATGAACCGTCTTCTTGACCAAGCTATCATCATCAGCGGCCGCGATTATCGGGAAAGCGACCGCTTGCTGCGGCTATTCACCTTGGAGCATGGGCCGCTTACCGCACTGGCCCGCGGTGCTAAACGAAGCTGCAAACGCTTTGGGGGGGCTTTGGAACCATTTTCGCGCCTTGAAGCCGAACTGAGTATCAGGGACCAAGGACTATCCATCATCCACAGTGCCAGTACCATAGTGACGATTCAGACCCTGTTTCGCGATCTCGACCGCTTTGCCCAGGCTGCGTATGCCTGCGAACTGGCGGATCGTTTTCTCCCCGAACACCTGCCCAATCCCCGCCTGTTTCGCCTGCTGGCCATCTATCTGGAACAGTTGGGGGCAGACGAGATACTACCGCTGTCCGCCATGCGACGCTTTTTCGAAATAAACTTGCTAAATATTCTCGGCTATCGGCCAGATCTGCGTAAGCAGGTGGCAAACAATCTTATATCCTCGACAACTGCCGACACCCTGAGTCATTGCTTGGCCACTGGTCGCTTCAGTGCCATTACCTTCACCGACAATGCCCTCGTTGAAGCCGGTCGCATGCTGGACCGGGCCCTGGCCAGCCACCTGGATCGGCCGTTGAAGTCACTGGAATTCCTGCAGGAAATCGGCACTATGCAAAACAATTGACCGTCCCTGGTCAGCAGAGTATATTAAACAGCCCGTTTACCCGAATCAGCCTACCAGGATCTGCCACCCCATGAATATCGATCTGCGCAAACTGCCACCCCAAAGCATTGAAGCCGAAATGTCGATCCTCGGCGGCATCCTCCTGGACAACCAGGCGATCAACAAGGTGCAGGAGCAGATCAAGCTGGAGGACTTCTACCGGGAAAGTCACCGGCTCATCTATAACGCCATGTGCGACCTGGCCGAACGCCGCGAACCGTGCGACCTGATCACCCTGACCGACACCCTGCAGAATCATAAAAAGCTGGAAGAGGTCGGTGGGGCCGCCTACCTGGCCGCCCTGGTTGACTATGTGCCGACCGCCGCCAACATCGTCTATTACTGTAAGATCGTCCGGGAAAAATCCGTTACCCGTCAGGTCATCAGTACTGCCACCGATATTGTCACCAAGGGGTACGACCCGCAGATCGGCGTGGAAGACCTGCTGGACTCGGCCCAGCAGCAGATCTTCGAGATCGCGGAAAACCGGCAGAAAACCGCCTTCTACCAGATAAAGGATATCCTCAAGAGCACCATCGACAACATCGAGATGCTCTATCACAAGAAAGAGCATATTACCGGCGTGCCGACCGGGTTCATCGACCTGGACGACAAGACCGCCGGCTTTCAGCGGGGTGATCTGATCATTATTGCCGGTCGGCCCTCCATGGGTAAGACCGCCTTTGCCCTGAACATTGCCCAGTACGCCGCCATTCATGCCCACGAAAAGGCCCCAGTCGCCATCTTCTCCCTGGAAATGGGCAAGGAACAGCTGGTCACCCGACTGCTCTGCTCCGAAGCCAGGATTGATGCCAGCCGTCTGCGCACCGGACACCTGCTGGATTCAGACTGGGAGCGGCTGATCCGCGGCGCCGGCCATTTGAACGATGCGCCAATATTCATCGACGATACCGCCGGCATCACGGTCCAGGAGATGCGCGCCAAGGCGCGGCGGCTCAAGGCCGACCGCGGCATTGGCATGATCGTCATCGACTACCTGCAGTTGATGCAGGGGAGCAGCGGCAGCGAATCGCGCCAGCAGGAGATTTCCGAGATCTCCCGTTCACTCAAGGCCCTGGCCAAGGAGTTGAGTGTGCCGGTGGTGGCCCTTTCCCAGCTGAACCGGAGCCTGGAAAGCCGCCAGGACAAGCGCCCGATGATGAGCGACTTGCGGGAATCAGGCGCCATTGAGCAGGATGCGGACGTGATCATGTTCGTCTACCGCGACTCGGTCTATTGTGATGCCTGCAAAAAGCGGGACGGCTCCTGCACCAAGGAAGGGCATGACGGCGAAGCTGAAGTCATCATCGGCAAGCAGCGTAATGGTCCGATCGGCACCGTGGAATTGACCTTCCGCGGCGAATTTACCCGCTTTGAGAACCGGGCGAGAACACAGTGACGAGTGACGGGTAACAAGTAAAACCCAGCTTTCGTCACTCGTCACGAGTTACTGCCTTCAGAAAGGTTTACTATGATTGATCCAACTGCCCGCATTGATGCAACTGCCACCATCGCCGCCGACGCTGAAATCGGCCCGAACGTGATCGTCGGCGCGCAGAGCACCATCGGCAGCGGCACCAAAGTCATGGCCAATGCGGTCATCGGCCCCTGGACCACCATTGGCGAGAACAATATCATCCACTTTGGCGCCATCGTTGGCCACGATCCGCAGGACTTCGGCTACCACGGTGAGGAGTGCTATCTGGTCATGGGCAATGGTAATATTGTCCGGGAATACGCCACCCTGCACCGGGGCAACCGGCCCGGCACCACCACAACCGTGGGGGACAACAACTTCTTCATGGTCCAGTCCCATGTGGCCCACAACTGTATCATCGGCAACAGCATCATCCTGGCCGGTGGCGCATTACTGGCTGGCCACGTAGAAGTAGCCGACCGGGCGATCATCTCCGGCAACTGCGTCGTACACCAATTCTGCCGTATCGGCCGTTTTGCCATGCTGCGCGGTTTGTCACGGACCTCGCGGGACGTACCGCCATTCTGCATCATGGACGGCACCCACACCGTTCGTACTTTGAACCTGGTGGGACTCCGCCGTAATGGTTTTGACCCCAAGCGGGTGCGGGCGGTCAAGAACGCCTTCAAGACCCTGTTTCTCAGCGGCCTGGCCATGCCAACGGCCGTGGCCAAGGTAGAAGCAGAGCTGGAAGTTACTGCTGACGTGCAAGAGTTGCTGGATTTCATCAAGAGTGCCAAACGGGGCGTTTGCTTTGGCAAAAGCGCCGGCGTGGCAGCGCTGAGGTGTCAAAAGATGTCCAGCGTGGGGAGTACCACTTCTCCGCGCTGCGAGGAGCAGAAGGTGTCTGGTCGGCACCGAACCGCGCGCAGAACTTTCGCAGCCAAGTATCGGCCAAGGGACTCGAAGTGGTTCCGCGCAACTCGGATGCCGGTGCACAGTGGAAGCTCGTGCTCGCAACAAAGAGCTTCGGTCGCGTGGGACAAGAATCGGAACTCGATCACGCGACAGCGCACGTCACGAACGAACGCGTCGAACTCGATCACGGTCGACTC
>JANOEC010000117.1:0-9946 GCA_031412995.1 Geobacteraceae bacterium
TCCGGGGAGGCAACAATCTGGCGATGATGCTCTCTTTCAATTCTGATGCATATTTCTTGGCCATCGTCGCTCTCTTTCCTTGCCCCGCAAGTTAACACTTTTCTCTCACAGAGAGGCGACAACTATCCTGACACAGGGGGAAACCCTACACCGACATCAGCCCAGCCATCGGTTGGCACAGCAGCAAGCTTGCGGATATAGAAAGCATGGCCAGCAAACACTGCCAGGAACGTAAAGAACGGCATCCAGCATAGCCATTTCTTTTCTGCGGTCATTGCCTTGCCACTTTATCAGCAGTAAATGTGTATCCCTTGGCGGTCTTTGCTAAAGTGCCCTGGACTTGGACAACACCGTTTACTTCGGGTGCGGTACCACCCCAAACGAACGGAATCTTTTTGGTGTTCTTGTCGGTAAGGCACTCTGTAGCGCAGTTTGAGCATTTGACGCTATCAATCAGGGTGAATCCTTTGCCAGGAGTCGCGGCGGCTACCCGACCAACAACGGTTACTTTACCGAAAAAGCTGTCGGGTTTAGCGGCGAGTTCATTGACGGTGAGTTGCTTCGCGGCAGGTTGCTGGGCGCTCCATACGGGAACAATGAGGACAGCAACGCTGAGTAAGACTGAAACTGCAAACGAACGAAACAAAGACTTCATGTTCTCCTCCAATCGGCTGTTAGTGGCAGGAACATGTGTTCCCGCTGCATGCGTCTTCCTGTTGTAGTTCTCCAAGGGCGGCATCCTGCACATAATCACCGCCGGTTTTGAGGGCTGATTCTGCTTTGGCCAGTTCACGCCCCAAATAAGCGGCATGGTCAAGCCGTGAGACCAGACCCAGTTCAACGGCGGTAGCTGCAACAAGTGCGGCTTCCTTCCCTTCGACGGTATGGGTCAGCTTCCCGTTGTTTTCGTAATGTTCACAAACAATTAGCCCGGTCGGGCGATTCAGCAGCACAACAAAGAAACCAGACGGGTCAAATTCCAACCGCTTTGGCGGACGAGCCTTGATGGTTTCGTGGCTGGTCGAATGGCTGGAAGGAGTGTCTATCACAAACGGAGCAACCTGTTTTTCCGCACATTCCCGGACTGCCGCAATTATTGCATCAGGAGCGGCACAGCCAACGAGATTTATGACCTCAACCTGCTGACGGAATCTGGCGACATCGAGCATAGTCAAATTCTTTAACACGGGTCGCCTGGACGCTGCCTGTTGTATTCGCATGGCGGTATCAACACCCAGCTCTTTCAGTTTCAGCAACGCATCGCCTGAGCAGTGCCCTTCCGATTCCTGGCCGCACAGAATCAGCCAGTGTATGTCCTGATTGGCAAGGATATTGAGCACCACCTTTTCAACCCCGATGTTTTCGGTGTCGCATTTGCCTGCGATGGCAATTGACGTGCTGCCCGATATGACAGTGGCAGGCAGGTCATGGCTTGCCAATGTGCAGACGGCGATGCTTCCTTCGGGATTGCCGACTATGAACTCCCCCGGATACGGCGGCCATTCCGGATGGCATTCACCGTCGGAACATGAACAGGACGACTTCACAGCATTGAGGGTACAAGCACTGGAGCTAGATTCTAGGTCAAGACCGTCGAAGCAATCCTCAATCTGCCGGGTTGCTTCAGCGCCCCAGCAAACTTTACAGCCGATACAATCATAGGCTTGCGGCTCCATGTGCTTCTGATACTCGGCTATTATCTGCACCAACTGCTTTGCCCCATCAGACTGATGAGTGGTAAACGCCTGCCTTGCGGCATCAAGAGCCAACTGCATACAACCGCACTTGCGGCACTTATCAAGTGCCATCCCCTGGCTTATAGGTTCGATGACCACTGCAATCCCCGGAAGGGTATCTGACGAGACGTTTTGCATGTCAATTTCCGTTGGCAATCAGAGTTTCCTGTATCCAGCCAATAACCGGCAGATTGGCGGCAAGGGCGTAATAAGCCATCTTGCCGTCTGTTCGGTAGCTGACCAGATTCAGGTTTCTGAGCAATCGTAATTGATGCGAGGTGGCCGAAACCGACAGACCAATAACATGGGATATGTCACAGACGCATAACTCCTCATCATGGGAGAGAATTAGAAGAATCTTTAACCGCGTCGGGTCGCCAAGCGCACTATGCAGCGCTGCAACCTGCTTGACCTTTTCATCATCAGGAAGCCATCGTTTGATGGTGGCGACCAATTCCTCTTTGAAACAGGGTAATGAGCATACTCCGTTGGTACTTGACGAATTTGTTGATGACTGGTGCATATACACCTCTTCATTTCGATACTTGCTCAAATGTAATTTGCAACAAAAAGCAATCGGTTGTCAATTATTCACTTACCCTCGACTCTGATGACCGGTCAGGCAGGCTGAGCACCTGTTCTTTTCTACCTCATTGATTCACCCTTCAGTTCGACCTTGTAGGTATTGTGCACCAATCTGTCCAGGATAGCATCCGCCAAGGTCGGGTCCTGCATGGCATCGTGCCATGCCTTGATAGGTAACTGACTGGTGATAATGGTGACTTCACGCCGGAACTGTGGTCGGTTTCATCTGGAATATACATTGAATGACGGTATGGCTCATTGATGGTGGTATTTTAGCCACCATCCTTAGAATAACGGCAAATTGGCTCATTCATGGCTACTTTTTAGCTACCATAGATGCCGCTAAAATTGGATGCCCCCAAATAGCAGCCATTTTGGACACCATTTTCGCCACCGGAACCTGCCCCCCCTATAGATATTTATTATGGAGGCGTAAATGCCTCACAAAAATATCGGGGGTAGTTATGAATGTATTGGTGTGTGATCTCGGATTCTCTTCGGCCAAGTGGATCTATGGGGATCGTAAGGGAAGGATAATCTCCGCGTTCAGTTACAACGGCGACAATCTGTTGGTGGGAGAGGACTCATTGATGTCGTCCGGCTCTTCCTATCTGAAAACAATGGAAGAATTGGTTCGCTATTATCCGGTCTTTGTCGAGCAGTGCCAAAAGCAGGCCGATACCGAAGGAGATATTCTTCTTGCTGTAGGTCTCCCATATTCCTATTGGCAGGAGCAGCACAAGCCCGGGGGGGCGGTTCCCGCATTGGCAAAGTCGCTGGCAGGAGGTTCCATCAAGGATGTTGCCGTTTTCCCTCAGGGGCTGGGAGGCCTCAGGGACTATCTGGATGGTCTGCCGGAACGACCGGATGGAAATGTTCTCGGTATCGACATCGGATTCAATACCATCATCTTTACCCTGTTCTCGCCGCATCGAAAACAGATCATTCATGGCAAGACCCTCAATAAACGTGGTGTCCACCAGATGGCAACCAGCTTTCTCCTTCCCCGGATCAAGGAGCTTGCACCATCAGGAACCTTCACCCCGGTCGAAATTGCATTCCTTATCGAAAAAGGTTATCTGCAATACGGCTTTGAACGCCACGACGTGACGA
The DNA here is from genome assembly GCA_031412995.1 of Geobacteraceae bacterium. GTDB lineage: Bacteria > Desulfobacterota > Desulfuromonadia > Geobacterales > DSM-12255 > JANOEC01. The sequence continues at coordinate 3,435 of JANOEC010000117.1, forward strand.
GAGAGATCCAGGAAGCCGGAGTTGCATATATTGAGCACATCATAAGGGACATTCAGGGGGAACTGCAGGCTCATGTCGGCATGCACGCGGACTTTGATCGAGTCCTGTTATTCGGCGGCGGTGCCGCCTTGCTGAAAAACGGATTGCCGGCAAGAAATATTGAAGTGGTTGTCCTACCCGAGCCTGAGTACGCTAATGCCAGAGGGTTTCAGTCACTCGCTTTTGGAAAGGGTGTGTAATTATGCCCCAATACTCCATCAAGCTATGCACCTACGATCCGACAATCATAAATGCGTTCGATCGATTGCGCAAAAACAGAAAGCAAGCGGCATTCACCCATGAAGCGCTTAAACAGTTCCTTTCCACGGAAAAGGGGTGCCAAGTGCTTTTGCTTATGGAGGGGAAAACAGCTTCGGAGCCCTCTCCGCCGTCTATTCCTTTGCCGCCTGACAAACAATGTATAGAAACACCGGCACAACGAGTTGGCGCAAAGACCCATTCTGCATTTACACCGCAAGACGATAGCAGTAGCGTGTTGGACAGCATCTTGGAGTGAATGACGTTGGGGATGACGGCACTACACACCTTAGGATTAAACAGCTTAAAACTATAAAAATATCTTTAACTTTATAAAATCCATGTTTCGTGGTACCTATTATTACGAAATATATCATTTTGCGAGTTACCCATGACGCTAAACATGAAAAAATTACCGTTGCTGTTTCTCTCCGACTCAAATACATCGGGGGCAATCAGCCGTGAAGTCAAGGCTGGTCGTGTTCGCAAAATCGGGCCAAGGCTCTACACTACCAACATCAGTGACGACCCCGCGTACATCATTCGACAGAACTGGTTGCAGGCATTGTCCCTGCTTTTGCCGGGATGCGTCGTGAGTAACCGTACAGCACTTGAAAGTCGCGTTTCTCCCGCTGGCCGGGTGTATGTCACCGGAGAATATCCCAGGTCTCTCGAACTGCATGGCACAAAGTTCATTCAAATCAAGGGACCGCCTCCAGTCGAAGGGGATACCCCCTTACTGGGAATATTCATGTCATCCCGTGCCCGTGCTCTACTTGAAAATCTTACCCCATCCCGGGAGCGAAGCGGTGGAGAGCTGAAAAATCTTCAGCGAGAACTGATTGAACGTCGGTTGGCAGAGCAGTTGAACGTCGAAAAAGAAAAATCGATCAACCGGCTGCGTGATCAGGCCCGGCTCATTGCACCACAACTGGGACTGGAGAAAGAGTTTGCCGAGCTGGACGATATTATCGGCACATTGCTCAGGACACGTAAAGCCACACTTGCCGACCCGATTGCCAATGCACACCAGCTTGGCGCCCCATATGATCCGCATGCACTGGCGCATGTGGAAGCGCTCTGGTCCGTCCTGGCGTCTAATCCGCATAAATACTGTCCAACGAGGAGCAGTTCCGGACCATCATTTTACACTGTTGCCTTCTTTGATGCATATTTTTCCAATTACATCGAAGGGACCCGGTTCCAGGTAGACGAGGCCAAGGAAATCGTGGATTCGGGAGTCATCCCAACGGTTCGGCCTGCTGACGGACATGATATCCTTGGCACGTATCGGGTGGTAAGCAGCCTGGAAAACATGCGGCGGACACCAGGGACAGCGGAAGAGATGATTGAACTTCTGCGTGCCAGGCACACCGACATCATGGTCGGGCGACCCGACAAAAGGCCAGGGCGATTCAAAGAGGAAACAAACTTTGCCGGTGCCACCCGTTTTGTTGATCCCGATCTGGTTCAAGGAACCCTTATGCAAGGTTTTGGAATGTACAAGTCGCTAGAGCACCCGTTTGCCCGTGCTCTTCTGATCATGTTCCTCGTTGCCGAAGTACACCCCTTTGATGACGGAAACGGACGAACAGCACGGGCCATGATGAATTCTGAGCTGGTAGCTGCAGACGAAACACGGATTATCATCCCCTCGGTGTTCAGGAATGAATATGTTGCCTCACTTAAACGATTGACCAATCATCTGCAACCGGAATCATTCATAAGTGTCATGTCATTCGCACGGGAGTTCGTCTTCAATGTTTCCTTTGAAGATTATGGTGCAGCCAGATTACAAATGGAGGAATGCCATGCCTTTGATGATCCGGCGGATGACAAAAAGTTGCTTATCCCGAACAATCTCTCAACGTAGCAAACAACAGCTTCCTGATGCACGGCCATCACCGACATCATAAGCGCAATACTGAAGTGATTGTAGACAACGAGTTATTTTGCGATATAAAACAGTGGAAATTAAATTTTCGGAGGGATTATGACTAAGGTTGAACTCGTGGCAAAGATTGCGGAAGATGCAGATCTCACCAAGGCTCAAGCAGAGAAAGCACTCAACAGTTTCGTTGCAGCAACTACAGCCGCAATCAAAGCAGGAGACAAGGTAACTCTTGTTGGCTTCGGGACTTTCAGTGCCGTGACCCGTGCAGCTCGCACGGGCAGAAATCCGCAGACTGGTAAGTCAATTAAGATTGAGGCCAAAACCAATGGCAAATTCACTCCTGGCAAGGCTCTGAAAGATCTGAACTAAAGCCTGCAACATCTACGGCTAAGAAGAAATAGGCTGCAGCTAAAGCACTTTGGTTTCATACCGACCGGCAGATCCAGCATAAACAACTGTCGAGCTTAAACAAAAAAGTGGGTGAACTTACGGGTTCACTCACTTTTTTATTCGGTGATCAGTGCGAGACTTGCATCATTATCCGCGCTGTCCGTAACAACCAAGTCCTAGATAACGCATTTTACTTAATTAATTCAATGTGTTATCCAGAAAACAGATGCAAAGACGGATGCAAAGTGCTCGAAAGTGTAAAGTAGAAGGTAGAATTATTTTCAGCAATGACCCCATCGTTCTCGCCGTTAATATCAATAATTTCTTTTCCTGATGTCGGTTTCACCCGCTAAGCCTAATAATACAAGCAGGTTACACGTTCAGAATAACGTATGGCTGTCACTTCAACGTTCAAAACGTCTCAGGTTATTTCTTATTGTTTCAGAAACAAACGGATGCAAAAACGGATGCAAGGGGCAAGATAGACATAAAAAAGGGGTTAGACTTGACGTCTAACCCCTTGATTTTATTGGAGCGGGAAAAGGGATTCGAACCCTCGACCTTCAGCTTGGGAAGCTGACACTCTACCACTGAGTTATTCCCGCGTGAGGTGTCTATTTAGCCCAACAGGGCGGATGTTGTCAACTGAATTTCCGGGCTATTGCGCCAACTGCTTTACTTCTTGCGGTGACAAAGTCCGGTATTCACCCGGCTTGAGGGTGCCCAGGTCAACGCAACCGTAACGCACCCGCTTGAGGCGGACGACGGTGAGACCGATTTCGGCGCACATGCGGCGGACCTGGCGGAAACGCCCCTCGTGGATGACCATGGAAAACCAGCTATTGTTTTCACTTTGACTGATCCGCGCGGTTTTTGCCGGGGCGGTCATGCCGTCTTCGAGCTTGATGCCGGCCGCCAGCTGATTGAGCTGCATGGTGGAGATTTCACCCCGCACCCGGACGTGGTATTCCTTTTCCACTTCGTGGCGCGGATGGGCCAGGCGGTTGGCCCATTCACCGTCGTTGGTGATCAGTAACAAACCTTCGGAATTGTAATCGAGGCGACCGACCGGGTAGACCCGCTCCCGTACTTCTTTCAGCAGACTGGTGACAATGGGACGGCCTTGCGGGTCTTTCAGGGTGGTGACGTAGCCGGCGGGCTTATGAATCAAGTAATAAACCTTTTTTTCGGCCGGTCGGAGCTGCTTGCCGTCAAAGGTGATCTGGTCAATCACCACGTCGGCTTTGGAGCCAAGTACAGTCACTACCTGACCGTTCACGGTGACCCGCCCGGCAACAATCATTTCTTCAGCATGGCGGCGCGAGGCCACTCCGGCCTGGGCCAGTATTTTTTGCAATCGTTCCTGCATTTATTCTCCAGAACAACAAAGGGCGGCCGGGCCGCCCTCGGCTAGCAATTTATTCAGCGCAACGGGTCATGGCCCGGAACTTGTCATAACGCCCCGCCACTAATTGCTCGGTCGATAACTGTTTTAGTGCTGTCAGATGCCGGCGGAGTGCCTCGCCGACTTTCGTCGCGGTAGCGCCGTGATCGGTATGGGCGCCGCCAACCGGCTCCGGCACAATCTCGTCGATGATGCCAAGGGCCAGAATATCTTGCGCACTCGGTTTGAGCGCCTCGGCAGCCTGGGCCCCCTTGGTGCCGTCGGACCAGAGAATTGCGGCGCACCCTTCAGGCGAGATTACGGCATAGACCGAATGCTCCAGCATCAACACCCGATCGCCAACGGCAATGGCCAACGCCCCGCCGGAACCGCCTTCGCCGGTAATGCAGACAACGATCGGCGTCGTAAACCCAGCCATCTCCCGCAGATTGCGGGCAATGGCCTCGGCCTGACCCCGCTCTTCTGCGCCAATGCCGGGATACGCACCGGGGGTGTCGACAAAGGTGATGATCGGCAGTTTGAAGCGTTCGGCCATCTCCATTAAGCGCAACGCCTTGCGGTACCCCTCCGGATTCGGCATGCCGAAATTGCGGTAGACCTTTTCCTTGGTATCGCGCCCCTTCTGGTGACCAATGACCATCACCGGCTCGCCATCAAAACGGGCCATGCCGCCGACAATCGCCGGGTCGTCACCAAAATTCCGATCGCCATGCAGTTCAACGAAATCGGTGAACAGGGTATTAATGTAGTCCAAAGTGAATGGCCGGTTGGGGTGCCGCGCCACCTGGGCCTTCTGCCAGCGGGACAGACCACTGAAGATCTCACCGCGCATGGTTTCAGACCGCTTTTCCAGCTTGGCGATCTCCTTGGTCAGGTCAAGGGTGTCAGTCGACATTTCACGCAACTCCTGAATCTTTTTTTCCAGTTCCAATAACGGTTTTTCAAACTCTAAATAAAATTGGGCAGCCATGGTCTTAGTCTCCTTATCGCTTACTCAAAGGTCACTGCTGCGTAACCGAGCAGATTTTTTACTTCTACGGCAAGATCGTCATTGCCGGCAACGGTGTAGTTATCCGGCAAACAAAGGGTGGCATTAAACTGGGTCGGGGCATTTAAATGGAGCAGCACCTTGCAGCTGCCCGTGTGGCGGTCGAGCAGGTTCTTCAGCGACTGCAGCTGGCCGCGGTCCAGCCCGACCGTGTTGAGCGACAGATGCACCAGACTGGTTTCCCGTTCATGATATTCACTCAGCAGGGTGACGCCCGTGGCAATCAGCTTGGCGCCCTTTTCTCCCATATCAACGGTCCCGGTCACCAGCAACGGTTCCTCATCCTTGAGCAGTTCCGACGCCAGGGCATAGACCTCAGGGAAAGCGATCACCTCCACTGAGCCGGTCAGGTCCTCAATGGTGGCAAAGCCCATTCGGTCGCCCTTTTTGGTCAGGAGTTCCTTCAGGGTGGCAACAATACCGCTGATCCGCACCTCATTCTTGTCGGCCCGATCAGCCAACTCGGCAATGGTACAGGTAGAAAAGCGCTTCATGGTGGCAGCGTGCCGTTGCAGCGGATGACCGGTGATAAAAAAACCGAGGGCCTCTTTTTCAAAGTTCAGCCGCAGCTTTTCCTCCCATTCCGGAATATCGGGCAGGATATGCTTACCGTTGCCATTACCATTGGTACGGACGATCTCTTCGGTGCCAAACAGCGAGGTCTGGGCACTGTCCCGCTCTTGCTGAATCTTCTGCCCCAGCATCATCACATCTTCCAGACCGGCAATCAACTGTGAGCGTCGGGCCTTGGTTGAATCAAAAGCGCCACATTTGACCAGCGCTTCCATCACCCGTTTGTTAACCTTGCGCAGATCGACCCGCTCGCAGTAATCGAAGATATCCCTGAACGGTCCCGACTGACGGGCTTCCAGCACCGAGTCAATGGCCGCGCCGCCAACCCCTTTTACCGCGCCGAGGCCGAAGCGGATCGAGCTTTCCCGCACGATAAAGGAGGCGTCAGAGAGGTTGATGTCCGGCGGCAGTACTTCAATCCCCATTTCGCGACAGTCGTTGATGTTCTTGACCACCTTGTCGGTATTCCCCATGTCCTCGGTGAGCAGGGCCGCCATAAACTCAACCGGGTAGTGGGCCTTGAGAAAAGCGGTCTGGTAGGCCACCAGGGCATAGGCCGCGGAGTGGGACTTGTTGAATCCGTATTCAGCAAACTTGGCCATCAGATCAAAGATGGCCTCCGACTTCTTCATGTCAAAGCCGTTTTTCTTGGCTCCGTCGAGGAAGATGTCCTTCTGCTTGGCCATCTCGACCGGGTCTTTCTTCCCCATGGCCCGCCGCAGCAGGTCGGCGCCGCCAAGGGAGTAGCCCCCGAGGGTCCGGGCAATCTGCATGACCTGTTCCTGGTAAACGATAACCCCGTAGGTATCCTTGAGCACCGGCTCCAGTTCCGGCAGATCATAGACCACTTTTTTGCGGCCATGCTTGCGGTCGATGAAGTCATCCACCATGCCGGAACCGAGCGG
>JANOEC010000118.1:0-41448 GCA_031412995.1 Geobacteraceae bacterium
GAGCGATGGTCAGGAAATTGTCGGAATTGGGAACAGGTAAAAATTGTGACTCTCAATCCGCAAAAAGCAGATCATAATCATCGAGAATGCTCAAAGGTGGCAGCTTAGAAAATGCGACAACTCCCTTGACAACGACCGGTAACAAGGGGCAGTGGGTCTACTCCTATGGCACCAATGGACTTCTTGCCACCAAGAAAGACCCGGAAAACAATCAATCCAGTTACACCTATTATGCAGATAACCGCCTGAAGGACGCCACCGACCCGCTTAACAAACCCAGAGCGTACGCTTACCCGTCTCCCGTTGGCAAACCCGGCAAGATACCCGATGCCTATCCGCCACCAGTGGTGCCAATCAAACAGTTCAACTTCACCGAAAAGGATGGCTTCGGCTGGACCTATACCTATGACACCCTGACCCTGGCGGAGCGAACCGCCACCGACCCCTACGGCAAGGTGACCACCTCATACTACAATTTCGATGGTACCCTGCGGGCGAAGACGGTTCCCTTCAACGGCACGGTGAAACTCACCACCTTCTATACCTACGACAGCAACGGCAACCTACTGACCGAGACCGATCCGGTGGACATCTCCACCTATACGCCGACCATTGACCCGCAAACCGTGGACATTGCCAGCCTGGCGAGCCGCACCCCGCCGATCAAAACGGCCATGAGTTACACATACGATACCGTTGCCAACTACTACCAAGTGAAAACTATCACCTACAACCGGGGAGCCACGGCGCTCACTACCACCATTGACCGCTACACCGAGCCGGACGGACAGGGTGGCAACTGGCTGGTCACCAAAACCACGGCCCCGGGCGAAACCGTTGGTACCTACCTTATCAGCTATCAACGGCAGAACGCCAACGGCACTTTGGCCAGCACCACAGACGCCAACAACAAGACTACCAGCTACAGCTACTACCCGGTTGATGACACTACCAAGGCCAACGGCACTGCCGGCATGTCGCAGACCGTAACGTCGCCCGATGGGATCAAGCTCACTTACACCGCTTACGATAAGAACGGCAACGCCAGTGAATATAAGAACACCGACAGCACCAATGCGGACGTGCCGGTCAAGATTACCCAAGTGTACAACAGCCAGAATCGGCTCACCTCCATCCTCAAGGAATCAACTATTCAGCCGGCACGCTTCCCCGCCAACCTGACCCAGTACGACTACGATAAAAATGGCAACCGCAGTTTGGTCATCGATGCCGAGAGCAACCCCACCACCTACAACTACACCTACCAAGGGCAACTGGCCGAGATCATCGACGCCCGGGGCAAATCCACCAAGTTCGACTACAGCGGCACCGGCTGCACTTCCTGCTCCAGTGGCGTGGACAAGCTCACTGCCGTACGCGATGCTAACCACATCGCCAACAGTCAGCCCGGCACGGTCTACACCTATGACAAGGCCGGTCGCCTTGAGACCGAAGCTGACCCGCTGAACAAGAAGCTCAAATATACCTACTACGACAACGGCCTGCTCAAGGAGAAGTTCGACACCACCGCCGGCGAACCCGGCACCCTGCTGGGCTACTACCACACCGATCATCTCGGCAGCGTCATGGCTATTACTGGCGCCAACAAGACGGCTGCCCAGCGCTATACATACGACGCCTTCGGCCTCCCGAAGGTAACCACCAGCTTTAAGAATAGTTACCAATTCACCGGCAGAGAGTGGGACAGGGAGACCGGCTTATACTATTACCGGGCAAGATACTATGATCCGTTGGTGGGGAGATTCGTAAGCCGTGACCCGATTGGTATCAGAGGTGGCATTAATGTGTACGCCTATACTAATAATAACCCCCTTACGTTTACAGATCCTCTTGGCTTATCTCCTTGTTCAGGCGGCACTTGGTCCCAAAGCGTTGGCGACTGGCAGTTGTCTGCATCGTTTGGTGGTTCAATTAGTTATGGGCGTATTAATTATACGTGTCGTAGCAATCCCAAACTCAAATGCTCAGGAAAACAAGTCTGTATCGGCGGTGGATTGATTGCTGGGGGAGGACTTTCATTTAATGTTTGTGGTTATACCTATGCAAATGATTCATCTGAGCTTGGTGGTTGGGGTGGATGGAATATTTCGGGTGGTGAAGGTCCTGCTAGTACTCAAAATGCTTTTGGCGGCGGCGGAAATGTTGGTGTAGGTCCAGGGTTTGGGGCTGGTTTTGCATTAGTGCGGTGTTATACAACTGATCTCAAATGTACCGACCCGTGTACAGGTAAATAATCGGAGGATCTCATGGAGTTTGTAATCAAATACTCTTTTTTGATAATTGCAGGTCTGATCGTTGTTGTATTTTTGGGATGGGCAATTTTCAGAGGCACAAATGAAACAGCCTCTAAAAATGTCAAAAGGAGTTTTTGGGATTACTATTTCATTTGGCCAATTTTACTTTCGCAAAAAAAAGGTGACCAAACTGTTCAAAGAGGATTTAACCGACGCGAATGGGTGTGGGTGATAATCCTAATAGTAATTGCAATCCTTGCTGTTATATTTACCCCGACAGAAAAGTAAGTAGAAAAAAACGCCGTAAACCATATTAAATCAATGTTTCACGGCGATTAACCAAACTAATGTCTGTGAAAAGGCAAATGAACATTGCTAGTAAATATGCGCTAAAAAAAGCAATGACCAGCTATTTGATATCAATTGTTATTACAATTGCACTGTCTGTATTTGTTTTTATTAGATCAGAAAATTTTATGGCTGCTTTTACAGTTGGTGTTGGTTTGGCTTTAGCTGGGTTTAGATTCTTTTATTTGGACTTTCAAAGAGCAAAAAAGAGTTTTATGGGGAAGGGAAATCCATAGTGTATAGAGATAGTAATCACCTGACAACGCAGTAAAAAAGGTACTCCCATGCTTAGCATACTCATACGCTTAATTGCCGTTTTAGTCCTGCTCACCAGTCTGATTCCGCTCTCAGCTCTGGCCTCTACCGTTGAAGATGGCCCCGATGCACGCTATGGGCTGCAGCGGCAGGTTTTGCAGCTCTTGGAGAAAGGCGATTTTTCTGCCCTGGAAAAGCAAGCCGAGCAGTTCCGGCAAGAGAGGACGCGATTTACCGATGGAGGTCTAAAGCTCAACGCCTTTTACGTAGCGTTTGATAAATCCCGCAACTTCAAGCGATCCGACAGCGACTGGCTGCAACTGATCGCCAATCTCGAAGCCTGGAACCGGGCCTATCCCCTCTCCATAACTGCTAGAACAGCACTGGCCTGGGGCTGGTACGGTTTCGGCTGGTTTGCCCGTGGGGGAGGGTATGCTGACTCCGTTTCCGAAGAAGGCTGGAAATTGTATCGTGACCGGCTGGCGCAAGCCGCAGAGTTGGTAAAAGAACCAGGGAAGCCAACCGACTGCCCTGAGCGTTATCACCTGTTGCTGAACTTGGTCCGAGGTCAAAGTGCCGATGACGAAACCTATGATCGGCTGTTTCGCGAGGCCGTAGCCTTCGACCCGGATTACCATTATTACTACCTGGAAAAAGCGGGAGATCTATTGCCTCGTTGGGGAGGAGCACCGGGAGCCGTGCTTCATTTTGCCGAGGAATCGATCAAGCAGGCGCCGACTGGCATGGGAAACATCATCTATGCCCGGATCGTGTCATTCATGCAGGAAAACGGTGAGATCGAAGATTTCAAGCAAAGCGGTGTTTCCTGGCCGACCCTGCGAACCGGTTACCGCGATCAGATGTTCCGCTTCCCCGGTTCTGCCTGGATAGCTAACCGCTTTGCCTTGTTCGCTTGCTTGGCGGAGGACCGGGAACTTTTCCTCGAATTGGTTAAGGACGATGGTTTTCTTTATCGGAATCAAGCCTGGCCCGAAGCTAAATATGACGCTTGCCGCGTCAAATATGGCCTGCCGACTCTGCGGGAAATCAGCGGTGAACTGATGAAAAGGCAACTCCAGCAGATGGAGGAGAAGATATTCAAGGAGATGTTGGGGAAGGCGGAGAAAGGTGAGTCAATTGCCAGGGGGATGGTAGGTGAGATGTATGCTCAGGGACATGGCGTGGCAAAGGATGACGTCAAAGCGTACGCCTGGCTGGTACTCGCCGGGGACCACCGGGAGTTGCTGGAAGTGGTAACGAAACGGCTCTCTCCAGATCAAGCCAGGCAGGGACGTCAAGAAGTGGAAAGGCTCAAGGGGCGGCTTACCGCCGGCAAGTAGGTGTAGATTTTGTGAGTACATGCAATTGAATGAGGGCATTCCAAATGAAACTACGAAATATAGTTATACTCCTCACACTTCTGCTGGTGACGGGGACGTTCACTGCCCAAGCGGCCACTGACGGCATCTATAGCTTAGGCGATAACGCAGTCACGTGGGACGGCACCGATGCTGACCGGACTAAAGCTGTTTCCACCGATTATAACTTTACCTATGGCGACGAAGAGAGTCTGACCTACACCCTCCCCTGGAACTTCAGCTTCTACGGCCAGAGCTACAGCCAGATCACCGTGGATACCAACGGCAATATCTGGTTCGGAGCAACCACTGCCGCCAATTCTTTCAGCTTACCCGCTGCAGGTCGTGGACCGGTAAGCGCCGCCTGGAATGATGACTTGTCGTCCGTTTACGACGGCGGGGTGTTTATCCAGCACAAGACCAATCCCGAGCGGGTAGTGATTGAATGGCGCACCGAAACCTATACCGATGAAGGGAATGACCGTCCCAACTCCTTTGAGATTGTTCTGTTCCAGAACGGGAACATCCGCTTTGACTATCAGAGCTTTGCCGCAGCAAACTCCAAGGATTTCGGTTCAGGCATCTCCAAGGACGATACTACCCACTACCTCAGCGTAACTGCCAATTACGCCAATGTCTACACCCTTGCTGTCCGCTCATTTTCATTTACTCCTGCCGGCAGTGGTACCGCCTTGGTTACGGTTGACTTCACCGGAACCGGACAAGGATCCGTGACCAGTACCCCGTCAGGGATTGCCTGTAATACCGACTGCTCGGCGCCGTTTACTTCTGGTAATGAGGTAACGTTACACCCAGAGGCGTCGCTGTATTCCTATTTCGGCGGCTGGAACGGTGGAGGCTGTTCCGGGACCGGCGATTGTATCTTTTCCCCAAGCACTGATACGACTGTAATTGCAACCTTCACCTATGACGTCTCCCATCAGGTGCTGATCGATACCGGCACGCCAACCTATTATTCATCCATCCAATCAGCTTACGATACAACTGCAGAGGGTACGACAATCAAGCTCTGGGCAACTATCTACAACGAATCGCTTGCTTGCAGTCGGCCCGTGACCGTTACCCTGCAGGGCGGCTACAACAGCGGATACACCGCGATTGTTGGCGATCCGGTCCTTAATGGGGCATTGACAATTACTGATGGGACGCTGGTCCTGGACGGTTTCAGCATTCAATGAACACGAGGGGAACTGGATGCTGATCGGCTATGTACGGGTGTCACCACATGAACAAAATCTTGATCTACAGCGGACAGCGCTGCAACAGGCCGGTTGCGAGCGGATTTATGAGGACCAAATCAGCGGATCCCGTTCAGAGTGACCCGGCTTGAATGCGCTGCTGGAGTTTATTCGGGAAGGGGGCACTTTACCGATGGCTACCTGCCTCAGCCGACCTGCACTCACCCCCTCAGCGTATCAGCAAACCGATCGTGGAGCAAATGACGGCGCCTCTTTTCTTCAAGGCAATCTTGCAGCGCATATCACCAGCTCTTTGCCGGGTCATCTAGAGAGGTTAAGTCTGCTTCAATGAAGCATTGGCGGGAGTCTACGATGTTCTCCGCCTTGGCGTATATGTTTCGGGAAATCGGCGAAGGCGTTGATCTTGGGCAGATTGATCCTGTCACGTACGTGACGTAGGGAAAATGTGTCATTTTACCGGGGCATGAATGCCCCGGCTACCAGCATTCTGTCGCTATGCGACGTAAGCAAGGACCAAGCAGACAACGCTGAATCCGGAATAGAAAAAGGCAGTCGTACGTGCCGACTGCCTTGGGAAAATATTGGCTGATATGATCAGGTCAGTGGCACCAAGACCTTGAATGTCGTGCCCTCACCAAGAACGCTGCTGACAGTGAGTTGCCCCTTCATCGCTTCAATCAGGCATGATGAAACGTAGAGGCCGAGACCGGTGCCTTCACCAGGGCTTTTGGTGGTAAAAAATGGCTCGAAGATGTGGGGCAGGACCTCCGGTAAGATCCCTGGTCCGGTGTCGGCCACGGTAATGATGCCCCAGTTGTCTTCCTGGCTTGCCTGCACCAGCAGCGTCCCCCCAGAACCCATGGCCTGCACGGCATTCATGACCAGATTAATCATCACCTGTTTGATTTTGTTGCCGGAGGCTGCGGCCGGGGGCAGATCGTAGTCCAGTTCTTCAATAACGGTCACCGAAAACTTCTGCGCCTCATATCGAAGGAATTGCATGATTTCCTGCAGGATCTTCACCAGGTCAACCGTTTCTTCACTACTGTCATCGCGCCGGGCAAAACAGAGCATCCCCCGGCTGAGTTGGGACAACCGCTGGGCTTCAATGTCGATGCGGCCGATCATTTCGCGGACAAAATCGGAGAGACCTTCTTCCCGCATGGTCATCTGGGCAGCAGAAACAATGACCGACAGGGGAGTATTCAACTCATGCAGCAGCGCAGCCGAAAGTCGGCCCAGTTCAGCCATCCGCTCATTGAAAGCCAGTTGCTCTAATTGAGCACTGCCCATGAAGCTGGCTGCTTGGTGTTGCGGAGATAGCTCTTTTGCCGACGAAATGCCCACGAGATAGACTCCTCTTAGTATAAGCAGGCATAAGGTGTGCCAAGTTTAACAGTTCGGAATAACAGCATGTTACGGAAATATGGGTGGGCTGGTGCAAATAATCTGGGCATGTCTGCCTATAATTCGAGCGAAAACGACTTTAAAAAAAGCCGCCCTCAATTCAGAGGGCGGCTGACGAATCAAGCTGGGTATTGCTGTTAGTTGTACGCTGATTCTGAATGCTGGGTGGTATCCAGACCCATGATTTCGTCTTCCTTCTCAACCCGCAGGCCAATCGTCTTGTCAATGACGAAGGATATGACGATGGTAACGGTAAAGGCATAAGCACCGGCAGCAGCAATGGCGATCAACTGAATCATGAACTGCTTGAAGTTTCCAGACAACAGACCAGTAGCGCCGACCGTGGCAAAGACACCGGTAGCAATGGCGCCGAAGGTGCCGCCAATTCCATGTACGCCAAAGGCGTCGAGGGAATCGTCATACTTCAGTTTCGCTTTCATCAGCACCCCAAGGTAGCAGACGATGCCGGCGCCCAGGCCGATAATGATGGCGGCACCCGGCTGAACAAAGCCGGCGGCCGGAGTAATGCCAACGAGACCGGCAACCACCCCTGATCCAAAGCCAAGGGCAGAGGGCTTGCCGGAGTGAATCCATTCAGCGACCATCCAGGCCAGGCCACCAGCTGCCGGGGCGATGGTGGTGGTGGCAAAGGCCAGCCCAGCCAGGCCGCCGGCGGCGTCTGAAGTGTTGACTCCGACGATTGCCGAACCGGCGTTGAAACCGAACCAGCCGAACCAGAGCAGACCAACGCCAGTCAAGGTCATCGCCAGGTTGTGGGGTGCCATCCGCTCGGTGGGGAAACCGTGACGCTTGCCGAGAAACAGCAGAATTGCCAAAGCGGAGATACCGGATGAGAGGTGGACAACGGTGCCACCGGCAAAGTCCAAGGCGCCTTTTTTAAACAGCCAGCCTTCCGTCATCCAGACCCAGTGAGCAAGCGGATCGTAGACCAGGGTGGTCCAGAGCAGAACGAAGACACACCAGGCGGAGAACTTGATCCGCTCAGCCACGGAACCGGAGATGAGAGCTACCGTGATCATGGCGAACATGCACTGAAACATGGCGAATACATATTCTGGAATCGCACCTGGTTCGGTGGTCACATTCTGAAACAGGGTGTAGATTGGATTGCCATCCTTAAAGGTGATCAGTCCATTCAACATGGCTTTGGAGGCATTGCCGACCAGACCACCCACCGCATCAGGACCGAAGGCCAGGGAATAGCCAATGATTGCCCACTGTACGCCGACTATGCCCATGGCGACAAATGAGTGCATGAAGGTGGAGAGGACGTTTTTCGAGCGAACCATGCCGCCGTAGAAGAGGGCCAAGCCAGGAATCATCAGCAGGACCATTGCGCTGGATACCAGTATCCATGCGGTGTCGCCGGTGTTCAGGACGGGATCGACGTTCTTCGGTTTTGGCGCCTCGGCCGGCGCGGCTGCTGCCGGTGCTACTGCCGGGGCAGCTTCTTTCGTCACCGATGTGGTTGCGGCCATGACCGGGGATGCCGGTTTTACTTCTTCGGCGTTGCTGGCCAAGGGTGCCAGGGCCAGGCATGAGGCCAGCGTTAGGCCGAGAATGAGACGTTTCGTTTTCATAAGTACCTCCAAAACCGGTATGGGTTTTCTTTGTATGCAGTTCCTAAATGGCGTCGCCACCCTTTTCGCTGGTTCTGATCCGTATCGCTTCTTCCAGGGGCAGGATGAAGATCTTGCCATCACCAATCCGGCCGGTCTTGGCGGCGTTTTCGATGGTTTCCACTACCTTGGCCACCAGTTCATCGGCAACGGCGATTTCAAGTTTTACCTTGGGGATGAAGTCGACGACATACTCAGCACCACGGTAGAGTTCAGTATGACCTTTTTGGCGGCCGAATCCCTTAACTTCGCTGACAGTGATCCCTTCGATGCCGATTTCGTTCAGGGCATCCTTTACTTCGTCAAGTTTGAACGGTTTGATGATCGCTTCGATAAATTTCATTGGGGTATCCCCCTTTCTATGTACGTGGGCTGCAGGAAAAAATGGGGGTGCGGAGCACCCCCCACCAACCGAGAAGGGGTTAGCCTTCTACGGAAAATTGATGTCGAGCTGGGTGGTAAAGGTGTCTGCTGAATGCTTGGCATTGAAAATGTCATAGCCGGCAATCAGGGAGATTTTCGGGGTGAATGCCCAGGCAGCGCCGAAGCTCAGCGCGCCCAGCGCGCTCTTGCCGCCCTGGTAATCAACTGCCAGCCAAAGCTTGTCAGAAATTTCGCTGATGGTCCGGTCCCAGGAGAGAAGCACACCATCATTGTCTTTTTTGCTACTATCTTCCAAGCTTGTCAGCAGCTTGTCGTTGCCGGTGTAGTAACCTGCCGAAAGGCGCCCGACAACCGGTAGTGTTTTTGCGGCAAGGCCGTAGATGACATTATAGTCAGTGACGTCTTTCTTGGTGCCGATGTTGTATCCGCCAAAGGCAAAGGACGGCATCCCGGTGAACAGGGCATCTTCGGTGGTGCCGATCTTAGCGTTGAAGTAAATCGGGTGGGCATCAGAAGCTTCTACTCCGGTGACCATGTAGTCAGCACCAATTTCCATTTTCACCTTTTCAAAAGGAAGAACGCCAACTCCCAACCCGAGGTCATAGGTATTAGCGCCCTTGGTTGATGAGGTGCGGACATAGTTGTCGATATCGAGATGCACCTGCTTGAAATCACGCACGTCAGTCGAGGGGATCCAGATCTGGGTAGCTGGGGTAGCTAGGGCTGCCCCTGACATAGCGAGGGTGAGGGTTGCGGCGCAGCAGATTGTTTTGAGGGTTTTTTTCATGTTCAGACTCCTTTGTTGAGATGCGGGATCATTCCCGTTTATTGATGAAAAAAGCGCCGGTCACCTTACGATGAGCCGGCGCCATTGCCGATTAAATTCGAATCTGGTATTGCACATCGTTGTGCAGTTTGATTGTCTCTTAGCACAGGCTGTGCCAGCCAAAATAAATATCTGTAAGTTTCTATGATCATTGATGGTTAGTCCCTGCTGGCGGATTTGCATCGTGCGCAGAATCAGCTAGTTTGCCTAGTAATTACAGGATCTGCCTAGAATGTAGGCAGTAATTACTGCCACCGATCAACCCCGTTCTCCGGTAAAAACGGCAGAGATTGCCACGCGGGATGATGCGAAGACCACAACCGTGAAGATCGAGCAGGATGTTGCAAGCAGGCAGATTACCGCGTACAAGGCCAACACCACCCCCGGCGATATCTTTGCTGCCCAGAAAATGTCCGCCTACGCCAGCTTTGTCCGGTTTGGTCCTTGCTTACGTCGCATAGCGACAGAATGCTGATAGCCGGGGCATTCATGCCCCGGTAAAATGACACCAATTCCTGCGTCACGTACGTGACAGGATGGATCTTTCATGCTCTAAACCGGGGGATAAATCCCCCGGCTACATGCATTCTGCCCTTACAGGGCGATTTAACCGTTATGCAAATGCTTAACTGGACAACGCTGAGCCTACGCCTGATTGTCTGGCAACACTCCAGCAATTCGCAGGAAATTCTCCAGTATCTGCCATGAAGCAGTCATATATGCGGTTTTTTTCGCGGTAAATTCGCTTAGAAAGCGGTTGGTCTCTTTTGATGTGTCAGGTGCCCAGCGGCACCAATCAACAATAACCGATTCGACCATCTCCGGGTGGAATTGTAGCCCGAAGGCTTTTCCCTGCAGACTGAATGCCTGATGGGAGCAGGCTGAGGATGATGCCAACAAGGTCCCGCCGGTTGGCAGGTCAAAACTGTCATGATGCCACTGGAAGGTGGGGAAGGTTGTTGGTATCCCGTGAAAAAGTGGTGATGCGCCGCCGGCAGCGGTTAGATCAATGGGCAGCGTCCCGTGCTCTTCCCAGCGATTACTCACTACCTGGCCACCGGTCAGATCTGCCAGCAGTTGACCGCCAAGACAAAGCCCCAGATACGGAGTTTCTGTCTGCAGGCACGCAGTGATGCATGCTTTAACTCTATTGAGAAACGGGTATGCCTGGGTGTCATGAACCCCAATGGCGCCCCCCAGCACCACCACGGCCCGGCAATCAAGGGCACTCGGCAATGCATCCCCACGATAGGCCGGCACTACGCGGTAGGGAACGCCAAAGCAAGCCAGGGCATCGGCGTAATTGCTCAAAGGTACCTCTGGATCATTTTGGATGATGGTGAGCATGCTTGCCCTCATGGTTCCCATGAAATACGGAAGGCCGGAAAACTGCAGACCCCATTGGTCATAACAGTTTCCCGGCCTCTTTGCCAGCATTCAAAACAGTTACATCAGGCCGGCCGCAAGCCCTCAGCCACCACCTCGGCGATGTCCCTGACGCGGGTCTGTCCTGCCTGTTTGTCCTTCAAGCCGTCTTCAAACATGGTCAGGCAATAGGGGCAGGCAACGCAGACCGTGTCCGGGTTTTTGGCCAACGCCTCTTCCACCCGGTTGATATTGATTCTGCTCCCTTCATGCTCTTCCAGCCACATCCGGCCGCCGCCACCACCGCAGCAAAAGCCGTTGCTGCCAGCGCGATCGAACTCTTTCGGGCTGCTGCCCGTAGCCTGGCTGATCACCTGCCGCGGCGCTGCATAGATGTTGTTGTGCCGGCCCAGGTAGCAGGAGTCGTGAAACAGCATGCTGCCCAGGTCCACCTGCTGCTGCAGTTTTAGTTTGCCGTTAGCGAGCAGTTCCTGAATGAATTCGGTATGATGAATAACCTGCAGCTCAGCTCCGAATTGGCGGTAATCGTTTTTGAGGGTGGAAAAGCAGTGGGGGCACTGGGTGATGACCTTGGTGATCCCTTTGTCCCGGAACATCGCCGCATTCTCCGTGGCAATCTTCTCGAAGACATATTCGTTGCCCAATCGTCGCAGACTGTCACCGCAGCACTTCTCTTCCTTGCCCAGAATCCCCCAGGAGATGCCGGCCGCGTCGAGAATGGTGGCCAGGGCCACGGTTACGTGCTTGCTGCGGGAGTCGAAGGCACCGGCACAGCCGACATAGAAAAGATATTCGGTTTTGCCTGCCTCATAGGGCTTGATTTCCATGGTACTGGCCCATTTGGTCCGTTCGGTCGGCGCGATGCCCCATGGATTGCTGCGACCTTCAATGTTTTCGAAAAAGTTGAGCAGCTCTTCCGGGAAGCTGGACTGCATCTCTACCAGTTGCCGGCGAAGCTGGATAATCTTTGGATACTGTTCGATCATGACCGGGCAGGCTTCCACGCAGGCGCCACAGGTGGTGCAGCCCCAGATGGCAGTGTCGGTGATGGTTCCTTCGCCTTCGGGGCCGATCAGCGGGATGGTTGGCTTTTGCCCTGCCTTGAGGGCCGCAGCGTTGGCCAGCAGGTTGGTTTTCAGGGCGTGAACGATCTGCCGCGGATTAAGCGGTTTCTCGGTGGCATGGGCCGGACAGGTCGTCTGGCAGCGCCCGCATTCGGTACAGGCAAAGCCGTCGAAAAGGTCTTTCCAGCTGAAATCAGTTATTTTATCAGCGCCATAGCTGTTGCCAGATAAGAATTTCTCTCGTTTTGGCAGCGGCGGATGCTCCAGGTTCTGCAGGAAACAGTTGGGGATGGCGGTGATGATGTGCATATGCTTGGACATCGGCAGATAGCAGATAAAGGCCAGCAGCACCCCGGCATGGACCCACCAGGCCACGGTGGCGAGCAAGAAGAGCTGGTTTGCCAGCGGTGATGCCGCCAGTGCTGCACCAACGGCAGAGGACAGCGGCATGAACGGGCTGCTGCTCCCCAGGACGGCAATCAGGGCGCCGTTCAACACAAAATAGGCGATCATTAACAAGCCGATGCAGGACAGGATGAAAAACGCTTCCAGGCTGATCCCTTTTACATAAGCGGTGTCCAGGTAAGGCGGGCGCACCAGCAGGCGACGACCAACGGCGATGATGACCCCGGCCAAGGCCAGCAGGGACGCCAGGTCGAACAGAAACATCAGCCCGTGAAAAATCTGTTCAGGCAGTATGGCCTCCAGCTTGAAGTGGGGGAACAGCCCTTCGAGCATAAAGGTGGTGTTGGCCAGCAGCAGGATCATGAACGACCAGAAGATAATGAAGTGGTTGATGCCAAACGGCTTGGCCACCACCCGTTTCTGGCCGAAGGCATAGAGCAGCATGTCCCAGACCCGCAGGCCGATCTGGTCTAACCGGTTTTCCGGTTTGCCAAGGGCAACCAGGGAAAACCGGCGCCAGAGGGAGACAGTGAACACCAAGAGGGCACATGCCAGGAGAAAACCGAAGAGTATGGGGTTAGGAGTCATAGTGTCCTCATGAAACTATAGTCTGAATAACACGGAGCAACGGAGCAACGGAGCAACGGAGTAACGGAGTAACGGAGTAAAGTCGAGAGCTTTTAAGAATACATACCAGTGACTTACTTCGGTTAGTGGGAAACGGGTTTCCTCTATCTGCCTGATTTCTCTGTTGCTCAGTTGCTCTGTGTTATTCCAAAAGCCGTTATCAGGTTTATTTATGTTTCGCCTGTTTCATCTCCCGGATCCGCTTGGTCAGGGCCGGGACCACCTGGAACAGATCGCCGACGATGCCATAGGTGGCAACTTCAAAGATCGGTGCTTCCTTGTCCCGATTGATGGCGATGACCACTTCGGAGTCCTGCATCCCTACCAGGTGCTGAATCGCCCCGGAGATGCCGCAGGCGATATAGATCTTGGGGCGCACCGTCTTGCCGGTCTGGCCCACCTGCCGGTCTACCGGCATCCAGCCGGCGTCCACAGCACTGCGGGAGGAGCCGACCACGCCGCCCAGTTCATCGGCCAGTTCCTGCAAAATGGTGAAGTTTTCCTTGGCCATCATCCCCCGACCACCAGAGACGATAAACTCGGCGCCGGCTATATCGACGTGATCCTTTTTCTTGTCGCTGATGATCTCCAGCACCTTGACCAGAATATCCTCTTCCTTGATCAGACACTGCTCGCGAATGATCGCGCCGTTCTTTGCCGTCGATATTTCCGGCATGGTCATGACGTGGGGGCGGACCGTGGCCATCTGCGGCCGGAATTTGTCGCACATGATGGTCGCCATGATATTGCCGCCAAAGGCTGGTCGGGTCTGCATCAGGTTGCGCTTGTCATCAATCCCCAGGCCGGTGCAATCGGCAGTGAGTCCGGTGCCAACGACAGTGGCGACGGCGCCGGCCAGATCGCGACCCAGACCGGTGGCCCCCATCAGGATGATCTCCGGTTTATATTTGTCAACCATGGCACAGACCCCGCGCAAATAGCTTTCGGTACGGTAAAATTTCAGCGGTGGTGCATCCATCAGATAGGCTTGATCAGCGCCGTAGATAAATGCTTCATGGCAAAGGTGTTCGACATTTTCACCCAGGACCACGGCTGAGAGCGTAACCTTGAGGGTGTCGGCCAGTTCACGCCCTTTGCCAAGCAGTTCCCATGACACGATGGCTGCCTCGCCTTCGGTCTGCTCGATGAAAACCCAAACGCCACGATAGGCGGCCAGGAGTTTGGCCAGGGCCTTGGCCTCATCATCCGGTTCATCTTCTGTTTCGATCCCCCCCTGCTGTTTGGCAATTTCTTCAAGTATTGCCAACTCTTCAGAGGTGAAGAACATTTCCAGGGCTTCGGCCGGGCAGACCTTGACGCATTTGAGACAACCGATGCATTTTTCGGTAAGGATAATCGGTTCGCCGGCATCATTCATTTCGACGCAGTTGACCGGGCAGGCGCTCTGGCAACGGGCGCCGCAGGCAATGCATTTTCCGGGGATGAGGCGGGCCTTGCCGCGCGGTTTTTTCAGTTTAACGGGTTCAGTCATGAAAACCTCTCAATAAAAGGGGCATGGGTCAAGGGGCAAGGGTCAAGAATGAATTGTCGCTTTCCTTGTCCCATGACCCTTGCCCCTTGACCCTACAAAGATAGCAGATCTTTGCTCAGTAGTTTGTCGATCAGCAGGTGTGCGGTGCCGGAAGGATCACCCAGACCGTCACCAATAATTTCGCCCATGTCCCGTTCTGGTGAAAAAATCTTGCTAACCCAGGTAGGGGAGCCCTTGAGACCAATGGTATTTACATCAAGCTGCATGGTTTCGTTATTCCAGAGTTCCACCTGGGCGTTCTGTGATTCAAGGCGCATCGGCACGGTCGGATAGCGGGGCCGGTTCAATTCCCGCACCACGGTCAACATGGCCGGGAGTGGGGATTCAACTATTTCGTGGCGCCCCTCAAGTTTGCGGCTGACCCGGATCTTTTTGGCGTCCAGATCCATGGCCACCACCTTGTCAACAAGGGTCAACTGGGTCATTTTAAGCCGAGTGGCAATGCCGGGGCCGACCTGGGCTGTGTCGCCGTCAATTGTCTGTTTGCCGCAGAGCACCAGGGCGACATCATCTTCCTGTTGTAACCGCCGGATCGCTGCGGAAAGAACATTGCTGGTCGCCAGGGTATCGGCGCCGCCAAAGGTCCGATCAGATAGGAGGATAGCCCGGTCAGCACCTAGCGCCAAGGCCTTGCGCAGGGTGGCTTCGGCATTGGGTGGACCCATGGACAAAACGGCGACCCGGCAGCCAAAGCGGTCTTTCATCCGCAGTGCTTCTTCAAGGGCATGGGTATCGTAAGGGTTGATAATGAACGGGATCCCTTCACGAATCAGGGTGTTGGTCACCGGGTCAATCTGGACCTGCGTCGTGTCAGGCACCTGTTTTATGCAGGCAATTACTAGCATAGGTTCGTCCCTTTAATGACTGCTTAAAATGTGGGCATATTTTGGAATTAGGGAACACTTTTAATAGCTGAAAGTGTTAAAACATGCAAGTGCATCGATAAAATGAAGGCAAATTCACTGTTTCATCTGTTAAATCGGTGTGTTTGGTGAAAAATCCCAATTTACAGATATTTACGTGTTTTTATGGGTACTAAAAAAAATAGTCCGAAAAATAGTATGTGTATATTTGTGGTGTAGTTTTCTACATTAATGGTGTGTAATAGGTACTCTGTTGTCAGCTGACCAGATCTGTGGGTAAGTGCAGCAGTGCACCGCAATAGACAAATAATAGCTAATAAATTAAACACATATGCCCATAAATACATCATATCTCGCGGTGAGGGCATGGTGCCTGCATATTAATTCGGCTCATGCAGTAATTGGCTGATCAGTATCTGTGCACAGTGTGCATTAAATCCCCCAGAGAGAGGAAGTAAACAGCATGGTTAAGCTCGACGAAAAACTCGAAGGCATTTATCAAGACGTATTGAAGCGCAACCAGGGCGAAGTGGAATTCCACCAAGCCGTACTAGAGGTTCTTGAGTCCCTCGGACCTGTCGTGTCCAAGCACCCGGAATATCTGGAGCGCAAAATCATTGAGCGACTCTGTGAGCCTGAGCGTCAGATTATCTTCAGGGTGCCCTGGCAGGATGACAAAGGCCAAGTTCATATCAACCGGGGCTTTCGGGTTGAGTTTAACAGCTCGCTTGGTCCTTACAAGGGCGGCCTCCGTTTTCATCCGTCTGTCTATCTTGGCATCATCAAGTTCCTCGGCTTCGAACAAATCTTTAAAAACTCCCTCACCGGCATGCCGATCGGCGGAGGTAAGGGTGGCTCTGACTTTGATCCCAAGGGCAAGAGCGACGACGAAGTCATGCGTTTCTGCCAAAGCTTCATGACTGAGCTGTATCGCCATATTGGCGAGCACACCGACGTTCCTGCCGGTGACATCGGCGTAGGCGGTCGTGAAATCGGTTACATGTTTGGCCAGTACAAGCGGATTACCAACCGTTGGGAAGCAGGCGTACTTACCGGTAAAGGCCTTAAGTGGGGCGGATCGCTGGTCCGTACCGAAGCAACCGGTTACGGTGCCACATTCTTTATCAACGAGGCCCTCAAGGTTCGTAAAGACTCGTTTGAAGGCAAGACCTGCCTGGTTTCCGGTTCCGGAAACGTCGCCATCTACACCATTGAAAAAATCAACCAGCTTGGTGGCAAGTGCGTGGCCTGCTCTGATTCCAATGGCGTCATCTTCCATGAAAAAGGCCTTGATCTCGATCTGATCAAGCAGCTCAAAGAAGTTGAGCGGAGCCGGATTGATGAGTACGTCAAGAAGCACAAGGACGCCAAGTACATCGCCAACGGCAATATCTGGGATATCCCCTGCCAGGTGGCCATGCCGTCGGCAACCCAGAACGAGATCAACGGCAAGGACGCCGCAACTCTGGTCAAGAACGGCTGCATTGCTGTCGGTGAAGGTGCCAACATGCCGACCACACCGGAAGGCGTTAAAGTGTTCCTCGACGCCAAGATTGCTTATGGCCCGGGCAAGGCTGCCAATGCTGGTGGCGTCGCCACTTCGGCCCTCGAAATGCAACAGAACGCCGGCCGCGACTCCTGGAAATTCGACTACACCGAGAAAAAGCTGGAAGACATCATGGTCCGCATTCATAATAACTGCTATGCTACTTCCGAAGAGTATGGCGCACCGGGCAACTATGTGCTCGGCGCCAACATCTGCGGCTTCATCAAGGTTGCCGACGCCATGGTTGCTCACGGTCTGGTGTAATTCTTTAAGCAGATTTCAAAGAGCAGAATTGAGGCCCCGCCACTGCGGGGCTTTTTTTTATGGAACTAAATACTTTTAGCTTTACCTTAACGTAAGCGACAAATAATTATCGGCTGATGAATTCATTTATGCAAGAAAAAAAGTTGCCGTGCTCCTGGGTCAACTGACGACCGTTAAGTAAAGAATTCCCGGTGCAGGGCGTACCCGGTTAACCAATACTGCCCATGGTGGCCAAGGCAAACAGGCGGCTGGGGTCATAGCCGGTGGCATCACCGCGACACATGAGCAACACCGATCCTTGGCGGCTGAAATTATGGGCAGTTACCAGTTCGCCGGCACGGTCGTTTGCGGTCGGCAGATCCAGCAGGAAGCTATTGCTGGGCGCAATGGCCAGGGCGGCGCTGAAAAGCTCATCGGCTGAATCGGCTTTGCCGCACCAGGGGCCAATCTGCATGCCACGTGCTGTTTGCTGGCGAACAATGAAGCCATCCTCGTTGTGCCATGTCTGCCCCAGTGCGGCTTTTGCCTCCACCAGCGCCTTGCGCTGGCTTCCCCAGCCTAAGGCATCCATTCTGTTTAAGGTGTTTAACGTACCGTTGCTTGGTGCCACCGTCGGCATACCTGAGCCGGAACCGGCCCAACGTTCTATGCGGTCAACCGTGCGAAAACCAAGGTCGACATAAAGTGGTGCCCCATCGTCTGACGCGGTCAACCAGATGCTGCTCACTCCTGCAGCGTCAAGCCGGTCAATGGATGTCTGCATGAGCAGGCGGGCCAGTCCTTGCCGGCGGTATTCCGGTTGGACCAGCAGATTGCCGATCCAGCCGGAGTTTCCATACGAAATTGCAGTAATGAATGCCCGCGGCAGGTCATGATCACGAATAACACGGCAGCTGAGCGGTGTATGTCGCAGTAAAAAATCAAATTCCCATTGATCGCACATCCAGTGTTCTTGCCCGGCAAGCCACAGAAAAGTCGGCAGATCTTTAGTGGTAAAGCGATCAGGCTTTAGCGGCATGCCGGTGGTGCCGTGTCACTGATCAAGCCAACGGCATCGGCGCGACATTGGCGGCAATGCCGCATTTGGCCGATGATTTTTTCGTTGGTATTGCGCACCTCGGCCAGCAGATTTTCCGGTGGCGGCGCAACCCCGGCGAAATCTGCCTGGGGGATCAACGGCATCACATTCATTACCTGGGCCCCCAAGTCCTTGACCGTTTGGGCGATGAGCGGCACCTGCGCTTCATTAACCCCGGGGATATAGACCGTATTTACTTTGACGGTCATGCCCCGATCGGCTGCCATTTTGATGCCCGCCAACTGATTCTGCAGCAGTATTGCCGCGCCTTCCGCGCCGGTATAGGTGGTGCCATGGTAGTGGACGTATGAATAGATCCGCCCACCAATCTCCGGGTCAAGGCTGTTCAACGTTACGGTCAGGCTGCAAAGACCAAGATTGTCGAGCTCACCAATCTTCTCCGGCAGCAGCAGTCCATTGGTACTCAGGCAGAGAATCAGCTGGGGAAACTCTGCTGCCACCAGGCGGAAGGTCTCAAAGGTTTCTGGATTGAATAGCGGGTCGCCAGGACCGGCAATGCCGATGACCTTGATAATCGGTCCCATGATTTCACTGGCCATGACGGTCCGGACTTTTTTAATCGCTTCCGTTGGGGTCAGAATCTGGCTGGTGACGCCGGGGCGTGACTCATTGGCGCAGTCATATTTGCGGGTACAGTAGCCACACTTGATATTGCACTTGGGCGCAATTGGCAAATGCATCCGTCCGGTCTTATGATGGTTACCGCCGAAGCATGGGTGTCCTTGGACATTTTTCCGATCCGTACCTGCAGTTGCCATGATTGACCTCCGTGTCGACAAAAAAAGCCCGGTACCTTTGGGTACCGAGCTTCGTTGCGGGGAAAGGGAATACGACAGTGTATTCAAGTGAGCGATTATGACCTTTGTTTATCATTAACCGTGCCAATTGGGTTTATTGAGTCTGTTCCCTGTATTTTCGGCTAGATAGCTGAAGTAGGGGCTGATGGTGCAGTGTTGAATGCTCTCATCAGCTGCCTGTAAAAGTGGCAAACCTGCTGCGTCTAAAGCAGGTGCAGATAATACACTTTTGGTAACATGCCGAAATTATGAGGTTAAATATACTATTCAGCCGCTGGCATGTTCCATGAAGAAGTACTTGGTTAATACGACCAGGGAGGTTACATCATGGCGATACTTATTGATGGGGTTGAGCATGTTACGGCTGAAGAAGCGGCGCAGCAGTTGAGTACTACCCCCATGCGGATCCTGATGCTGTTGAAAGAGCAGGCTTTAGTCGGGAGTCAGCAGGAGGACGGCTGGTATGTGAGTCAACCGTCAGTGGCCTGTGCTTTGACGCACGGTACGGACCAACACGTTTCCAAAGGCTGCCGTACGCATTGCAGTAGCTCAGGCTGCGGGTGCAAGTGACGACATGACAGTCACGGTCAAGGCCTCAGACCTGTACTATAAATATCGCCGCAATGTGGCACTGCGCGATCAGCCGAAGTTTGTTGCCGTTCCGGACCAGGCACTCTTTGACCGGGACGATCTGTACGAGGTGTTACCGATGTTGGGGGCGGCAATGACAGCCCTGGGACGAGACGACATGGCCAGCCTGCACCTGCTGGAAGAACTTTTGGTTCGCGATCTGCCAGGGTTTATTTCCGCCCGCGAAGATGTCTTTACCTTTCTGGTTGAGTGCGGACGAGAACGGTTAGCGAGCTGAGGATGGCAGTGCCAGAGGATGTTGCCCTCCGGGCCGTTGCCGCACTGCTCGGCGTTGCCCTGGGCGACGCTCTGGGAGCGCCGGCCGAATTCATGACCGCGGGCGAAATCAAGACGAAATATGGGCAGCTCCGCGAGATGGTTGGCGGTGGCTGGTTGCGCCTGAAACCGGGACAGATAACCGACGACACTGAGATGTCGCTCTGTGTGGCCCGGGCGATTGCCGCGAATGACAGCTGGGATCTGACGGCAATCGCCGGGCAATTTGCCGCCTGGTTGAAAACCCGCCCCATTGACGTGGGAGATACCTGTCGGCGCGGCATTCGTAATTTCATGCTGCATGGCCAGCTCGAAACTCCGCCCAACCAGTGGGATGCGGGCAATGGTGCCTTGATGCGGATGCTACCGGTGGCCCTGTTCACCGTTGGTAATGACGAACTACTCCAGCGCTACGCAACTGAGCACGCCCATATTACCCACAATAATCCCCTGTCCGATGCGGCCTGTTGTTGTTACGGACGCCTGATGCATCTGGCCCTGGCTGGTCGCTCGAAAGCCAGGTTGCGCCGCGAAGTAGATGCGCTGGTCGCTGAATATCCGACCTTTGCCTTTGAACCGTACCATGGTCTGGCTACCGGCTATGTGGTGGATACCTTCCAGACCGTTTGCCATTACTTCTTTCGTGGTCGTGACTTTGAAGAGTGCGTGGTCGGAGCCGTGAATCAAGGTGGTGATGCGGATACCACCGGTGCCATTATCGGCGGCTTGGCCGGTGCTTATTACGGTATGGACAGCCTGCCGCAACGCTGGCTCAAGCGGCTTGATCGTGCTCTGATCAAAGAAATAACGTTCCTTGCCGAAGAAATCATCAGACGTTCCCCCTATAATTCCCCCGCCAATTAAACCAAAAGCTGTTCGACATTAATAATTTTTACATTGCCTGGAAATAATTTGTGTAGATATAATTGCTATGCAAACTAAATTTTAGAAGCGGCAGTTCGAATAACACAGAGCAACGGCCAGAAGTAGGTGCCTCTAGGCAAGCAACAGAGAAATCAAGCCGATACATTAGAAACAGCATTCTCCGATCAGGTTAATCTCAAAAAGGCTTTTTCGATAAGAATCTTCTTTGTTTTTACTCCGTTGCTTCGTTGCTCCGTGTTTCAAATGTTTTTTGTCGGTAAATTGGGGTGGGCGATAATGAAGCGTACTGCAAACGTGATGGTTGCCGAGATTCTGGATAACATCCGCCGGGTGTTCCAGGTGGTGAATGAACAGTCGAAGCAGGTGGAGCGGGAGACCGGGCTGACTGGGCCGCAGGTCTGGGCGATCAAGGTCATTGCCGAACAGGGGCCGATGCGGGTGTCGGAACTGGCCAAGCGAATGTATCTGCATCCGGCGACCGTTGGTGGCATTCTGGATCGGCTCGAAAAGCGGAGCCTCATCGCCCGCAACCGTTCCACAACCGATCGCCGGGTTGTGGATGTGGAGCTGACGGTTGCAGGACAACAGCTGGTAGCAAACTCGCCTGAGGTGGCCAGCAATAAAATAGCCCACGGTCTGGAAACACTCCCTTTTGCCGAGTTGGCCACCATTCATCATGGTCTTGAACGGCTTGCAGGAATTCTTGATGCTAAAGGACTGCCGCCGCAGCTGATTGGCTCGGGTGAAGTAAATGCGCCGCAAAAGACACCTAAAGGCAGGTAAGATTTATG
Organism: Geobacteraceae bacterium; assembly: GCA_031412995.1. Classification (GTDB taxonomy): domain Bacteria; phylum Desulfobacterota; class Desulfuromonadia; order Geobacterales; family DSM-12255; genus JANOEC01. The sequence goes on from JANOEC010000118.1 coordinate 21,879, forward strand.
TCGCGAATTGACTGGTCCCGTTGGCTGCCAAAATCGGTGGACGCGTTAAAAAACTATAGTCGGCTTGATTTCGCCGCCGACCTTACTGCCGGTCTGACCGTTGGTCTGGTTGCCCTGCCGCTGGCCATGGCCTTTGGCATCGCCTCCGGCGTAACCCCCCAGGCCGGCATCTATACTGCGGTCATTGCCGGGTTTCTGATCTCGGCCCTGGGCGGATCGCGTACCCAGATTGGTGGTCCCACCGGCGCCTTTGTCGTGGTGATTGCCGCCATTATTGCCAAGCATGGACTCTCCGGTCTGCTCATGGTCACCATGATGGCCGGCGTAATCCTGCTCTTCCTTGGCATTACCGGGTTGGGCAATGCGGTTAAATTCATCCCCCGCCCGGTTATCATTGGCTTTACCAACGGCATTGCGGTGCTGATCGCCTCTACCCAGCTGAAGGATTTTCTCGGTATTCGGGCTGCTGGCCCGGTGCCGAGCGAATTTATTGAACGGATGCGGTATATCGGCGAGCATATGGGGGGCGTCGACCCCATTACCATGCTCCTGGCGTTGATTTCTTTACTGGTTATTCTGACCGTACCACGCTTAACCAAACGGGTGCCCGGTTCCATCGTGGCTCTGATCGGAGCGACGATCATTGTTGGGTTGAGTGGCTTGCCCGTTGAGACCATCGGCAGCAAGTTTGGCGGGATTCCCACCGGATTTCCAAAACTGCAGGTCCCTGAACTACGCTTTGATCTGATATTGCCGCTGTTGCCGTCGGCCTTGACCGTAGCGTTGCTGGCGGCCATCGAGAGCCTGCTTTCAGCGGTCGTGGCCGACTCCATGAGTGGTGATCGCCATAATTCCAACGTCGAACTGATCGCCCAGGGGGTGGCCAATCTGACCGTGCCCCTGTTTGGCGGCATCCCCGTCACCGGTGCCATTGCCCGCACCGCCACCAACATTCGTTCCGGGGCCCGTTCGCCGGTATCCGGCATGATCCACGCCCTGACCCTGCTGGCGATCATCCTCTTTGCTGCTCCTCTGGCCCGTTACATCCCCCTAGGCACCCTGGCCGCTGTGCTTTTCGTGGTGGCGTACAATATGGGAGAATGGCGAGAACTGCCGATGATCATGCGCCTGGAGATGCGGGACATTGCGGTCTGGCTCATCACGTTCGTCCTGACGGTGGCGGCTGATCTGACTGTTGCTGTTGAGGTAGGCATCACGCTGGCAGCGCTCCTCTATATTCATCAGGTGACGCGCACCACGGTGGTGGCGCCACTCACTGAAGATGCTCTTGCCAAGGGCAGAGCCCATATTGTTCAGGATCGGGAAATTCCCCATTACGTCAGCATGTTCCATATTCAGGGGCCGCTGTTGTTCGGGGTCGCGGAAAAGCTTAGCCAGCTGGCGAACGATCTGGATGGTCTGAAGCCCATTGTGATCTTACGCTTGCGCTATATGACCGCCATTGACGCCACCGGATTGTATGCCATTGAACAGTTCAGTGAGCGGTTGCGCGATTCTGGCCGGGCGCTCATCATCTGTGGTACTCGGGGTCAACCGAAAAAACTGATTTATACCTCGGCCATTCCCCGTATCCTCGGACCCCGCAATTTGATGCCCAATATCCGTTCGGCGTTGAGTCGGGCCGAAGAAATAAATGAACGTTTCGGCGGCATTGGTGAAGAGGCGGCTGCTGGTCTGAGCGTTGCGCCGGTATAAATTCAGGGTAGTATTCACATTTGCTATTTATGCCGGTGGTAGTATGCTGGAATCACGTCTGTTTCAGGCGGACGTCCTTCATCTTCGATACGTTTGGAAGGCCAGTAGCGACCATGAAATTAGCCAACCATCTCATTCTGACTGCCCCGTTCGCCACTCTCATCGCATGGGACGCTGGTTTTGTGCCGGCTGCGCTGCTGTATGGCGGCGCCGTGCTGATGGATGTCGATCATTTTATTTTTTACGCCATGCGGACGGGGCGCTACAACCTTATAGAGATGTTTTCCTGGTATGAACAATCTGACAAACTCTGTACCAGCACCAGCTATTATGGCCTGAATATATTTCATGCCGCAGAGGTCTTTGCCCTTGTTTCTCTTGCCGCCAGTTACTGGCCGGTCCTTTCCTGGCTTCTGTTGGGGATGGGGTATCATCTGCTCCTCGATATTATCTGGCTCTATCGCCATCCAACGATCAGTGTCAAAGTTCGCGCCTTTTCCTGGATTGAGCACCTGGTGCGGCGGTGGCGGGGTGAGCGTGAATTTTGGCGGGATGAAGGCATCCTCTAGCCTGTCAAACCGTACACATCACCCGCCGCACCCGGTACTCACCACCAATGACCAGATATTCGCCTTCACCCTTCATGATGCTATTGGGCAACAGTTCGTCGTAAAACAAAATCTTGGCCAGGGGGGCGTGGATTTCCCAGACGGTGTCGCCGAATTCCCAGGCCCGTTCTTCTTCGTCAGTGAAGGAGACGAGATTGTTCAGGCGGACGATCTGCTCGCGCTTGTCGATCTTTTCGATCAGGTCGTAATCGTTGGCGTCGTTGGTACCGCGGAATAGTTTGAGGCAGTGCTCGGGCGGGTGTGCTTTGGCGAGTTCGTATTGGCAGTATTCGTACAGCAGGTCCAGTTGCGAGTTGATGGCATTGGTGCGGGCGCTGCCTTTGGTGCGGTCCATGGCGTAGGTCATGTACTCTTCGGCATGGATGCCGGGGATACGGATCTTGTGGAAAGTAGGGGGGATGCCCATGCGGCTTTCGACCCATCCCTTGAGCACGGCCCCTTCCACTGAGTTGGCGTCCATCATCCAGCCGCGCAGAAAACGGAGATAGCTGTTCTTCAAGCTTTTGCGGGCTGAGCTGGTTTGCTCTTGCCAGTGATGGAGTTGATATTTGACCGACATGTAGTCGTTAAAGGTTTCAGCCCGCACGGATGATTCGCTCATGGTGTCAAGCTTCTGGAAAAAATGACGGTTGGCGAGCCGGACGCCTTGGACTTCAAGGGGTTGGGGGTGTTCGTTGAAATGACGCGAGGCAATGACCCATGGGGGCAGGTTGCAGAGATTAAAGCCTAAACCGGACATGGGTCATCACCTCGTTGTGATTTGGAATCGTAGGGGCGATCCTTGTGATCGCCTTTCAGTTGGGCGAATACAAGATTCGCCCCTACAGAACGTTTACCAACTCCAGCAGGGCCGGTTTGATCTCACCGTGCAGGGCATAAACCGGGAAGCCGAGCCGTGACATTTCGTCCTGGGGGGCCGGGCCGATCTGGGAGCAGACGATCGCCTGGCACCCCTGTAAGGCTTCGGAGATCGCCCGCAGTACATGGCCCCGTAACGGATGGGCCTCGTCATAGGTGCAGTAGCGTTCGACTTTCTTTTCATCCACCAACTTGATGTCCATATCATTTACGTCATAGATAAGAAACCGTTCGGCATGACCAAAGTGCTGGTTGATTTCTTTCCCGTCTTTTGAGGCAACTGCGATGAGCATATAGGCCTCCTTCTTCTGCTGCAATGTTTCAGGGGCGAGATATTTCGGGTTCTGGCAAGGCTTTGCAAACGACACGGAGGAGGCGTAGCATAAGCTACGTCGCACGACGGGCCGTGAAGCGAAACGAAGCCAGGTTCCGGATGAGCTCGTCCTTATGCAACTACTGGTTCGAAGGTGAAGCTCTTCTTTGAACAGGTCCTGCCACATGCCTGACAGCCGATGCAGTTGCCCGGATTGGCGACTTTCATGAACATCTTGGCTGAATCGTCCTCGTCCAACTCCTCAAATGCCAGCACGTCATGCACGCAGACCTTATAGCAGCGGCCACAGCCGATGCAGGTTTCCTCATCAATCCCGACGATGAATTGTGGGGTGTATTCTGTTTTGTCTCTGCGTAAACCGGTAATGTAAGCCATGGGGTTTCTCCTTTCGTGAGCAGCAACGATCTATTAATCGTCAAGAAATGATGTTGCAATATCTTTATTCAGTGCCTTGCGCAGCCATGGTGGCGGATTTCCCTGCAGCACCGCCTGCAGTTTGCCGACAATCTCGGCCACCGGCACTTCGGTGTTGGTCTTCATCGGGTGAATCTTTCTTGCCACCAGTTTTGCCGCCGCCGGCCCGCCGATCTGCATGGTGTAGACAATAGCGCAGTCACTGAGGGCGTTGGCACGGGTAGCGATGCGATCTTCTTCGTCACCTTCGGTGCTGATGGAATCGATGGTGGCAACCTGTTGTGCGGTGTCCGTGCCGATCTCCCAGATATGGAAATTCTGGCACTGGCCGAAATGCTGGTCGATAATTTCGCCGGTTGAACTGGTAAACGCGACTTTCATTACGTGCTCCTTTCCGCGCCCTGTAAAACAGGGTAAGTGCGTTAACGAAGTTATTTATGCCAACATGCTGCAGAAAAACTTCTACTTACTAAAAAAAACGCCGGCATCAGAAACGATGCCCGGCGTCTTTGCCAAGGGGTAACATATAGCTTTCTCTTAGCACGGCGTGTGCCAAGTTGTAATTTGCTGAAATTTAAGGATTATTGTTTTGAGGTCAGGGCAGTTGTGGAAGAGAAATAATCAGGGTGCCGTATTATTGAGCATGTTAGCACCGATCTCCTCGTTTTCAATAATTTACGTCTGCTCCATTATTGCGTTGGCCAGGGGTAATTTGCAGGTAATACTGAAACCGCCCCCTGGCAGATTCTCCGCCCGGATGCTGCCATTGTGGGCTTCAACTATGCCCTTGCAGATGGAGAGCCCCAGGCCGGTACCGCTGATCCCTTCCGGCACGGGAATCCGGTAGAACTTATCGAATATCCGCTTTAGATCGTTGGCCGGCACCCCCGGTCCGGCGTCGGTAACCGATACCATCAACCGGTGGCCGGCAACCAGGGCACTGATTTTAATCGCCCCGTCTGGTGGCGAATGTTTCAGCGCATTATCCAGCAGATTGACCAGCACCTGGGTCATCAGTACCAGATCGAGCGGCACTAACGGAAGTTCCGGCGCCAGGTCCACCGTCACCAGTCGTGTGCCCAACCTTGGCTCAACCGCTGCCAGGGCACAGCCGATAAGGTCCTGCACATCGCATGATTCTTTTTTCAGGGTGATGGCACCTGCCTCCAACCGGGTCATGTCCAGCAGGTTGCCGACAAAGCGGTTAAGTCGCGCTGCCTCTTCGCGGGCAGTTTCCAGCAACTCTCGCTGTGCCTGCCCCGACAGCCGCTCTCCTTCGTCCAGGACACTGCTGAGCACCCCGGTAATTATCACCAGCGGGGTGCGCAGGTCATGGGAGATGGAATTGAGCAGCGCCCGCTCCAGGTTTTCCCGCGCCCGCAGGATCTGAGACTGCTCGGCCTGATGGGCCAACTGCACCCGTTCCAGCGCCATGGCGATCTGGGTGGCAAAGGCATCCAGCAGCCGTCGGGTTGCCTGGGAGGTATATTCGTCAGGATCCGCGAGGAGAATGCCCATGACCCCCAGGATATTAGCCGCCGATTGCAGTGGCAGATAGAGCAGACGCGCGGAGACCAGGGTCTCAGTTCCCTTGCCGGCCGACTGATTGTTGCGAAAGGCCCAGTCGGCCACTGCCTGTTCCTTGATATCCAGTGCCAATCCCTGGCTGGCGGCCAGCATTTCCAGCCGCTCCCCTTCGGGCAGAAACACAGCTACTTCGGCATTCAGCGAGCCACCGATGTTTTTCACCACGCCCTGCAACACTGTGGCAATATCGGCTGAGGCAGCCAGGTCGCGGGTCAGGTAATAGAGGCTGGCGGTCTGCACTTCCCGAGCCCGCACGGTTTCGGCCCGTTCCCGTGCCTTGGTGACCAGGCTGCTGATGACGACACCGACGACAAACAAACCGATAAAGGTGATGATGTACTCGGTATCGCTGACCCGCAGGGTGAACCGGGGGGGGATAAAGAAGAAATCAAAGGCCAGCACCCCCCAGAACGCCGTGCTGATCGCCGGCCGTAGGCCGAGCCTGACCGAGGCAAAGACCACTGCCAGCAGATAGACCATGACCATGTTGGTCGGATTGAGCAGTGGCCGGACCAGTTCACAGAGCAGGGTGGCCGCGGCGACCAGGGCCAGGCTGGCAAGGTAGCCCTGTGGCCGGAACGGTGGCTTCTTGCGCGCCACCGTGGCTGATCGACCTTTCGGATCTTCCGGAGTGAAGCTGATGACCACCACATCAATGCCGCGACTGGTACGGATGATCTGGTCCACAACCGGGGCGCGGAGCAGCTCTCGCCAGCGGGGGCGCATCGGTTTGCCGACCACGATCTTGGTCACATTGTGACGGACGGCATACTCGACGATCGCCTCGGCCACGGTCACCGCGGAGATGGACGTGACTTCGCTGCCCAGGCTTTCGGCCAGGCGCATGTCATGCCAGATCCGCTCCCGGTTTTGCCGGGCATGCCGGCTGTCGCTCGGGGTTTCCACATAAGCAGTATGCCAGGGGGCTTTCAACTCGTCTGCCAAACGGCGCGTGGCCCGGATCAGCTGCTCGCTGTAAGGGCTGCCGCTGACGCTCACCAGTAGTCGTTCGCCCGCTGGCCACGGCCCGGTGATGGACTGGGTCTCCATGTAGGCCCGCATCTGGTCGTCGACCCGCGAGGCGGCGCGGCGCAAGGAGATTTCCCGCAGGGCGATCAGATTGCCGGGGCGGAAAAAGGTATCGAGAGCTCGGGCCGCCTGCTCCGGGATGTAGACCTTCCCCTCCCGCAGCCTCTGCAGCAGGTCATCGGGGGAGATATCCACCAACCGGATCTCGGCCGCCTCGTCCAGCAATCGGTCCGGTACGGTCTCCCGCACGGTTACGCCGGTGATCTGGGCAACGACGTCGTTCAGGCTCTCAAAGTGCTGCACATTGACCGTGGTGTAGACATCGATGCCGGCCGCCAGCAGCTCTTCCACATCCTGCCACCGCTTGTCGTGGCGGCAGCCCGGGGCATTGGTGTGGGCCAGTTCGTCCACCAGGGCGATCTGTGGTTTCCGAGCCAGCACGGCATCCAGGTCCAGCTCCGGCAACAGCACCCCCTGGTAGTCGATCTGGGCCTTGGGGATGATTGTAATCTCGGCTAGGGATAGAAGCGAATCGGTCTCAAACCGGCCGTGCGATTCGATGTACCCGGCCACCACGTCCCGCCCTTCCAGCTTCCGCTGTTCCGCCGCCTCCAGCATGGCATAGGTCTTCCCCACGCCAGCAGCATAGCCGAGAAATATCTTCAGCTTGCCGCGCCCGCTCTCGGCGTCAGCCTCTTCGGCTTGGGCCAGTTTCAGCAGCGCCTCGGGTGATGGGCGGATGTCGTCGTGATCGGTCATAGGGGGCCTTAATTTGGCGGGCTGCCGCTTCCCACTGGTCGCTGAAAAGTGGAGACGTTAGGCTTTCTCAAGATAGAAAACATAGGAAAGCTGGCCATGCCTACCCGATAAAGCTTCAGCCGCAATTATTGCCTTTCTGTCATTTGTTATTCCAATGCATCGGTAGTAACCTTGGAAGAAATATTCCCTATCTTTATTTCTTCGTCGGATGAATACAGGCAACGCTTTATCTCTCTGTTTCCCAAGGAGTTCAGTTTTAGCAATAACTTTAGGGAGGTTTCCTGCGAAAATTTCTTTAGGTGCATTTGGGTTCATTTCTGCAGAAAAGCATCCCGCAAGAATCTGCCCGTCTTTTTGAGGGAGGTACGTTTGATTTTCACCACCAACTAGCTTCTGAATTTGGGCTCGACGGTATGGTATATTTGTTTCAAACATAATTACCTCCTTGGTCCAAATTACTGAGACAATTAGAATTTTGTTTTTTGTTTAGCCACTGTTTTTTGAGTACAGGAACCCTCTGCGCCATCATAATAAAAACGGAGATCTCTTCGATCGATATATCCAATGAACTTCACGGTGCCTAGATCGCGAATTTGCATACGCTCAGGTGTGAATACTTCTTCAACGTCTAGACTAAAAGGATCACCACCAACTGTCATGCCTCGTTGAACTCCTATATATTTTGTCTGGTCAATTTCAAATTCATATTTCCACACATAGCCATAAACTCCCTTTGCCTCACAGGTGAAGCCAAGGTCTTGAGCCGCCACTGCCGTACTGAAATAAGCAAAAACAGCATACATGTCGCGAATTTCATCATCTAACCCTCCCAGTTATTAAGTCCCCAAATGGAACATGTATTCAGGAACTGGTTTCACTCGCTTAACAATCTCAATCTGAAAAGCTTCTTCATGGCACCTTCAATAACCGTTCGCTTCGCCAGACCCGGACGACCCGCACCCGCTCGTGGTCCAGTCGATAGACAATGCGAAACGGCGGGAGAATGATCTCACGAAGACTCGCGATACTGAACTCGGGGACGATGCGGCCGCTCTCGGGGAAGTCGACCAAGCGTTCCACCTGACTGAATACTTCGGCTATTAATCGCTCCCCTACCTCGGGTACCAGTTGTTCCATGTACCATTCCCGGATGTCTTGCAGGTCCGAGAGGGCAGACTCGGCAAAAGAAATGCTAGCCCGGTGCGTCATTGTCAGGCCACTCCCAGGCGATTTTTCGCCTCAGCCAGGGAAACTTCCCGCCCTTCCTCCAGATCCATCAATCCCTGCACAACCCCGCGGAGAAAGGCCAATTCTTCGGTTTCCGCTTCGTACTCTCTTAATGACTGCACCACGGCAATGCCGCGCCCGCGGCTGGTGAGCAGCACCGGCCGTCGGGTCTTATCAACCTGGCTGACGATCCGGCCCGGATTGACTTTCAAATCGCTGAGCGGCACGACATCTTCGGAAAACTTGGCGTGATGAGACATGATCTTCTCCTCTATGGTACTATTAATAGGGCCAATAATAGCACCTGTTGAGTGGTCTGACAATACGCTCATATTGCACGCCTCTCAATGCACCAGCACCCCGTCCAATGCCAGGTTGAGCTGCACCACCGACACCCGCGGCTCACCCAGGAAGCCGAACTGCCGGTCCTCGGTCGCCTGGGTCACCAGCTTGGTCACTGCTTCCTGGCTCAGCCCCCGTGCCTTGGCCACCCGTGGCACCTGCAGCAGCACTGCTGCCGGTGAGAGGTGCGGGTCGAGACCGCTGGCCGAGGCCTGGACCAGGTCGGCCGGGATCGGGCCGCTGATGCCGCTGTCTCGCAGCGCCTTGACCCGGTCAGCGACGGTTTTCAGATAATCGGGATTGGTCGGGCCTGCGTTGGAGCCGCCGGAAGCCAGGGGATTATAGGCGAAGTTGCTGGTGGCTGATGGCCGGGGCCAGAAATCTCTCGGATCTGAAAACGGCTGGCCGATCAGGCTGGAGCCAATAGCCTTGCCGCTCCGGTCAATGATTAGACTGCCGTTGGCCTGGTGCGGAAACAGTGCCTGGGCAATGCCGGTGACCAATGCCGGGTAGATGCCGCCGCAGATGATGGTGAAGATCAATAACAGTAAAATGGCTGGTTTTAGGTCTTTCATGGCGTACTCCTTACAATATCATCCCAATCAGCAGATCAATCGCCTTGATGCCGATAAACGGCACCACCATTCCCCCCAGACCGTAGATCAACAGGTTGTGGATCAGCAGCTTTTCAGCCGGCATCGGCCGAAACCGTGTTCCCTTCAGTGCCAGCGGCACCAGCAAGGGGATAATGATCGCATTGAAGATGACCGCCGACAGGATCGCGCTATAAGGGCTGGCCAGCCGCATGATATTCAGCACCCCCAACTGCGGGTAGATGGAGAGCAGCATTGCCGGGATGATGGCGAAATACTTGGCTACGTCGTTCGAGATGCTGAAGGTGGTGAGGTTACCCCGGGTCATCAGGATCTGCTTCCCCACCTCAACGATATCCAGCAGCTTGGTCGGATTCGAATCCAGATCGATGATGTTGGCGGCCTCGCGGGCCGGCTGGGTACCGGTGTTCATCGCCACGGCCACGTCGGCCTGGGCCAGAGCCGGGGCGTCGTTAGTGCCGTCGCCGGTCATGGCTACCATGAAACCCTGCTCCTGGTACTCACGGATCAGCCGCAGCTTGTCCTCCGGCTTGGCCTGGGCGAGGAAATCGTCCACTTGAGCTTCGGCGGCAATGGCGGCGGCGGTCAGTGGATTGTCGCCGGTGATCATGATGGTTTTAATCCCCATGCTGCGCAGTTGCAGGAAGCGCTCCTGGATGCCGCTCTTGACGATGTCCTTCAGGTTGATCACTCCCAGAATGTCGCAGCCACGGGCCACCACCAGCGGCGTGGCGCCGGCCCTGGCGATCCGGTCGACAATGGTGGCCAGGTCAGCCGGGATGCTGGTGCAGCCCATTTTTTTGACAAAGGCGACCGTTGCATCGGCTGCCCCCTTGCGGTACTGGTTGTCGCCGGTATTGACCCCGGACAAGCGAGTGTCGGCGCTGAAGGGGATATTTTCGGCGCCGACCGGCAGCTCCTGGGTCAAATTGAATTTCTCTTTCGCCAGGACTACAACGCTGCGCCCTTCCGGGGTTTCATCGGTGAGCGAGGCCATGAGCGCCGCCTGGGCCAGTTCCAGATCGCTACGACCGTTGATCGGGACAAAAGCGACTGCTTCCCGGTTGCCGTGGGTGATGGTGCCGGTCTTGTCCAGGAGCAGCACATTCACGTCGCCTGCCGCTTCGACGGCCCGGCCGGAGAGGGCGATGACGTTCTTTTGAAAAAGCCGGTCCATGCCGGCGATGCCGATGGCCGGCAGCAGCGCCGCGATGGTGGTCGGCGCCAGGCAGACGAACAGCGCCACCAGGATGGTCAGCGATACCGGTGTGCCCTGGCCGGCGGACTTGACGCTATAGATCGAAAGCAGGCTGATGTTGGCACAGACCAGGAGAAAAACCAGGGTCAGGGCGATCAGCAGCACCTCCAGAGCAACCTCGTTGGGGGTCTTGCGCCGCTTGGCTCCTTCGATCAGGCCGATCATCCGGTCGAGAAAGGTTTCACCCGGGTTGGCAGTGATCCTAACGATGATCGCATTGGCAATGACCGTGGTGCCGCCGGTAACGGCACTCCGGTCGCCGCCTGACTCCCGCACCACCGGGGCCGATTCGCCGGTTACAGCCGATTCGTTCACCAGGGCGGCGCCCGCCACCACTTCGCCGTCACCGGCAATCTGCTCGTTGGCCTCGACCAGAATGTAGTCATCCTTGCGCAGATCGGTGGCCGCTATTGCCTCGACCTGGGCGCTGAAGTCCGGTTTCTGCAGCCGCTTGGCCATCACGTCAGTGCGGGACTTGCGCAAAGAAGCAGCGCGGGCCTTGCCACGCCCCTCGGCCAACGCCTCGGCAAAAGTAGAGAAGATGACCGTCAGCCAGAGCCAGAGTGAAACCAGGCCGGTAAACCAGACCGGTTCCTGATTGGCACCAGTCAGCGAAAGGGCAAAGGTGACCAGGGTGATGGTGCTGGCGATTTCGACGCAAAGCATGACCGGGTTGCGCCAGAGGGTGCGGGGATCGAGCTTTTTCAGGGAATCCAGGACAGCCCCCTTGATCAGTTCTCTATCAAAAGCCGATCGAGGCTGTTGAATGTGTTTGGACATGGTAAAAATCTCCGTTAATAAATGGAACCCGGATCAAATCTGATTGAACGGATAAAGTCAGATATAAACCGTGAAACCTGTATTCTTTGATTGATCCGTTAAATTCGCCTTTTCCGTGTTCAATTTGGTTTTGTTTTTTTTACCCCATCATCTGCAATTGCTCGACGATCGGTCCTAGCGACAGGGCCGGAAAGAAGGTGAGCGCACCAACGATCAAAATCACCAGGGTCAGCCAGAGGGCAAAGGGCAGCTTGTCGGTCGGCAGGGTGCCGAGGCTCGGCGGCACGTACTTCTTCGCCGCCAGCGACCCGGCCATGGCCAGCACCGCCACGGCCGGCACGTAACGGCCGATCAGCATCGCCAGGGCGCCGAGGAGGTTATAGAAGTTGACGTTGGCATTCAGGCCGGCCATGGCGCTGCCGTTGTTGTTGGCCATGGAGGCCATGGCGTAGAGCACCTCGGAGAGGCCATGGCCGCCAGGGTTGGCCATGGAAGCCACGGCAGCCGGGGTAATTATGGCGAGCCCCGACGTGATCAGCACCACGACCCCGGCGGTCAGGATGGTGGCGATAGCGAGCCACATCTCCCGCACCTCGATCTTTTTGCCCAGGTATTCCGGGGTGCGGCCGATCATCAGCCCCGAGACAAAGACGGCGATGATCGCAAAGGCGAGCATGGTATAGAGGCCGGAGCCGACCCCGCCGAAAACGATTTCCCCGAGCAGGATCAGGGAGAGCGGTACCAGCCCGCCGAGCGGGGTAAGCGAGTCGTGCATGGCCGCCACCGCCCCGCAGGAGGTGCCGGTGGTGGCCACCGTAAAGAGGTTGCTGCCGGCCAGGCCGAAACGAATTTCCTTCCCTTCCAGGTTGGCGCCACTAACTCCGAGCTTGGTCAGCAGCGGATTGCCGCTTGCCTCGGCCCAATGCAGCACGGCAAACGATGTCAGCAATAAAAAGAGCATTACCCCCAGCAATGACCACCCCTGGCGTGGGTTGCCCACCATCACGCCAAAGGTGTAGGTGAAAGCACCGGGAATGAGCAGAATTAGCAGGATCTCCAGATAGTGGGAGAGCGGGGTCGGATTTTCAAAGGGGTGAGCCGAGTTGGCGTTAAAGAAACCGCCGCCGTTGGTCCCCAACTCCTTGATCGCTTCCTGGGAGGCCACCGGTCCCATGGGGATGGTGACTTGCTTGATTGAGGTCGTCGCCTGGACCAGCGGCACGGTTTTGTAGGGGCTGATGTTCTGGATTACCCCCTGAGAAACCAGCACCAGGGCGGCGATAAGAGATATGGGGAGGAGGATGTAGAGCGTGCCGCGGGTGAGATCTACCCAGAAATTTCCGATTTGGCTGGTCTTACGCCGCGCAAAGCCGCGGATCAGGGCAATAACAATGGCCATGCCAGTGGCAGCGGAAACGAAATTGTGGGTCGCTAGCCCCACCATCTGGGTGAAGTAGCTGGCAGCCGCCTCGCCGCTATAGGCTTGCCAGTTGGTGTTGGTGACAAAGCTGACTGCGGTATTCAGCGCCAGTTGCCAGGAGAAGGCAGGGAACTGCTGCGGATTGAGCGGCAACAGGTGCTGCAGCAGGAGCATGGCAAGGAGGGCTAAGAACAGCACTAGATTAAAGAGCAGCATGGCCCCGGCATAGCGCTGCCACCCCATTTCCTCGTTCTTGTCCACCCCGCTGATCCGGTAGATCAACAGCTCGCAGGGGGCGATGACAGGGGAAAGCAATGTTCTTTCCCCTTGGTAAACTTTTGCGATGTAGCTGCCGAACGGTTTGATCAAGGTCAGCAGGACAACAAACAGGAACGCAATTGGCAACAGATCAGGTACCGTCATGATTTTTTCTCCGCCGTTGCTGCGTCAACGTGCAACAGCTGCCGTATCTCAGTAACAGGCAAAACCGTCCATTCTTCTTTGCAGCGGTTAAAGATCGGGACCTGCCCATGCTCATACTCTGGCGGGGCAATGGTAGTGATCCCCTCTTCGTTGTTGATTATACCATTCTCATCAAATGTTTCACCTTCGTACACTCCATTTCCCGGATCGAAGAGATAGATTCTCATGGTGCGCCTCCTGATGTTCATTCCCATACTTCATGGTATCGGAAGAAGCGTCAAATGGGGGTCAAAGTAGGTGGGCTTTGCATCAAGAAAATATCAAGATTATCATGGTAAGGATGAAAGATTATTAAAGCGTCGTCCCACAGGGCCGGGATTTGCCGTAGTTGCCGATGAAGTGCGGGCACTGACTGAACGGACTACCCGAGCGACGATCTCGGCCCAGGTTAATGATCTCACGGCCGAGTTAGAGCAGCATGTTGCCCGTTTCCGGCTGGCGTGAGATGGGAACAGTTTATGGGTGAGCAATGAGCAGAAATCGTTGATCAAAGTGCGGCGCCAGCACTGCCTGCACCTCCGGCCAGTGCAACCCCCCGCCGCCACAACCGGGGCGGGGGACGACAACCCGCTCCCATCCTTCTTGGTCGGCCAGCGCGCGTAATTCTGCTGCCGAACGGGCAATGAGCCGCAGATCGGGCAGTGACCAGGCAGAATCCTCCACCGGAAAGCTGACCAGACCGTTCCCAAAATCGTGAACGTGATTCCCCTGTGCCAAGATCTGTTTACCAAGCCTTTGCGGCAAGTCAGGGAAACGCTCACCGGCCTGCCGGGCGCAACCCCGTCCCAGCACCGCCCGGCCATCCTTGGTCAGGCTGCCGTTGGTGGTGATGGCGATGATCGCCGTGCCCAGATACTGCCAGATGTCACCGGTCAACTCGTGCATGGCATAATTCTACTTCAAGACTTACCTGATCTCAATGTTGCTGACGGTAAGGCTCCCATTGATAACTTCCAGCCTCTGTATCGTCGTGGTGCCGGTACGGGTCAGGAAGATGGCGTCATAACCGCCTCTAAGGGTGACGTCAACACCTTGGGACACGGTTACATTCTCTGTGAACGTCAACGCCTGCAGCCGGATATCCTTGAGCGGGCCGCCGCTTGGGACTGCCGCAAAAGCGGCCCCGAGGCTGGCATAGCGGGAGGAATTCGTTTGCCAGTTGGTGCCGATGGCAACACATGGGACGAACCCTGCCTGCACAGTTTTCGCCTGGTCCATCGTCACATTGCAGACTTCTGTGCCGCTGCATGCCCCGGACCAGCCGGTAAAAAGTGAACCATCCGCTGGCGTTGCAACGAGATAGAGGATGGTGTCGCTGTTGTAAGTGCCGCTGCAGGCCCCGGCGCTGCAGTTGATGTCGGGCATCAGGGAGGAATGGACCGTACCATTGCCAGATACCGAAACAGTGAGTGTATAGGCAGTAACGGGGGTAAACGTGGCGGTGACATTGCGCGCCTCGTTCATGGTAACAACGCAAGAGGTGTTGCCGCCGCAGTCACCGGACCAGCGGCTGAAGATGAAACCGGGCGCAGGCGTAGCGGTAAGTGTTACTTCAGCCCCCCGGTCCAGTATGGTGCTGCAGGTGCCGCTTGAGCAGGTGATGTCGGGACCTGGCGCTGAATTGACCATGCCGCTGCCGGAAACTGTTGCAGCAAGGGTGGCTGGACTGGCGGTGAATGAGGCTGTCACCGTTCTTGCCTGGCTCATGGCGACCGTGCAGGTGCCAGTGCCGCTGCACGCTCCGGACCAGCCACTGAATACAAAGCCGGCAGCGGGGGAGGCGGTGAGAGTGACCATGGCCTGTTTGCCGTATGTTTGGCTGCAGATGTCGGCAGTGCAGTTAATGTCTGGCGTTGGCGAGGAATTGACCGTGCCGCTGCCGGAAATGTTCACGGCCATGGTAAAGGATGACGCGTTGGTGTCGTAAACGACATAGGTGACCGTCTGGGCACTGTTCCAGGTGCCGTCTTTTCGGCCGCTGAAATCACGCGCCAGGAAGGAGATGGTATAGACTCCAGGCGTTATCGGGGTCCATTGCAGCGATCCCGTGCCGTCGCCATGTTCGGTAAAGGTCGCCCCGTCAGGCAGTGCGGTCGTATCCGGCCAGGTTCCCCCAGCCGCTGCCAGGTCGATGGTGTCCCCTTCCGGGTCAGAGGCGGTAATGGCGGTGGTGACCGGTGTGTTGGCCGGAACGGTGCTGTTGCTGAGCGGACCAAGCAGAGGGGTGTCATTGCGGACCACGACGTCGCTGCCACGCAGCCACTGCACGTGCGCTGAACCGAAGCTCGGATAGGTCTCGAATAATCCCTGATAGTTCTGGGCATAAAGCGTCGTGGTGCCGGTAGGGATATCATAGGAGTTGAGGACGTACCTTGATCCCGCGAAGTCGCTCTTGACAATGCTGTAGAGGATGCGGTTTTCGTTAACCGCATAGGAATAGGGGTGCACTCTTTGTGCGACCGTCACCGTCTGTTTCGTTGTCTGGTCGAAGTACAGCAGGGGCTGATAAACGTAGCTGGTCCCGCTGAGATAGCTCTCGGTCCAGGCGATGCCGCCGGGGCCGGCTACGGCAAGGTTTGCCCCTGAGTCAACGACCTTGACGATGCTGTTCTCACCAGTTACGAGATTGGATAGATTCACGGTCAGGCCGATAAGTCCCTGACCAGGGTACCACATGAGCGACGCTGCGTTGTCACCGCTCATGGTAATCGACGACTGGGAATAATCGCCGCTGGCGGGAAAGGGGAATTCCGGTGAAAGGATATCCGAATCAAGATCATAGAAGAGGACGACAACTCCAATGACACCTGACTGCCCCTGGTTGAGCAGGACTCGGTTTCGGTGCGCGGAAAACATGCCATAGGGGAGCCTGGCGTCGATGACGATGTCACCGGACGGAGTAATGGTGCCGATAACCGTCAGCCCACAGTTATACTCCGTCCATACGATCCGGTTGCCATGCAGGTGCACTGCCTTAACGTAGGTCCTTTCTGGGGTAACCGTCACTATCCGGTTCGTTTTTCCGTCGTACACCACGCCGATGTTTCCCCACTCTCCGTTCGCTTTCGTTGCCTGCTGCGTCCAGGCAAACCGATCTCCGGCCGATACCGGACCGGTCGCTGCAGGTGTCTCTGGGGTCGAAACTTTAACAATCCGCTGGTCCTCCCTGTAGAGCATGATTTCCCGTACATCGCTAAAACGCAGGTTGTCACTGGTGACCAGGTCGAGTTTCACCAGATAGGTCCGCCCCATTTCGAAGAGATTTGCAGGAAAAGTGGCCAGTACACCGTCAGTGACACTTAGCGACGATTCAGCACCCAATTCCTGCCACGGTCCAGAAGAAGGGACAAACTTGCCATTTTCGTATGCCTTGTCGTAGGACGCGTAAAAGAGCTGGTATTTCGAGAAGTTGGTCCCAAAGGCGTCCCCGGTAAGGGTCACCGTGCCTGTTTTGGAGACATCGACATTGCCGGTGCCACTAAGTCTGACCCGTGGGACAGACGCGATGGCGACTGCTTTTAGCGCATTTACCCTGCCCGCGCCCGACAGGAGGTCGAAACCCGGCGATTCGATGTCGTCTGCCGTAGCCCGTAACGCCTGGGAGACGTCAGCCGGCGTAAATTCCGGGTGCTGTGCCATGACAAGAGCGGCAACTCCTGCCACGTGCGGGGCCGCCATGGAGGTTCCCCTGGCCCGGTAGTAACTGTCACCGACGATGCAGATGCCGTCCGCATAGAGGTCGGTCGTGCCGGCACGCAGCGAAAGGATATTGCGCCCCTGCCGATTGGTGCTGGAAAAATCCTCTCCGCCACCTGGCGCCGCCACGTCGATCAGGCTGCCGAGGTTGCTGAAATAGCTCCGTGTGTCCAGCTCGGAGCTCGATGCCACCGTGATGACGGTGTCGGCCTGATTCGTTGGTGAATAGAGCGTCACATCATTTTGGCGGTTGCCGGCAGCAAATACGACGACCGTCCCCAGGTCGCTGGCATATTTCACCGTATCCTCGGCCAGTTTATTGGACGGGCAGGGATTGCTGCACCCCCAGCTGTTGTTCATCACCTCGGCGCCGTTGTCTGCCGCATATTTGATCGCCTTGGCCAGGTTGGACGTGGAGCCGCTTCCCGTGTCAGACATACCCTTTAGCGCCATTATTTTCGCTGACGGCGCCACCCCGACAACACCTATCCCGTTGTCGCCCACTGCCGCTATTGTTCCAGAAACGTGGGTCCCGTGCCCATTGCCATCCATCGGGTCATTATCGTTATAATGAAAATCCCACCCCCGCACGTCATCGATAAACCCGTTGCCATCGTCGTCAATACCGTTGCCCGGTATTTCGGCGCTGTTCGTCCAGATATTGGCTGCCAGGTCGATATGATTGTAATCCACGCCGCTATCCACAACTGCCACCACCACGCCCGCCCCCCTGGTTACGTCCCACGCCTCGGCGGTCTGCAGTTTTTTCAGCCCCCACAGGTCATCGTAACCCTGCCCCCAGCTGCTGAATGATACGTAATAAGGGTCGTTGGGCAGCCATTGTACCTCCATCAGGTGGTTCGGCTGGCAGTAGGCTACGTTCGGGTCGCGGGCGTAGTCGAGGCAGGCGGTTTCCACACTTTGGTCCGGATCAATCTCCACGCGATATACGGAGCCAAGGTAGGGGGGATTTGGCTCAGGAGTTGTGGTCCGAACCGCTGCCCCCTTGTTCTTCATCCGCTTGTGGCGGACTGCGGAAAGCTCGTGTTTGAACTCGTCATGGTTCTGCCGATGCAAAGCTTCGGCACTCTTCCGGTCGATGCGGGTGGCTCCCCTGCCGGGAGTAGCCGGTTTTGCGAACATCCTGTCCATTGACCTGGTCTTGTAGCGCCGGTTAAGGTGGTCTAGACCGTCATCCCCCGTAACCTTCCGGAAGGGTTGCCCGCCCCGGACCATTTCCCCGGCAACGGCACCGATGATTGCTTCATCCTTGAATTTGACGATCAGTTCACCACGGGCAAAGCCCTGCTTTTCCGTCTTGAACCCAGGAAGCTGCTCGACAGGGGAGATCGTCGGCACCGGCTGGAGGCTTACCGGCTCTTCCCGGTCAATAGCCATTGCCTGAACCGGAGCTGCCACGACACTCCAGGCAAGACTTCCGGCCATCAGCACCG
The DNA here is from genome assembly GCA_031412995.1 of Geobacteraceae bacterium. GTDB lineage: Bacteria > Desulfobacterota > Desulfuromonadia > Geobacterales > DSM-12255 > JANOEC01. The sequence goes on from JANOEC010000118.1 coordinate 40,479, forward strand.
GTAATAATAGATTATGTCGCTTCACCATTGCCTCCGGGGTGTTTGATTGAATTTGTCAATCGATAGTTTCCTACTGTATTCCCAATCTGTCGACAGTTACCGTCCCGGCTGTGACCGTGAGCTGCTGCAGCGTGGTGTATCCCTCCTGGGTGTTGAGCGCACTGTCGTACCCCCCGGCGAGGATGATGGCGATGTTCCGATTGACCAGCAGACTTTCATTCATGACCTTCCCTTGCACCTTGATGGTACTGCCGCTTGCTGCCGCAGCATAGGCAGCGCCAAGGGTCGTGAAGCCGGTCGTTCCGATCTGGGCGAAATACGGATTGGTAAACTCCACCCCGACGTCCTGTGTCTGGTTCATAGGCACCTCGCAGCTGCCGGTACCGCTACAGGCGCCACTCCAGCCGATAAAGGTGCCTTCCGCGACAGGAATTGCCGAGAGGGTTACCAATGTGCCTGTTGCATACGCGGCACTGCACGAACTGCCGGAGCAGTTGATGTCGGTAGTTGTGGGGATGGTGCTTGAGTGAACGGTGCCAACGCCTTGAACTGCAAGGGTAAGCAGGTTGCTCTCCTGGGGGTCGAACACCTGATAGGTGGCGGTCTGGACCGTATTCCAGGTCCCATCCCGGCGGCCGGTAAAATCGCGGGCCAGGAAGGAAACTGTATAGAATCCTGTTGCGTCAGGAGTCCACCGGAAAGCTCCCTTGCCATCGCCATGGTCGGTAAAGGCTGCACCGGCAGGCAGCTCAGTCGTGGTGTCCGGCCACGTCCCACCGACCACTGCCAGGTCGATCTTGTCCCCTTCCGGGTCGATGGCATTGACCGGTACCGGTCGTTGTCAAGGGAGTTGTCGCATTTTCTAAGCTGCCACCTTTGAGCATTCTCGATGATTATGATCTGCTTTTTGCGGATTGAGAGTCACAATTTTTACCTGTTCCCAATTCCGACAATTTCCTGACCATCGCTC
>JANOEC010000119.1:0-11650 GCA_031412995.1 Geobacteraceae bacterium
GAAGACTCACACGACTCGCCCTGCTGACCGCCGTGGTCCAGGTCGTCTTTTCCAGCCCGGCGTTCGCCCAGGCGGTTAGCGGCACGCTCCTCGGAAGCGTCAAGGACTCGCAGAAGGGTGCGGTCCCGGGCGCCACCGTCACCGCCACCGAGACCCAGACCAACGCTTCCCGCTCGGTGGTCACGAGTCAGAGCGGCCAGTACGTCTTCGCGAACCTGAAGGACGGCGTGTACCTCGTCGAGGCCGAGATCGCCGGGTTCAAGAAGTTCTCCCGCCAGGGCGTAGAGGTGAAGGTGAACTCGACCGTGCGGGTCGACGTGGCGCTCGAGGTCGGGGTCATGACGGAGACGGTCGAGGTCGTGAACGAGACGCCGCAGCTCCAGACCGACCGTGCCGACACCGGGCGGATGATCGAGGGCCGGCAGGTCCAGGAGCTGCCTCTGGCCGGCCGCAACTTCCAGAGCATGTGGCAGACCGTGCCCGGGAGCGTCACCATGTCCCGGCCGCACTCGCAGTTCTTCAACCCCCAGGACAGCCAGGAAACCAAATTCAACGGCCAGTCGCGCCTGTCGAACAACGTGCAGATCGACGGCCTCGACGGTTGAACGGGCTGTCCAGAGCCAAGCCGGTCTGATTGTATTCCCCGAATTGGCCCTGACCGGATATTTCCTCAAGGATCTGGTCCCGGAAGTTGCGCTTTCGCTGACGGCACCGGCAATTCAGCGGTTGCAGGAGCTGTCGCGCCGGATCGATATTGCGGTCGGCTTTGTCGAGGGCACTGCGGATTATTGCTTCTACAACTCTGCGGCCTATTTTGCCGATGGTGCGCTGCGTCATCTGCACCGTAAGGTCTATCTGCCCACCTATGGTCTGTTTGACGAGCAGCGGTATCTGGCGCGCGGTGAGCGGTTCCGGGCCTTTGATACCCGCTTTGGCCGCCTGGGGATGTTGATCTGCGAAGATATGTGGCATCTTTCAGCGCCGTACATCCTGGCGATGGATGGTGCCACCACGCTGATCTGTCTATCGAGCAGTCCGGCACGCGGGGTGGCCGAAGGCGCTGAGCTTGGTTCGGCGGCGGCCTGGCAACGGTTGACCGGCACGGTGGCGGCATTCCTTAATTGTCGGGTGCTGTACTGTAACCGGGTGGGCTATGAAGATGGCATTAATTTCTGGGGCGGTTCCGAGGTCATTGATCCCGACGGCAGCGTGGTGGCGCGTGGTGCCTTGCTGGATGAAGATTTTGTGACGGCGACCCTTAGCGAAGGGGCGTTGCGGCGGGAGCGGATCTTTGCCCCGATGATGCGGGATGAAAATCTGGCCGTAACCATGGCGGAATTGCGGCGGATAACCCGGGAAAGGGCCGTCTAATGGGGAATTTAACGATTAATGCGCCGTTGGTGCGGCGATTACTGACCGGATTTCTGCGGGAAGAAACTCATAAGGTAGGGGTGCGCAAGGCGGTGCTCGGTTTGTCCGGAGGTATCGATTCGGCGCTGGTGGCCTATCTGGCGGCCGAGGCGTTAGGGCCGGAAAATGTCCACGCCATCATCATGCCCTATTCGGCCAGTAACCCGGAGAGCGAAGCCCATGCCCGGCTGGTGGCAGAAAGCCTGGGCATTCACCACCAGGTGATCGAAATCACCCCGATGGTTGACGCCTATTTCGCGCAGTTCCCTGAAGCTGGTGCCATGCGGCGCGGCAACAAGATGGCCCGCGAGCGGATGACCATACTGTATGACCACTCAGCAGAGCTGTCGGCCCTGGTGCTCGGTACCAGTAACAAGACTGAACTGCTGCTCGGCTATGGCACCCTGCATGGCGACATGGCCAGCGCCCTGAATGCCATTGGCGATCTCTACAAAAGTCAGGTTTGGCAACTGTCGGCTGCGGTTGGGGTGCCCCAGCCGGTTATTGACAAGAAGCCATCGGCAGACCTGTGGGCGGGCCAGACCGATGAGCAGGAACTTGGTTTTACTTATCGGGCGGTGGATGAACTGCTGTACCACATGGTTGATCTGCGCATGAGTCGTGACGAACTGCTGGCCAAGGGATTTGCCGCAGAATTCATCGACAAGATTTACCTGAAGGTGCAGAACTCCCATTTTAAACGGCGGCTGCCGGTCATTGCCAAGGTGTCGAATCGGACGATCGATCGGGATTTCAGATATTCCAGGGATTGGGGGAAATGATGGGTTCAGGGTTCAGGGCTCAGGGCTCAGAGAAGCAGAAGAGGGATGATCGTGAGATCGCTTGTGGGGTGTGCCCCGAGCCCCGAGCCCCGAGCCCCGAGCCGGGTTTGCTTTACATCGTCGCCACGCCGATTGGCAATTTGGAAGATATCACCTACCGGGCAGTGCGCATCCTGAAGGAAGTTGATCTGATTGCGGCGGAGGATACCCGCCATTCCCGCAAACTCCTGACCCACTTTGGTATCTCAAAGCCACTTACCTCCTATTACGACCACAATCAGCAGCTTAAAGGGCAGCAGATTCTGACTGCGCTGGCGAACGGTAGGAACGTGGCGCTGATCTCCGATGCGGGAACGCCGGGAATTTCTGACCCAGGCTATCAGCTGGTGCGGGAGGCGGTGGCCAGTGGCATTACCGTGGTGCCTATTCCCGGCCCGTCAGCGGTAGTGACGGCGCTTTCAGCGGCTGGCTTGCCGACTGATAGTTTTACGTTCATCGGGTTCCTGCCGAACAAGCCGGGCAAACGGCAGGAGCGCATTGCCAGCCTGCAGCATGAGGCACGGGTACTGGTTTTCTATGAAGCACCGCAACGTCTGGCCGCAACCCTTGTCGATTTGTCGACTATTCTTGGTGCCCGCCCGGCAGTGGTGGCCCGTGAGTTGACCAAGATGCATGAAGAATTCGTCCGCAATTCCCTGCCGGAGCTGGCGGAATATTATCGGGACGCGGTAGTAAAAGGCGAAGTAGTGATTCTGGTTGGGCCGGCAGTCGAGACGATTGCGCTGGCAACCGACGCTGAGATTGTTATCTGTCTGCGTCGCTACATCGAGGCTGCAGGATTGTCGGTAAAGGATGCGGTGCAGCAGGTTGCCGATGAAACCGGCCAGTCGCGGCGTCTGGTTTATGCCCTGGCACTGGAGATGAAAACTACCGAGTAGTTGTTCAAAATACTGACGGCAGTGTGCAGGTGCTGCGCCGGTATTTTGTTATTTAAATTTTATATTGAGTGGTTACGATCAGGTAAAAGTCAATGTATTCAGCTGTATACGTGAACTGATATCGTTGGCATAGTTATTGATATAGCAATGACATCACGTTAACTGCGAGGATTGACCTCGGCCCGGAGGTGTCTTATGGCAACATCAATCATCAATCTCGAATCCTATCGTCAACGACGCGTCAAGAGCGTACCGACCAATCCTTCATTTGACCCGGCACCGGATCGCCTCTGGGAATACCTGATGCGGAACATTAAAATAGATCAGACCAATGGCGGTTGTTCCGGTTCGGGAGAGTTACGGTAACTCCCCAAGCAAAAAACATAAGTAATAGCAAGCGGGATACCATGGCGGTGCCCCGCTTTTTTCGTTGGTGAAAGGAGGTAAAACTTTGATCTTTGAGCGGTACTATCCGGTTGGTTCATATAATTGCTCAAAATGTTGCCCTGATCCTTGCGGGGAATTGGTTTTATCTGGAGTCTCTTGCATGCCGACTGACTGTCTTGACAGCAGCGTTGAATTTTGAACCGAGATGGGCTACCCTCGCGGAAAAAGGAGGAGGTTTCAAGTATGCTTAAAATTATTGCCTTTAGTCTGGCTCTGGCCCTGCTGGGGATGACAACATTAGCCGGCGCGGCGGACAAAGTCGCGCTTCCCAAAGGCTACACCGCCTGGTCCAAGAGTGCGGAAAAGATTGAAAATGACAAGAACTCGCTGTTCTACGGCATCCACTATATCTATGTGGATAAAAAGACCATGCCGGCCTATCAGAAGGGGAGCGGCTATCCTGAAGGGAGCCAGTTTGTCATCGAGTATTTCAACATCAAAGAGCTGAATGGCAAGCCGACCAAGGGGAAGAAGAACATGGTCGTGCTGATGCGGAAGGACAAAAAACAGACGGCAACGGGCGGGTGGTTGTATGCCGGGTTTGGCGCTGATGGTAAGCAGTCCGGGGTTGATTCGGTGAAGAACTGCTTCGAATGCCACCTGAAAGAGGCCAAGGAGCGGGATTTCATCATTTCTCGGTTTGCTGATTTTAAAAAGTAAACGGCGGCTTCATCGGCAGCAGTTACGTGGGTCCCCTTCATGGTGCCCTTTTTTTGTCTCGCGGCAATGATCCCGCTTGCCAGTTGACCAATCTGAGGTATTTTTTACTGATCAAATCGCCAAGGAGCAGCAATGGACGTAAAGCGGGTGCTATTGGTCGAAGACAACTCGGATGATGAACTCTTGACCCGGCGCTCGCTGCAGAAGAGCGGATTACCGATTGAGGAAACGGTTATTCATGATGGTGTTGTGGCGATTGCCTACTTTACCGCAGTAACCCGGGAAACAGCTCCGGATCTGGTGCTGCTTGATCTCAAACTGCCAAAGATTGACGGTCTGGAAGTGCTGGAGCATATCCGGGCGCACGAAATGACCCGCCATCTGCCGGTGGTTATGTTCACCTCTTCCAATGAAGCAAACGATATTTGTGCCGCATACGCGCGTGGCGTCAACAGCTATGTCAGGAAGCCGGTTGATTTTCACCAGTTCAACGAAGCGGTCCAGCAAATTTGCCGCTATTGGCTCACCATGAACATCACTCTTCCTCATTAAACCTAGAAAAAGCAATTGAAACGCAGAGACGCAGAGACGCTGAGTAAAAACGGTCTTTTAAGCAAAATACGGCCTTCACCTTTTTGGTGAGCATCAAATTCTGGATAAGTTCTTGATTTCTCTGCGCCTCTGCGTTAATTGACTGCCGTTTTTAGGTTAAACGTAATCTGTCCGTGTCGTCATACCGGTACCGTTATGGTAATCCTGGTACCTTTTTTCACCTGCGAGTCGATCTGCAACTCTCCCCTCACCAACGTCAACTGCTCGCGAATATTAAACAAGCCGAAGCTCTTATTTCCCGGTTGTGGCGATGATATGCCGATGCCGGCGTCGCAGACCGTGATGGCAAGTTTTGCGCCCGCACGGCTGATGATAATTTCGCCTGTTTTGACCTGGGCATGCTTCAGGATGTTGATCGCCAGCTCACGCACGGCCTGGTAGACAATAATCCGGGCCTCTTCAGCCAGATCTGCTGCCGCATCATCGCCAATAATCGCCAGATCAAGGCCATGGGTGGTCCGGAGGGAGTCGGTCAGCGATTCAATGGCAGCGCCAAGACCCATCTGGTAAAGTGCTGGCGGGCTGATGGCAATGGTCAGTGAGCGAGTAGCATCAATAACTTCATCAACCAGGCTGCGCAGTTCAGCGGCCTGGGTTACCAGTGGATTGCCCTGCAGATCGCTATGCAACATCCCCAGTTTGATCCGGGTGAGGGCCAGGGTCTGGCCGACCTGATCGTGGAGGGTTGTGGCCAGCTGCCGACGTTCCTTTTCCTGCAGGATATTCTGGGTCCGGGCCAGTCCTTGCAACTGCTGCTGATATTCTTCCTGTTGCTGCCGTACCCGGATCCGTTCGGTGATGTCATGGGCTATATGCACTGACCCCAAAAGTTGACCGCCGTTGTCGTGCAAGGGGGTGGCCGTGACTTCATAGAAGCCGCCAAGGGACGGGATCTCCAGTTCGGTCTGCTGTTCGCAGCTGGCTGCCAGCATCTTCAGATGCGGACAGTCGGGGTGAGGGGCGGTGCTGCCACCGTGAAACAGTTCGTGACAGCGGCGCCCGATCAATTCTTGTGGTGGCAGTCCAACACGGGTTGCCAATGTCCGGTTCACCCGGCGGATAACAAAATCGTTATCAATGATGGCAATGAGGTCCGGCACTGCGTCAAAGGTCAGTTCCCAATCTTTTTTGGCGCGCTCCAGGTTCAGATGGGTCTCGTGTTGTTTGCGGATCAGACCCCATTCCCGCATGACCCGGAAAATGATCTGGGGCAACAGGGCAAAGGTGGTCGGCGACTTGACCAGATAATCAATTGCCCCTGATTTCAATGCCTCGACGGCGGTTGCTTCATTGCCGAAACTGGTCATGACCAGAATCGGATACACGCTCCCTTCCGCCGGTGGTACCAGCAGGTCAATGGCGCGACCATCGGGCAGGTTCAAGTCCACCAGGGCAATCTGGGGCGGTGACGCGGCCGCCAACTGCCTGAATTCGGCAAGTGAGCCGGCAGTGGTGACCCGGAAGCGGGGAGTCGTGGCGGTGGCTAATGCCCGCAACATCCCCTCAATATGGGCCGGGTCATCATCGACAATGAATACGTTCAGGGTCTGATCAGTCATATATCTGATTGAGTGGTTGCTCATTGATCATGAGCCAGTAGGTGCAGAGCGCCTCCAGCAGGGCAGAGAAATCGGTCGCATCGGTCGGCTTCACCAGGTAGCTGTTGGCCTTGGCCTGATAGACGGCGGCAATATCGCGCTCTGCCGCCGAGGTGGTGAGCACGACCACCGGAATGAACTGTAAGTTAGGGTCAGCCTTGATCCTGGCCAGTACTTCAAGGCCGTCCATTCTGGGGAGCCGCAGATCAAGCAGTACCAGCCCCGGCAACGGTGCAAGTGGTGAAGCATTGGCACCCGACCTGCTCTGCAGATAGGCTACGGCTGCCTCGCCGTCTGCCACCCGTTCCAGGCGGGGGGCAGGAGATTGTCTGGCCAGATTGCGCTGGATAATCATGGCGTGGGCATCATCGTCTTCCACCAGCAAAATTTGCAACGGTTCCCTGCTCATAGGACTGCAGTCCTTTCACTGATAGTTTGCACTGCTTTGGGCAGGGTGAAGTGGAAACAGCTGCCCAGTCCGGCACCGGCGGATTCGACCCAGATGCGACCGCCGTACATTTCCACAACCCGTTTGACCATGGCCAGGCCAAGGCCGGACCCATCACTGCCGGGGTCGAGTTTCTCAAACAGTCCGAATATCCGGTCATGATACCGTGCGTCAATGCCGGCGCCATTGTCCCGGACGAAAAAAATTGCCTCTTCATTGCGGATTTCCCAGCCGAGTTCGATCTCTGGGTGGTTCTCTTGCCCGCGATATTTGACCCCGTTTTCCAGCAGATTCTGCCAGATTTCCACCAACCTGGCGCGGTCGCCGACCAGCGTTAGATCCCGGGGGGCACGGGTGACCTGCACCTGGCATGTGGAAAGCGGTCCGGCCAATAACTGCAGCGCTTCATCGGTTACCTGCTGATACGTCGTGGCGGCGCGGGTGGCAGTGCTGCGCCCGACCCGGGAAAACTCCAGCAGTTCAGCCAATAGCTGATTCATCTTGTCGGCAGCAGTGGTCATATAGGCCATATCCTGGCGAATCCGGTCCTGGTCGGAGGCGGTCAGGTCCTGCTCCAGGTAGCCCAGGAAGGTGCTGATGGTTACCAGCGGGCTTTTCAGGTCATGAGACACCATATAGGTAAAGCGTTCAAGCTCGGCATTCTTTTCTTCAATAGTCTGTTGATATTGTTTCAGGGTTGTTATATCGCTGAACAGGGTGGCAAACTGCCCTGGTTTGTTACAGAAGGCCCAGACCATGAAATGTTTGCCCAGGCTCGCCGAGAAATTCTCAAACATGATTGGCTCGCCACCGGCCGCAACCTGGCCATAGGTTTCGATCCATGACCGTTCCGTCTGCGGCATTAGCTCAAGCACGGTTCGCCCCACCGTGGCGGCAGCGTTGAGCCCGGTTAACTGCTCAAATGCGGGGTTGATTTCAAGGAAACGATAGTCTGCCGGCCCCCCCTGTTCGTCGAGAATCATCGCGTGCAGGGCAAAGCCGGATGTCATGTTTTCGAACAGCAGACGATAGCGTTGCTCGTTGGTCCTGGCTTCCTGGGTGCGCTGATCAATGGTTGCTTCCAGGTCATCAACAAAGGACTTGAGTCGACTGGAGAGTGAATTGAATAAGCTGCCCAGGTCGTTCATTTCAGCGGTATAAACCAGGGGGATCTGGCTGCCGATCAGTTCCGGAGTTTCGGTAATGCGCCGGGCTTCACTCCGTATCGCGTTCAGGGGGGGCATGATCAGGCGTTGATAGAGGCGGTTCTGGGTAATCAACAGTAATGATAATGTCAACAACAGTCCAGCTGAGAGCTTGAATGAGAACAGGTTTGCCTCGTGAAATTCCTGCTCCAACGGAACGTGAATGGAAATTGCTGATACCACTTCGTTGGCGGAACGGTTGAAGCTGCGCTGGGCGCCATAGCGGGCGACCATTCCTTGCGGTGCTTGGGCGGGCGTGCTGTGGCAGCGCAAACAGCCCTCTTCCATGGCTTCACCGCGAATCATGGTAAAGAAGAATGGCTCGCCATTAATATTTCTGACCCCGGAAACAGTGTCCGGGCCATTGCCGGCATTCAACCGGCGAATAAAGTCCCGCTCAAAGCCGTCAGCTTCATTTTCCGGGCTCCGGGCATTGATGGCCGCCTCCTTGTAGTAATTTTTGTGACCAATGGACTGACTAAAGTGTTTGTCGATTTCCCGAACAGCATAGGTGGACGACATCCAGGTCGGTTCAAAATATTCCCGGTCGTTTTGGGCATCGACCTGGGGGAAGATGCTCGGTTTAAGCTGCTGGTTGAAGTACCTGTGGATGGCCAGGTTATGCTTGAGGATGATGACTGCATACTGTTCGGCATTTTTGAGGGCAAAGGATTTCAGGAAATAGTTGGTCATGCCGACCACGCAGACCGAAATCAGGATGATCGCAACAATGCCGATGGTGTTAAGCTTCGCTTTCAGGGTGGTTAGCATCTGATTGGCAGCACCTTTATGAACCTAAAAACGGCAGTCAATTAACGCAGAGGCGCAGAGACGCAGAGAAATCAAGAACTTATCCAAGATTTGATGCTCACCAAAAAGGTGAAGACCGTATTTTGTTTAAAAGACCGTTTTTACTCTGCGTCTCTGCGTCTCTGCGTTTTAATTGCTTTTTCTAGGATGAATGTTTGCATCGATTTTGCCAGATGTTGCCGGGGAGTCAATAAACGGTTGGTGAATTGAACTGATTTATCAGGAAATTCCTGATTTTTGGCCGGATAAATTGCCGGGTGTTGGATCGGTGGTAAGCTATGGTCTTGAACCTAACCAGAAGAGGTGCACGATGCAGATTATGTTAGCTGACGACCATTTCATCGTGCGTGATGGCTTGAAGGCGTTGCTGGAGAAAGAACAGGATTTCCAGGTGGTGGCCCTGGCGGATAATGGCCGTGAAGCGGTGCGCCTGGCTCTGGAATGTCGGCCGGACATCGTGTTGATGGACCTGGCCATGCCGGAGATGAACGGCATCGAAGCTACCGTTAAAATCAGCGCTGCCCTCAACCATACCCGCATCCTGATTCTCTCCATGTACTCGGAGCGGCGCTTTATTGTGGAAGCGCTCCATGCCGGGGCCAGGGGCTATATTCTCAAGGATGGCGCCTTTGAAGAGCTGGTGGGGGCGATCCGCACGGTGGGGGCTGGTGATTACTTTCTCAGTGCCAAAATTCCCGGCACCATTTTGCAGGACTTTAAGCGTAAGGTTCTTCACCCTAACGAATCAGTGTTTACCCGGCTCACGCCCCGCGAACGCCAGGTGCTGCAACAGATCGCCGAAGGCAAAAGCACCAAGGAAATTGCCTTCGCCGCCAACGTCAGCCCCAAGACCGTCGAAACCCAGCGTCAGCAGCTGATGCGCAAGCTGAAGATCAGCAGTGTTGCCGAGTTAACCAAATATGCCCTGCGCGAGGGGCTTACCACCCTCTGATTTACCCAGTCCCCGTGAAAACCTGGTAATTCCCGAACTGCCGAAATCTGCCAGCGCTGTCATCGGTTTGGTCCTTGCTTACGTCGCATAGCGACAGAATGCTGGTAGCCGGGGCATTCATGCCCCGGTAAAATGAAACCATTTTCCTGCGTCACGTACTTGACAGGATGGATCTTTCATGCTCTGAACCGGGGGATAAATCCCCCGGCTACATGCATTCTGCCCTTACAGGGCGATTTAACCGTTATGCAAATACGGACAACGCTGAAAATCTGCAGATCATGCCTGATTGAATTTTGCGCTAATTAAATATTTTTCTGCGTATCAGGAATTTCCTGATACAGCGCCCGTTGCGCTCTCCGAAAAGCTGTGTATGCCCTAATCTAAACACTATTGCAGAAGCAGATGTTTCAGCGTGGTTTTTATTGTGGGTCATTTCAAGAGGCAAAAACAACGGGAGGTAACATGAACTGGTTTTACAACATGAAATTGCGGGCCAAGCTGATGACCGGATTTATTCTGGTTGCAATTATCGCCGGAGCCATCGGCTGGTTCGGCATCACCAAGATCCACCAAATTGATGACGCCGATACCAAGCTGTACGAAAAAATAACGGTGCCGTTAGGAGATATGGCCGACATTTCCATTGCCTTCCAACGCCAGCGGGTTAATTCACGGGATCTTCTTGATGCAACGACCATGGAGGAGAAACAGAAGTTCGCGGGCCGGATCAAGGAACTCCGTGAAGCAAATAACAAGTCGGTCGAAAGTTTTGAAAAGACTATCCTGACGGAAGAAGGGCGCAAGCTGTTTGCTGATTATAAGACTCTGCGCGCCGCCTACGGCGCCGAAGTGGACAAGATTATTGCCCTGACTCTGGCGGGCAATAACGCTGAAGCCCAGGCGATCCTCAAAGGGTCTGCCGCCAAGGCCTCGCGCGATCTGCAGGACCAGATTGAAAAGCTCATGGAATCAAAGCTGAAGCAGGCCAAACTGACGTCGGAGGAAAATACGGCGACGGCCAATTTCGCCTCTAAAATCATGACCATTCTGGCCATCATCGGCGGCCTGCTGGCGGTTGGCCTTGGTCTGTTCATCTCCAAGATTGTCCTGGCCCAGTTGGGTGGCGATCCGTCCGAAGTGGCAGACATCGCGGTCAAGGTTGGTGCCGGCAATACCTCGGTTGAGATCAAGACTGCCGGTCTGCGTGACGACAGTGTCATGATGGCGATGAAAAAGATGGTTGATGCCATCCAGAGCCTGATCAAGGACGCCGGGATGCTGGCGGAAGCCGCCATCGCCGGCAAGCTGGCAACCCGTGCTGATGCTTCCAAGCACCAGGGTGATTTCCAGAAAATCGTTGCCGGGGTGAACGACACCCTGGATGCGGTCATCGGTCCCTTGAATGTCGCTGCCGAATACGTCGACCGGATCAGTAAAGGCGACATCCCGCCGAAGATCAGCGACAACTACAACGGTGACTTCAACGAAATCAAACTCAACCTCAACCAGTGCATCGAGGCCGTCAGCGCACTGGTTGCCGATGCCAACATGCTTTCCGTAGCCGCAGTCGAAGGGAAACTGGCCACTCGCGCTGATGCCAGCCGTCACTTGGGCGACTTCCGCAAGATAGTCCAGGGGGTCAACGACTGCCTCGATTCCGTCATCGGTCCACTCAATGTCGCTGCCGAATACGTCGACCGGATCTCCAAGGGGGACATTCCGCCCAAGATTACCGACAACTACAACGGCGACTTCAACGAAATCAAACTCAACCTGAACAACGCC
>JANOEC010000120.1:0-56156 GCA_031412995.1 Geobacteraceae bacterium
TTACATTCCAGGTAATGATGGCAATGGAAGTGGTGCTTGCGGGCAAGGTGCAACCAAGCTCAATTTTGATAATAAAGACAGTATAGCCTACAACATGAAAACATCGCAGTGCCCAAATAGCAATAATGTACTGTGTGTAGATCCCGAATTAACCTCAATACCACCACTTGTCAGTGCAAATGCAATATACACATATGGTGAGCGTTGGAATGTGATGCCACAACTCGGAAGTCCGGCTATTGATCAGGCTTCTTCAACCGTGGGTTCCGTGGTCCTGGGAAGCGTTGTAATCCCTAGCGTAGATATCCAGAAGAAATCACGGCTCAATAATGGCAAGATTACCTGGGGAGCATATGACCCCAATGCAGTTTTAATAGATTCTGCTGCACCAGTGGTCACCAACTTTACATTGCCTGCAACGTCGCCCTCTCTGAATGTGGCGATCTTCAGTTTATCTGCAACTGACGTAATTGGGGTGACTGGCTACCTCGTCACCGAAAGTTCAACACCACCATCTGATGATTCAGCGGGCTGGAGTGCTTCCCCTCCGACCTCGTTCATTTTCTCCGGCGCTGGCAGCAAAACTGCCTATGCTTGGGCCAAGGACGAAGCTGACAATGTTTCGGCCAGCAGAAGTGCAAATATTAATATAGTAGTGCCAGATATAACAAAACCGACGGTAACTGCTTTCGCTGCTCCATCTACTGCAAGTTCACTCAACGTTTCCAGCATCGGTTTTATCGCCACTGATAACGTCAGCGTTACGGGCTACATGCTGAATGAATCCGCAACAGCACCGGCTAGTTCAGCTTCAGGATGGGTACAGTCATCACCGACCAGCTATACTTTTGCAACAGAAGGTAATAAAAAGCTCTACGCGTGGGCAAAGGATCTAGCTGGAAACGTTTCGGTAAGTGTAAGTGCAAACATAGTCATTACGTTACCAGACGTTACCCCCCCGACAGTTACGACCTTTACCATGCCTACAACTTCTTCTTCGCTGACGGTAACGGGAATTAGTCTGGTTGCCACAGATGCAAAAGGAGTTATTGGTTATCAGGTGACTGAGACCGCCACTGCACCTACTGTTGGTGCATCTGGCTGGACAGCATCTGCTCCGAACAGTTTCACTTTCTCCGCCGCTGGTAGCAAGACTGCGTACGCCTGGGCCAAGGATTTGGCCGGGAACGTATCACTCAGTCGCACAGCTACTGTCACCATTACTCTCCCAGATACAACCGCCCCAACGGTTACAGCGTTTACGGCACCGGCAACTTCTTCATCCCTGATAATAGCTGGTATTACCATGACGGGCAGCGATGCCGTAGGCGTCACTGGTTACCTGATCACCGAAAGCTCCACAAAGCCTGCGGCCAGTTCGGTGAATCTGTCAGTAGTTGCCAGCTACACGGCAACTGCTGCTGGTGCCAAAATTCTGTACGCTTGGGCTAGAGATGCGGCGGGCAATGTTTCGGTAAGTGCAAGTGCAAATGTTGTTATTACGTTACCAGACGTGATAGCCCCGATAGTTTCGACGTTTATCGTACCGGTTACTTCATCTTCCCTGACGGTAACTGGAATAACTCTGACAGCCAGCGATGCAGTAGGAGTTACTGGTTATCAGATTAATGAAAGTGCCACTGCCCCTGCTGCAAGTGCATCTGGCTGGACAGCATCTGCTCCAACGAGTTTCACTTTCTCAGGTGCCGGGACCAAGACTGCATACGCTTGGGCCAAGGACTTGGCAGGGAACGTATCACTCAGTCGCTCTGCAACCGTCACCATTACTCTTCCTGATACCATCGCCCCAACGCTTACTGCGTTTACGACACCGGCAACTTCTTCATCGCTGACAATAGCTGGCATTACCCTGACGGCCAGCGATGCAATAGACGTCACTGGTTACCTGATCACCGAAAGCGCCACGAAGCCTGCAGCAAGTGCGGTCAATCAGTCTGTTGTCACCAGCTACACCGCAACAAGTGCTGGTACTAAAACTTTGTACGCATGGGCTAAAGATGCGGCAGGCAATGTTTCCAATAGCCTCATTCAAACGGTGAATATCTCGCTTCCTGACACCACTGCGCCAAGTGTATCGCTCACTGCTCCGCTAAATGCAGCTACGGTTAATGGTACGGTAGCGGTGCAGGCGACGGCTTCTGACAATGTGGGAGTTACCAAGGTAGAGTTTTATGTGAATGGAGTATATGCAAGTTCGAGTACGTCAGCTCCTTACAGCTACAGCTGGGATACCTCTGTAATAGCAAATGGTTCATATGGTCTGACCGCGAAATCATATGATGCCGCTAATAACGTAACAACTTCAAGTTTGGTAACGGTAAATGTTAATAATGTGATAGTCACTTCAACAGTGCCAGGCGATTTGAATGGCGATGGTGTTGTGACCGTTGCTGACTCCCATATTGCGCTTAAAATGTCCAGCGGGAGCGTAACGCCGACCGGTACCCAGCTAGTTCAGGGAGACGTTGCGCCAAGAGTCAATGGAAAGTCGGTACCTAACGGGAAGATTGATAAGGGTGATGCAATAGTCATTCTTTCAATGTCGTTAGGTTTGTAAGTGAACTTGAATTAGATAATCTTAGTTGTAGAATAGAAAGGGCGACTAAAGTTTAGTCGCCCTTTTACATCTTAAGCTAGAGGGAATGGCCATGAAACTTCGCTTAATTATACAGCTCTGGGTTGTTCTGTCAGCGGTTATTATATCAGCCTGCGGCGGAGGTGGCGGGTCATCTGCACCTCCGCCACAGGGCGATACGACCTTGCCAACGGTATCAATATCTGCAGCGCAGATTACAAAAAATGGGTTACAAGTAAGTAGCCCAGTAAATGGAACTTTGTCGATAAGTGCAACGGCAAATGATAATGTTGCTGTAACCAAGGTTGAGTTTTATATCGATGGCAATCTTAAATCTACTGACACCTTGGCGCCGTTTTCGTTTGCCTGGTACACAACAACAATCACGAATGGTACTCACATTTTGACTGCCAAGGCTTACGACGCTGCTGACAATGTCGGTACCTCGAGCAATGTATCTTTAACCGTAAATAATTCGATGTCAGCTAATATTCTGATGAGCATTACCGGTGCTAACGCAGCAGGAATAATCTCCTTGGCGGGAGCCCCTTCGCCCGCGATTGTAAATTTGGTTCAGGTTATTATCACTTCACCAGGAGGATCCGTATTTTTATCGCCAGCTACATCGACAGTTGGTGGAGCATCAGATGACGCTGATCCCCTTGGTCGCAATATTATTCTAATCTCTGGCACCCCATTTAGTTCGGGCAATATTCTCACGGTTAATTATAACAATGTCCCCAGCGGGGCCGTTGTCAGTGATTTTGGGGTTATTTTGGTAGAAGTTTGGGATAAGGATGGAAATTTAATCCAATAAAATTGGTTGTGTCGGTCAAGTAATTTGGGAAATTCCGGATTGACAGTCCAGTCAAACCGGATTCGCTGTCCAGAAAAACCGGATTGCGCAATTAGCTGATTACATTTAAGAATAGTTACATCTCAGCGTTCATTCAGTGGCTCCCAGTTACAAAACCGACCTATAAAATAACCCCCGGCAAGGAGGCTTGTCTCACCCAACTCGCCTTGTTATAAACGCAGGGCATTTGCCCTGTTTTCTTTTTGTCGGGTTGATCTGGTGGATATTTTGTTTCAGCTTCGTGCAACAGATCCAGATAACGTTTTCGATACTTTTCGGATTCGAAAATCACTTGTGGTTTCACTTGGCGTCTTGGCGGCTTAAGTGAGCAAGGCGAACGAGCGTGATATGATTTATGAATAATCCCCGTCTGACATCTGTCGCCAAAACCTTTTTGCCCTGGCTGGTCTGGAGTTATGCTGCCGGGGTGCTGGCTGCCTGGCAAATTATGGTCGTTTATGGTGACCGTTGGTGGCCGGCGACCATTTTATTGTTTTCGCCCCGCTGGTTGTTGGCCCTGCCATTACTGGTGCTTTTCCCGCTTGTGCTGTTCTTTCGCCGCTGGCTACTGGTACCGTTGATCCTGACCCTCACCACGATTCTGCTGCCCGTCATGGGGCTGAGCGGTCTGCTCAAAAAAGAGCGGCCACAGACTATCGGCAAACCGCTGCGGGTGGTGACCTGTAATCTGCGTTCGGGCGAGTTTGATTCAGTGAAACTGGCCCGCATGATCCGCCAGACATCGGCTGATATTGTTACGTTGCAGGAGTGCCCACCGGAGCAGGTGCTGGCGGCGCCGGCGGGGTGGACCGTTGCTCAGTCGCGCGGCTTTGCCATCTTGTCGCGGTATCCGCTCAAGGGACTGAACTTTTTGACGATGACGCCACCTGGTGAAAAGTGGCAATGGACGTATCTGCTCCAGTCGGTGGTGACAACGCCTGGCGGGGACGTTGCCGTCTGTTCGTTGCAACTACCGACCCCGCGTTTCGGTCTGCAGGAGATTTTAGACCGGAAAACGCTGATTCGACCGACACGGAAGGGGCGGTTGGTGCGTGATACCGAGTTTCGCCGGCAAGCGGCTGGTAAGCTGCGCGACTATGCTGCTACTCTGAAGTTGCCGGTTATTTTGGCTGGCGATTTTAATACGCCAGTAGAAAGCACGATCTACCGGGAAATTTGGGGTGGCTATGCCAATGCCTTCTCCACGACTGGACGTGGTTATGGCTGGACGCAACGGGTCACGGTGAAAGGGTTTACTATAGGAGTTCGAATCGATCATGTTTTAACCAGCAAGGAATTGGTGCCGTTGGTGAGCGAAGTGGGGCCGGATGTCGATTCTGATCATCTGCCACTCATCGCCGATCTTGGTTTCGTACAATAGCCAGTCTGGTCAGTTTTTATGGCTGGCGCATCCTGTCGTTCCTGCGGTTGACCCATCGGGAACGGTCTGGTACTCTCCCCATACGCTGCAAAATTGTTTATAACCATCTTTGCAACGTTGTGGCTTAAGCATAGCGGGCGAGAATAAATGGTTCTTTCGTAAATCAGTTGCAACGTAGATACAGAGGCGAGGAGCTTAGTTCTAGAGAAGGACCCCGGATATTTGAGTTTTGTTTCCAGACAAAAACCGCATTCAGAGGGAGGTTGTATGACACCGTTTGCCAGTAAAAATACGGAACAGTACACCTATGCCGATTATCTGACTTGGGATGATAGCGAGCGCTGGGAACTGATTAATGGGGTGCCATACAATATGACTCCTGCTCCAAGTCTATTTCACCAAAAAATATCTGGTGAAATTTTCAGGCAGCTTGCCAATTATTTACTTGATAAGCCATGTCAGGTCTTTGATGCGCCTTTTGATGTCCGCCTACCCGCTGGAGATGAAGATGACACAGGTGTAACTACTGTTGTCCAACCGGATATTGTCGTTGTTTGCGCTAGGGAAAAACTAGATGATGCAGGATGTAAAGGGTCGCCAGACCTGGTTGTGGAGATCCTTTCGCCGGCAACTTCGCGCCGGGACCATAAGGAAAAATTTGTTTGTTATGAACGGGTTGGTGTTCGTGAATACTGGTTGGTCGATCCTCAGGCCAGGACGGTTACGGTGTTCAGTTTGGGTGCTGATGGCAGATATGGTCGTCCGGATGTGTATGGTGATGACGAATTGGTAAACGTAAAAATTTTGCCGGAACTGGCGATAGAGTTGTCGTTGGTGTTCCGGGGGCTGAATTAATTTCCAAATGTAATCTGCTTATTTGACGATGATTATCCTTTTGTCACTGACGATGATCTGACCTTCAGTTTCAAGCTTTTTCAATGTTCTGGTGACGGTTTCTCTGCTCAATGAGGCGTAACTTGCAATCTGGCTGTGGGTGAGTTTGATATTGATGATCGTGCCCCGTTGGTCTTTCACCCCATAGATCTCTTGTAGATTTTCCAGTAAGGCCATAATCCGTTTATCGGCTGATGAGAAACTCATGATCTTTAACATGAGCCACGCTTCGCGTAGTCGTTCACAAAGCATGGTGAGAATATTGTGCCGGATTGTTTCATCGGCAAACAGGTGTCGGTCAAAATCAGCCTTGGAGAGGATTCCTAATTCAGATTCTTCCATGGCGATGACGGTTGCCGGCGCCGTTTTCCCATCAAGAAGCGCCATTTCGCCAAAATAGTCATTTTTCTTGTGAATACTCAGGATCTGCTCTCGCCCCAGATCATTCAGTTTCACTGCCCGAACTTTGCCTGAGTAAACGATATACATGTACTTGTTGTTGTCTTCTTCGAATAGCACGATCTGATTCTTGGTAAATTTTCTGCGCCGCAAATGCGAGGCAATTATTTGTAATTCCTGTTTGCCAAGCGATGAGAATATTGGGATCTGCTCTAATATCTTGATGGGGTCTTGGACCATACTTTCTCCTGATAAAAAAATCTTCTTTGGCTAAAGGATATCAGGATCCAATTGTTATGCAAAGTTAGTGGCTGTTGTTGACCTGAAGTAAGTGGTCTGGTACGCTCATCCTTCGAATCTGTTGTGTTTATTGAAAAATATTGAGTCGCACGAGGGGATTGTAAAAATGAAGCAACGAATAGTTTCAGTCATCGGTCTTGGTTATGTCGGGTTGCCGGTAGCAGTGGCGTTTGGTCTTATACGGCGTACGATCGGGTTTGACATCAATACCCAGAGAATTGCTGAGTTGAAGAATGGGCATGATCGCACCGGTGAGGTGCTTGGCAGTGAACTGCACGTTGCTGATATCCTTTTTACCAACAGCATTGCCGAATTGAAGGAAGCTGATTTTCATATTGTCGCGGTGCCAACGCCGGTTGACAGCGCCAACCAGCCTGATCTGACCCCCATGCTCAAGGCGTCGGAGACTGTTGGCCGGGCCCTGAAAAAGGGGGATATCGTTGTCTATGAATCCACGGTTTACCCCGGTGTAACTGAGGAAGAATGTGTGCCTATTTTGGAGCGGGTTTCAGGTCTGGTCTGCGGTACCGACTTTACCGTCGGCTATTCGCCCGAGCGGATCAACCCTGGTGACAAGGAGCATACCTTTACCAAAATCAAGAAGGTTGTTGCCGGACAGGATCAGGCAACGCTGGAGATCGTGGCGCAGGTTTATGAATCGGTGGTGACGGCAGGGGTGCATCGGGCCAGCTCCATCAAGGTTGCTGAAGCGGCCAAGGTTATCGAAAATACCCAGCGTGATCTGAATATCGCCTTGATGAACGAATTGGCACTTATCTTTAACAAGCTGGGGATTGATACCAATGATGTGCTTGAGGCTGCGGGAACCAAATGGAATTTCCTGAAGTTTAAACCGGGTCTGGTCGGCGGCCATTGCATTGGTGTCGATCCCTACTATCTGACCCATAAAGCCGAAAAGATTGGCTATATCCCTCAGGTAATTCTGGCCGGTCGCCGGATCAATGATGGTATGGCCAGTTTCATTGCCCAGCGCACGGTCAAGGAGATGATTCGGGCCGGCGTCACGGTGCTTGGTTCGACGGTGACGGTGTTGGGATTGACCTTCAAAGAAGACTGCCCTGATTTGCGTAACTCCAAAGTCATCGACATTATTCGGGAGCTGGAGGATTTTGGCATCACGGTGCAGGTAAGTGATCCGATGGCTGACCCTGAAGAAGCGCTGCATGAGTATGGGGTGACGTTACTGCCCCTGGATCAGCTGAAACCGTGCGATGCCCTGGTCGCCGCGGTTGCCCACCAGGAGTATCGCTCCCTGTCAATCGACAGCCTGCGTGCCCTGATGAAGGAAACCCCGCTGATCATGGATGTCAAAGGGGTCTACGATCGGGCGAGTATTGAAAATGCGAATATTCGTCTTTGGAGGTTGTAGATAGTGCCGACTGCATTTGCCCGTCTGAAAACTGAACTGCTTCGTAACCCGAAAACCTGGCTGGTTACCGGCTGTGCCGGTTTTATTGGCAGTAATCTGCTGGAAGCCCTGCTGAAGCTCGAGCAAACGGTTATTGGTCTCGATAATTTTGCCACCGGGCATCAGCGTAATCTTACTGAAGTGCAATCGCTGGTTACACCGGCGCAGTGGGCGAGATTTAGCTTCATGGAAGGGGACATCGGGGATTCCGTCACCTGCGGCAAGGCGGTTGCCGGTGTCGATTATCTACTGCATCAGGCGGCGCTGGGCAGTGTGCCGCGCTCGATTGCGGATCCGCTTACCACCAATGCGGCGAACATTACCGGTTTTCTCAATATGCTGGTCGCCGCCCGTGATGCCGGGGTCAAGCGGTTTGTTTATGCAGCTTCCAGTTCCACCTACGGTGATCATCCCGGCTTACCCAAGGTTGAAGACCTGATCGGTAAGCCGTTGTCGCCCTATGCGGTCACCAAGTATGTTAATGAATTGTACGCCGATGTTTTTGCCCGGACCTATGCCACGGAAAGCATCGGGCTCCGTTATTTCAATGTGTTTGGTCGGCGGCAAGACCCAAACGGGGCGTATGCTGCGGTCATCCCGAAATGGATTGCCGCTATGATTAAGGGCGAGGCCGTCTATATCAATGGCGATGGCGAAACCAGTCGCGACTTTTGTTATATTGAAAACGTCATCCAGGCAAATCTATTGGCGGCGACGGTGCAGCAGGTCGAAGCGGTCAATCAGGTCTACAATGTTGCGGTCGGCGGCAAGACTACCCTTAATCAATTGATGGCGGCCATGCAGCGTCAATTGGCGCCGCATTACCCGCATCTTGCGGACTTTAAGCCGATCTATCGTGATTTCCGCTCCGGTGATGTGCGACATTCACAGGCGGATATCGGCAAAGCAAACAGGCTGTTGGGCTACGAGCCAACCCACACCATCGAGCAGGGGCTGGATGAGGCTTTGGCGTGGTATCGGCACTCGGTCTCTTGCTGAAAATTGTCTGCACGTAAAAGGTAGTTATGACAAAACAAGGACATGAAAATCATCCTGCAAGCCCTGAGCTCATCCCCCTCATCGCGGTTCTCTCAGAGCTGAAAGCTGAATTGAAATTGCATGTCGCCTTGCTTTTTGGGTCTTTTGCTAAAGGTGTGCAACACTGCCGCTCTGACATTGATGTGGCAATTGCAATTCCCTTGGTGATGAAAGATGTTGAAATGGACATTATGGATCGTATTCTCATGGCGACAGAACGGCCAATATCGATTTTGCGGCTTGATGACCTTGAGGAGTCACCACTTGTTATCCAGGAGGCCCTGAAGGGTATTCATCTGATAGAGCCGGATCAGGATATTTTGTATGCAGTTGCAGATTGGGCCTTGCACGAAAGTGAAAGTATCCGTAGCAGGAGGCAACGGTATGCCGGATAGTGTTCGTCTGCTCACTTTTCTTGAAGAAACTCTTGAGTATTTTGAAGTTAAATTAACCGATTTGGATCGTGACCGGTATTTCGCTGATCGCGATATTCGCAGTATCCTGGATAAGACGATCAACGATATTATTCTGTGCATTGTGGATATTTGCGAGGAAGTTCTGAAGGTAAAGAAGCGGAGCATTCCTGACACGTATCGTGACACAATATTGGCTTGCCATGAATTTCTGGGTGATATTGTGCTCACCCTTGCTCCGCTGGTACGACATCGAAACGAAATGATCCATCAATACATCAAAATTAATTGGCAAAATATTACTGCCGTAAAGCAAAAGGTGCACAACATCAGAGATTTTGACACTCTTGTGCGTCAGGTTCTGGTAGTTGATTGAGCAATTTATCGGTCAGAAATCGTAGTGGACATCTCTTGCTGCTAAAGCTGCACACCACAGGTATTTACGATGCGTATTGCTGCGAGTGAGTTAGAAGCTATTGTGTCAACAATTGCCGCTCATGATGCTGGCTCAGCGATTTATATTTTTGGCTCTAGATTAGATAATTCCAAACGGGGCGGGGATATTGATGTGCTCATAACCTCGGATCTGATTTCACGTAAAACGTTGTTGACGATTGAAGATCAGTTGTTCCGTAAGATTGATGAACAAAAAATCGATTTTGTGGTCACGAGGAAAAACGAACTTACTGCATTTGCGCGCATGGTTTTAGCCAAGGGGGCAGTTAAAGTATGGTAAGCGAAGAGACCATTTACTTGCGTGAGCTCCTGGAGCGGCTTACCCAGGCAAGAGATACCCTGCATTATTCTTTTGGGAAGTGTGTTGAGATCGGGAATAAGGATCTTTACAGCCCCGATGAACAGGACCGCTTTGAAGCCTTAACCGCAAAATTTGCCAGGCTGTCTGATTTGATCATTAAACAGGCAATTAAGCTCATTGATATTCTTGACCTTGACGAACCCCCGGAAACTATTCGTGATGCGATCAATCGAGCGGAAAAGAAGGGGCTAATTGCGTCGGCAAGTGAATTTGTTGAAATCAGAAAGCTCCGAAACCGAATCGCCCATGAATATGCTGAATCGCATGAAGATATCCTGGAGATTTATGCTGATGTCTTACGGACAACACCTCACTTGTTTCAAAGCGTTATTAACATTCTGGAATATTGCCGAAAGTTTGAGGTGTGATACTGATGAATTTTGTCACAGCAATAAACACCTATCGCCTGCAGTTGCTGGGGATACTGGCGCTCTTTGCGGTTACCTATGCGCCCATTGTCCCTAAAATGGTTGGCGATTGGTCAACGGATGAAAACTACTCCCACGGCTTTATTATTCCGGTCATTGCCGGCTATTTTATCTGGCGTAATTGGGCTGAGCTGAAGGAGTTGGAGGTCAAGCCCTGGCTGCCTGGCTTGTTCGTGCTGGTCGCCGGATTGGTACAGTTGCTCCTTGGCTGGTTGGCCATTGAGTACTTTACCATGCGGACTTCCATGGTGCTGGTGCTGGCCGGTCTGGTGCTGTTTTTCTTTGGCAAGCGGATCTTCCGCGCCCTGTCGCTGCCCATTGGCTATCTGCTGTTCATGGTGCCGTTGCCATACATCATTTATGATGCCATGGCGTTTCCGCTCAAGCTGTTTGTCACCAAGGTATCAGTCGGCTTTCTCAAACTGATTGGCGTGGTCGTGCTGCGGGAAGGCAACATCATTATGTTCCCAACGACAACGCTGGAAGTGGCAGACGCCTGCAGTGGCATCAGGTCGCTGGTGTCGTTACTGGCTTTGGCTGTGGCCTACGCCTTTTTTCTTGAGTTGAATAACTGGCAGCGCCTGGTGGTGATCGTCTCGGCGATTCCGATTGCCATTGCCACGAACGCCAGTCGGGTGATTGTGACCGGCATTCTGGCCCAGTGGTGGGGGGCAAAAGCGGCCGAGGGTTTCTTTCATGAGTTTGCCGGTCTGGCGGTTTTTGCTCTGGCCATGGTGCTGCTGGTTGCAGTTGGTGGCCTTTTTCGGCGGAGGGATGGGGCATGATTAAACCTGTGCAGTTCATTATGGCGGTGATCCTGATTATGATCACCGCCGGATTCATTTATACCCATCGCGAGACGACCGTACCGACCAATCGCCCGTTTGCCAGCTTCCCTGCTACTATCGGCAATTGGCAGTTGGCCAATGATCATGGCATGAGTGACGCAGTGCTGGACAAGTTGCGCCCAACAGACTTTCTTTCCCGCACCTATCGCAACCCTGAGGGGCAGACTCTGACCCTGTATGTCGGCTACCATGGTGGCGGCGCAGGGGGCGGGGAATTGCACTCGCCCAAACACTGTCTGCCCGGCAGTGGCTGGTTTGAGCTGGTAACGACGAAACAACCGGTCGCTGCTGGGGAAACCACGCTTAAGACGGTCCGCTCGGTTTATCAAAAAGGTGATGCCAAGGAGATCTTTCTCTATTGGTTCCAGGTGCGCAGTGCGTCACTGGATAATGAATATGCCCTGAAGTTGGCGCAGATCCGCAGCTCTTTTCTGGCCAAGCGGCGTGATGCCTCCTTTATCCGGATATCGGTGCCAGTCACAACTGACGAGGCAGCGGCAGCCAGTCGGGCCGAGCAGTTTGTGCGTGAGTTATGGCCTGTTTTGAAGGATTACCTTCCTGCATGATCAATACCTTAACGCGGCAGGTAGTTTAAGATGACCTTGGTAAGCATTCTGGCGTGCCTGTTGCTGGTCAGTTATGCGCTTGTTTGCTTGCTGCGGGAACGTTCATCTGCCAATTGGGCTTTTTTGTTTGCCGTTGTGGTCACCACGGTTATTGACCTTGCCGAGTTGCGCTCGATGCGTAACGATGAATTTGCCATCCGCCAGAGTGCCCAGATCGTCGAAGGGCTTCTGGCCTTTGCCTGGTTGCTTGCCAGCTTATTGCATGCCCGCGCCGGTGGCTGGCGTGAGGTGCGAATTGGGCAACGGCTGTTGTTGTGCTGTTCGCTGCTCCCTTTTTTGTGCGTGCTACTTTCTCCATCCCGTTTTCATTTCTATTCTCCTGATTTTGCCGCTGAACATGTGCTGTTTCTCCCCACTGCCGGTCTGTTTCTCTATGGTTCAATAATGGCCCTGCTGGTAATCAGCCTGGCCAATCTGGAGATCACCCTTGGCGCAACAAATCCAGAGCAGTTCTGGCGGTTGAAATTCGAAACCGTTGGCATTGGCATGGTCATTGTTGCCCAGGTTCTTTACTATAGCCAGGCGGTACTGTTTCGGACCATTGATATGGATTGGACCAAGGGGCGTTCCATTGTTCTCCTCCTGGCCGCCATGCTGTTGTTTGCCGGTGGGGTGCGTAAAGGGCGGGGTGTCAAACTGCAGGTATCCCGCCAGGTCGCCTTTAACTCCATGGTTTTTGCGTCGGTGGGGATCTATTTGGTCCTTGTTGGCCTGCTGGGTGAGGGGTTACGCTATTTTGGCGTGCCATTTCAAAATGTCCTGATTGTGGCCGTTGCGGTAGCTGCCGGAGTAGCGCTGTTGCTGCTCTTTCTGTCGGCTAAATTGCGCCGTAATCTAAAAGTCCTGCTGCATAAGAACTTTTACCAGAATAAATATGATTATCGGGTCCAATGGCTTGAGTTCAGCCAGCGATTGGCGCGACCTCAGAGCAGTATCGAACTGCAGCAAGTGATCATATCCGCCTATTGTGATATTTTCGGCCTCAGAGGCGGGGCGCTGTTCCTGTTTGATCAAGAGCAGTCGGTCTACCAAAATGTGGCAACCTATGAAATGGAACCAACGGCAGAGCAGTTTAGTCCTGAATCACAGTTAGTGCGCTATCTTGTGGAGCAGCAACGGGTGTTCAGTTGTCATGATGATAATCCCGCGTTGCTGGCTGCCCATGGAACTTTTCTGGCTGCATATGGCGTTTCTTTTATTGTGCCGCTGTTCCATGCCGAAGCTGTCGAGGGGTTTATTGTTCTCGGCGCCCCGATCAGCACGCTGGAACGCTATATCTATGAAGACTATGATCTGATGAAAACCATTGCCCGTCAGGCATCGGTATCGATTGTCAATCAACGCCTGGCCGAACAGGTTGCCCGGTTGCGCGAAATTGAGGCGATCGGCAATATTTCTACTTTCGTCATCCATGACCTGAAAAATTACGTTGCTGCCTTATCGCTGCTGCTGGAAAATGCAGCAGATTATATTGATAACCCCGAGTTTCAGCAGGATATGCTCAAATCTCTCGGCAATACCGTCGGCAAGATGCAGCACCTCATCAGCCGCCTGAAAAATCTCGGGGAGAAGGAACTGCAAAATCTGTTACCCGTTGATCTGTTACAACTGGCTGAGCAGACCGTGCCGCTGGTAAGCGGGGCCAACGTGCAGATTATCGGTTCATCAGTGCTGGTGCAAGGGGACGCTGAAGAGTTACAAAAGGTGCTGATCAATTTTCTGATTAACGCCATTGAAGCTTCAAATGAACGATTGCCAATTTCCGTTGAGACCGGGACGGTGCCGCAGCCATTTTTTCGCGTGATTGATCAAGGGAGCGGCATGTCGCAGGTGTTTCAGCAGCGCGACCTTTTTAAGCCATTTGTGACGACGAAGAAGAAAGGGTTGGGGATTGGTCTGTATCAGTGTCGGCGGATCATTGAGGCTCATGGTGGGCGGATTGATGTGACGAGTCAAGAGGGGCAAGGCTCGATTTTTACCGTTTATTTGCCTGAAGTTGATTAGTTGCGAATAAACGCTATATTTCATTAAAACTATCCACAGCGTTAAGGATTGCTAAATCATGGAAAAATTGCTGATCGTTGACGACAATGAGGATATCAGGCAGCAGCTGAAATGGGGCTTGGCCAAGGAATATACGGTGACCCTTTCCGCTGATGGCCGCGAGGGAATGGCTGCATTCCGGAAATTTCAACCCAAGGTGGTCATCCTTGATTTGGGCATGCCGCCCCATGAAGACAGTTCTGCCGAAGGGTTTCGCTGCCTTGAAGAAATGCTTGTTGAGTCTCCCCATGCCAAAATCATTGTCATGACGGGAAATGCGGAACAAGAGAATGCGCTGCGGGCCATAAAGCTCGGTGCGTATGATTTTTACCCCAAACCGCCAATCCTCACGGAGTTAAAGGTCATCCTGGCCCGCGCGTTCCATCTGGCCAATATTGAAGAACAGAATCGCTCATTGCGCATCTCTTCCCAAGCCAAAGCAATCGGTATGGGGGGGATGGTTGGGCAATGTGCGGAGATGGAAACGGTTTTTACCACTATTCGCAAAGTCGCAACTACCGATGTTCCGGTCTTGATCACCGGGGAGAGTGGTACCGGTAAGGAGTTGGTGGCTCGAGCGCTGCATGAGCAGAGTAATCGGCGCCAGGGGCCGTTTATTCCGATCAACTGTGGGGCAATTCCCGAGAATCTGATGGAATCAGAGCTTTTTGGTCATGAACGGGGCGCTTTTACCGGTGCGCATACGATGGTCATGGGGAAAATCCAGTGCGCCGATAAAGGGACACTATTTCTGGATGAATTAGGGGAGCTGCCGGCAAACCTGCAAGTCAAGCTGCTCCGCTGTCTGCAGGATAACCTGGTGCAGCGGGTCGGTGGGAGAGAATATATCCCGGTAGATGTACGGGTTGTCTGCGCAACAAACATTGATATTGAATCGGCAATTCGTGACGGAAAATTACGGGAAGACCTGTATTATCGCGTTGGTGTGGTTACGATACACCTTATTCCACTGCGTGAGCGCAAAGAGGATCGTCTGGTCTTGGCTACTCATTTCCTGAATCGATTCAGCGATGATTATCATAAAAAAATTAAGCGGTTCAGTACGTCTTCTCTGCATCATATTGAAAGTTTTGCCTGGCCCGGGAATGTCCGCGAGTTACAGAACAGGATTCAGCGCGCAGTGATCATGTGTGATAGTGCCATGATCGAACCCTCTGACCTTGGTTTTGCTCAAGAGCTGTCAGATCTCGTCCCATCGCTTGATATGGGCGCGTCCCGGTCACTCCGTGCTGCCCGTGAACAGCTTGATAAAACGATGGTTATTGCCGCCCTTGAACGTCAAGGTGGTAATGTTGTCAAAGCTGCTGAAGAATTAGGGGTCAGCCGGCCGACCCTGTATGATTTACTCCGCAAACATGGCTTGCACACTACTGCTGGAGAAAATTAATAAAACAGAAATAATCTGTCACTGACGACGTAATGACTTTTGTTGACTATCGGTAATATTTCGCGGCCTTAGTTGACAGTAGACGGCGATTGACATAAAGTAAGCTTCCTTTACGTATCATGCTGGCGCGGAGTTCTCGTGAGTTTGAAGAAAGATAAATTAATTGAAAGCGCGACAAAATTCATTGTCAAAGGTCAAATTGACAAGGCAATAAAGGATTACGAGCAAATTATTGCTTTAGATCCAAATGATCTGAGAAATCGTCAAAAATTCGCCGAATTGCTGGTGCGGGTAAATCGCAAGCAGGAAGCGATCGAAGAATTTGAAAAAATTGGTAAGTATTATGCCAATAACGCCTATTATCTCAAGGCGATTGCGGTCTACAAGCAAGTCCAAAAGCTTGACCCTGCAGTTGTTTCAGTATCCGTAACCCTGGCCGAACTCAATGTCAAGCAGGGTTTGGAAGGTAACGCAATTGCTGAATATAATATCGCCCTCGCTGCCTATGAGCGTGCAGCCGAGCAGCCACAAATGGTTAAGATCTATGATGCCATGCTGGCTGCCTACCCGGAAAATCCCAATTTACGTCTGAAAGCGGCTGAATTTCACCTGGCGATTGGCAAGGTGGATCAATCCTATCAGGAGTTCACTGAACTTGCCTTGATCATGCAACGTAAAGGCAATGAACTCGCGTTTCAGCAAGTCTGCGAAAAAATCCAGCAACATTTTCCACAGCATTCCGGCTTTCATCTGCATCTTGGCGAGTCTTTTATGGCCAAAGGGGATGCTGCGGCTGCCATAAAATGGCTGCAAAAAGCGGTTGAGCAGGATCGCCAGAATCTCAAGGTCTGGGAGCAGTATGTTGCCGCGCTCAAGCAGGCAGGAGCGCGCGAGCAATTAATGCAGGCGTACCATGAAATGCTGTTGCTTTTCCCGACAAGCACTGATCCTTGCGAGGGAATAATCAACTTTGCGATCGAGGATTGTCAGTATGAAGAGGCCTTGAGCCTGCTTACCGACATGCAGGAGCGATTTTTCGCGGCGCAACGGCTTGATGCCATTGAACAATGTTATCACCGTCTGGTAGATAGTCTCCCCAGCGATCTGCGAGCGCTGAATGGTTTGCGGGATATATATACCCTTAGCGGCAACACCGACGGTCTGGTCGAAGTTGATGCCAAAATAGCAAAATTAGCCGGCAATCAGCATATTTCCGTTGATTATCAGGCAGAACCTGAGGAAGATGAAGACCCCGACGATTCGGACATCACAATTGAAGCTACCCAGCATGAATGGGAAGATTCTTCTGCCGTTGAGTTGGATTTATCTTCACTCGAAGAGGAAATACCCTTTGAGATTGAATCGACCTCTCTGGTTGAACCTGAGGCAATCGTTGAATCTGCTCCACCGTCGGCGGAAGCTGATTTTGCGGTCAATTGGGAATCAGAGGGGCTTGACCTCGGTGAAATCGAGCTGGTCGGCGGGCCGCTGGAAGGGCTTGAAACGATAAGTGAGGAAGCACCGACACCTGTTGTTGCCACGGTTACTAAGAAGCAGTCAGTGCGTGTCGGCGAACAGTTGGAAGATTCTGATACCGAAACGCATTATAGTCTTGGTATCGCGTATAAGGAGATGGGCCTGTATGACGAGGCAATCAAGTCATTTCAGATTGCTGCGCTGTCGACAGTGCGCAAGGTCGACTGTATGACCTTGCAGGGTCTTTGTTTGCGTGACAAGGGAGATTATGCTGCCGCAGAAGAGGCATTTACTCGGGTCCTGAAAACATCTGCTGCCCCGGCAGAATTGATCTGTGCCCGCTATGAACTTGCCGAATTGTTCGAACATAAGGGCAATGCTGGTGAAGCGCTGCGATTGTATCGTGAAGTCGCGAAAACAGATCCTGACTATCGTGAAGTACAACAAAAAATTGCCGGGTTGGATAAGAGCTCTGCGGGTGGCTACTTAAGCGATCAATTATTCGATTTAGTTTCTGATCACGACGATTAGCCGGCGTCACGTCTTATTCTCTAAGTTGAGTATATTGCCCTGTTTTAACAGGGTTTTTTTGTATCTATTGTTTACTGCAATGTTTGTTTGCTGGTGGATAGAGCAAAATAGACGGCTGATTTCAGCGTTGAACCTAAAAACGGCAGTTAATTAACGCAGAGGCGCAGAGACGCAGAGAAATCAAGAACTTATCCATAATTTGATGCTCACCAAAAAGGTGAAGGCCGTATTTTGCTTAAAAGACCGTTTTTACTTAGCGTCTCTGCGTCTCTGCGTTTCAATTGCTTTTTCTAGGTTGAATCAAGTGCCGTGTCTCGATCTGCTGCTTACCCGTACCGTAATATTACGAAATTATTTGAAAAAGTTGCGTATATTTGTTGAAAATGTTGCATGAATGCACTTGTTCGGCTATAAGTATGCGATCACTAATGAATTAGAATTGTTATGTTTAAAGGAGGAGTGCTGGTAATAATGAAAGAAAATTTTGTTCGGATGCTTTTTTCCCTAAAGAGACTCGGGTCTCAGACCGAAAATGTGATATGACTCCACTATTTAATCCCTGATGAGAAAAGGAGAGTAGGATGTTCCTTCTGCCCAAGGGTAATCCTCTGTACGAAAACATTCCCGTTTCTAAGGTCAATCTACCAGAGATGCTTGATAAGCTGAACTTCGGTGGATTCACCGGCTATCTGCGTTTTACGTTTGCCGGCACGCAAGGTGTGTTGTTTTTTGAATCCGGTAAATTGATCAGCGCCATGCTCGAAAAAAATGACGGGTCAAAATTAACGGCAATCGAAGCGATGGCGGATGTCTGTGCCATGATGCTTGCCGGCATTGGCACCGTTGATGTGTTTCGCTTGTCAAAGGATTTGACCATGTGTCTGCACGCGTCACTGCATGGAGAAATGCTTTACAAGGGGCAAGAGATCAAGCTGGTCGATATGAAAGCGCTCCTTGACAAGATGAAGAATGACAAATTGAATGGGTGCCTGCGGATCTATACTGATGAGCATACGGCGCTGATCCTATATAAGGATGGAGCGCCGCTTGGCTTTTTCCACGATGGATCACAGGATATTGAGACCACTGCTGGCGAATCGCAAAAAATTGCCGGGTTGCCGGGTGCCAAGCTTGATATCTTGTCGACAAAGACCGCCGAAGAATTAATGAACTACAACCTGCTTGAAGTAGTAAATATCAGTAAGCTCTGGGAATCAGCCCAAGGCAAGCATCAAGCGGAACAAGATCGTTCAAGACGAGAAAACGAGGAACGTGACCACAAGCTGGTAGTTGCCAAACTCGTTGAACTCGAAGATGACTTGAAAGAAATTGCCACGGCGTATGTTGGGAAAATGGGTCGAACGCTCATTGAAAAAGAGTTTGCTCTGCTCGGTGGGCGGCAGTGCCTCATGAGTAAAGATGGGGTTACCAAGCTGCTGTCCGGTTTGGAAAAGGGCGCGAAACTGCTCACCAGTTCGTCGAAAATACAGGAAATGTTAAAATCATTAGACTCCGAAATCAGCAGCAGGACCGGTAATTAAGTAACTGTTTTTATTTAATCTCTAAGTTTTGACCAGATAGAGGGAGGCAATCGTGAACGCAGGTTTTTTACAGCATTTGCTAGATGCTATCATCCACTTCGATTTTACTTCATTGAACGGCATTAGCTTGGTGCAGGTGATTTTCTGGCTTGTTGCCGGAATCATCAGTTTCTACTTCAGTATTGGTAACGCGCGGGTTTGGACCAGTATTTCGGTCGGGTTCTTCCTGATTTTTCTGAGTCAGGCATATACCCTCAACCCCTGGACCATGTACAACAAGATGGTGGCGATCCACTATATTATTGGTACGGTCGCTATTTTCCTGATATCTCATGGATTCCTTGAATATTACGTTTTCTGCCGAACGCTGGAAATCACCGGTTCGAAAAAAGCGGTTTATATCACCACTGCGGTCATTATTATTCTCAGCGCAGTATTCTTGATGTTCAACCCCAAACCGAGCTTCAACTCCCTGCGTAACTTACGGATGATCGAAAACTCAGTCTGGGTTTTCCTGTCAATATTTGTTATCGACCTGATCCGGAAAATCTATTTTGCCATCAAGGATTCGACGATTGCTAATGGGTTCGTGGCCTTTGCGGTGGTTTTCTTTTTCATTCTGCTCTGGAAAGGGTCTGAACTCTATCTGCAGATTTATCAGTGGGACAAAGACTGGCTCGACATCATCGAGTTCACCGGTGAAGAAACCGACATCAAGCTTTATCCGGTGCGGGTGGAGATTGCCCAGGTTATTTACAAGATGTCTGGTCTGCTATCCGGTTTGTCGGTCGGTGGAACTTTTGCGTATCTCTACAGACTGCTGAAGTAGGAGGGGATAGATGAATACTCGTTATTGGTTAAGCGCAGTATCGGTAACTGCCCTGGCATTTGGTTTGGCCGGTTGCGGGAGTGGGGTAGGGACAGGCGAGAAGAGTGTGGCCGCTGATTCACATTCCTGTATTAGCTGTCACGCCACGCAGTATGGAATATCAAAGGTAACCGGGGCTAGTATTGTCACTGAATGGCAGGCTTCCAGGCATGCCTTCATGAACGCTGCCAGTTGCAATGACTGTCATGATACAACACCTCTCCATGGCGGCAAAAACACCTGTACCAACTGCCATGGTGGTGGAGCCGCGATGCCGGTAACGGCCAGTGATGCCAATGGCAAGTGCTTTAAGTGTCATGGTTTGGACAAACCTGCAGACATTATGGTTGCCAATGCGCCGCAGCACTTCGGTAACGTGAGTAGCATAAACCGTTATAGAACCCCGAATCCGGCATCTTATGTGAGTTCGCAGTATGTCGGCAGATGCCGGGCATGCCACAATCCGCATGATCCGACCACCAGCATGGCCTATAACAAGGCCTGGGCTTCAATCGGCATGGGTGATGTGAACTCTGGTTCGCGCGGTGTTTCAACCCTTGCCACTGGCAGAGATTTTAAACAATTTGGCACACCGGTGCCGGCTAACCTCGCCTACAGCTATAGTGCGCCTAACGAAGCAAGCTATTTGGCTGGCGTTCGCCTTTCACCAGGGTGTGTCCGTTGCCACACGACCACCGGATTTGTCAACTTCGTCACCTCTGGTTTCATGGATCTGCGTTCATTTGGCAATCCAACTCGGGACTGGACCAAGGAAGCAACTAATTGCGATGCCTGCCATAGCGACTACAACTTTAAAAAGAACCGGGCGATTGGACCGGTAACCCTCTACTTTAACTATTCAACAACAACCGGTAGCATTAAGGTTAACAACATCCCAACTGTCTTCAATGATTATGGTAAATCAAACCTCTGTGTCCCTTGTCATGCTGGTCGAAGTGATGCGAAAGTCATCAAAATGATCAATTCTGCCGGAGTGAATTTCGCGAACACAGGTTCTCCTTCCGGGCATGATTTCAGTGGCGCTGGCACGATTGCCGGGAGCAGTGGCTTTGAGTTCAATGGGCGGGAATATGTCTCCAGCGTGCCCGCAGACAAGCCAAACCCACATGAACCGATTGGCCTTTCCGGGACGAACCCCAAGGGGCCCTGTGTTTCCTGTCACATGAATACGGCGGTGCCGGCTGATTCGCACAAGTTTGGGGCAATTGAACATGGTGCCTTGTTTGATACGTATACCACTGGAACAATTTGGCCTTTCAGCGTGAGCCTGACGGCTGGCCTTGGAAGATTTAAAGTTGAATCAGTTGTCAGCAATACTTGCAGTACCTTCGCCTGTCATGCCGGATCAGGGACTTCTGGCGTTACCGTTGATTCTCTTAATGAAGATAAATTGGGCTATATCTCATCTTTGACGGCCCTGAACCGCTGGTTTAATATTGCCCGCACGAACTTCGCCAGTCCGAGAAACACGAACCCCCCCGTATCACTATCCGCAGTTACTGTGGATTGGGAATTCTTTGGTGCCGGGACCGGTGCGGAGACCATGGGGGCAAGTTTCAACCTCGGGCTACTGAATAACGAGCCAGGCGGCTATGTCCATCGCCCGCTGTATGTCAGACGGATTATTTTCGATTCCATTGCCCACACGGCACAGGGCACGTTCCCGGCTAAAGATTCGAGCGGCGTTCTCACCGCTATCAAAGTATTACAGCACGGCCAGACGGTTGTACCTGCCAACAGACGTTTGCCGCCAGAAATAACAACTGCCGCCAGAAACTGGTTATTCGGCAGCTACACTTCATTGAACGGGTGTTCGACCTTTGCCGTCAGGCGGCCAGGGGATGCAACCACCTTGACTTGCCCGTAGAGCTAATTTCCGATTGCCACTAATACGAGGGCTACTATGAAAAATTATTATCATCTTTTTATAACGATTTGTGCGGTAGCTGGAGTGTTGAGCGCTTCGGTTGATCGCGCAGAGGCCATCCCGGCATTCACTCGCGAGTACAGCGCCGAGTGTACCACCTGCCATACCATCTACCCTGAGTTGAATGAGTATGGTGAGGCGTTTTACAAGAATGGCTTTGTCTGGACTAAGCATAAATCTGGCGCACCTGCTGCTCCAGTTGCTGCTGCTACGCCTGGCAAGAAGGGACCAGATGAGATCAATGGGGAAGGCGATGCCGACCTTTTGGCTCTGTTGAAAGGGAATGCGGCTGAAGGTCAGGGTGAAACACCAGTTGAACTAAAACCGACAAATAAAACAAAAAATGAAGCTCTTTGGATAGCTGGCTTGCCGAATACGGTGCCGCTATCGCTGGCGGCAACGCTTAATACTGCATTTACCAACACCCCTGGTGATAGTCGCAATAAAATGGATCTGACCACCCGTGCCTTGTCGCTGCTTTCGGGAGGTGTTTTCAGGGAAAGTGTCGGTTTTTATGTTAAATACAACTTGTACTTGCAGGGCGCAGATAATCCTGCAGTAAGCTCAACCCCGATCAATGATTCACCGCCAAGGGCCTCGGATATTGAAGAACTTTATCTAACCTTTCGCAATGTGCTTAAAACCCCTTTAAATATAAAGGCAGGTCGCTTTCGGCCCAAGTTGAGCATTTGGAAGAAAAGCAACAAGGTGATTGCCTCTGACATGGTTACCTCCAGTTATCGAGTCGGGGCTAATGTGTTTACTCTTGATGCACCACAGGATGCACTTGAAATTAATGGTATTTTCAAGAACAGGCTGTTTGCTGCGGCTGGTATTGTTGATCGTAACAACCAGAACAATAAAGAAGCCTACGGCCATATTTCTTTCCGCATGGGTGGTACCGATTTTCATGGCAAGGAACCGGAAGTTGATTTCGATAATGAAAGTATCTGGGATTATTTGAGCCTGACCTTTGCCGCTTACGGTTATTCTGGCAAAAATGGTCAATCAGGTCCGGTTTGGAACGATTATATCCGTGTCGGTGGAGACTTGGATGCCTTGTACAAGACTGGCCGTTTACGCTTAAGTGCGGTTTATGGCAAGGACGATAACCCCACCTACGATTGGTCAGTAGGTCCGTACTACTCTAAGGCGTTTGCCGCCGAATATGAGCAGATGATGGCGGTCAATATCATTGCTTTAGTCCGGGCTGAATATTCAGATGACGGTATTAATATTCAGCGCCGTTTAGTGCCCGCAATTGCGTATGCTCCGATTGAAAACACCAAGGTATCGCTTGAATATCAAATGCAAAATGGTAGTGTTGATGATAAAAAACTCATTTTAGGCTTGCGCTTCGCATTTTAAGAGACGAGGAGATGAACATGAAAAGACTGATCTTGCTGATTTTATGTATATTCATGGCTGCCACCTCGGCACAAGCCAAAGTGAAATCAGTTGGTAGAGGGGAGACGCTGAACTTTGACCCTAAAGCAATTCCTCCACGGTTTTTTGAAGCCTATGGGGTTATGAAAACGAAATGTATCCCTTGTCACACCATGGAGCGGACCGTCGTCGCCATTCAAACAGGGATCGCCCCAATTACCGGACAATTATTCGACAAGCAGGCAACCAAGGCCTACGCCATCAAGATGATGCGGAAACCGAAATCCGGCATGAGTCGTGACGAAATTAAACAGGTATATCAACTGATGAACTATTTGATTGATGAACAGAACAAGTAATTGAGTAGTTGAAAACGAAAAAGGCCTCGATACTGTCGAGGCCTTTTTGATGTCCAGATGTTCATGTACGTTATTCTTCTTTGGCTATCCGCACAACCTGCAATACCCCGGGCAGTGCCCCTATTTCTTGATCGTCCAGCGTTTCCGTATTGCCAATTACACCAATAATTGTCCGGTTTGCCCCGGTTGATTGATGAATGTCGAAGTTACGTTTGATGAGCAGTTCCTTGACGTGATCAAGGGCCGTTTCAGCCGCTCCTTTTTGCATGATGATCAACACGATTCTGTCTCCTTGTGCCGGGATTCGACGCTGCCACTTTCCTTACTGGTCATTATCCGTTCCAGACTGCGTGATTCATCGATAACCCGCTCAAAGAGCCGCACGATGGCCAGATCATCAAGTGGTCCGCAATTGCGCTCTTTCATGCGGTGGAATATCCTTTTTTCCCGCGCCGGATCATACACCGGCAGATCAGTGACTTTCTTTATTTCGCCAATCTTCAGGGCCAACGCGGCCCGGGAATTAAAGAGTTCCAGGAGCTGCTCATCAATATAATCGATTTTGTTCCGTAGTTCATCAATGGTCATTAACTGAACTCTTTTCTGATGTAGGTATCTTTGCACCAATGGATATCATCACGATCGGGGTAGTCAATGGTGTAATGCAGACCGCGCGATTCCTTTCGCTCCTGGGCGCAGCGGACAATCAGTTCAGCAACGGTCAAGATGTTACGCAGCTCAATGAGATCCGAAGTGATGGTAAAATCCCAGTAGTAGTCTTCGATTTCCTGCTTGATCAGTTTGATGCGGTTCAAGGCCCGTTCAAGCCGTTTATCTGAGCGGACAATACCGACGTAATTCCACATCAGCCGACGAATTTCGTCCCAATTCTGCGAGACAACGACCATTTCATCACTATTGGTAGCGGTACCGGCATCCCATTCGGGAATTTCGATCTCATTCTCCGCAATTCTGGGGAGTTGTTCAATGGCGTGCAGATAGGCCTTGCCGGCATAGGCTGCGGCTTCCAGCAGCGAATTGCTGGCCAGTCGATTTGCGCCATGCAGGCCGGTAAAGGCGACTTCGCCGATAGCATAGAGCTGGCGAATGTCGGTTTCGGCATTCTGGTCAACGGCAATGCCACCGCACAGATAATGGGCAGCGGGCACGACGGGTAACCATTCCGTGGTCATGTCCAGGCCATATTCGAGGCAGGTCTGGTAGATGTTGGGGAAACGGCTGGTGATATATTCTGCACCGCGATGGGTTATATCGAGATAAACACAATCGTCGCCTGATGTTTTCATTTCGTTGTCGATTGCCCTGGCAACAATGTCACGGGGGGCAAGATCTTTGAGCTTGTGGTATTTCTCCATAAAGGCTGTGCCATCGCGCCGCCGCAAGATTGCCCCTTCGCCGCGCACCGCCTCGGATATCAGGAATGACTTGGCATGGGGGTGGAAGAGGGTGGTTGGATGGAACTGCATGAATTCCATGTTGGCAATCGCCGCACCGGCGCGATAGGCCATGGCAACACCATCACCAGTGGCAACGTCAGGGTTACAGGTATAGAGATAAACCTTGCCGGCGCCGCCGGTCGCCATCACTGTTATTTTCGCGGTGATGGTTGCTACCTTGTTGGTATTGATATTCAGCACATGGGCGCCGAGACAACGATTTGGTTTCAGCCGTCGGCGCAACACCTTGGCTTCGGTAATCAGATCAATACCAATATGCTCTTCAAAAATCTGAATATTAGGGTTGGCGCGGGCCGCGGCGACCAGGGCCCGTTCTATCTCGCGGCCGGTGACATCCGCAGCGTGCAATATTCGGCGTTGGCTGTGGCCCCCTTCGCGGGTGAGGTCGTATTTGTCGCCGTCAGTTGAAAATTGTACGCCCCATTCAATCAGTCGGTTGATGATCTTTGGGCCGTCTTCGACCACCATCTGCACCACATCGCGATGGCAGATGCCGGCACCAGCGACCAGGGTGTCTTCAATGTGCTCGGCGAAGGAATCATCCTGGGAAAAGACTGAGGCGATCCCCCCCTGGGCATAGTTTGTTGCTGATTCGGAAATTTCGCGTTTGGTGACAATGGCAACGGTCCCATGGCTTGCTGCCTGCAGTGCAAAACTCAATCCAGCAATACCACTACCTATAACGAGAAAATCACTATTAATTTTCATAATGTCTCCTGCATCTGTTCCAACGTCGTTGGCCGGAGATTATCAGCCGCTCTCAAGGGTATGTCAAGGATTATGAAAGGTTATCAGCTGGTTATATAATCTGTCGCCAGGACAAATACTTGTCTTGATGTAGTAAATGGTCTATATATGAATGCATGCTTTCATTACGATCTATTAAATATTGTTTTTTTGCTGCATTTTTCATTCTTTGTCTATCTGAGAATGTACTTTATGCAGATATCTATCGTTATGAAGACGATGAAGGGGTAGTGCATTTTACTGACATTCCAACAGATAACAAGTTTAAGATTTTCATGCGTGATATCAAGAAAGACAAGGCATTACGCACTAATTTTCGTCTGAACAGTTTTGCCGGAGATCCTGCGGAATACGAAGCGATCATCAATTCCTGCGCGCTCCAGTATGGCGTTGATACGTCGTTGGTGAAGGCGGTGATCCAGGCGGAATCAAATTACAACCCCCGGGCAGTTTCCCGCAAGGGTGCTGCTGGTCTCATGCAACTGATGCCAAAAACCGCCCAGTCCCTCAAGGTTAATGATTCGTTTAATCCTGCGGATAATATTCGTGGCGGCGTCAAGTATTTACGGTTTCTGCTGGACACTTTCAAGGGTGATGTTTCGCTGGCGTTGGCTGCCTACAATGCCGGTTTATCGAATGTGGCCAAACATAAAGGGATTCCGCCATTTACCGAAACAAAAAACTATGTTGCGAAGGTAATCAACTTTCAGCGCACGTATCAGAGTAACTGACCGGTGACTATTCAACCCAATCCCATCTGGAACCTGCCCAACATTCTGACACTATTGCGGATTGCCGCAATCCCGCTACTGATGCTGCTGCTGATCAGTTCAACTCGTGAAGCTGGATTTTGGGCGGCAGCCCTGTTTTCAGTGGCTTCAATAACGGATTGGCTTGATGGCCATCTGGCCCGCCGCATGAACATCCAGACTATTCTCGGCACCTTTCTCGACCCCATGGCGGATAAACTGATTGTGCTGGCTGCCTTGATCATGCTGATTCCCCATGGCCGCGTTGAGGCATGGATGGTGGTGGTGATTCTTTCGCGCGAGATCCTTATCACCGGTCTGCGGAGTGTTGCGGCACAGGAGGGGATCGTTATTGCGGCCAGTGATCTGGGTAAATTTAAAACCATCTTTCAACTGGTAGCTATTATTGGCTTACTGCTCCATTTTGACTATCACTGGTTCTTCGGTATCAATCACCCATTGGTTACCGCAAATATGCACAACGCCGGGATGTTCTTCTTTTGGATCGCTTTTGTGATCACCGTCTGGTCAGGCGCGGATTATCTGGTGAAATTCATCAAGGTGATTGCACGGTAATGCATTCAGTGCTCAAGTAAATATACCGTTATTGGCTTAACAATACTACTTGACCTCCGTCATGCTGAATAGTATATAGGATTCACCTTTTAACGTAACCCCGTGAGGTTAGCAAAGGTGTCCATGAACGTACTGTTTACTAGCGTCTTACGGCCTTTCTGCATCTTGCGGGGAGGCTTTTTTGTTGACCGTGCACCGTATAACCTGTTGATATTAAAGGAGGTTGCCAGTGGATGAGCGGACAGTAATTCTGGACGGAATTGGGGTGAAACGGGCGTTGACCCGTATCGCGCACGAGGTTCTGGAGCGTAACAAGGGAATTGACAGTGTGGTACTGGTGGGTATCCAGACCGGTGGGGTCTACCTGGCCAACGAACTGGCTCTGCGGATAGTTGAAATTGAAGGGGGCACTATTCCGGTTGGTGCCGTGGATATAACCTTGTATCGGGATGATATCAAGGGTCACAGTGAACACCTGCCGGTCGGAAAAACTGACATCCCATTTTCTCTCGCCGGGAAAAAGGTGATTTTGGTGGATGACGTGCTCTTTACTGGTCGTACCATTCGCGCCGCCATGGATGCCATGATGGATTACGGCCGACCGGCGGCGGTCCAGCTGGCAGTACTGGTTGACCGGGGGCACCGGGAGCTGCCGATCCGCGCGGATTTTGTTGGCCGGAATGTGCCAACCAGCCGGAAAGAAAACGTGGCGGTGATGTTCGATAGAGAG
Source organism: Geobacteraceae bacterium (assembly GCA_031412995.1). GTDB lineage: Bacteria > Desulfobacterota > Desulfuromonadia > Geobacterales > DSM-12255 > JANOEC01. The sequence continues at coordinate 27,866 of JANOEC010000120.1, forward strand.
AATCGGCCATTGGAAGTGTTGCTGGAAAAAAATCCGACAGGGGGGGGAGGGGAGGCATGAAACATTTCAAGCACAAGGATATTATTGCGCTGCGCGACCTGACTAAGGAAGAAATCGAGCTACTGATCGAGACTGCCGAAAATATGCGGGAGATCAATAGTCGCGACATCAAAAAGGTGCCGACCCTGCGGGGCAAAACAATTATCAACCTGTTCTACGAAGCATCCACCCGGACCCGCACCTCCTTTGAAATTGCTGGCAAGCGATTGTCTGCCGATACGGTCAATATTGCGCCGTCCAACAGTTCGGCCACCAAGGGTGAAACCCTGGCTGACACGGCCCTGAACCTGCTGGCCATGAAGCCGGATATCATTGTCATGCGCCATGCGGTTTCCGGTTCACATTATTACCTTTCTAAAAAGATTGGTTGCTCCATAATCAATGCCGGTGATGGCGCCCATGAACACCCATCCCAGGGGCTGTTGGATATGCTGACGATCAAGGATGCCCTTGGCCGTCTGGATGGCCTGAAGGTGGCGATTGTTGGCGACATTACCCATAGCCGGGTGGCCCGCTCCGATATTCAGGGACTGACCAAAATGGGTTCCCATGTTTTTGTCGCCGGCCCACCCACCATGGTGCCGCCAGGGGTTGAGCAGTTGGGCAACGTTACTGCCTGCACTTCCATGAAAGAGGCAATTCAGGATGCCGATGTGGTCATCATGCTGCGCATCCAACAGGAACGCCAGGGTAAAACCCTGATGCCGAATGCCCGTGAATACGCCCGCTACTTTGGCCTTAATCCGACCAATCTGCAGTGGGCCAAGCCTAATGCGGTGGTCATGCATCCCGGTCCGATCAATCGTGGAGTGGAGATGTCATCCTTTGTGGTGGATGGCAAGCAGTCCCATATCCTGAAACAGGTTGAAAACGGGGTAGCGGTGCGGATGTCCATGCTGTACCACGTGAGCGGCGGGGAATTGACGGAGTAACATTTATTTCCCTTCTCCATAACGGAGAAGGTGGCCGTAGGCCGGATGAGGGGAAAAGGGCATGATTTGCCTCTCCCCCTCACCCTAGCCCTCTCCCTCAGGGAGAGGGGATTATTTCAACCGAGGTGACGCTATGAATCTGTTGATCAAAGGTGGCCGGGTAATTGATCCGAGCCAGAATATAGATGATACATTGGACGTGGTTGTTGAAAATGGGTTGGTCAAGGAAATCGGCAAGGAGCTGGCAGCACCGGCGGGCGCCGAAACCATTGACGCCAACGGTTGTTATGTGACACCGGGACTCATTGACATGCACGTGCATTTGCGTGATCCGGGGCTGGAGTACAAGGAAGACATCATCTCCGGTACCAAGGCCGCAGTTGCCGGCGGTTTCACCTCAGTCTGCTGTATGCCTAACACCAAGCCGGTCATCGACAATAAGGCCATTGCCAGTTACATCATCACCAAGGCCAAGGCAGAAGGCTCTTGCAATGTGTTCCCGATCGGCACCATCACCCAGGGCCATCATGGCGAAAAACTTGCCGAGATGGGTGAACTGAAAGAATCTGGTTGCGTCGCGGTTTCCGATGACGGTAAGCCGGTGAAAAGCGCCGAACTGATGCGGCGGGCTCTGCAGTATGCCAAGGGGATGGGCATCATGGTCATCACCCACGCTGAAGATCTGGATCTGGTGGGTGAAGGGACCATGAACGAGGGATTCACCTCCACCGAACTGGGCCTGAAAGGGATTCCCCGAGTGGCTGAAGATATTGCGACTGCCAGGGATGTCATGTTGGCTGAGTATACCAATGCTCCCATTCATATTGCCCATGTTTCGACCGCCGGGTCGGTGCGCATTATTCGCGAGGCCAAAGCCCGCGGGGTGCAGGTAACGTGTGAGACGGCGCCGCACTACTTCAGTTTGACCGATGATGCGGTGCGTGGCTACAATACCAACGCCAACGCCAAGATGAACCCACCGTTGCGTGAATCTGCTGACGTTGCTGCCATCAAGGCTGGCCTTGCCGATGGCACCATTGACTGCATTGCCACTGATCATGCGCCCCATCATCTGGATGAAAAAGATCTGGAGTTCAATGAAGCAATGAACGGCATTGTGGGCCTGGAAACGTCACTTCCCTTGACCCTGAAGCTGGTTGACGAAGGGGTGCTTAACCTTAAAGTGATGGTTGAGAAGATGTCACTTAATCCGGCAAAAATACTGAGTCTTGATCGCGGTACTCTTGCCAGGGGAGCCGTAGCAGATATCACGATCATTGATCCGCAGGCCAGCTGGACCGTGACCGAAGCCGGTCTGGCCAGTAAATCGAAAAACTCGCCGTTCATTGGCAATGAAATGAAGGGTGGTGCCCGTTGTACCATCGTCGGCGGGAAAATAGCATTCAAACGATAAACGCACTCAAGGGGTAGTTCTTATGAAGGCAGTTCTGGCGCTCGCAGACGGGCGAATTTTTCAAGGGGTCTCATTTGGTGCCTCGGGCGAAGCGACTGGCGAGGTCGTTTTTAACACCGCCATGACCGGTTATCTGTAATTACTGACGTATCCATCCTATCGGGGCCAGATGGTCACCATGACCTATACCCAGATGGGCAATACCGGGATCAATCCGGAAGATATTGAAAGTAAACAACTCTATTTGTCCGGCTTTATCGTAAAGGAATACCACGATCATTATTCCAACTGGCGGGCGACCATGAGCCTGGCTGCGTATCTCAAGGAAAACGGCATCGTTGGCATTCAAGGGCTTGATACCCGCGCCTTGACCCGGCACCTGCGGGACAAAGGGGCACAGAACGGGATCATTTCGACCATAGATTTTGATCCGGCCAGCCTGGTGGCCAAGGCTAAGGCGATTCCGAGCATGGCCGGACTGGACCTGGCTTCCGGGGTTTCCACCGATAAACCGTACCACTGGACCGAAGGGCTCTGGGATCTGGAGAGCGGCTATCCGCAGGTTGATCCAAGCTCGCTCAAGTACAAAGTGGTGGCCTATGATTTCGGCATCAAATACAACATTCTCCGCTGTCTGGTGGCTGCTGGTTGTGATGTAACGGTCGTGCCGGCAACCTTCCCGGCGGATGAAGCGCTGGCCATGAATCCGGACGGCATCTTTCTCAGTAACGGTCCGGGCGATCCGGAACCGCTGGTTGCCGTGCAGGCTAATATCCGCAAATTCATTGGCAAAAAGCCGATTTTCGGCATCTGTCTCGGACACCAACTCCTCGGCCTGGCCCTTGGCGGTAAAACCGTGAAGCTGCCATTTGGCAATCATGGCTCCAACCTGCCAGTTATGGATATGGAGACCAAGCAGGTAGAGATTACCGCGCAGAACCATGGCTTTGCCGTTGATCTTGCTTCACTGGGAGATGCTGCGTGTCTGGGCCACGAAAATCTCAACGATCAGACCGTCGAGGGGATCAGGCATTGTACCTTGCCAATCTTTTCGGTGCAGCATCACCCTGAAGCATCACCCGGGCCCCATGATTCACACTATCTGTTCGCCCGTTTTGTGGACATGATGGAGAAAAATCGGTGACGAGTGACTGGTGACGAGCATTTTCTCGTGATGTTGTCACCCGTCACTCGTAACTTGTCACTGCCTTTATGCGGTATCTAGCTCTTTACCAATCAGGCGAACTTCTGAACCGGGTACGCACGGCATACGCGCGACTGGCCGCCTGCGATCTTTGCCCTCATGTCTGTGGGGTGAATCGGCTCAAGGGGGAGCAGGGACGGTGTCGTTCAGGACTGCTGCCGCGCATTGCTTCGGCAAATCTGCACCGGGGGGAGGAACCGCCCATATCGGGTGAATCGGGTTCCGGCACGATCTTTTTCTCCGGTTGTACCCTGCACTGCCCGTTTTGTCAGAACTACCCCATCAGCCACTTGGGTAACGGTGAAAATCTTTCAACCAGGCAATTAGCCGAGCGGATGCTCAACCTGCAGCGTCGCCAGGCGCATAATATCAACCTGGTGACGCCAACCCATTTACTGCCCCAGATTCTGGCAGCACTCTGGCTGGCGATTCCACTGGGGTTTAGCTTGCCGGTTGTCTGGAATTCCAGCGGTTACGAACGGGTTGATGCGCTGCAGCTGTTGGCTGGGGTGGTAGCGGTCTATCTGCCGGACATGAAATATGCCGATGTCACAATCGCGGCGGAGCTGTCCGGGGCGGCTGATTACCCAACCGTTAACCGGTTGGCGGTGCGTGAGATGCTGCGTCAGGTTGGTCATCTCCTGGTTGATGCTCACGGGATTGCCACCCAGGGGTTGATCATTCGCCACCTGGTTTTGCCGGGCAACAAGGCGGGAAGTGATGTCATCCTGCCCTGGGTTGCCGAAAACCTTGGTCTGGCTACGCATGTTGCGCTGATGAGTCAATATTTCCCGGCCGGGACAGCAACTGGTCTGCCAGGAATTGACCGGTCCATCTCTGCAGAAGAATATGACCAGGCCGTAGCGGCGCTTGAGCTGGCTGGTCTGGAAAATGGCTGGGTGCAGGAGCTTGACGAGGATCGGTTACCGGTTTGAAACGGTTAAGGGTGCATAACGGGTGGCGTCGCTGAAGGATAGAATTATACCGCAGTTAGTGTTGCTTACCCTGTTGCCATTGGCGCTATTACCCCTATCTCTGGCGCGCAGCATTGGCCGGGGCTTCGGCTTGCTGGCCTACCGGGTCATCCCTAAACTGCGGCGACGGATAGAAGAGGTCATGACTGCGGCGTTGCCGGCGATGATCAGACTCAATCCCGAGCTGAACGGGGTGACGGCATCAGAACTTGCCCGGCGGTTTTTCGCCAATCTGGGCATGTTTTTCCTGGAAGTGGTAAAGATCTATTTCGGCCTGGGACAACGGATTCTGGAACAGGTGGAATTTCGCGGTCTCGAGCACTTTAACCAGGCCAAGGCTGCTGGCCGCGGGGTCATCTTCATCACTGCCCATGCCGGCAATTGGGAGGCCATGGCCCTGGCTTTTGGCCTGAAATATCACCCCATGACGATTGTCGTCCGCCATCAGCGATCGCCAAAGGTGACGGAACTGCTGGCTGCTTTACGTGATCGTTTCGGCAACGATACTGTTCTTAAGGATGGAGCTGCCCGTAAAGTGTTGAGCGTTATCCGCAGTGGCGGGGTTGTCGGGATACTTTCCGATATTGCGGTGCCGGAGCGTGAGGGGATTTTGACCTCTTTTCTTGGTCGACCGGCCTGGACGACCCCAATGCCGGCGGTAATCGCCCAGAAAACCGGCTGTACGTTGTTAACCGGATTTATCCACCGTGAGCAGCAGCAGCTGATTGTAGAATTTGCGCCAATTGTGACCGCAGGGCTGGATACCGAGGCGATAACTGCCTCCATCTCGCAACATATTGAACAACAGATCGCCAGATACCCGGATGAATGGTTCTGGTTCTATCGCCGCTGGAAAGGGGCTCCCGCCTCGCCCGTGGTGAATGACTGACCGCTATCAAGCAGCAAGGAGAAAGACCAAATGCCTAAACGTACAGACATCAAGAAGATCCTGATCATCGGTGCCGGCCCAATCGTTATTGGCCAGGCCTGTGAATTCGACTATTCCGGTACCCAGGCCTGCAAGGCCCTCAAGGAAGAAGGGTTCGAGGTCGTGCTGCTCAACAGCAATCCGGCGACCATCATGACAGACCCTGATTTTGCCGATCGTACCTATATCGAGCCGGTGACCCCGGAAATCCTGGCCAAGATCATCGAAAAAGAGCGGCCAGATGCAATTCTGCCTACCCTTGGCGGTCAGACGGCGCTGAATACGGCAGTCAGTGTGGCGGAAATGGGGATTCTGGAAAAGTATGGCGTTGAGTTGATCGGCGCCAAGCTGCCGGCAATCAAGAAGGCGGAAGATCGGACCCTGTTCAAGGCGGCCATGGAAAAGATCGGCCTGGCGGTTCCCCGGTCCGGTTTGGCACACAACCGCCAGGAAGCCATGGAGGTGGTTAAAGATATCGGTTTCCCGGCCATTATCCGCCCCTCCTTCACCCTGGGCGGCACCGGTGGCGGCATTGCCTACAATATGGAAGAGTATGAAAAAATGGCGGTGGCCGGCATTGATGCCTCACCAACCGACGAGATTCTGGTGGAAGAGTCAGTGATCGGCTGGAAGGAATATGAGCTGGAAGTCATGCGGGATACGGCTGACAATGTGGTCATCATCTGTTCCATTGAGAACTTTGATCCCATGGGGGTCCATACCGGCGATTCGATCACCGTGGCGCCGGCCCAGACCCTGACGGATAAGGAGTACCAGATTCTGCGTGATGCCTCACTGATGATTATCCGTGAGATCGGGGTTGATACCGGCGGTTCCAATATCCAGTTTGGCATCAATCCCCGCGATGGCCGACTGGTGGTCATTGAAATGAATCCCCGTGTTTCCCGTTCTTCGGCCCTGGCCTCCAAAGCGACCGGTTTTCCCATTGCCAAGATTGCTGCCAAGTTGGCGGTTGGCTATCGCCTGGACGAAATACGCAATGATATCACCCGGGAGACGCCGGCCTGTTTCGAGCCGACCATCGATTATGTGGTGACCAAGATCCCGCGCTTTACCTTCGAAAAATTCCCGGCTGCTGATGCGGTCTTGACCACCCAGATGAAGTCAGTTGGGGAAGTCATGGCCATCGGTCGGACCTTCAAGGAGTCGTTGCAAAAGGCGCTCCGCTCCCTGGAAATAGGCTCCTGCGGGTTTGAATCACGGCTGTTTGATCTCTCAATCGAGACCCGCCGGGCGCTGACGGACAAGGAACAGCAACTTTTGCATGAAAAGCTGCGTACCCCTAACTGGGAGCGAATGTGGTATCTGGGCGATGCCTTTCGCAACGGCATGAGCGTTGAAGAAGTGTATGCCATCACGGCGATTGATCCATGGTTTTTGCATAACATTCGCCAGATCATCGCGAAGGAAGAAGAGTTGAAGGGGCTTGATCCCAAAACTATCGACCGGGAGACCCTGCGAGAAGCAAAACAGTATGGGTTCGCCGATAAATTTCTCGGGCTTCTCTGGGGGATGAACGAAGAAGCGGTGCGGCAGTTGCGACTGTCCCATGGCCTCCGCCCGGTGTACAAGCGGGTAGATACCTGTGCCGCCGAGTTTCTTGCCTATACGCCGTACCTCTACTCGACCTATGAAGAAGAGTGTGAAGCAGAAGTAACCGATCGAAAGAAAATCATCATTCTCGGTGGTGGTCCCAACCGGATCGGCCAGGGGATTGAGTTTGACTACTGCTGTGTGCATGGCGTCTTTGCCCTGGCTGAAGATGGTTACGAGACCATCATGGTTAACTGCAACCCGGAGACGGTCTCGACCGATTATGACACCTCAGATCGGCTCTATTTTGAGCCGCTCACCTATGAAGACGTGCTGGAGATTGTGGAGAAGGAAAAACCGGTGGGGGTGATTGTTCAGTTTGGCGGCCAGACGCCGCTGAAACTGGCGGTGGCGCTGGAAAAAGCCGGGGTGCCGATCATTGGCACATCACCTGATGCCATTGATCGGGCTGAGGACCGGGAGCGTTTCCAGGAGATGCTGCACAAGCTGAACCTGCTGCAACCGGACAATGGCACGGCCAGGTCCTTCGAGGAAGCTGAAGCAGCGGCCAATCGCATCGGCTACCCGGTGGTAGTGCGACCTTCCTATGTGCTTGGCGGGCGGGCCATGGAAATTGTCTATGACGTGGAGAATCTGCAACGCTATATGCATACGGCAGTTCAGGCGTCACCTGAACACCCGATCCTGATCGATAAATTCCTCGACAAGGCCATTGAGATAGACGTCGATGCCCTGTGTGACGGCACTGAAGTGGTTATTGGCGGGATCATGGAGCATATCGAAGAAGCAGGGATTCATTCCGGTGATTCCGCCTGTTCTTTGCCACCTTATTCCATCGGCCCGGAGCTGGTGGCGGAGATTCGCCGGCAGACCGTACTCATGGCCCTGGAACTGGGGGTCAAGGGGTTGATGAACGTGCAGTATGCCATCAAGGATGGGGCCATCTATATTCTGGAGGTCAATCCCCGGGCCTCACGGACTGCACCTTTTGTCTCCAAGGCCACCGGGCGACCGCTGGCCAAGATTGCCGCCCGGGTCATGGCGGGTAAAACCTTGCGTGAGCTTGGCGTAATCGACGACATTGTGCCGAAACATATTTCGGTCAAGGAATCAGTATTTCCGTTTGTTAAATTCCCGGGTGTGGACACCTTGTTGGGACCGGAGATGAAATCAACCGGCGAAGTCATGGGGATCGGTGATACTTTTGCCGCCGCCTTTGCCAAGGCCCAACTGGGCGCCAACGTCAAACTGCCGAGATCGGGGAAGGTTTTTATCAGTCTGCAGGATGCGGACAAGAAACTTATTGTCGATGCGGCAAAGAAACTCTATAATTCCGGTTTCCAGCTGCTAGCAACCCGTGGTACTGCCAGTTATCTGCAGGAAAAGGGGATCGCGGTTCAGGTGGTCAATAAAGTTAAAGAAGGTCGTCCGCACATTGTTGATGCCATAAAAAATGGCGAGATCTGTATGGTCTTTAACACCACCCAAGGGGCGCAGGCCGTGGCCGATTCCTTCTCTATCCGGCGCGAAACTTTGATGCACAATGTGGCCTATTTTACGACCGTAGCTGGCGCCAATGCCGTAACTGACGGGATTGTCAGCCTTTTAGAAGGCGAGTTGACCGTTAAACCGTTACAAGAGTATTTATATTAGCCAGTAAACGCTATACGAATCGCGTACTACACGGGGCAGCCTTGTCGGGCTGCCTCGCTGATTTAACGAGGAGCAGTGAACATGTCTCATACCGTACCACTCACCAAGGAAAGTCACGAAGCCCTGCAGGACGATTTGAAGCGACTTATCCGCGAAGAACGGCCCCGGGTTATCCAGGATATTGCCGAAGCACGCGCCCACGGGGATCTTTCGGAAAATGCCGAATATGACGCCGCCAAAAACCGCCAGAGTTTTATTGAAGGCCGGATCATGGAGTTGCAGGGCAAACTGGCCCGGGCGTATGTAGTTGATCTGAACGGTCTGAAGCCGGACAAAGTGGTGTTCGGTGCGACCGTAACCCTTTATGATACGGCTACTGAAGAAGAGATGACCTATAAGATTGTCGGCGAAGATGAGGCGGACATCAAACTGGGGAAAATCTCCTATTCATCGCCGGTCGGGAAGGCATTGATTGGCCACAAACTTGATGATACTTTAAAGGTAAATGTTCCTGCCGGTCAGAAGGAATATGAAATCATCGATATCAAATACATCTAACAGGAGGCTGCAAATGAGTCAGCAATTTACCAAAGACATGACTTTTGCCCAGGTCATGCAGGCAAATCCGGAAACCGTCAAGGTGCTGCGCCAATTCAATCTGGGGTGCGTCGGTTGCATGGGTGCCCAAAACGAATCGCTTGAGCAGGGTGCCAATGCCCATGGCCTCAATGTTGATGAACTGCTCCAGGCATTGAACGCACTCTCCGCATAACCGTTGTCAGACTACACATTAAAAAGGGGGGAGCTGTGATGGCAACCTCCTTTTTTGTTATCTGTGCCAACGACTGTATTCTGGGTAATCGTTATTGACCATATATGGACAAGACACCCTTTACCATCACTGTAACTGCTGACGGTTCTTTACCGTTGCCGGCTGAGCTGCGGGATCAACTGGGCATTAAGCCTGGCGCTATGATGTCGGTGCGCATTGACGGCCTGCATCTGGTGGTGCAGGCGCTGCCGGCGATTGTCGTGGTGCCGACGGTGCAGGAAGCGTTGCGGCTGAAAAGGCTGCAGACACCGGTGCAGTTTCTCAAGGGGGTCGGTACCAAGCTGGCGGAACTCCTGGCCAAGCGGGGGGTGACGACCATCGAGGATGCGCTCTACCTGTTGCCGCATCGCTATGAAGACCGGCGCCGGGTAACGCCGATTGCCCGCTTGCAAGCGGGTACCTTGGAAGTTATTTATGCCACTGTGCAGTCAGCCGAGGTGCAGACGACCCGTGGGGGACGGCGCATCTTCGCCGCCGTGATCAGTGACGACACCGGCGCCTTGCCGCTCAAATGGTTTCATAGCAATCAAACGTTTATGCAGCGGACCTGGAAAATCGGCCGCCGCGGTATCTTTACCGGCGAAGTCTCCCAGTTTGGTCATCAGCGGGAAATGCATCACCCGGACGTGGACTGGCTGGCTGAGGGTGAGACGCTGGCTGAGGCCATGGCCAAGGATCCGGTGAATTATGGCCGACTGGTGCCGGTCTACCCCCTGACCGAGGGGCTGCATCAAAAATCGATGCGCAAAATCATGGTTCAGGTGGTGGAGCAGTTTGCCGCCAGCCTGGCAGATACCTTGCCGGACGAGGTTGTGCAACGTCACGGCTTACTGCCGCTCAGCCAGGCGATCCGCGAAGTGCACCTGCCCCAGGACGGTGACCTGACCACGCTCAATAAAGGCGATTTTCCGGCCCATCGGACCCTGGTATTTGATGAATTTTATTTCCTCGAATTGGGGCTGGCACTGAAGCGCCAGGGGATAACCCTTGAGACCGGCATTTCTTTTACCGTCAATCACACCTACACGAAGCCGTTGCTGCAGCAGCTGCCGTTTCAGCTGACCGGTGCCCAACGTCGGGTGCTGTCTGAAATCAAGACAGATATGATGGCGCCGCACCCCATGCATCGTCTGGTCCAGGGTGATGTGGGGAGCGGCAAGACGCTGGTGGCGCTGCTGGCAGCGTTGGTCGCAGTGGAAAACGGTTATCAGGTGGCCATCATGGCCCCGACCGAAATCCTGGCCGAACAGCATTATTTGAACATCCACCGTTTGTGTGAAGCTCTCGGGCTGCAAGTATTGCTGGTCACCGCTTCCCTAAAAGGCAAGGCCCGTACTGCGGCACTGGCGGCAATTGCGGCTGGTTCGGTGCAGATTATCGTTGGCACCCACGCCGTGATTCAGGATAAGGTTGAATTCTCTCGCCTCGGGCTCGGAATTGTGGATGAGCAGCACCGTTTTGGGGTCTTGCAACGGGGGCTGTTGCGGAAAAAAGGAGCAAACCCGGATATTCTGGTCATGACCGCGACCCCGATCCCGCGCACCCTGGCCATGACCGTCTTTGGCGATCTGGCCCTGTCGGTGATCGATGAAATGCCGCCAGGGCGTCATCCCATCGAGACCAGAGTTGCCGATGAATCGCGACGGGCTCAGGTTTATGCGTTAATCCGTGAGGAAATTGCCAAGGGGCACCAGGTCTATTTCGTCTGCCCGCTGGTGGAGGAGTCGGAAAAGTCGGAATTGAAGGCTGCCACCCAGACTGCGGAGCAACTTGGTCAGCTCTTCCCTGAATTCCGTATTGCGCTGCTCCATGGCCGGCTCAAACCGGATGAAAAGGAAGCGGTCATGCGCGGTTTCAATGAGCGGGCTACCGATATCCTGGTAGCGACGACGGTCATCGAAGTGGGGATTGATGTTCCCAATGCCACTTTGATGATCATTGAACATGCCGAGCGGTTCGGCCTCTCGCAATTGCACCAGTTGCGGGGCAGGGTGGGGCGCGGGGTGGGCAAATCCCGCTGCATCCTGATGACCACCGGCCAGTTGAGTGAGGATGGCGCCAAACGCCTCAAGGTGATGGAAGCAACCAACGATGGCTTCCGCATTGCCGAGGCTGATCTGGAGATCCGCGGCCCGGGTGATTTCCTCGGTACCCGGCAGGCTGGCCTGCCGGATTTTCGCATCGCCAATCTGCTGCGTGATGCGACAATTTTGGAAACCGCCCGTCAGGAGGCGTTTACCCTCCTGGAAAGCGATCCGGGCTTGCAACGGCCCGAGCATGCGTCGCTACGCACTGAACTGCTCCGCCGCTGGGGCGGGCGGCTGGAACTGGCAGCAACTGCCTGATTTACTGAAAAAAGGAGAGTGCACCAATGGCTGAATTTACCAATGTGACCGTAGTCAAGAAGGCAAACGTATATTTTGCTGGCGCAGTAGCCAGTCGTACCGTCATTTTCCCTGATGGGAGTAAAAAGACCCTCGGGCTGATGCAGCCGGGTGAATACACCTTTAACTCCGGGGTCGCCGAGATCATGGAGATCATGGCTGGCGAGCTGGAATATCGGGTCGGTGACAGCGGCGCCTGGATCAAGGTCATCGGTGGCGCGTCGTTTCAGGTGCCGGCCAATTCCTCCTTCACCATGAAAGTAGCGACGGTCGCTGACTACTGTTGCTCCTTCCTGGCCTAGTCTATTGATCACCCGCAGGGTGACATGACGCAATCAACATCAAGCAATAATAGCGGACCGGCAGTGGGGCGTTTTGCCCCATCGCCGACCGGCCCACTGCATATCGGCTCGCTGGTGGCCGCCCTTGGTAGCTATCTGCTGGCAAAACAGGCCGGTGGCAGTTGGCTGGTACGGATGGAAGACCTGGACCAGCCGCGGGTGGTGCCGGGTAGTGCCGATGACCAACTCCGGACCCTGGAGGCGCTGGGGTTTTGCTGGGACGGCCCCATCATCTGGCAAAGTCAGCGCACTGCTGCGTATCAGGCTGCGTTTGACCAGCTTCTCGCCACAGACCATATATATCCCTGCGGTTGTTCCCGGGCGGCGATTGCCCGGGCCGCGTCAGCGCCGCACGATGGCGATGGTGAGCTGGTCTATCCTGGTACCTGCCGCACTGGTCTCGTTGCCGGTACGGTGCCTCGGGCGTATCGCGTGCGCGTCGCCGATCAGCCTCTGCAGTTTTTTGATCGGATACAGGGCGCCCAGACATATAATCTGGCACAGGTCTGCGGTGATTTCGTGATCAAGCGTGCTGACGGGCTGTTTGCCTATCAATTGGCGGTGGTTGTCGATGATGCCGCCCAAGGGGTAACCCAGGTGGTGCGCGGCGCTGACCTGTTGTCATCCACCCCCCGCCAGATGTTGCTCCAGCAGCTGTTGGGATACGCAACGCCTGAATATGCCCATCTCCCGTTGCTTGTTGATGCGGGCGGCGGGAAACTTTCCAAAAGAAACACTTCGGTCTCGCTGGGCCAGGGAGCTGCTTTGGCCCATAACGGTTGGCAACTGCTGGCCGCAGCGGCCTCCTGCCTCGGTTGTCAAATTCCAGCGGCAATGGTTGGTGCACCCTGTTGTCTGTTCCTGGATTGGCTGGTAACGAACTTTGACCCGTGCAGCATCCCGTCTGGTCCGGTTGCATCCCCCCTTTACAATTCGTTATAATTCTGTTGCGTGACGTCAGAAAACTTTGCGCTATAGTGTTGGTACTCTCTGGATCAAAATAATTAGTAGAAAGGAGTGGTAATGAAAAACATAGTGACTCTCGGCTCAATGCTCGCCTTATTACTGATTAGTTCCGTGTCATGGTCGGCCAGTGAGCACGCGCAGCATGGGAAAGATGGCAAGGCGCATGAAGAGGTGGTTGATGGGGTTAAGGCCACATTCACTGTCCAGACCATGGCGGCGGCGATGAAGGCGATGGGCATGGAAATGCCCAAGGGTGTTAATGAGACCCATCACCTGTCAATTTCATTTAGTGATGTAAAATCAGGTAAATCACTAACAGAAGGTGAAGTAAAGGTTAAACTGCAAGGTCCGGACAAAACCGCGCAGGAGAAGAACATGACTGGCATGAAAGGTCATTTCGGCGCTGATTTTGTCATGGCTAAAAAAGGTAAGTACGGGGTGATGAGCAAATTCGTCTTAAAGGATGGCAAGGTGCGGAGCAGTAAGTTCTGGTATGAGGTAAAATAGCCTTGGGTTCGGCTAACAATGGAACAAAGGTGAGACTCCGGAGTGTCTAGCGTGATGTTTGATAAACCTAGTGTGGCATTGCCACGTCGATCAGACCAACTGCTTGACCGGGTGCGGGGCAAGGGGAAGATCCTGATCGTTGTCCACGACAATCCTGATCCTGATTGTCTGGCATCTTCCTTGGCATTGCGGCACTTGTTCATCATGAAGCTGAACAGTGAGGCAACGATTGCCTTTTCCGGCATGATTGGCCGTAGTGAGAATTTGGCAATGGCCAAGGACCTGCAGATACCCATGACGCCGCTGCCTTTGATTGAACTGACCGATTACGGGGTGATCTGCATGCTGGATACCCAGCCCGGCACGGGGAATAACTCCTTGCCGGATGGGGTGCGGGTTGATGTAGTGATTGATCATCACCCGCTGCGGCCGGCAACTGCGGCGTGTCGCTTTGTCGATGTGCGCGATGAATATGGTGTAACCGCCACCATCCTGTATGAATATCTGCATGAGCAGCAGATTACGATTTCGACGAAAATGGCCACGGCAATTTTTTATGCCATCAAGTCGGAAACCCAGGATCTGGGACGTGAAGCCGAACTGCCGGACCGTGAGGCCTATCACAAGCTCTTCCCCCTGGTTAACAAAACGCTATTGAATGCCATTACCCACCCCCGCGTACCACGAGAGTACTTTCGAGTGCTGTCGCGCACCCTGCGCAATGCGACCATGCATGGGCCGGTGCTGGTGGCACAGCTTGGTGGCATCGACTTTCCGGAGATTGTTGCTGAAATGGCTGATCTGCTTCTCCGTTTGGAAGGGGCAGAGCTGGTCATGACCCTGGGGTTTTATAATGATGAACTGATCCTGTCACTCAGGTCCAGTCGCAGCGGTCTTAATGCCGGTGAACTGATCCGCACGCTGGTTGAAGGTCGTGGCAAAGCCGGCGGCCATGGCATGATGGCGGGAGGTAAAATCTGTGGGGTATCGCGTGATGCTGTGCAGGGCCGGCAACTGGTGACCGAGCTGACGGAGCGATTGCTGCAACTGATGGATCTGCCTGTTTTACCGCCAGAACGGCTGATTTCCTGATCACCTCTCCTTGACCCGCATCCCCGGATAGAGTAAGTTGTGGCATTTAATGAAGCATGGAGCCGACTATGCAACGCCCCTCGTGGGACGAATATTTCATGGAGATCACCCATCTGGTCGCCAAGCGGACAACCTGTCTCCGTCGCCAGGTTGGCGCAGCTATTGTCAAGGATCGGAATATTCTGGCCACCGGCTACAATGGTGCACCATCCGGCGTCTCCCATTGTCTGGAGACCGGCTGTCTGCGGGCACAGCTCAATGTCCCTTCCGGTGAGCGGCATGAACTCTGCCGGGGATTGCACGCCGAGCAGAACGCCATCATTCAGGCCGCCAAGCATGGCACCAATATCGATGGCTCGACTCTCTACTGCACGACGCTCCCATGCATCATCTGCTCTAAAATGATTATCAACGCCGGGATTCGCCGGATTGTCTATGAAGAAGGGTATGCGGACCAACTTACCGAGGGCATGCTTAAGGAATCAGGCGTTGTTGTCGAACGCTTTGGAGCAATGCCATGAAATGCCCGTTTTGTACCTGTGTTGATACAAAGGTGGTCGATTCCCGGCCTGACAAGGGTGGCTCCACCATCCGGCGCCGCCGTGAATGCGAGTCCTGCGCGCGCCGCTTCACCACCCATGAGCGGGTAGAAGAGATCCTGCCGCTGGTGCTGAAAAAGGATGGCCGCCGGGAGCCGTTCGAGCGGATGAAAGTCATTTCCGGGATTCAGAAGGCCTGTGAAAAACGGAATGTATCGATCGAGACCATCGAACGGATGGTGGAGCGGCTGGAAACCAGGCTGCAGGAAACCGGGGAAAAAGAGATCCCCAGTACGCTCATTGGCGAATGGCTCATGGCTGAACTGCATGATGTCGATGAAGTCGCCTATGTCCGTTTTGCCTCGGTCTACCGCTCATTCAAGGATATCAGTGAATTTATGAACGAACTGCAGGATCTGCTGAAGCGTTAACCATGGCCGCTGATTTCCATCAACAGATGATGCGGCGAGCCCTGACCCTGGCGCGAAAAGGTGTCGGCAAGACCTCGCCCAATCCGGCGGTTGGTTGTGTCATTGTCCGCGAAGGCCAGATTGTCGGTGAGGGGTGGCATCGCCAGGCGGGTACGCCGCACGCCGAGGTGCATGCCCTGCGGCAGGCCGGTGAACGGGCCCATGGGGCAACGGTCTATGTTACCCTGGAGCCTTGCTCTCATCATGGACGGACACCACCATGTGCTGAAGCGTTGATTGCTGCCCGCGTGGGTCAGGTTTTTGTGGGGATGGTTGATCCGAACCCCCTGGTGAGTGGCCGGGGCGTTAAGGCCTTGCAGGTCGCCGGGATCACGGTCACGGTTGGCGTCTGCGAACCGGAATGTTGCCAACTCAACGAACCGTTTATCAAACAGATGGTCACGGGTCGCCCGTTTGTTCTGCTGAAAATGGCGGCGACGCTGGATGGCTGGAGCGCCACCCAGAGCGGTGATTCCAAATGGATCACCAGTCAGCCGTCCCGGACACTGGTCCACCGGCTCCGTTCCCGGATGGATGCGGTCATGGTGGGGATTGAGACCGTTCTTGCCGATGACCCACTGCTGACCTGCCGCCATGTCAAGGGGCGCAACCCGGTGAGGATTATTGTTGATAGTTGTTTGCGCCTGCCGCTGACGGGCCAGATCTGCCGGACTGCCGCCCAGGTGCCGACGATCGTGGCAACTGTTAGTAATGATGCGACACTTATTGCCGCACTCACGGCGGCGCAGGTAGAAGTACTGGTCTGTCGGAGCGAATCCGGGCAGATTGATCTTGATGATTTGATGGCACGCCTGGGGCAAAACGGGATACAGTCCATTCTATTGGAAGGTGGGGCGTCACTGGCCGGGGCAGCATTGGCTGCCGGTCTGGTCGACAAGGTGGCCCTGTTTTATGCGCCGAAGCTGTTGGGTGGCGCCGGGACACCACTATTCGCCGGGTTGCCACCGGCGAACATCAGTGATGCGCTGCCACTACACAACCTGAAAGTACGCCGCTGCGGCGATGATATTCTCGTGGAAGGATACCTGAGGAACCGATGTTTACCGGATTAATTGAAACCGTGGGCACAGTTGCCAGGATCGAGCAGGGGAGCACCGTTGCCCGTCTCTGGGCAAGCGCCACGTTCACCACAGATGATGTCGCGCTCGGGGATTCGATTGCGGTTAATGGGGTTTGTCTGACCGTGACCAAGATCAGCGGCACCACCTATGAATTCGACGTCTCCCCGGAAACCGTGCACCGCACCTCGTTGCGGCAATTAAGTGCTGGCAGCCAGATCAATATTGAGCGGGCGTTGCGGGTTGGTGATCGGCTTGGTGGCCATCTGGTAACAGGCCATGTGGATTGTCTGGCAACGATTGTTGAACGGCGTGAACAGTCCGGTAACTGGCTCTTTCGTTTTCAGCTGCCAGCGCCATGGTTACGGTATCTGGTAGCCAAGGGCTCGGTGACGATCGATGGCATCAGTCTGACGGTGAATGAGCTGACGCCGGATGGCTTTACGATAAATGTCATTCCGCACACCGCCAAACAGACAACCCTGGTTAACCGGCGTCCCGGTGAGCAGGTCAACATCGAAACCGACATAATCGGTAAATATGTCGAACGGTTGCTGCAACCAAACGCCCCCCCGCCGGCGGAGAATCGACTGGCAGATCTGCTTGCGCAGAGCGGGTTTATGTGAGATAAACAGCAGTTACGCATACCTATTTATTGGGGAGTTTCATGCCTTTAACAAAGATTGAAGATGTTCTCGAAGATTTCCGTAACGGGAAAATGGTGATCCTGGTCGATGACGAAGACCGGGAAAATGAGGGCGACCTGACCATGGCGGCCGAAAAGGTCACCCCCGCAGCAATCAATTTTATGGCCAAATTTGGCCGCGGCCTGATCTGTCTGACCATGACCACGGAAAAGTGCGACTCGCTGCAGTTGCCCCCGATGGTTGAAGCCAATAATTCATCATTTGGTACCGCCTTTACGGTATCCATCGAGGCCAAACAAGGGGTAACTACCGGTATTTCCGCAGCTGACCGGGCCCATACCATATTGACCGCCGTGAATCCCCAGGCAGTACCGGAAGATCTGGCCCGGCCCGGCCATATTTTTCCGCTGCGGGCTAAGCCGGGCGGGGTACTGGTTCGTACCGGTCAGACCGAAGGGTCCGTTGATCTGGCGCGTCTGTCCGGTTTGACCCCGGCTGGCGTGATCTGCGAGATCATGAATGATGACGGCAGCATGGCGCGCATGCCGCAACTGAAGGAATTTGCCCTGGAGCATGGGTTAAAGATCTGCACGGTGGCTGATCTGGTGGCTTATCGTCTCAAGACGGAGCTGCTGGTGCGCCGGGCCGTGGAAGTGCCGCTGCCATCCAAATACGGCACGTTTACCGCCATTGTCTATGATAATGATGTGGACAAAATGGAGCATCTGGCATTGGTCAAGGGTACCGTCAATGACGGCGCCCCGGTGCTGGTGCGGGTGCATTCGGAGTGCCTGACTGGCGATGTACTCGGCAGCAGCCGCTGTGATTGTGGTGACCAGTTGCAGAACGCCATGATCATGATTGAGCGGGAAGAGCGGGGGGTTATCCTCTACATGCGCCAGGAAGGGCGGGGGATCGGCCTTACCAATAAGCTCAGGGCCTATGCGCTGCAGGATCAGGGCAAGGATACGGTCGAAGCGAATCTGGAACTCGGCTTTAAGGCTGATCTGCGCGATTACGGTATCGGGGCCCAGATCCTGCTGAATCTCGGCATCAAGCAGATCCGCCTGATGACCAACAATCCAAAGAAGATCGTTGGCCTAGAAGGGTACGGGATCGAGATCGTTGAGCGGGTGCCCATTGAAACCGAACCGAATGAAACCAATCTCAAATACCTGCAGACCAAACGGGAAAAACTTGGTCATTTACTTGAAAATCTCGAACAGGGGGAGTGACTATGCCGACATATCTTGAAGGAAAACTAACCGCTGAAGGGCTGCGCGTCGGTATCATTGTTGGTCGTTTTAACGGCTTTATTGCGGAACGACTGCTGGAAGGGGCCATGGACGGACTGCTGCGCCACGGTGCCAAGGATGCTGATATTACGGTTGCCCGGGTGCCGGGGGCATTTGAAATGCCGCTGGTGGCCCAGAATATGGCGGCTTCGAGCCGTTATGATGTGGTGATCTGCCTGGGGGCAATCATTCGCGGGTCCACACCGCACTTTGATTACGTGTCTGCCGAGGCGGCCAAGGGGATTGCCCAGGCAGGTCTGAAAACCGGGGTGCCGGTTATTTTTGGCGTTTTGACCACTGATACGATTGAGCAGGCAGTGGAACGGGCTGGGACCAAGGCGGGCAACAAAGGCTTTGATGCCGCCATGACTGCCATTGAAACCGCCAACCTGATGAAGGAGCTCCGCTAGTGGGTGCTCGTCGCGATGCCCGTGAACAGGTGGTGCAAACCCTGTATTCCCTCGATCATAATGCCCTGGCACTGGATGATACCGTTACGCTCACCCGTGATGACGTTGAACTGGCCGGCCCGGCCCTGGCATTTGCCGATGAAATGCTGAACGGCGTCACCGCAAACCTGTCGGCCATTGACGGTCGGATTCAAAAGCTGTCGAAAAACTGGGCATTGAACCGCATTGGCCGGATTGAGTTGGCCATCCTGCGTCTGGCCGCATTTGAACTGCTGTTTCGCCCGGATATTCCGGCCAATGTTACCATTAATGAAGCGATTGAGATTGCCAAGAGATTCGGCACTGAGGATTCTCCTGCTTTCATCAACGGTATTCTCGACGAACTGTCATCATCGATTCCGGACAAAAAACCGGGCGTGTAATTATTCCATGGGGAGTTATTGCTGATTATGAAAGAAATTAAGATTGGTTTGCTCGGATTTGGTACGGTTGGCAGCGGTGTCGTCAAGGTTTTACAGGACAACGCCGAACTCATCGCGCAAAAACTCGGGGCACGTTTGGTATTAAAGCGGATTGCCGATCTGGACATTACCACGGATCGTGGGGTGCAGGTGCCGGCCGGTCTGTTGACGACCGACGCGCAAGCGGTGCTGAATGACCCGGAAATCCAGATCATCATCGAACTGATTGGCGGCTATGAACCGGCCAAGACATTTGTGCTCAAGGCAATCGCCAACGGTAAGCATATCGTGACGGCCAATAAGGCGCTGTTGGCGGTGCACGGGGATGAGATTTATGCGGCGGCAGCGGCAGGTGGGGTAGAGCTGCTGTTTGAACCGGCGGTTGGCGGCGGGATTCCGATCCTCTCGGCCATCAAAGGCAATATGGCGGCCAATAATTTCACCACTGTCTTTGGCATCCTCAATGGCACGTGCAATTATATTCTAACCAAGATGACTCAAGAAGGCGCCGATTTCGCCGCAACGCTGCAGAAGGCGCAGGAGTTGGGTTTTGCCGAGGCAGATCCCACCTTTGACGTGGAAGGGATTGATACGGCGCACAAACTGGCGCTGCTGCTTGCCCTCTGCTTTGGTACCAAGGTGCCGTTTGCCGAGATCTCGACCGAAGGTATTCGCTCCATTTCGGCCATTGATATTAACTATGCCCGCCAGTTTGGCTACAAGATCAAGCTGCTGGCGATCGGCAAGATGGCTGATGGCAAGATTGAGGCGCGGGTCCACCCAACCATGATCCCCCATAACTTTCCCATGGCTGATGTGGATGGGGTGTTCAATGCCATTCGTCTGTCCGGGGATTTTGTCGGGCCGGTGATGATGTCCGGTCGGGGCGCCGGGATGAATGCCACGGCCAGTGCGGTGGTGGGCGACCTGATGGAAATCGGACGAAACCTGGTTGCCGGCATCGGCCGCCGCTGTTCCCCGCTGGCCTTTCAGGACGCAGCGGTCAAGAAGCTGTCGATTCGCCCCATGGGTGAAATCAGCAGCAAGTACTACCTACGCTTCAGCGCGGTCGACCGTCCCGGAGTATTGGCGAAAATTGCCGGGATCCTGGGGGCACATCAGATCAGTATTGAATCGATGATCCAGACCGGCCGCAGTGATTCGATCGGGGAAATCGTACCGATCGTGATCATGACCCACGAAGCGGTTGAGTGCAATGTCCGGCAGGCGCTGGCGGAGATTGATGCCAGTGACGTCATCCTGGAAAAGACCAACTTGATCCGGATCGAGGATAACCTGGAGTAGCGTTTCCCCCACAGATTGTTGTCACGGCCCCAGCGAAAGAAATAGTGTTTTTGCTGGGGCCGTTTCATTTGTTGACCAACGGTTTCAACAGTTAACCGCTTACCACTCATTTCCTCAGCTCAATCCCACACAAATATATTTATCAAAACAATTTTTTCTCATGATTTTCAAAGTGGTATTTCAAAATTGTATAAACTCGTTTTAAATTTGGTTGACATGCACGTAAACGTCGTATAGACTGAGATAAAATTCGGCAGATGGAGGGCACGATGAGTGATGTTTTTGTAGTGGAAGCGTTACGAACCCCGTTTGGCTCGTTCGGTGGCATGCTGGCCGATGTAGCAGCGCCACAACTGGCGGCATCAGTCATGACGGGCCTGTTGACCCGGTCAGGCCTGGCCGCTGATCAGGTTGATGAAGTGATTGTCGGACAGGTTTTGTCCGGTGGCTGCGGTCAGGCCCCGGCCCGCCAGGCCATGCGTGCCGCCGGTATTCCGGACACTACGCACGCTTTGACGATAAATAAGGTCTGTGGCAGCGGCCTTAAGGCGATCATGCTTGGTAGTGGCAGTATCCGGCTTGGCGAGTCGCAGGTGGTGATCGCTGGCGGCATGGAAAATATGTCGCTCGCTCCTTATATCCTCAAAAAGGCCCGTACCGGCTACCGCATGGGGCACGGCGAACTGCTGGACCTGATGATTTACGACGGTCTGCAGGACCCGTACACCGGTCGGCATATGGGCGAAATCGGTGAAGCGAGCGTCGAGCGGGGCGGATTAACCCGGGCGGAACAAGATGAATTTGCCCAGCGCTCCTATCTGCTGGCCCAGGCAGCAGTCAGTGGTGGTGTTTTTGCCGACGAGATCGTGCCTTTTGTCAAGCAGAGTAAGAAGGGTGATGAGATCCTGGCAAATGATGAAGAGCCGTTCAAGGGTGATCCGGCCAAACTGACCCAACTGCGGGCAGCCTTTAAGAAAGATGGCACCATCACTGCCGGCAACGCATCCACCATCAACGACGGGGCGGCCCTGGTGCTTCTAACCGATGGCGCCGGCCTTAAAAAACATAACCTAACCCCCAAGGCGCGCATCGTGGCCAGTGCCACGGAAAGCCGCCATCCGGACAATTTCCCGGAAGCCCCGATCGGCGCCATCGAAAAGGCGGTTGCCCGGGCTGGTCTGAAACTGGCCGATATCGACCTGTTTGAGATCAATGAAGCCTTTGCTTCAGTGGCGCTGCTGGCGATCAAGAGTTTGAACCTGCCGCTGGATCAGGTGAACGTGAATGGCGGCGCCTGTGCCATTGGCCATCCCATCGGCGCCAGTGGTGCCCGGTTGGCAGCGACGGTAATTCGCGAACTGCATAAACGCAATCTACGCTACGGCCTGGCCACGCTCTGCATCGGTGGCGGTGAGGCCGTTGCGGTCATCTTTGAAAGGATTTAGGAGGAAAGTCATGATCAAGAAGGTTGGTGTACTTGGAGCAGGGCAGATGGGGAACGGCATTGCCCATGTATTCGCCCAGTTTGGCTATGATGTTACCTTGTTCGATATTGCTGAGGCACAATTGGCCAAGGCCGTGGCTACTATTCGGCAAAATCTGGAGCGACAGGCGAAAAAGGAGATTATCCCGGTTTCGCTGGTAGAAGAAACCATGGGGCGGATTCACACCACCCAAGCGATGGAGGATCTGGCACCGGTAGATTTTGCCGTTGAGGCCGTCACTGAATATGAGCCGCTGAAGCTGGAGATTTTTCGCAAACTGGACGGCATTGTGCAATCAAGCGCCTATCTGGCCTCTAATACCTCATCCATTCCGATTACCAAGATCGCCGCGGTGACCAAGCGGCCGGAAAAGGTCATTGGCATGCACTTCATGAATCCGGTGCCGGTGATGAAACTGGTGGAGATCATCCGTGGTCATGCCACCAGTGACGAAACCTTCGCGGTAACCGCTGAGCTGGTAGCGAAACTAGAGAAGGAGATGGCGGTTTCTCAGGATTACCCCGGCTTCATCGTCAATCGTATTTTGATGCCGATGATCAATGAGGCGGTCTTTGCCCTCTACGAAGGGATTGCAAGCGCTGAAGATATTGACAAGGGGATGAAGCTCGGTACCAATCAGCCGATGGGACCGCTCACTCTGGCCGATTTCATCGGTCTAGATACCTGCCTGGCAATCATGAACGTTCTCTATGACGGTTTCAAGGACCCGAAATACCGCCCCTGTCCGCTGCTGGTGAAAATGGTGAATGCGGGATACATGGGGCGCAAGTCGGGGAGAGGGTTCTATACGTATTAATATCGGTATATTGTAGGGGCGAATCTTGTATTCGCCCGATTCAAAGGCGATCACAAGGATCGCCCCTACGGGAGAAATCATCATGGAATTCAAGAATCTATTGATCGAAAATACCGATGGCATTGTTGTTCTCACGGTCAACCGGCCCCAGGCGCTGAATGCCCTGACCAGTGAAGTGCTGACTGAACTGGGCTGTGCCCTGTACCAACTGGAATACGACCCGACGGTCAAGGTGATCATCATCACCGGTGCCGGCGAGAAGGCCTTTGTGGCCGGGGCTGACATCAAGGAGATGGCTGAAATGAGCGCCTACGAGGGGCATCAGTTCGGTCGTAAAGGGCAGCACGTGATGATGGCCATGGAAAAAATGAAGAAACCGGTCATTGCCGCCGTCAACGGTTTTGCCCTGGGTGGCGGTCTGGAACTGGCACTAGGTTGTGACTTTATCTACGCCTCAAGTAAGGCCAAACTCGGTTTCCCGGAAGTGACCCTCGGCATCATGCCCGGCTTTGGCGGCACCCAGAACCTGGCCAGGTTGATCGGCCCCAATAGGGCCAATGAGCTGATCTTCACCGGCAAGATAATCACTGCCGACAAGGCGCTAGCCTGGGGGATTGTCAACGAGGTCTTTGCCCCGGAAGAGTTGCTGGATAAGGCGAAAGAGACTGCGCGTGCCATTGCCGGCGTCGGGCTCATCGGCGTTACCTATGCCAAGGATGCCATTGCCAATGGCCTGAACATGACCAAGGAAGATGGTTTCCGCTATGAGGCCTCCCTTTTCGGGGTGCTGTTTGCCACTGCGGATCAGAAAGAAGGCATGGGCGCCTTTGTTGACAAGCGTAAGACCAATTTTACCAATAAATAACGGTTGATACAGGAGGAAATGCCATGGATTTCGAGCTCAGCCAGGACCATAAAGTATTGCAGGATGCAGTGCGGGATTTCGTCAACAAGGAGATCAAACCGTTGGCGATGCAGATTGATGAAGAGCATATGATCCCAGATAGCCTGGTTACCCAGATGGCTGAAATGGGTTTTCTTGGCAGCTACCTGCCGGAAGAGTACGGTGGGGCCGGCATGGACATGCTCTCCTATGCCATCGTCGTTGAAGAGGTTTCCAAGGCGTGTGGTTCCAGCGGCGTGCTGATTTCGGCCCACACGTCACTCGCCTGCGGCCCGATTTACACCTTCGGCACTGAAGCGCAGAAAAAGAAGTGGTTGCCAGCCCTCAATACTGGTGAAAAAATTGGCTGTTTCCTCCTGACCGAGCCGGATGCGGGCAGTGATGCCGGTGCCATTGCCAGCACCTATAAACGGGAAGGTGATGAATTTGTTATTAACGGTAGCAAGATCTTTATTACCAACGGCGGCTATCTGGGGACCGGTGTGGTATTCGCAACATCCGACAAGAGCCTGAAGCACAAAGGGGTTTCGGCGTTCATCATCGACCTCGAGACTCCTGGGGTCTCCATCCTCAAGAATGAAAAGAAACTGGGGATTCGCGGCAGCTACACCACTGCCTTTGCCCTGGACAATGTGCGTATCCCGGCGGAAAACCTGCTGGGCCAGGAAGGGCAGGGGTTCAAGATTGCCATGGATACCCTTAACGGCGGCCGAATCGGCATTGCTTCCCAGGCGCTGGGGATCGCCGAAGGGGCGTTTGAGCGGTCCCTGGCCTATTCCAAAGAGCGCAAGCAGTTTGGTGCGCCAATCTGCGATCTGCAGGCGATCCAGTTCAAACTGGCCGATATGTGGGCCAGGATCGAGACCAGTAAACTGATGACCTACAAGGCAGCCTGTCTCAAGGATGCCAAGAAGAACTACACCATGGAATCGGCGATGTGCAAAATGCTTGCTTCCGAGGCAGCGACCTTTGTGACCAAGGAAGCGATCCAGATCCATGGCGGTTACGGCTTTATCTGCGATTACGAGGTAGAGCGGATGTTCCGCGACGCCAAGATCACTGAAATTTACGAAGGAACCAATGAAGTCCAGCGGGTCGTTATTTCGAAGTTACTGTTATCCTGATTTGGCCCAGTGTTGTCCGGATTGGTAATTGCACTTAGCCTCCCCTCCCTAGACGGGAGGGGATTGAGGGGTGGGTGAAGTAGCCAACGGAGCCAAATATGGTAAGCTCCCCCGCCCCCTAACCCCCTCCCGCAAGGGGCGGGGGGACTTTTAAGGCAAGAGCAAAAACCTAACCGGACATTGCTGGATTAGGCCGTAAATAAAGTTAACGTTCCCCCCGGAGATATTATGGAAGCGACTCGCGAAATCTACTGGAACATCGGCCATAGCGTGGTGCTACCCATGTATATCCTCAGTTTCGCTGCGGTGGGGATACTGGTCTGGGGTTTCTGGAAGCGGCTGCCGATCTACCGTCAGGGCAAAGCGCTTGATCGTTTCGACCGCTACGACGAGCGGGTCAAGCGGATGATCGGCGAGATATTTGGTCAGGAGCAGGTGGCCAGAGTCCGGGCCGGCGGTCTGCCCCACAATCTGTTCTTCTGGGGATTCCTGACCCTTTTTGCCGGCACCTTGCTGGTGATGATTCAGGCCGACTTCTTCACCCCGCTGCTGGGGGTCAATCTCCTGGCTGGTGAATTCTACCAGGCCTTCTCTTTAATCCTCGACCTGGCCGGCCTCGTGGCCCTGGTCATGCTGGCTGGTCTGTTTATCCGTCGGTTCATGCAGAAGCCGGCAGGGCTGGAGACCACGGAGCAGGACTTCATCATCCACCAACTGCTATTTGCTATACTGATCACCGGTTTCCTGATCGAAGGAGCGCGGATGGCGGCCACCGAATTGACCCAGAATCCCGGTCTGGCCCGCTTCTCGCCGGTTGGTTACGTTGTGGCCCAGCTGTTCACCGGCTTTGAAGAGGCCTCGATCCGTACCAGCCATAAAGTGCTCTGGTGGCTCCATTTCGCCCTGGTGCTCGGTTTCTTCTGCGCCATCCCCTACAGCAAGCTGCGCCACATTGTCACCACCAGTCTGAACGCCTTCTTTGCGCCGTTGGAGCCGAAGGGAAGCATTGCCACCATCAACATGGAGGATGAGAGCGCTGAACAGTTCGGCGCCGCCACGATTAGCGACCTTTCCTGGAAAGACATCTTTGATGCCGACGCCTGCATCAGTTGCAGCCGCTGCCAGGAACGCTGCCCGGCCCATACCACTGATAAGCCGCTGTCGCCGATGAAGGTGATCCAACAGATTGGCGAGGTGGCCGAAACTACGCCTGACGCCAACCTGATCGAAACCATTGGCCAGGACGCCATCTGGGCCTGCACCACCTGCCGGGCATGTCAGGATATCTGTCCGGCCAACAATGAACATGTGAACAAGATTCTCGAACTGCGGCGCAATCTCACCCTGATGGAAGGCGCCTTCCCGGGGGATGAAGTTCGGACTGCGGCCAACAACATTGAAGTCAACGCTAATCCCTTTGGTCTGGCCTTTGCCGCCCGGGGTGACTGGGCTGCGGATCTGCCGGTCAGCACCATGGCGAGCGGTGCTGAAGTGGACATCCTCTACTTTGTCGGCTGCTACGCCTCCTTTGACAAGCGGAACCAGGAAATTGCCAAGAGCTTCATCAAAATCTGCGTCGCCGCCGGAGTCAAAGTCGGCATCCTCGGCAAAGAAGAGAAATGCTGCGGTGAGCCGGTTCGCAAGCTGGGGAACGAATACCTCTATCAAATGCAAGCCCAGGAAAACATTGAACTGATCAAGGGGTATGGGGTCAAACAGATCGTCACGACCTGTCCCCACTGCTTCAATACCCTTTCCCGCGATTATCAGGATCTGGGACTGGATCTGCCGGTGGAGCACTACACGACCTTCCTGGCCGGACTACTCAAGACCGACCGCCTGACCTTGAAGCCTGAGCCGTTTGTCACTACCTACCACGACTCCTGCTACCTCGGTCGTTACATGGACATCATCGACCAACCCCGCAGCATCATCGCTGCGGCTGGCGGACGGATCCAGGAGATGGATCAATCAGGTTATGACAGCTTCTGCTGTAGCGCTGGTGGTGGGCGAATTCTGGCGGAAGAAAAGATCGGTACGAAGATCAGCGAGAAGCGGGTCAAGATGGCCCAGGAAACCGGGGCCGGTTTGCTCATTTCCAACTGCCCCTTCTGTTTGACCATGTTTGAGGATGGGATCAAGACCGGTGGCGCTGAAGGAGAGCTGCGGGTGCGGGATCTCGCCGAAATCGTTGCGGAACGGTTAATAATATTGTAGGGGCGAATCTTGTATTCGCCCGCATAAAGGGCGATCACCAGGATCGCCCCTACGAAAGATACATCACGGAGGATGATATGAAACTGCTGGTATGTATTAAACAAGTGCCGGATATGGAATCACGCTTCAAGCCCAACAGTCAGGGGAGCTGGTTTGACGAGAACGACCTGGCCTGGCGGATGAACGAATACGA
Source organism: Geobacteraceae bacterium (assembly GCA_031412995.1). Classification (GTDB taxonomy): domain Bacteria; phylum Desulfobacterota; class Desulfuromonadia; order Geobacterales; family DSM-12255; genus JANOEC01. The sequence continues at coordinate 55,673 of JANOEC010000120.1, forward strand.
TGAATACGCCGTCGAACAGGCAGTCCAGCTGCGGGAGCAGTTGGGAGACGTCGCTGAACTGACCGTCCTTTCCATCGGTTCGGACCGGGTGGTCGAGGCGATTAAAAAAGCGCTGGCCATGGGGTGCGACCGGGCGGTCCATGTGCAGGACGATAACGCAGCTGCCAAGGATCCGTGGCAGATTGCCAGCATCATCGCCGCCCACGCCAAGGACGCCGGCTACGATCTGATCTTCACCGGCATGCAGTCGCAGGATCGTGGTTCCGCCCAGGTCGGGGTGACCGTGGCCGAAGAGTTGGGCTATGCCTGCGCGACGACCTTGGTGGGGTTCAGTTATAGCGATGGTATCGTAACGGCCAAGCGTGAACTGGAAGGGGGGATCAAAGGGGTCGTCAAGCTGAAGGTTCCGGCGCTGGTTACCTGCCAGCTGGGACTCAATATACCGCGCTACCCAACCCTCCCCAACATCATGAAGTCGAAGAAG
>JANOEC010000121.1:0-46888 GCA_031412995.1 Geobacteraceae bacterium
CGGGGATCGTGCCGACCCACCAGTCGGTGCGCAGCGTCGGCGAGTCATCCGCTCCGGCGCTCTCAAAACTCATCGGCACAGCCAGCGTCGTCCCCAAAGGCACACCTGCCGTGCCTTCGGGTGCCGAGCCATCGGTGGTGAAGTAGAGCCAAGTCTGATTGACCTGAAACTGATACGCCGTCTTCACGCGGACGGTCATCGCCTGCCCCGCCGCCGCGGCGGGCGGCGGCGTGAATTGCGCCGCACTCGATGCTCCGTCGCGGTTCAGAGTCGGGTTGTGATAGGCGTAAGCTGCAGTGCTCGTATTGGTGTTCGGACCGTTGCCCAGATTCGGAGAGGTGCCGTCGAAACCCGTGCCAATCGTCGCCTTCCAAGTCTCGGCGCCCGGCGAGCCGATCACATTGCGCGCCACATTTTGCGCGGCGAATTTTTCCGCCACCCGCCGGACAAACTGCATCTGTTCGTAGCCGAGAAAGGTGTCCACTGCGCCGCCCGGCGGGTTGTCGCGTTTCTCGCTGCCGATCGGTCCGAGCGGAATCTGGGAGTTGATATCCACCCCGCCGTCGAGGGCGAGGAGGACATTCTCCGCCGAGCCGTCGGCATGCACGGTAAAGCCGAGGTTAGTCCCATCGCGCACCAGCGGGATCTGCGCGGTGTAGTTATAGGCGGGATCACCATTCGCCCCGTCCTTGCGCAGCACGCCGATGGTCGGCACTGCCACGCCATTTTCAAAGATGTCGATGGGGTGAACTGATGCGGAGCCCTGCCACAGGATTGGCAGTTCCGGCACATCATAGGAAAAGGCGAAATAGCCGCCCTGCGGGATGATCACGGGATTGGGATCGCCGTCCGCGCGCAGCTTCCCGTCGCTGCCGACCGTGGCGTAAAACGAGCCGCCATACGGTGCGTAGTTGCGCAGTCGCGCGCCATTCGGGAAAGCGGTGCCGACAGCCATGGACTGCCCGCCCGCGTAGTTCCGCGCGTGCAAGACCACGAGCGTCGTCGCATCGGAGGCCGACATCCCCGGATTCTCGCTGAAATCGCGGAAATCCCAGCCGGCGTAATTCGTCCCCGAACCGAGCGGCCACTGGTCGCCGCGCATAAAGTCGCGCCGCACCGGCAGGGTCCCGGTGATGTAGTTTTGCCCGTACTGGCCGAGGAAAGGGATGTAGGCCGGCTTCGGAAAATAGTCCGGTCCGCCGGAGATGTTGTAGCCGTCGGTATAGACGATCGGCACGCCGGCGCGGGTGAGCATGTACTGGTGCGCGGCGGGGCGTTCGCTGCCGGCCATGTGGTTGTTGTCGTGGCTCAGGCAATACATCATCCCGCCATTTACGCCGAAAGTGAACTGCCCCGGATTGTCGTAGCCGCTCAGGTTATCGCCAATGCCGCTGGCGCCACCGACGTTGTTCGAGAAATCGTCGTTCGCGATGCGCATCCCGACGGCCAGGTAATCGTTCGGATTTGGCGGCGCGCCGAGGTGCTCGCCAAAGAGCAACAGATCGTTGCGCACCGCATTGGTGGAAAAGGCCGAGTTCCGGTGGCTCTCCCAATCGGTATAGCCGTGCGTGAGATTGAACTGCGCCTGGGCATTGCCGAGATAGCCTGCGCTCGATGGGTCCTTCACGCCGGTTTGCAGGCCGAAATAGTAACTCGGCACATGCTTCACCGCATCGAGGCGGAAGCCGCACGACGAAGGGGCGCGCGGGATTTTTCGCGACCGAGAATTGCGCCTCGCCCTGTACGAGGAGCACGCGGCGCTCGGTGGCGGAAAACTGCACGACAACGTGGGCACCGCGGTTCAGATCAAGGACGGAGCCGTCGGGGAGCTTCTCCTGGCGGTAGGTGGCGGTTTCGAAGGTCAGCGAGGCATCGCCGCGCGGACCGGTGGCAGGGACCAGCCAAAAGGCGAGCGCGAAGGCGGCGGCCGCCGCGAGGAGCAAAGGCAGGGGGCGGCGCCATTGCGCGGGCCGGCGATGCCGCGCGAGCAGATCGGGATTCGGCGTGGTTCCGTGCTCGGGGCGCCACTGCGTCAGAGCGTTGAAATCGCCCCACATCCGCCGGTGGCGTTCGAACGACGCGCGATGCGCGGGACTGGCAGCGAGCCACGAGAAAAATTCGTCCTGTTGCCGCGACGTGAGCCGGCGGTCGTGGCTCAAAAACTGAGCCTGTTACTGGATGGCACAATGCTTTGGAGATATTGAACCGGTATCCTTGGCCCTGTTTATATCCGTTGTATGTCCATCAGGAGTTCAGTGACGCCGTCTTGATGGGACTGAAGAATTACAAAGGTGGCCCCTGCGAAATTGATTTCAGGCATTGGGATGCCGTTTGCGCTGGGAAGGATATCTACTAATAGGTACGAGGGTCATGATTGGAGCAATTGCAGGTGACATAATTGGTTCTCGATGGGAATTTAATCGCATCAAGACTACGGAGTTTCCGCTGTTCTCCGAAAAGAACGGTTTTACGGATGACTCAATCATGACTGCTGCTATTGCCGATGCAATATTGCACGACAAAGATCCGGCGAAGACGATGCGAGAGTGGTCCCGTAAAATCCGCCCGAGAAAAAACGTTGGCGGGTATGGAAAACGTTTCTTCCAATGGCTTGCAGCACGAGAGGTGCAACCACCTTACAACAGCTTTGGAAACGGCGCAGCCATGAGGATCAGCCCTGTTGGATTTTACTATGACACACTGGACGAGGTGCTGGTAAAGGCGGAATTCTACACGGTGGTCAGCCATAATCATCCAGAAGGGATCAAAGGAGCTCAGGCGACTGCGACGGCCATTTTCCTTGCACGTACCGGGAGTTCCAAGGATGAAATCCGCTGCTACGTTACTGACAGATTTGGATATGATCTTTCCCGGAGCTGTGATGAGATTCGTCCCGACTATTCGTTCAACGAAACTTGCCAGGGAACTGTGCCGGAAGCAATCATCTGTTTTCTGGAGTCAACTGATTTTGAGAGTGCTGTTCGTCTGGCAGTATCCCTTGGTGGTGACAGCGACACCCTGGGTTGCATAACTGGAAGCATTGCCGAGGCGTTTTACGGGGTGCCAGACAGTATCTCCTGGAATGTCCGTAGGAATCTGGAGTGGGATGGTATCGACATGTACAGTCTGTCAGAGCAGTTTCATTCCTTTTGTAAATTCAAACGGACGTCGATGCCACTGCATGGCATCCTGAATATGAATGCCCGTCTCGAAGATGACAGATTTGACTTCCCACGAGAGATTTACTGCAAAGATTATGTCGTCGATGAAAATACTATCGATAACCTATCGATCAGTTTACGTCTGGCATTTGAAGATCTTGGCAGAGACAAGAGATCAAAATTCCATGAAACGATTATTCAAGCAATACTGGATTTCAATGAGATTGAGGTATTACCAGTTCATCCAGATGATACTCGCATTGACGACGAAGAGCTGAATGAATTTCTTGAACTTGTAGAGAGTCGACTACTGTCAGTCAGTGATCCCAATTTAGAATGCCGAGTACGAGCTTTTTGTGAGCGAAAAGATGTGCCTGCATATCCATATACTGTCGCGACTCCTGCTGACTGGAAATACCTATGAGGGAACGGATGAAATCTGTTAGATCTAACGTGGTCGAATTATTGAATGAAAAGAAACCACTTTCAGTAATTACCTTGAACGATTTATGTGAACAGCTCGCGCCTGCGAATCGAAATACTATAAGAACAGCATTACATGCTGTGAGTATTGGAACCCCTGTATCAGAAAGAAATACGCCGTCCGTTTTCTATGCCATTCGCCTTAACTTGGCACAACAGGAAGTATTTCTGACATTACCTGGCGTACCAAGCAGCGACCTACGTAAAGACATACTGTCCACAGAGAAGACAAACGGGATCATCAGCAGACTACAGTCCAAGTATGGCAAGGAAGTCATTGATTACTGGGTGCTATCAGCACAGCATCGGTCGGTAGTTCAGGCAGCATGTGGAATGAGACAGGCTAAAAAGCGTGATCAAAATGCGTGTCTGCTATGTATGCATGAAGGACGTATCAGTGATAAGCCGGTCAGTGCATGCCACCTTGTTTCCAGAAGGACATTATTTTGGTCGGCCCTGGACGATGTAGAACGGATGAAGGGGAGCCTTTTTACGGTAGAAGCTGTTGAAATGCTGAGAAGCAGACTTAAGGACAACGAACTGCACAGCAGTTCAAAATATATCGTCACGCTTTGCCCTGAACACGATAACTACCTACAGGAAGTGCTCAGCGGATCAATTGTTCGCGGCAATAAACTTGTGGAATTACCTCTCTTCGCAACAGCAAGCAAGGCTTAAGCAGAGGTAAGCATAGCAATTGGAGACTAATCATAATGTTCGATATACAGAAAAATGAATGCCCCGTACAGATTCATGCTGATACTCTCGATCCTATAGCTACCGAACAGGTCAAGCTAATTGCTCACCATCCGGCCCTGCACGGCCTTATTTCCATCATGCCGGATGCCCATGCCGGTGCCGGATGCGTAATCGGCTTCACCGGAAAATTCCGGTCCGCCGTAATCCCCAACATAGTTGGTGTTGACATTGGCTGCGGCGTTGCGTCGCACCCTCTGGCCGGAATGAAGCAGATCGACTTTCAGGGGCTTGACGATTTCATACGTGAGCGAATCCCGCTCGGCATGAATCAGAGGGAAGATGCAGGTTTTTTTGACAAGTCGCCGGTCCCGGATACCCTGCGCAAAGCTGCAAAATCGCTATGCGAGCATACTGAGGATGGTTTCTATCAAGGTGAGAAGATAGGCAGGCATCTTCCACCTAAAATGCAGCTTGGTACACTCGGTGGGGGCAATCACTTCATTGAAATCGGGCAGTCGGAACATGACGACAGCTACAGGTTGATCGTCCACTCAGGTTCCCGCAACTTGGGCAAACGGGTGGCCGAGCACTACCAGGAGTTGGCTGCCAGCATCACCAAGCAGATGGGAATGACCGTGCCGAAGGGGTTGGAATACCTCCCCCTTGCTGCCGGCGGCGAACGTTATATGCACTGGGCTACTATCGCACAGGCATACGCTCGGTACAATCGGCGCTTCATGCTGGCATCCATCCTGGAGTTCTTCGGGCTTCAATTCGACGAAGGCCAGGTCATCGAGAGCGTTCACAACTATATTGCCGAGAAGGACCAGGTCATTCGCAAGGGAGCCATCTCCGCTCACGAGGGTGAACAGGTCATTATTCCACTTAATATGGCTGACGGCACGCTCATCGGTACCGGCAAGGGTAATACCAGTTACAACAAATCGGCACCCCACGGGGCCGGACGCAAGAGTAGCCGGAAAGAGATGTTCCGGAAGCTGGACAAGGGAGAGTACAGCATGGAGGATTTCACTGGTTCCATGCAGGGTATATTCTCAACCTCCATCAATAGGGAGACCTTTGATGAAAGCAAGTTCGCGTATAAAGACCCGGCAGATATCGAGAAGTATCTGCTGGAGACGGTGACCGTCACCGATAAGTTGAAGCCTGTCTACAACCTGAAGGCGGCGGGAGACTAAGAAGGTGGAGAACAGTATGGACTTGATATACAGCCGGGATGAAGTACTGAGGGATGATGTATCTCCAGTGGATCGCCAGAGCGTATCTTACCGAAGAAACTGCGGGATGATTGAGGGTGACCTCACCAATATGCTGCCATTCATCTATATATTCCAGAATGGCAACTGTGGCCGGCGATTCAAGCTTCCTATGAGCAACGAGGTCACAGGTATCTTCGGCGTAAATGCTCATATTGGTTCCGGCATATTCTACAGGAAGGGGCTGATACTGCCGCTCGCCACATGTAGAGATGAAAAGATCAAGCAGGCGTTTCTTAAGCTGAAGGAGTGTGTGGCCGAAGGGCCGGTTACTCCTGATGCGAAGAAACGGAGGGACAAGGCGCAACGCATCATGCGGAACACATTTAAGGGGCAGGTTCGTCTCGCATCCGGAGCCAGTCTGGATGGATGTATCGAGTTTCAGAACAACAGTGAACTTTTCCAGATCCTGTTTGAGCACTTCGAGTACATCGAAGAGGTGCTCGACAACACGAACGGTCAGGTGATGCCAGTAAAATACAGGCCGTTCGAGAGCAGAACCTACGGGGAATTTTTGGAAAAATTCCATCGCAATTTGGGTGATGCAAAATGGGGTTATTCCCATTGCAAGACAGCCCTGCTGTATGAGGCAACAGGAGATATCGACAGATTCATCTTCAGCAATGATGGCCTGACAAAGTTAGAGACCAACCTGCACAAGAATTTCGCCGTGAAACGGAGTGTGCGCAATCAGCCGTTGACCGTCAGATTGGAACAAGAAAAACGTTGGGATTGGATTTATCTCCATCTCAACATCGGAAAAGAGAGCGTTACTATCGTCTTGTCGAACAGTTTTCCGCCGGTGAAGACATTAATCGCCTGGTTGAAGAGTATTGCCAGGGGCGATATGCCGGTCCGGTTCGACATAGAGGAAGAAGGCACAGAAAAGCGCCTTTCCGCCTATTCTACTGACAACCCGGAACGTATCCTCGTCCACATAGGCAACACATATGACGGAGATGAGGTAATCAACAGTATCGTGTCGCGCCTTGAGTTTGTTGAGTCATTCAGAGTGGCAATACGTGATTTTTTCCGCAGTGAGTTTGATCCGGAACCATGGTCTAATCACGGCGAGGATGATATCCAGGAAATCATCAATGGTGATCCATGGATTAGTGAGTGAAACACGTTGTTACCGAAACCGGGCGAAGTGGTTGTATCTGATATGTTTCACCTGACAAAGGCTGGGAGGTAATTTCATGGGACATGGAGATCACTGGGAATCAATTGAAAAGAATTACACGGATTTTCTCGGTGAAATGCTGCCGAAAATCTGTCAGGAGGGTAAGCTCGCCGGTAAAAACGCCTTTACCCATACTCTTGATGATGTGGATAACAAGGTGGGAGTCGTCTTTGGCCTGCAATACCTGGAGTCACCGATAAGCTTCATGGCACTGGTTGTCAGCGGAATCGAACCAGACAGCAATCTTTTCTGGTCCGGATATCCTGTCTGTGCTGAAGGAAGCAATTGCCGACTAATAATCGATGAGATCAGACCCTGGAATAACGGCATCGAGGGCACGATAGAAGCCCATGTGCCTGATGGTGGCATGGTTTACTTCTTCGATCCCTATTTTTTCCTCAACAAGGATAGATATGTCGTCGGTGAAGAAGTCATGGTCAAACTCGGTGCCCTGGCGTACATGGTCCAGAAATCGGAACAGTTGGAGATCGAGATCACGGAAGGCCCCATGCTTGAAATCCATCGACAGAGGCTTCTCGAAGATGACCCGAATGTCGATGTTTCAGCGATAACATCAGTTCCGATTTCGATGGATGGTGCCGCAATCTATTTCCCCAGAGGCGAAGATCAGGATGACGCTGAAGTCAGGTTCAAGGTAACTGAAACCGCTCGATTTACATGTGAGGATCGAGCATTCATAAGCATTTACGGGATAGTCATGCGACCGGACAGCGGTGACGTTTGCATCAACGTCTATGCCTCGGAGCAGGTACTAGGTGGGTATGTCCCGCAAGTAGGCGACAATGTGGAGGCCGTTGTCTGGATGCAGGGTTTTTTAGCTGATAAATAGACTGATCACGAATTACTCAGCCCCAGGGATATGAAGAAGGAGTTGTTATGGACGAGCATTTTAATAGCCTGGCGGTGCAGGCTGCCACAAAGCGCCTGGAACTTGCGCGAAAAATGCTGGATCAGAGTTTCGGTAGCGGTTGGTCAGCAGAGAAGCCAGAACAGATACTGTCGTGCGCCCAACTGATTGCCATAGAATACAATAGTATTGTCATCGAAAAATCAGCTCAGGAATCGACTGATAATTTGAAATCGTATCTTCACAACGATTTCTGATCGGACAGAAATCGTTACGATATGATCGCGATCATCCTCATTGGTATACCGGCCAGCGGCAAGAGCACGTTCTGCAAGGACCGCTTGTTCAACAGCCATGTCCGGATCAATCTGGACATGCTGAAAACTAGGCACCGTGAGAATCTGATTTTCCAGGCATGTCTTGCAGCCAAACAGCCCTTCGTGATCGACAATACCAATGCGTCGGTAGCCGAAAGAAAACGGTACATTGCCCTGTCGAAAGAGACTGGGTTCCAGGTAGACGGATATTATTTCTGTTCGCGAATTCAAGATTCCCTTGAACGCAATCGTCAACGTGAAGTGGCCGCCCAGATTCCGGACAAGGGAGTTCTTGGTGTTGCCGGTCGGCTCGAACTGCCCTCCTTTGCGGAAGGGTTCGACAAGTTGTGGTATGTCAAAACAGATGGCGCCGGGGGATTTGTAGTCGAGGAGTGGAACGATGAACTTTGACAAGCTGGATAAAATCATGCGGGTCTATGAGACCAACTCGGACCAATGCGTGTTGCCTGGTATTTACATGGTCGCCCGCATCGACGGCCGCAGTTTCAGTCGCCTCACCAAGGATGTCTGTAACTTTGAAGCACCGTACGATGTGCGTTTCCGGGATATGATGGTGGAAACGGTGAAGCACCTGATGCAGTGCGGGTTTCGCGTTATCTACGGCTATACCCAGAGTGATGAGATATCCCTGCTGTTCCACCGTGACGAGGATTCTTTCAAGCGGAAGCTTCGGAAGTATCACTCAATTCTGGCGGGTGAAGCCAGCGCCAAGTTCACCAGCCTCCTTGGACAACCTGCTGCCTTTGACTGCAGGATCAGTCAATTGCCAGACCCTGAACGGGTTGTCGACTATTTTCGCTGGCGAATGGAAGATGCCCATCGGAACTGCCTGAACAGCCATTGCTATTGGATGCTGAGAAAACAGGGCTTGGAGGGAGACACAGCATCGAAAAAACTTCTTGGCATGTCCGTTGGTGACAAGAATGAACTCCTCTTTCAGAACGGCATCAACTACAACGACCTCCCGGTCTGGCAGAAACGGGGCATCGGATTTTATTGGCAATCGGAGCCAAAGGAGGGTGTCAATCCTCAAACTGGTGAGATGGTCATAGCCGAGCGTCAGGAAGTCAAGGTTGATTTCGACATACCCTGGGCATATCCGTTCGACAAGTTTCTGCTGGATCTGATTGACCCGAAGATATTCTTATATCGTGACGCCATGCTGATAAATGAACCGCAGCCAGGCTATAACTCAGGGGATGCAGAATGAACGAGATAAAATTGACGTTTACCATCGAAGATTTGGAGAGCAGTGCAGGAGACACGACAAAGTTCCTTGTACCTACTCTCATGGTTGACGACAAAGTGATCAATGAAGGGTTTGCTCTCGATATGCGAGAACTTGCTAACTCGTGTCGGGCTGACGGGGAGTTTTTCATTCTGACATGCGGCTGCGGTGAACCCGGTTGCGCTGGGATATTTGAGGGGATCGCAGTGTCTCATCAGGACGGAGAAGTTATCTGGGGTGTGCCATATCCGATCAAATCAACTACATCCGAGAAATCAGAGTACATCGAGTACCGCTTTGACCGTTGCAGCTACGTCGATGCCATCGTCAAGGGGATTGACGAAGGGAAGAATCTGCTTCGTTATGCAGATGAATATATTGAGACCGGACCGCACGGGTATTCTCCCTACGATTTCATGGCGCTCGACATCAAGCAGTCAGGTCTATGCTCTCCCCGCGTCAACAAAGCCCTCGAATACTCTGCCAAAGCCCATATAGCACAGAAGCGGAAAGGCACAGATATCCCCTATATCTCACACCCATACGCTATCGGCATGATCCTCTCGAACGCGGGGTGTTCGGAAGACGTTATTATTGCCGGAATTCTTCATGACACCGTCGAAGATACTGAAGTCACCCTTGAAGATATCACGGCTAATTTTGGGGATAAGGTCGCTGCGATTGTCGCAGGGTGCTCCGAACCGGATAAAGACCTTTCCTGGGAGGAGCGAAAACAGCATACTCTCGATGAGTTGAAAAACGCCTCCCTTGAAATCCATTATGTGGCCTGCGCAGACAAATTGCATAACATCAGCACAATGATAGAGGAACACAAGAGTATCGGAGATGCTGTGTGGCAGCGCTTCAAGCGGGGCAAGGAACAGCAAAGCTGGTATTTCCACGGACTGCTCAACAGCTTGTCTGAAGGTGGACTTTATGGTACCCCCCTATACAGGGAATTCAAACGTGCAGTAGAAACTATATTCGGTCGACATGAATACAATAATTCTTGAGCAACTCACACAAATAGAAACGAAGAACGATGTCAAGGTGCTCTATGCCGTTGAGTCGGGCAGCCGTGCCTGGGGCTTTGCCTCCCGTAACAGCGACTACGATGTCCGGTTCATCTACATCCATCAGCCAGACTGGTATCTCTCGATTCGTGAACGGCGGGATGTGATTGAATGCCCAATCTCTAACGATCTCGACATCAGTGGCTGGGATCTGAGAAAAGCGCTGGGCCTTTTCAGTAAGTCCAATCCGCCGCTCCTGGAGTGGCTCGGTTCTCCGATCATCTACAAGGATGCTTTCGGACTTGCCAATAAGTTGCGTGAAATGTTGACCACTTCCTTTCAACCGCAACGCAGCATGTACCACTATTTGCACATGGCTCGGGGCAACTATCGGGAGTATCTAAAGGGGGAAGTAGTCAGGCTGAAAAAATATCTCTATGTGTTGAGACCGATACTCGCCTGCCTCTGGATTGAAAAGCACGGGACCATGCCACCCACCGAGTTCAGTAAGCTTGTACGCGATGCACGTCCGTCTGTCACTTTGAGTGCGGCCATTGATGACCTATTGCTACAAAAAATGTCCGGCAACGAACTGGATACGGCTCCAAAGATACCGGCGTTAAACGAATTCATTGAGCAGATGTTGGATCATTACAGCCTGTTGTCTGGCAAAAGGCCGACTCCTATCGCCGACTATGATGCTCTAGATCATCTCTTCAGAGAGATGCTGCAATCGGTGTGGGGTAACACAGAGTGAATGTCCAACTGGAAAAAATCGTATCCGGCGGCCAAACCGGTGCCGACCGGGCCGGCCTTGATGTCGCCATGAAAGTCGGACTCCCTCTCGGTGGCTATTGCCCCAAGGGTCGTCTGGCTGAGGATGGCACAGTGCCAGAGCACTATCCGCTGCTTGAAATGACCAAGGGAGGCTATTCCGCCCGTACCGAACGAAACGTCATAGAGTCGGACGGGACTCTGATTCTTAATATCGGCAAGCTGTCCGGTGGAACCCGGCTAACCGTGGAGTGCTCCCGTAAGCACAACAAACCTCACTTGGTAATCCAGTTGGATGCAGCCAAACCGAAGGTATCCACGCTTGCGGAATGGCTCGAACAGAATAATATCCGGGTGCTGAATGTCGCTGGTCCGCGCGAGAGCAAAACACCCGGGGTGCATCAGTTGGCGTGCCGTTATCTGGAGGAATTTTTTCTGGGTCAGGCTGTCAGCATGCAACAGGATCGTAAATGACTGCCACCAGTATCGTCAAATCTCTCTTCCCGCAAGAAACCTGGTCCAAGATCTGGATTGTTGGCGGCACAGTCAGGGATGTCCTCAATGGGAAAGACGGGGAGGACATTGACCTCGATGCCGTCTTGACTCCGGAGGAACTGGCGTCATACGGTTTCAGGCCTGTAGACCCAGTGACCAGCGCACCCATCTGGTTTCGGCACATCCCGGAGATCGGTAAGATCGAGATCACCAGACTGGCGAGTGTCGACCTGCTCGCCGATGACCTGACTCGTCGTGACTTCACGGTGAACGCCTTGGCCATGACACTGGACGGGGATGTAGTCGATCTGTTCGGGGGAATTCAGGATCTGGGACAAAAGATACTCCGTGCGTGCTCGGACGTATCATTTCATGATGATCCCGTCCGGATTTTTCGTGCGTTCCGATTCGAGTCTGAAGAATGGCGCATGACCCCTGAAACATCTCGCATGATCAGCGGCGTTTCGTGGGAGAGAAGCTTCACAAGCATCCCGGTGGAGCGATTCAGCCGAGAAATGGTCAAAGCCCTGGGCAAGGGAGATCCGGAACGTTTTTTTCGCAACATGGTCGAAATGAATGTCGGCAGCACGTATCTGCCTGAGTTGTTTGCCATGAATACGGTGCCGGCAGGTCCGATTGACAAGCACCCCGAAGGTGACCTCCTCACACATTCGCTCCAGGTATTGCAGCGCACCGTTGGGGCGAGCGATGATCCGCTCGCCAGATTCTGTGCCCTGTTCCATGATCTGGGTAAACTCGAAACAGATCCTGCGCTTTACCCCAAGCACCATGGTCATGATGATGCAGGCAAGATCACTGCCAGGAAGTTCTGCGACCGCCTTTGCCTGCCGGCATCCTGGAGACGCGCTCTCATGGGGACGTGTCACTTACACACCAACGCGAACAACTGGCACGAACTGCGGGACTCAACCAGGATTCGCATGGCTGACCAAGCGGTAAAGTCTGGTATTATCGAGATCCTGCCGCTGGTGTCTGCGGCGGATAAACCCTGTGGATCATGTATGTCGGGATGGGAGATGACAGTCCGGGTCGTGCAGCTGAACACTGCCGAGTTGGGGATTGATCAGGACGCCCTGGAATCCATGCCGGTTGAGAACAGGGCAGGATTCATCTTGCAGAAGCGGGTCGACCAACTGCGGCGTCAAATATGAGTTTGAACGCTGCTATCCCGGAGCCATTGCTGAACGGATTGTTTCTCTCGGATTCTTTTCAAGTCAAGTTGCCAATGCACTGAGGCGCAAACATCAGAACAATAGGATACAACTCGAATGCGCGGATCGTCTTCCTCGGTGAACCTCACATGAATCATGCCGACCTTCTGCTGGGGCGAGGTGCAGGCTTCACAATGTTGAACCGCCGGGCCATCGAGTCCGTCATCATTGCTGACTGACAGGAACCGAGTGCCAGATACGTTGATGAAGGTGCGGTGCCAATAGGCGTCTCCTTCGACAACCAGGATGTTGCGCAGGTGATGGCATGACAATTCCTGGGAATAGCTTCTGTTGCAAAAAGGGCAGACTCCGCGATCGAAGCAGTCGCTTATCCCGGAAATCATGGTCAGCACTCCAGGGGTGAGATCCTTGTGATCACAGACAACGGGCTTGCCTTCATGGTCCCAGAGAATCATGGCGACTCCTCTGTCTCCTGGTCAGGAGCGGATGGGATACATGAATCACCAACCGGCGGTGTCGGTGCCGTAGTGATTGCCAGAGGAATTTTTCTGGTGAAGCGTTTATGTTCCCGGCCACTGGCGGCATAGATGGCGCTGGTGCTGATGTCCTCATGGCGTAACGTATCCTGGACGGCCCGGATGTCCTTGGTGACATCATATAGCATTGTCCCGCAGGTGTGCCGCAGAGCATGACAGGAAACCCGTTTCCGTTTCAGGCCGGCTTTGCTCAGGTAGCCGTCAATGACACTATTGAGGCCAATGCGCGATATCCGGCCCCTTCCTCGGCCATTCTTGCGCACGCTGAGAAACATTGGCGTTACGAACGCTTGCCGGTGATGGATGGTGGTTTCCTCGACGGTAACCTCGCCCCTGGCAGCAAGGTAGGCCCGGATAGCGGCCACTGTATCTTCCCGGGGGTAGATATAACCATCTTTGCGCTTGCCGTGGACCAGAATACGCACACCGCCCTCGACGTCTTCGATGTCTTCGACGTTGGCCCGTTTGATTTCGACACGGCGGAGCCCTTCGAGCAGCATAAGGGCAATGATGGCCCGGTCGCGCAACCCTTTGATGCTGCCAAGTACGGGAAGGTGCATGATCAGCAGTTCCGCCTGTCCGGCAGTAAGATGCTTTTGCTCAGATTTGGCTTCCCGGGCGACAGGGGGGCGAACATTGGCCGCCGGATTGATGGCGATCAACCCCCGGTTCATGGCGACCTGGTAAAAACGTCTGATGACGGTCAGCTTTACCGCGATTGACGATGCTTTCATGCCGGCCTGGATGAGTTCATGGCGAAAGCTCTCCACATCAGCCTGGGTCATGGCAGCCGGAGTGATGCCACGGGCGTTACACCAGCGGAGCCAATGGTTGAGGTGGGACGTGTAGGTTTTGATCGTGTCTTCGCGTGGATCACCCAGGGCAACTTCACGTTCCAACCAGTTGCGTACTGCGGCTTCAAGATCCGCTGGCAGGTTGTCCGGAATCTGGCTGGAGATCAGTGCCGAATGGGGGCCACCGGTCGGGATTATATCATTATTCATGCGGATGCTCCGATTCGATGCTGGTAAGTGAAGTGTGCGCTACGGCGCTGACAAACCCGTTGATGAAAGCCATGACTTCCCGAGGGGGGCCATGGTAGAGCGATACACTCGGCACCCGGTCTTGCCGAGGGCGTCGATATAGACGGTTGACGGTGAACCCGGTCCCGGTTCGCTCAACCTTCAGACCCGAGTCCCAGGATTTGAGCTGATTGTTGTTTGCTGAAATACACGCTTTGCTGAGTGCGCGTTCCGTGATCTTTGACAACCTGACCCCCCTTGTAATTTCCTGTCGAAGTGTGACGTAATTCCGGCCAGTCAGTTGGTCGTTTTTCTGGGCGGAATACCTATACATAATTGGGGAAATGTATAGTTATGTTGCAAACTGATAAGGAGGCATCTGATTATCCTCCAGTTCAGCCAAAAGTTGGGTGCCGTGTGAAAAACTGATGGTCTTTGTCCCAGGTTCCATATCTTCTTCGAACCTGACCGATGCCGTGAACTTATCCGAATCATACTTGTGAAATTGTGGTGCCACTATCGAACAGGAATGTCCTTTCCAGTCGAACTGCCTTAATCCCCTGATATGCTCTTTAACAGGTACAGACTTGTCATTGACGACTCTGGTGTGTTCAGTGACAAAATGGATTATCTTCTTTTTCTGTCCAGTTGGAGTCGTAACCGTTACACCACGGTCTTTGAAAAAGACTTTTGGATCAGATTCTTTAATAAGGAAAGTCATTCGCCTGTTTTCCTTTTTTACAGACACACGCCAATGCTTATGGCGTTGCAGCCAGATATTGATATATGCGGCAAAGATTTCCCCGAGTTTTTCAGCATATTCTTCAACCTCTTGTTTGTGATCCTCAGCCCATATAGAGACTACTTCAGGCATGCCCCAAGATTTGCGGTTGTATACGACTTCTTTCTGATCACCTTTTCTTCGCCTTTTAAGCGGAATGCGGCAGGTGTTGCTTAATGGTGTTTTCGCAATACTAACTTTTCCCGATGTCGGGCATATGGTGGCATACATGCCAACCCATCTCATCCGCTTCAAACTTTCGTAGGCAAATCCGACCTCATATACAATGCCCTTTAGATGTTGGCATTCGGGCGGTAATCTGTCGTGTTTCACCGCATAAAAGAAAGAAGGGTACGTACAGTCTTCGTTTGAATATTTGTCAACATCATGTGTCGCTAAAAAAACTATTGCCGGCAAGTTCCCGTCTACATGCACTTTTCTACTTTCTACCCAATCTACATTTGATGGAATTACCATTGGTCCCATCTTTGCGAGTCCAGAACGGGTTTCTTTTGTAGTGAATGCTGACCAAGGAGGTGTTTTCAGCTTCATAAAAGTTTTGTCAATCTCGGAAAGCATTGTAGCGAGTGATGGTACGACCACGTTTGATGTTTCTTCACAATTTTGGGAGACATCTATATTTTCGGAAGCTTTTTCCGGATCAGGTAATAATGCTGGTACCTGCATTTCTCTTACAATGAATGTGGCCTTGAGCCATTCAAGCAATTTCCTGAACATAGTCCCTCCTAGCCACTATTTCAGAACGACTAACAAGCGGATCATAATAGATTTGACTCCTGATACCCCTTGCGTGTCTTCTCGCGATAAAGGCGATTGGCTTCCTTAATGGCATCCTCAATCTTGGGGTACCATTCCTCTTTACAACGCACCCGATACCCGATCCTTCCCCATGCCCTGAACAGCACGACATGGAATAGTCCCTGGCAAATCTCCAGGAAGTAAATCCGTCGACGGTTCAGTGCCGGGTTGATCAGGACGAGTTGACACCGGCAGTAACCGGTGAATCTCGAAGTGACTGACATTAACGTCTCTGTGGCAGCGGGAATTTTGTGCTTCTATTATGTATATCTATCGGGGGGGAAGGTGAGGCGGTGCTTTTTTGTATTATTGAAACAATTCAATCTGAGGAAAATAGTAGCGAAAATAGTTTATCAAAGTTGCGATTCTGTGAAATTCAGGGTCGTTAGCGTCAGTTTTCTGCTTAAAAGCCTTACCTTTTGTATTTGAAAGTAGCCTTAGTTTATCCAAATAGGAAGTTGCAAGTCACACACGACCCATTACAACGATTGACCGAAGGGCTTCCAGCTCAATCGGTGGATCTGATCGGTGTACTGCTGAATGGCAATTGGAGCACAGCGGCACAAGGTCTCTGATTGGGTCAATAACATAGCTTGCTCCCATCTTTGATACGGGTATGCGATGATGTACTTCAATATATCCCTTTCCAAGCTGACCATAGAACTTTCCAAAATCAAAGCCACACACATGGCAGACTGTCCCGTGGGCTGCTATACATACAGCCCTATTCACAGGGCTTCGCTCATATTTGTTTACAGTTACCTTTATACAAGCACCTTCGGGTAGACCACCTTCAAATAGAGGCGTTGCAGCGTTATCAGTCTCTTCCAAAGGTAGAATCGTCAGTACCAATGCAAGGCATGCCGCAGCAATTTCCTCGGCACTGCTCTGAAAAGCATCTTCACTCTCTGTTGCAGCATCTGTAAGTCGTCGAACAGACAATTCAAATTTATTCCAAGGTGCAGGGGGTAATTCTGATGATTTTGATATCACAGACCCATTGACACTTATTTTAATTCGATTACCTAACTCGCTGAAAGACTCCACCAGTTTACCGAAAACATCTCTCGCTTGCGGCAATGAGCTTCCCATTGCCCTGATCAGATCTCCCGCGTAGGTGTCGGGAACAAAATCTGCCTCTATACTTTTCCATCCAGTAGTTACCTGAATCATAAAACCATTGGGGGATGGAATATCTGTTGCACGAACTCCGGAGCGAATGCCTTCTTTAGTTGAAACGACACACCCATCCAATCCTAGACGGAATCGGGCGGAAAGGTTCTCAGCAATTTTATTTTCATTCAAGGCCATTTATTGTTCTACCTTTTTATTATACTTCATCTTCAGGTGGCTCTGGTAAATCCTCTACCAAGCGCCGGAGAATTCGAGAGACTTCATAACGCATTTCCTCGAAATTCCTCTTATTGTTTTCACTTACATTACCAAGTTCGGCTGCACAAAGTCCCCAAATAAGAGAATCAAGTCCTTGGATAGTTACCCCGGATTGTTTGTTAGGAATATAAACCTTGTGGTAGTATGGATGACCTGTGTTGATACGAACGGCCTGATTCCCGTCGATGTAAGCTGGCTCCCAGAGTACACCATCTTGCAGGCTATCAACTGACTGGACATGACACTCGCCACTATTTTTTTGTTCAACCAGTTTGATCTTGAGCTTTGTAACTCCATTTTTGTTCGAAATCGTTACGTCGCCAGTAGCACCATCAACCTCTGTGATAACAGCTGTTTTCAGATTATCGGCTTTTGCATGTATTGCATTATTTGAGACAGCATGGATCAGTGCTGCAGTCCCAGTAATTGTTGCGGCAACACCCTTCCGATAGCGTTCTTGGCCTTCTCTACGGGGACCTTGCAAAAACTTCTGCATCCAGTCATAAAGTGAGTCATCCAGTAAAATTCTGGATTTTTTTATGTCCACCTGAAAGGCATCATCAAGTTTGTGGTCAAAAGACAGTTCGATACGGCATAATGACATGTGTGGCTCTTTACTGTACATTTCAAGCCAGTCTGGCCCATGAATCAAGCGGTTTTCGCGATAAACATATAGCCCTTGCATGTCGTTGGTAAGTCGG
This sequence comes from Geobacteraceae bacterium, assembly GCA_031412995.1. Lineage (GTDB taxonomy): Bacteria > Desulfobacterota > Desulfuromonadia > Geobacterales > DSM-12255 > JANOEC01. Next base: position 17,964 of record JANOEC010000121.1, read on the forward strand.
GCTTCCTTGACAGTTGTCTGATCTGAAAATTCATCCTTTCTTGGAAGGATATAGGCTCTGACCGTAAATTCCGCCTGCTCTGTTTCGCCTATTTCTACTTTCTGAACTTTTTCAGCAATTGGAGCTTTCGTTTCTGTTACACAATATGGGTCCCAAGGAAGAACCTTTTCACCATTTACACGGATACTCACGTCAGTAGCGCGTTTATCGTTTGCATCCAAGAATCGTTGGTAGACCATCGATACATGAAATCGCAGATCGTCAACATACCGCTTTAATGCAGTCTTTGCAGCTTTACCATCAGGAACTGCATACGCCTTAAGCAGCCGGTCAACCTTTTCCCACAAAATTACGGTACCTGACTGGGCGCTGGCAACGGTATCGAGAAGTTTAATCTCTTCTGGAGCTGCTGATCCAAGTTTCAATTCCCAACGCCCCACTGCGGCGATGTGATCCAGATCCCAAGTTGCCTTTAATACATCACCCCCAACCTGACTACGGCTAATTACGGACAGTCGGCGGCAAAATGCTGTTGAGGCTGTTTTTAGCCCAAGGCCAAATTTGCCTAGGCTGGCTTGATCTGGACGGCGTTTTGACCCGTAACGCATCGCATTTATAAGTCCGTCCCGGTCCATTCCACATCCGTCATCAGTTACGGAAACCAGAATATTACCACCGAAATCCATCGCGACAGTTACTTCTATATTCTTAGCTTGTGCAGCAATAGAGTTATCTATTACATCTGCCATTGAGGTGTTAAACTCATAACCAGTGTCTCTCAATCCCTCAATAATGCGTTCTGGGTCTGGAGGCACATCAAGGTACGGTGAAACTAGTGTGCTGTTGTCAGCCATATTAAGCACTCCCTTTATATCTTAATAACTTTCCAGCCACCTGAAAGAACCAGAACATCGTCCTGTCCCATTGCAGGTACATTTGCGCGTTTCACTTCAACCGTTAGACGGCCCTCTAAACACTTGGATAAAACAACTTGGTCACCAACCTTAGCATTTCGGGCTCTCAGATACTGGGTCATACAAGTCAGACGGTATTCATTTCTTGTCCCACCGAAAAACCGGTTATTATAGTAAATAAAGTTGAAATCCCAGCGGGTAATGCCGTCTCCTTCACGAAATACAAGCGTCACACGAGGATTCTTCTCTTTTGAATTTAATGATGGGAAAAACGACAGAATCTCAAGGTCCTTAGGAACGAGAATTCCTGCTTGGTGGCCACCGGTTTCACCTACATCATTCGCACTTAGAATCTTTGTTATTTGAGCCGAGTATGTCATTCAAGAGCCCCAATTTTTGAAAGTGGTGATAAGGTTAAAGCTCTCATTACAGCACTAGCTGTCGAATCACCTTTGTGACCTGTTGCTGCATGCTCAGACAAACCTCGCTTGAGTTTTAGTCGGCCAACAACAACTTCTTCAACACTGTCTACAAAGTATAGCTGATGTACCGTAACAGGACGGAGCTGTTTTCTACGATATGCTCTTGCGGAAGCCTGATCTTCCAATGCTGGATTCCACTCAGGATTATAATGAATTACATGGTTTGCTGCTGTTATGTTGAGGCCGACTCCAGCTGCTCTAGGGTTTAGAACGAGAGCACCGGAAGTTGGTGAAACAGAAAATGCATCTACTATTGTCTGACGGTCAGGCACAGGCACCCTACCGTCGATGAAATTGAAATACAGATCAACAAAGCGCTTGGACAAGTCATGCATCAAAATATCAGTCATGCCAGTAAAGCCTGTGAAAATAAGGCATTTCTCTCTTCTGGAAAAAATCTCTTCAAGTAATTCGATAAGGCGCTGATACTTTGGCATGTGCTCGGCTGGATCTGCTAAACCAAAACCTGCAAGCATGGGGTGAGTACAAAACATCCTTAATCGCTGTAAACTAACAAGTGATGCAGATTTACCATATTCTTCGATGATAGCCAGGCGAACCTGCTCGTACATTTCCGCCATTTTCTTTGACATCATAATGGGCTGAGGTATGTCTATCCTTTCAGGAAGGTCTTTTGCGACATCCTTCACCCGTCGCCGGAGCAGTATAGGAGAGACAAGCGGAGCTAATTGGGAAGCATCAGAGTCGGTGTTTTCAAAGAGAGTTTCAAAATCCTCACGTTTTCCAAGGAGTCCAGGAAGAGCAAAATTGGAAAGCGACCAAAGATCAGTCAGTTTATTTTCAACTGGCGTCCCGGTAACGGCCAAAGAGACTCTCCTGTTCAGATTTTTGACCGCGATGGACCTCTGGGCGTCGGGATTTTTTATGCTTTGTGCTTCATCTAACACCAATAGATTCCAACGTATTGAAGATAACATCGGTTCATCTCTGACAGCAATATCATAAGACGTTACAACTACGTCAATTCCTGAAAGTTTGGACGCAATACCCGCCCGATTGGAACCAGCATGTACAAGAACGGACAGTGATGGAGAAAATTGAGCCAGTTCCCTGCGCCAATTTTCAAGTATTGTAGCCGGTGCAACCACTAATGTGGGGGTTCTTCCCTGAAAATTTTCTGCAAGCATTAGTGCTATGACTTGTACAGTTTTTCCAAGCCCCATTTCATCACCAAGAATGCAACCAAGCCCCTGATTTGCTATAAGGGTAAGGAAATATACTCCATCCTTCTGATAATTATAGAGCTCCGCTTCCAATCCCCATTCAGCTGAGTTCAGCGTAGTTGGTGCTTGAATTTCAGCCGGAGTACAGCTTTGAAGGTTATCAATCAGCTCAATACCGAGATCAGACTGTGTTTTGAGCCATATGAGTTGTCCAACTGTTATAACCTGACCGAACACGATCTTCTGTGCCTTGATCTTGTCCAAGCCTTCTTCGTAATCGGATAAGCTAAATGGGTACCAAGTATTTCCAATGAACAATTGATCAGCATCTAAACTACTAATATGCGTATATTCGCTCCCAGATCGACCAACCAGGTAGATTTTTATACTGTCAGGTGATTTGCCAGAAAGTAGTATTACCGGTTCCGCAGGGAATCTCGAAAATTCGTACTCTGGCAAGGCAGAATCTGGATTGACTGAATATTTGTCGTTATTTGCATAAAGGCTGGTCCATATATCCATTGCTGATGGCTTAATGAAAACACCATCCTTTCCGCAATAGACTAGATTATTTCCCTCAACTGTCCAAGTTGCAGTGGTACATTCTCTGGTATTTTCAGTTGGAAATGTAGTCATTTAATTAACCCGTTATATGACAGGTGAATCAGGCTATGATTGTCGAGTTATCAATAGTTGGATAAAATCGTCAAACGTCAATAGCCATGTCTGCTGTTCGGTTTTGTAAGTTCTATGCAATGCAGATGGTATAACAAGTTGAAGGTTGCTTCTTTTCATCTGGTTTGTCTGGTTCTCACTGATACCTGGTTCAAGCGTAAGCAGGTGTTTTAACTTAATTCGATCAGCTTCAGATAGGATCTGACGCCATCGGTCTTTACAAGTGCTTTTGACCCCAAGCATGGTAAGTTTTGAGACATCAAAATCCGGATCTCGATAGTGGGTTATGTCAGGGAAAATGAAATCAGGCTTTTCCTTGTTTTCAGTAACTGGCGTTCTGGTGTACTGGATGCCTTGTGCATTGAAAATTACTTCCAGATGATTTTCCAAAGAAGATCCGGCTCGACTTTTGCGCCGATTCTGAACCGAGAGAGAATAAGCAACGAATCCGTCAACGTCATCTACAAAGCCTACCTGTAACCTGTCGCCGATTAAATGGCGTTCAAGCGTACGGAAAAGAATTTCCTCTCTTTCCACGAATGCCATTAGCGCGGCGTCTGCACCATCACGCGGGTCAATGTCAATCAATGTAGCGCGTGCATATTCTGAAAAGTCTCTGGTGCTGGGGAATTTGCCACAAAACAAACGAAGCATTTCGTCAAGATAGTTTTCCGCAACCTCTTCAACTTGAACACCAATATGTTCAAGTATGATACGGGATGCGAATTCAATCCTATTCTGTTCACATTCCAGTTCGCTCCGAACTGAAAATCCCGGATGAACATCAACCCCGAAACCGAATAACCACGATACCTGACTAGCAATAGTTGAGTCGGCTTCCGCGATAATAATCAATACGGAATTGTCGGGTCTCTTGCCAATAATAAGGAGATCACCTTCTGCAGCACACATGGATACTGCAGTTGTCGGGAAATAAAGCCTGTGTTCAGTACGAGTAGCATTTTTGAGTCGTGAATCATACCAAGTGACATAGCCGTCTGCCACAACCGGCTCGTCATCATGGTCGCACAGATACATAAAGGACGCCTGAAAAGTATGCTTTTCCGTTGCGCGGCCAAACATCTTAATCAGAGCTTCAACCCCATTCAATTCGTGCTGATGACTCCGGCATAAGTCTGCTTCTACCGCAGATAAAGGCTTACAGGCGACTGCTGAGAAATACTGCGAAAGGTGACCGTGATTCATCCCGAACCCCTGAGTTAAATCTTTGGAGTTTTATAACACGTAACCTTGGGTAAATACGAATGGAAATGATGTAGTTATGCTTCTGGTGGGATTCCGAGAAGATCAAGCTTGATTTCTGTTGACCGAATCCATCCCGCAAGCCGCTCGGTGATAACGGTGTCGTTCTGGCGGAATTTGCCGCGAAGTGCGCATTCCCAGACGGTAGCAACCCGCCAACCGGATTCATTCAGCAAGCCTGTAGCACGGCTATCGTTATCCTTATTACGGGCTATTTTAGTTTTCCAGAAATCTGCCCGGGTGCCCGGAAGCTTGAACAAGTGGCAGTCATGTCCGTGCCAGAAACATCCATTTATGAAAATAGCTGCGTGATAGCGGGGAAGAACGATATCGGGTTTTCCTGGGAGATCTTTGATGTGGAGACGGAATCGGAAGCCGTTCCTGTGGAGAAGGCTTCTTATGTGGAATTCGGGTTTAGTGTTTTTTCCACGGATACCTGACATCATCCGGCTTCGGGTTTCCTTATCAACAATATCAGTCATTATCTGCTGGTCTTAGTCGCCGATTCGGCAGCAAGCTTACGGAATGCCTTGTTTATATAATACATGTGTTCTTCGTTGACGTTAAATTCCGGCAGTTCAACCCGTCGCCACATTTCGGCGCAGATAGGTCGAAGCTCGTCCGTCCAGCCACTATCCGGGTCGTCAAATCCGTCCGGGTGCAAGCCGGGATGCTGTTCGAATATCTGATGATAGCCCTTGATCAGAGACTGGTCTTTTATCTCTTCAAGTTGATTGATATTCTTCATTACAAAATCGAACCAGACGTATTTATCGCTCATTTCGCATCTACCTCGATTTTTGAATTATTCTCCATCACCACAACCTCAAGTTCATCAACAAGATATCTGCTGGTTGCGGTAACTGCTTGTTTGACTCCTGTTTCCTCAACAATACACAGGTCTCCTACTAATACTCTCCCCCCGTCAGGGTCCTCCAATAGAAGCATTCTTACTTTGCTATCTCCTGGATCAACTTCTTCACGGAATTTGACAATATCACCCTTCTTCATAACAGCTCCTTTCAGGCAAGTAGCCATTGTTGAGAAACCCCCATTTCTTCCTGTTGTTTGAGGTCAATGACATGTGGCGCCATAATCCGTGCTACTTCTCGCATTACCGGAACAATCACGGAATTGCCAAACTGGCGGTAAGCCTGCGTATCTGACACAATAATCTTGTGATTGTCCGGGAACCCCATTAACCGGGCGCATTCCCTTGGAGTAAGTCTGCGCGGATTCTTGCCTTTGCCTCGCTCGATAAGAATTTCCGAACCATCCTTGTAGTAACGGGCTGAAAGAGTTCGAGCTGTGTCGTTCTTTCCAACAAGACCGAATCCGAATCCATTGCCAGCTGCTTTATGTTTGGCGGCATACGCTTGAAGATATGACCAGAGGTTGTTTGTCAGAATGTATTTTTCGTGAACTTTTGCCTTGTCGCCTACCGTGAACGGAGCTTCTTCCTGCTCAGTCCCGTCTTCCGAGTGAAGGATACTAGATAACTTAGGACCCTCCTGCGGCAACTGCAGGCTGTCAAAAGAGAAGCCGGTTTTTTCCCTGAACCCGACAATTATGATTCGTTCCCGATGTTGTGGCACCCATCTCTTGCCATCTATGACCCTAAAATGAACGTCATAACCAAGTTCTTCCTTAAGGGTCTGAATAATGACCTTGAAGGTGTTGCCCTTGTCGTGTGAAATCAGGTTCTTTACGTTTTCCAGCAGAAAAGCCTTTGGGCGTTTTGCAGCGATTATGCGGGCAACATCAAAGAAAAGAGTCCCTTGTGTTGTGCATTCAAATCCATGAGGTCTCCCAAGTGCATTTTTCTTACTGACACCGGCAATTGAAAATGGCTGACAAGGGAATCCAGCAAGGAGAACATCATGATCAGGAATGTCTTCAGCGGGGTACGGGACAATGTCACCGACTATGGAATGCTCATTACCGAAGTTTTCAATATATGTTTTCTGTGACCATTCGTTCCATTCACTTGTAAATACACATTTCCCGCCAACTGACTGGAATCCAAGTCTGATTCCACCAATTCCGGCAAACAGGTCAATAAATGTGAATCGTTCAGTATTGTCCGGTATCTGTTGCTGGTTTTTTAGTATTTCTTTTAATGCCGGGAAAATGAGGGCGGGACAGGGGACTTCACCCCGTTCCCATCTACCTACGGTTTTGGGGTGCACTGCAAGACGCTCCGCAATATTTTTCTGCGAAAAGCGGCTTCTTGCTTCTTTCAGCTTTTGCAATGCTTCGTTCATCAAACCCTCCGCTGGGTATTTTAGGAGACATTATGCCCCGTAAAATTCCCAGAGTCCAGGTTTTTTTGATGAAATTAAGGTCTGATTATCGTTTTATTTACCATGGTTATTGACGCTGATCACTGAACTCAGAAAACCGCATCAGGCTGTTTTTCAGAGTCACTGGTCCTTCGGCAGATTCGCATTTATGAAATTACAGTATTCGCTGCTTAATTCGTTTATATGACCTGCGAGCTCTTCCCTGTCCATTGTATCAATAATCTGTTCAGAAAGAAGGCACACAGACCCTTTTGTTTGGTCAATTGCATACCTGCACATTGCTGTACTAAAATTTCTATTGAGAAGGGTTTCATAAAGCAGAGCCTGATTTTTTCGTCCTTTGGGAAGAGGTATATATATTCTGAAAGTGATCAAATGTAGCTTGCGCTGACTTCCTTCTGAAATGATATGTCTGCCCTGAAAAATATTAATAATATGGGGTTTACAACCCTCACGATCAACTTTGAGCTGGAAACTTTTATCCTCGAAAGAATAGGCGAACTGTTTTTTTTTGAAAATTTCAAAAGCATGATAGATGAACTGCATCATGGAATTAGTAGGTTGCTGGCAAACTGTTGAATAATTGTCAGCACCAAGTTTTAAAATCGTAGAGCGCTGGTAATTGTTTTTATCATCAAAGTTTTCAATTCTGACGGATGGCAGGAATTGTGGAGTTAATGAAATATCTGATTCTGCTGTACGGCTGTAGTAAACCGTCATTACAGAGGAAAGACTAGCAGAAACTGAAGTGCCCCGTTTGAATGTATTTGAGAGTCGAGCATAACCGGAAAAAATACCCGCAAAAATCGATGCAAGAGCTAGCACCTGTTTACCAGGTGCTAGAGATGAATCTACAGTTTTCATTATTCTATCAGGGTCAGGGCGCATGATAAAAAGTGTTACAGCTCGTTGCGCAACTTTTCGAGGGTCTTCATCATCGGAAAAACTTACGCTTGTTGCCTGGTTTTCCATTATCTGTTTCAGTCGTTTATGAAAGCCCTCAAGAGCATCCCGGTCTTTTTCATCAGCTGTTTTAAGTAGTTCACTAATGAGATCATCAGCAAATCTGTCTGGAGCAAGACCATCTTTGAAGTTCATCACACATAACTTCCAAACCATCATATCAAGTAGGTTCCCGACAAAATCCTTCTTAATTTCACGAGAACTAACATTAAAAATGGAATCTGCAACTCCAGAAATCCAAGACGGTATTGGTGCCAGAACTACATTAGTTTTTCTCGACTTGGTATCAAGTAGCATTTCTAGTGCACTTATCCAACCTAAACTATCGGGCATATTCAACGCCAGCATAGTAATCATTCCGGCTAAAGCATCTAGGCATCTGAACCTGGAGTCTTCAGATGATCCGGATGGGCTGTTAACGCTTTGCAACACTGATGTCAATGCATCTATGTCCAAATCAGACCCAGCAAACAGCTCAGGTGTAACTTTCGTGGCAAGTGATTCCAAGTCAATGTTGTCGAACCCTCTTGCCTTAAAGTCAGATAAATCTTCATGATTCATAAAATGCAGGGCATTGACACTTGATAAAGGCAATACTCCAGATGGTAGCAGTAACCTGATGTTATCCTCACATTTACCAGAGCTGCTTTGGACCAGGTTATTATCCTTGGTTATCGCAGGAACATTTTCCAGATTAAAAACCGAATGCTTAAGTTCGATTATGACACTGAAAAACTGGTCTTCTGAGAAGTGCTTCTCAATATTGGCGGGTATGTTATCAATCCACAGTGGTATGCGCGCAGAAATCCACATTAGTGGATCATCGTAGTATTTTTCGTAGGCTTCTCTTGAGCGAACAAGCCCTGACGATAATACCTGCATCACATTCATGCGGTTTGTCAGTATCAGAATTGGGCTGGATGGTGGTATCGCATCAAACTGCAACTGTGGAGTGTCTGTATTTAGGTTCTTTTTTCTCATAGTGATTTATACTCCAGTATTCCTTCGTTATGAGATGGAAGCAGATCCAGTACGGGATGGCGTACATTATTCGGGAGACTACATGTTAGGTACAACTGAGTCCGCGCTCTTGATACAAGTACATACATCTGCATTTTGAACACATCAATCATAGCCGGATCAAATCTAAAATTCTGTAATTCAGGTATAAATACCACATCAAATTCAAGCCCTTTACAACTCTGCATGCAAAGTACCGTTACAGTACCGGAGCTTCTAAAATCGAGATTGTCCGCATCTCCATAATAGCTTCCACCGCCACTGGTGAATCTCTGAACGGTAACTTTACTGTTATCAAGGCGGTGCTTCAGTTTATTATAAATGCTTTTCTGTGATGTTTGACTGTCTGCAAAAACGCCTATTGTCAGGTCATCATTATTTCTTGAAAAATTTGCAATATAATCCATTACAGCACCGGCATTTTCACTCCGCAGCATAACCGGAGTGGGGCCATTTTTCCCTTCAGGCAAATTGGGCATTCCAGTCTGTAGGCCGACATAAAACGACGACGCTAGTTTTGCAATCTGGAGGGAGTTACGGTAATTCTTGGTGAGTTTGTACTCTCTTCCATTAACAATGGCGAGAGCGGCTCGAATTTGCGCTATAGTAGAGTTCCGGTCACGAATCCGTTGATTATCATCGGCGAAAACCGTAGTAGCACAACTGGTAGTCGCATTTGCGTTGCTGTTAAGAACAAGATTCAGAGAATCATAAAATTTCTTAGGAAAATCCTGGCCCTCATCAAGAACCAGATGTCCGAACGAGTTAAAACCTTTCGGAGCCTGACGCATGAGTTTTAGAAAAATATCGTCCCAGTCATGATCAAAATTAGATCCAGCTTCTGTCGGTGGTTTTTGGCCGAACATGCTTTGCCACCAGCCTGCAAACCAACTGTGCCAAGTTGAAACTCCTTGTGCAACGGCCTTGTTGGGGAATGATCCTGCAGAATATTTTTTCAGGACGCTGTTATACATGAGAACTTTGACTGTCTTGCCTTTCTTGATTACTGATTCGGCACGATAGAAGCCCATTACAGTTTTTCCTGTACCAGGGGGGCCAGTGACCAAAACAGCGCCGTCAAGGGGGGCCTTAAGATAAAGCATTTCCTGTTCCCTGCTCAAATCTTCAAATACCGGCATCTTCATGATTGTTTCCCCCCCTAGAGCCCAAGATCATTGAAAAAACCGAAATTATCGCCTCCAGGCAGTCCGGTAAGCATGGCTCTGTCAAGTAGGAGATTGCAGAATGTACAACTTGTTTCTGATACAAGTGTGCAGGCATGGCATGCAGCCATATTGAGGCCATGTAGTCCCTGTCCGGGAAGTTCGCTACATATTGGATCAGACGAACACCATATTGATTTATTCAACGAACTTGCGAGAGTTGAAACAAATCGTTCCGGACTTCCCTGTCTGGCGAGCCCTCCAAGAGATCCTTCAGAATCTGAGTCTGCAGTATAGACCAAAATTGCGGATTGAGCACCTTTAGGCGATTTAGATGATGAACAGTATATCCGTTCTCTTAATGACGAAGAAGAATATCCACACTCAAATGCAAGCTGCCTCATCAGAATATGCGAAAGAGTATGAAGCATAATGAATCGTGGTGATGCTTCAGGAAGGAAGGCCATATTACTGTTTCCAAGACGTTCTTGTACACCCTGCAGCCTAATTGCAAGTTTTTGACGATTTTTACGTTCCCAGTCTGCAAGCATATCCTCTGAAAATGAAATAAATATTCCTTCTCCAAAAACTTCTATAGCTGGTAACCATGACAGATTATGGCCGAGGTCTGGCCGCACCGCCTTATCCATTTCTGGCTTATAACGACTGAAACCACACAGAGCACGAACTTCCCTCAATCGGTGTGCTACAACAATTTTTGAAATCAGTTTGGACAGTTTTGCAGAAAATCCGGGCTCCATTCCATATACTTCGGGTAAAATGCCACAATCAAAAACCGTCTCAGCAATAAAGGGGTCTTTGGGTCTTGAATTTTGGGGAGGTGATAGAAAAGCTGAGTATTCTGCTGCCATAATGTCATCTGGCCATTTTGGCGATTGAGAAGATGTTGTCTTAGTATCCTCTTCCCCTTTAAGAGCCTTGACTACTTTATCCGCTTGACACCCAACCTGTCTTGCAATGAGATCTGCCACGGATAAAATAGCTTGATCTGATTCAGGGTTTGTCTGAGAATCAAAGATATTTTTGAGTGCCGGATACATTGAATGATTTTTTATCTGTGCATCGACCTCATCGATGACTTCACTGTCAGGATCACACTCAATGTCGAGTGCTGAAGCCACATGCGGATAATACACGTTGCTGGCACCCCTTTGAGCTACCTGTGGAATTTCCCGGCAAGCAGAGCCCTCAGCATGAGTTTCCCATGGCTGCTTTCCACGGCACGACTTACCTCCGTTTTCACTGAAGCCTATACGCTTGAGACTGTCCTTGCTGGAAAGGCCCTCCAGGATGTTAATGCTACCACATGTCTTGCACCTGATTTTTAGTGATTCGAGCCCTCCTGTTCCACCACCGATCGTTTCAAAGTAAAGATGGTTGTTATCACGACAGTTATTTCTTGAGTGTTCATGTGCCCAGTCTTCCCAAGGGATGTCGTCAAGATGACCATTGACGCAAACCATTACAAACCTCATCGGGACCAGTCGCACTTTTTTATGCTGTTTTGCACAGTCCCCGCAACAAGGTGCCTCTCCGGCTACTTCATCTTTGGTCCGCAGCTTTACCATTAGTCTGCATTTTGGGCAAAAAAGCCATGTTGGGAAACGCATAAATGGAAGGGTTGGGGGGTGTGGATCAAAATTACCGCGAGGCACTGGAGGCATCCTGAACTGCTGTACCTTAAGTGCTTCTTCAAGCCTAGGCAATCTTATTACTTCTCCATATGTTCTCCAGTGGAATGTGCCCATGGCAACAAGCGATTCATCACCAAAATCATATATGGCACCAACGCCGAAGGGTGATATTGCATGTGAACGGCGAATTCGACGTTTTACGCTCATGAGTGATATTCCCCCTTCAAACGGATTACACACTCGCTATCAACATTTCTCATCGAATTTAATGTTGGCCATGCTCCTGCGACTTTCTTGTCAAAAGGGCATAGGAGAGGACTGAACTGAGGTCCACCACCAGCCTCATATCTCAATGGCCTCCCTGATTCCCTTGATTCATTTATGAGTGCCTGCCATTTCATAATAATTGTAGATATATGTTTTGCGGTTTCCGTCGCAGACACTGGATCTGCTTTAGCTGTCCGTTTCAGAAAACTGGAAATAAGAGATGATGATTCTACATCGTTAGGATCAAAATCCCCTGCATCTTCATTTTTTGGAACATTGCCCGCCAACCTCATTACCGCAACTAAAGCTGCATGAAGTGCTCTATCTCTTGCCGGAATTGCGTATGGCGTGACACTTGTGGGTTCAACTGCCCGGTAAAGAGCTTCATGGTAGGGCCTGAAGCCCTCATAATGAGACCTGTCTCGGGGTTTTGTTGCCGAATAGAAGGCAACAACCAAACCAGGCACAACATCACGACCGACACGACTTGAAGCCTGAATATATTCTGCTGTTGTTTTTGGTTGGCCGTTTACAATCATGAGACCTAAGCGGCTTACATCCACGCCAACGGATAGCATATTCGTGCATGGAAGAATATCAATGGCCCCTTTATTCCCTTTTACAATTTTTAGTCGATCAAGAATTGCTGGTATCCGCTTTCCAGAGACATTGGCCGACAATTCCTCAACGTTTTCACAAGACCTCATTTTGTTCTGGTCCTTGGCAATTACTTTGATTCTTGCAGGGATGTCGTCTCGGGCAAGAGTTATCGTCTTGCCAAGTTCTCTCCGGCTGTTATGAAAGATTACCTGTGTCCAGTAACCGTCGACAGTAGCAGCGTCAAGATTGTTTTCAACAGTAGCCTGTGCGAGTGCAGCACTTACCTGCACTAGAGAAAAAAGTGGCGTGTGCCCTTGCCCCATAATTCCGGTATAAAGTCTGCCGGGTAGAGACTCGTCAGTGCGTGCATAGTATGAATCTGAATCCGATAAACCTGCTGGCGGGAATACGCTTACTTCTCTCCCGTATAACAGCATCGCTTGATCTGCAGAGCGTCGGATTGTTGCAGTAGCAGCAATTATTTTGGGAGTATGTCCCTTGGACTGGATTATTGTATCAACTGCAGATTCGTATATTCCGGCAATTGTTCCGAGGGGCCCGGATATTAGATGAAGCTCGTCTTGGATAATCAAAGAAGGTGGCCTTCTGACATTGTCACCAAAAAATGCTGCAGACCGATCATCCCAGGCAATTCTGGCAAACTTGTCAATAGTCCCGATTAGAAATGTCGGCGGGGCGGTGTACATCGCCTCATCAATAATAGTGACAGGTATACCTTCATGAAATGGGCAATCGTCTGAAGGACAGAAAAAGCTGAATGAAATATCCGTGGCTGCTATACCATAATCTTTAATGTCATCACTTTGCTTATGTGGCACTATTCTGGTGCCGCACCATGGACAGGACTGTAGTTGGAAAGGATTTTCGGGATCGGCTTCTTCAAGCATTTCATCATAGCGACTTTTAGCGTCAAGCAGTCGGTTGGGCGATGCATCATCCCCTACCCAAAGCCCTAGTGATATTGGTCCGGCAAGATTTTCATTTATACGAATGGATTCACATGCACATATTAATGTTGCGGCTCGCTGAAACTGCTGAGAGGTTAGTAGGCGTAGAGTATATCTTTTAATTACAGCAGTTCCTTCGCCTTCAGTGCCATATTTTATTCTTCTCAGAAATATTTCAAAAGCTGCAAGACCTAGATATGCTTCTGTCTTGCCACCACCGGTAGGGAACCATATTAGATCGACAACATCACGATAATCTGACGAATCGTTACATACAGATTCGAGCGCAAGCAGCAGGAATGCAAGTTGGAATGGTCTCCACCGAGGATTATGTTTTTCATAATCAGGTTCCACAAATTTATGAGAATTACGGTCTTTGGATTTGCCCGCATATTCGTGGCTTCTGTAATGAAGCATCTGCATTCGCATGGCGTGATTTGCAAGTACGAAAGCGCGCATAGCATCAGGATCTGTAACTAGTGTATTTATGCCTTGACGCATTCTTTGTTCTGCAATGTCAAGTTTACCGAGTAATCGGTCACGCGCGCTATGGAGTTCTGTAGGAATGTTAACATGTTTGTTTGGCAATGCTTTTATCCAGTTGGCATATTCATCGACAAAAGCATGCAATTCAGTTGCAAGATTAACCGGAGTGACGCTGGCATCTGATAGTTTATTCAGATTCAGTATGCCTGAGTCATTCAACTCTTTGATTTCAGTTGTAATTTCAGGCACAGTTACACAAGGCATATATTCGGTTTTGACATGGGCCACATGCCCATTTTGGTCTATCTCCCAGTCTGCAGCACAACCATGCCCAATGGCATATGTCGTCCTATTGCGATAGAGTACCGCAAGCTCTTCTTCTTCCTCATCCATTGTGAGTCTGTCCATTACGGGATACGCAAGTATTTTGCTGTTAACAGGCTTACATGTAAAACCTACTTGGTGGAGGCAGTCTTCAGGATTAACCTTGTTTCCATCACCTTTTTTGGAATTCATAAGTGTAACTGTAACTATATAGCCACCTTTTCTTGGCCTCCATAGTACATCTAGTTTTGCCCGGCCTCCCATGACATCAAATCGAACAGATTTTTTATCTTTTGGCGGTGATAATTCGTGCTCTTCTGGAATATCAGGAGTGGCAATTGCTGTTCTTGCCCATAGTGTTGCGTTCGCTTTGGTCGATTTAATGGGCTTGTCTTCCTTGGTTGCAGGGTCTGTTTCTTTAGCCAATTTTTGTTTCAGATAAACGGCGCCGTACAATGAGCATCTGATAATTCCATTGCCTGCAACAAAAAAACTGATTCCTACTGAAGAAGGGAAAAGTGCATAAGCAAGGCTGACTGGTGAATCGGAACCCTCATCATCCACGGTATTAGCTGAGTCATCTTCTTCTGCGTCAGAACTTGCTGTCAACTTACTGTCCAAAGGGAAAAGTGTCCCCATCAGATAGCGTCCACTCGCCTTCTCTTTTAATTTTTCTTCTTTACCTTCCGCTGGTCCAATTAACTGGGCTCGAAGGTAATCAAGGGTTTTTCCCCTCTCAATAGAAAGTTGTCTCCTGAATTCATTTATGTCAGATTTAGTAGCGCTTTTAGTCATTTTGGTCATTTTGACTTTCCTCCATACTGGAGTAACACAGGCAGGTTTTTAACTCTCAGTTCATCAATTATCGGCTTTATTTGCAATGGGACTGACATCCAGAGAACTGCATTAGCTCTTGTCATTGCGACATAAAGCTTGGCAAGTGAGTTTGGAGTCTGATCTATAAGATCCAAGTCAATGATAGCAATATAATGGCTTTCTAGTCCTTTGAATGCTGCAATATCACAGTAGGGCAACCTGTTTGAAGGCCATCTACCTGCATTATTTTCATCAACGTTTATAAGAAGTTTTTTCCAGCGGTCGTTAAGAGACTTCAGAACCTGAGAATCATCAGCATGATTGGTGAGGATGACAATTTCTCCTGTACGAGCCCCTCCTTCATGCCATTCATGAAGCTTTCTTGAGAGTTCCCTTGCAGCTTCATGTGCGTTTTCAACATATGAATAATCTACCTGTTGACCCTTTCCATCAGCGATAGCAGTTCCAATGTCAGCACCAGTAACAGCCATTGTCTGCGTTACTATCTGCTCAGTATTACGACAATTTTTTTTCAGACGTACGGGAGTGGCACCACATTCTTTTAGAAAATCGAGAGCTTCTTTTTGATATTCCGTGAAGAGACCGGACTGGTTGTTTGAGTCCATAAAAAAGCGCCAGACGCCCTTTTCTAATCCGCCTTTAACAAGTTTTGCAAGAACCTCAAGGGCCTCAAAATCGAGTAAGTCTTGCCCTTCATCCACAACCAGTACGTCAAACGGTGGCCCGCTATAGTTTTTTGCAAAGTCATAGCTCAAAACTTCTACTAAAGATTTTGAAAGTCTGTTGTTCATAAAACCGGCAAATATTTTTCCCCGACAAACAAAGACAACCCTTTTTCCTAACGATGATTCCCTGTGTGCAACTTCGGCAGCAATGAAAGATTTACCAGTACCAGCCCCACCCTGACAAATTATGCGAGATGCTTCGGAAACACTGTCAATCAAATGGTATTGCTCTTCGGTAAGTCTCACTTGACGACCAACAACCTGGTCTATTGCTGCTGCAAGCGAAGGCACCATGTCAAAGTTGGGACGGAGATAGTTTACAATTTTGTTCGTAAGTGTTTCGTCAAGAGGGTTATATTTTTTGCCACCTTTATTGCTCCAGTAAGCTGATAAACGGTCAAGATATTCATGTAACGAGTCAAGTGCCATGAACTCTGGACCATCCAGTACTGTCTCTCTTGGGATTTCGATGCTATTAACTGTAAATTTCTGATCTGGGAATATAACCCCCCAACCGAAGCAAATGTTTTTTGTGACCTGCCAGCCGAACTGTTTTTCAAGCATCTCTTTGAGAGCATACATTCCAGACTGAGCTTGCTGAAATGGACTTTCAGATTTCCTATGAACATTCCCAAATCTGGTCGTAAATTCCCAGATGCCATCCGTGCATGAAACATGTCCACCCTTGATTTCTAAGACAATGATGCCTCTTTGCCCGGCAACAATAAAATCAAGTTCTGACCATTGTTTGTACTGATGCTCTGGAACATTCAGGGAGTGTATTGCAATCTGATTATCAACTGATTTTGTGCTGGCAAGTAACCTGAATACCTTCTCCTCGGCTTCACTCTTGATATCATGGATGATTGGTGGAATTATTTTCATAAAATTTAGCCTGTTATTAAATTGTGGATGTTTGGGTCGTTGAAGACGATCTTATGCAATAAATCTCCACTAATCTTATGAGAAGCCAGCTGTTGGGGCCAGTTTTGCTCCCAGAGAATACAAACCCAAATTAACAAAAAAGCCACCTGTTAGCACTTGGCAAACAATGCGGCTTTTGGGTTCCACAAATATTTTTTGAAGGGCATAGAGCCCATCGCCTCACCCTCCATAACTGCGCGAAATCACGCAATGTCAATACCTCTTTCTGCAATAAAAGTCAATCGATATGGATTTTGAACAAACTACAACCCTGAGAATACTTTGACAAACCGAGAAAGAGTGGTGCAACAATATGTTATTATTGAATTTTGGTGACATTTTGAGTGACATTTTGAGTTGACAATCAAATTGTAGCTGGCCAAACTATATCATGAAATCCAATCGAAATCAGACTGTCAGGGAAAGGAGGAGTATGAGGTGAGAATGAAACTTAGAGCATTTGTTGTTTCGGTTGTTGGAACCGTGCTCCCCTGCCTTGCTGCGGGAGCAATTGTCGGCATATTCTTTAGATCGTCATTCTGATACTGGACACTGGGTATCGCCATCCCCGCGTTTTTTATGCATGCTTGGATCGCATAACTTTACGCTTTTTTACAGGCGGAGTGAAAGGGCTGCCTCTGGGTGGGTTGTTTTGGTACGGATATGCAAGCACAGACAAAAGACCTGTACCTACTGTCTACGAAATTGAAGACCGAGAACGATTCAACATCTATTCTTACGATCATTTTTATGGTGATTGTGAAAAGTAATCCCTCCTTTTGAGAAATTGATCTGCCTCAATCAAACTTCTGAATGTAGAAACGTGCCTGTATTCGCCAGCATTTGAATCCCACACTTGAACTGATACCCAACCGATCCCCGTAAAGGGGGCTGGTACGATCCTGAAACTATCTATGGTTACTTGCTGCATGGCTGAACCTCTCTAGGGGTGACAAGCTCCAAGTCTTCCAGATTATAGCGTGAAGTAGGGTTGATGCTCATACCCCGAAGACTTTCAACCAGCACTCTCCCACCGTCTGGGTCTTCCAGCAATCTCATCCTTATATCTTCATCCCCTGCATCAACAACAGCCTTGAATTTGACAACGTCACTTTTTTTCATTTTACCCTCCCAATAACCTTAATCACGGCTCCTGAAGTACGAAATATTATCTGCCCAGATTTTTTTGCACTCTTGAATCACTTATCTCTGTCTGTATTGCATCCACCAGAACCGCACTGACTGATGATGTTTCAATACACCATTCCTGTTCATTGCACTGCCTGATCATAGCAAGCACCTTTTTCAGCGCGTCGCTGTACCCAATCCGATACGGATCTTCCTCGTAATTATCCGCCGACACGTGTGCATCAACATTCATGTTTTCATCCGCATATTTGCCGGCAACAAGGTAGGTGTTGTCATGGATGTCCAGCACCTTCCTGAGCGGATCCTGGTACCCACCGGCCAGACTGATTGCCACGGGAACCTGAAATTCATGGGCCAAACCCAGAACAACATCATCACGTTCCTTCAACTCTTCCGTAGTCAGCACACCGCCAAGAGGATCATCAATGTGAGGATCTGCTCCCGCGTTGTAGATCAGGATATCAGCGTCTTTGAGTATGTTTCTGATCTTTGCCGGGAACTGACTTTTCCAGAGTTCCTTGTCGTGAGTGCTGTGATCATACCCGAAGCTGTAGTGCTTGACGAAATGCATTCCGATCTTGTGGATGATGTCCTGAGTCCCGTTGCCGCCATGCATGTCACAGTCAATGATGGCAACCTTCCGTGCTCCCGCCTCATATACCTCGACTGCTGCCAGGGCAAGAAAATTGAAGGTGCAGAATCCGCCGCCATGGTCATAGCAGGCATGATGAGCGCCTGATGTCGGGCTGAATGCAGTTTCTCCAGTCTTGAATGCGTGCAGGGTAGCTGCAACCATGCTGCCTGCAACATATGGGAGAACTGCGGCCACTTCCGGATATCTGTTGCTGAAACCGTTGTTGCACTTCAGATCGAGCACTCCATCCACATACTTACGATCATGGACCTTGCCGAACTGCTCACGGGTGACAGGCTCGAATGATATCACCTGAATTTCTGCATCAAGATTTCTCCAGCTTTCAAGGGCCTTGGCCGGTTTACCTGCACTGGGGCTGAATGAGCTGTTACGCTTTGCGGTCTGTTCATCTCTGTAGAATACTTTCATAGTATGCCTCCTCTCACGGGATAACCCGTGCCGATTAATGTTTTACCAGTACTGCCTGAATTACGCTCCCTCCCTGCAGACCGATTGATGACAGCGGCCTGATATCGGCAAGAGTTCCCATATCACTTGCCCATGCACTACCCGTGTCAATGATTCTCCCGGTGGCAGCGTCACGAAGTGCCCAGGAACGGCCATATGTATTGGGCCGAACTACGGTTGAAAGCATATAGTACACTTTGGCAAGGAAGTCACAGGCAGGCATACTGCCGATAAAAGGTTCCGTAATCATACCGGCGTTGGCACCGAGGACCGGTTCAAGGTCTATAAGTATGCTGTCGGGTGCCACCTTGTGACGTGATGTTTTTGCAGCAAGTGGAGACAGGCCGACTACCTCTACTTCCATGCCCTGTCTGATGCCTGCGGTGAACGTGTCACGGTCATCAGTCTTCCTGCCGTTCGCTCTGGCCCAGGAACTCCCTATATCGAATACTCTCCCCGTGCGCCGGTCACGCAGAACCCATTTTCTGCCATAGGAATGAGGCGGTATTCCGGCAGGCATCTGCTCATAGACTCTCTTCAGTAACTCTGATACCGTCAGTCCGGTGGCCTGCATGGCAATCGCCTTTTCTCTTTCTCCGGTCATGGGTTCGTATGACACCAGTATGGCATCCAACTGACCGGCCTGCATCCTGTGCGTCATGACAGCCCGCTGTTTCATGGACATATAGGAGGACTTCCGTCCTTTGGACATCATTTCGGCCTCATAGGCCATCATTTTGTTCATCTTTGGATTGTAGAACCGTTCACGGTCGAAGCGCATTTTCACTGCACGCTCACGGAGATCCTTGATCTCGTCATTCAGGCAGGGATCGTTGAGTCCGAGCCCCTCAAGGGCGACTGCGTAACGCTCGAGCACATCAGCTGCTTCATCGAACTTCCTCTGCAGTGCCAGTGTCCTGGCTTCACGTTTTGCCTGTGCGGCAGCCTGCATGGCTGCTTCAATTACCACAATACGGTCAGGTACGGTCTGCTCGAACTCTTCGGCGGTAACCACACGGACACATGCTGACACTTTAGTGCTGTCGAGTCGGCCATTGTCCGTCATTGAGCTCCAGTTAACCTCAAACTCACCCACCTGCAGTTCCGTGCCTGCTTTCCCTATGGCGGGAACTTCAAGTTCAAGCACCAGCGAACGCTCTTCAACCGTGGAGATGTCACCCATGAGCCAGGTGTTTGTTCCAGTAACAGCATAGTTGTTGAGCAGGGTGGCAGTAACGCCGTTTGTGCCTTTGAAAGTAACGGTGCAGTCGGTTGCCACAAGACCACGCATATATTCGAGTTCTTCACGGAACACCGCTTCCGAGTGCTCCGGTTCCTCAATATAGAATGAGTTGCCTCCACCGCTCTCAGCCATGTGTTTCATGAGATCTTCATCAAAGTCACTTCCAACACCGAATGTTGAAGTAGTGATGCGTTCAGAAAGATTCTTCTTTGCCATGTCGGCCAGCACAGTTCGGTCAGTAACACCCTGGTTGGCCTGACCATCGCTGAGAAGCATGACTCTGGAGACCATGCCGTGTCTTGCAACTGTAGCGAAACGAACTGCTTCCTCATAACCGCCGCTCAGGAAAGTCTGACCTTCTGCGGTCACCTGCGAGAGTATTTTATCTATGCCGTTCAGGTCTGGCCCCTTGGCGTTCGGGATCAGTGTCTGTACCGAGTCGTTAAATGTTACCAGCGAGAACACGTCCTGCTGCTGCATCATTCCAGCCAGCATCCTGGTTGCTTCGAGCACCTTGCGGATCTTGTCCCTCTGCATGGAACCTGACCTGTCGAGAGCTACCGAGAGGTTGAGCGGCATAGGACGTCCAGCTTTGCCGTCACCTCCGACCGACAGCATGAGCCGTATAATTGATTTTTGACCTGCAGGCACACAGGGGTAATCGAATCGAATAGTTGTTTTCATTGTGCAGTCCTCCTTTTACCGTTGACCTTCAATCTGCTCCAGATACTCCCTCAACGTTCTGTACAACTCGTCACTGCTGATGTCATTTCGTACGTTCAGCTCAACGCCGTCAGAAACAGTGAGCCTTTGCCACATCTCGCCCTTGGAAGGCATTGCACGCTTCAAACCCGCGAGCAGGTTAACCGGCTGAACGGGAGAGGGCGTTTCTTGGTGTTCACCGATCCTTGAGAACGAGAAGCTTCCGGAAAGCTTTGGTGCAGGTCTGTCTGCCACTGAAACAGCGCTGCCTCCCTTTCCTGACAACCATGAACTGACGGCAGTGGCGTCCCACTTTTTTACGCCGCTTTCTGCATCAGTGACAATGCGGCGCATTTCATCTTCGCTCATGGAAGCCAGTGCTTCCCTTATTTTCTCGAGCTTCAGTTCGTCCTGCAAGATCCTGATCAGCTGCAGGCGCACCAGTTGCTCTTCTCCGTACTTTGCGCCAGGCCCGCCCTTGCTTTCTGGGGCCGGGATGAGTTTCTGGCTGACGTAGTAATGGATGGTCCGGCGTGACAGCCCGGTCATCTGCTCCAGTTCCGACATTGTGTACAGTTTCGTTTCCATGGACATAACATACAACGTGACAGCGACGTTGTCAAGTTAAAAATATGGCGGGGTGTTTATGAAGTGTTTGGCTGGATTGTGCTTGTTTAATAATGCTAAATAACTACTGAAAGTTCCAAGATTATATCTGCCTTCAGTAGGGACACTTTTTATCGTTAGGCAAAATAAGCCCATCTCTAACTTTTAGTTACCGCCAACGTGGAAGTGTATTAAGGCTACATACCCTGTCAGCTTAAAACAGAGTGCTGCAACAGTCCGAAATAACAGTCGTTTGTGATTGAAATGGGTTGACAATAAAATCGTACATGATCAAACTGACTACATATGACACAATCGAGTTGTAACGGACAAATACGGAGATTCACACGATGGGAACGAAACTAAAGGCATTCATTATTTCCACTGTCGGAACAGTACTTCCCTGTCTTCTGGTGGGTGGAATCGTCGGATTATTCTTTAAAGCGTCTTTTTGGTATTGGACACTGGGTATTGCTGTACTAGCGTTCCTGTATTCTTGCCTGGACCGAATACCTTTTCGCTTGTTTACAGGAGTAATGAAAGGGCTTCCTCTGGGTGGGTTGTTTTGGTATGGTTATGCAAGCACTGATAAACGTTCAGCTTATTACTGCCCTGAAGATGATTGGCGCTACTGGTTTCTTTACAACAGTGACCATCATAAACGCTGACGGTACTCATAGGCACCTTTTAGCTTCAAAATCTCATCTCTTGCAAGAGTGATACATCCTCGAAATTCAGCAATCAGCTCGTAGGGTGAAGCTTCATAGAAATAGACATTTGAACCTTCCGATTGCTCTAAGTGAGTCAGTATATCTCCAGGCAAATCGACACGGTGCCCTTCTACAGTCAGAACGGCACCGTACTCTGCAATTTCGAGCTCAATATCTGAAACATTCTCGCGGATTTCAAATGGTTGTGTCACGAGAACAATCAGCCCATCGCTTACGAGTAGTATCTTATATCCCGTCATTGCTCACCTCTTCCTGAATGGTGTTGGCCCATTACCTTTGGGTAGGTTCGATGTCTTACTCTGTTGCTGAAGTATTTTTGCGGTTCTCTGTGTCTGCTGCTGAACCCGATTTTCCAAGGCTCTTGTCGTTTCTCTGGCCGTGACTTCTTCTGTTTTCGTCGTTGCTGCAGCCTTTGCTTCACGATTCTTGATCATGTTACGATTGGGGGCGGTGACTGTAGTTACGTCACCTACTATCCCTGCCGTCTCATGCAGAGCTCCCTGACCAACGGCAATTGTAGTGGCTGCCGTGCCTGCATCAATAGAACGTCCTTCTCTGAATTCCTGGGTAGCTGCACTCCCAGCAAGATTCTGCTTGGATTCAACCCTTGTCCCAACGACCTGCGAACTCGAATAATCCGCCTTGACCCCGCCATCGGCACGGACACTTCCGGTAATTCCACCACCTGATCTCGTACTGACAACCGCCGCCCCCTGCTGTGACGACTGAACAAACTGGTCCTCGGTAATCTCCGACCGCTGTCCGGCAATAAGATTCCCGCTTTTGTCCATCTTACCCTGCACCTGGGAGTAGTGCAGGTTGCCATCCTTGTCCTTGGCGTACATAAGAACATTTCCGTCAAGCCCATTGGAGAATGATCCGCCGACTACCTCCATTTTTCCGGTTTTATCGTTCTTGGCATAATACCAGTCGCCATTGACCATCATCTGCTTGCCGCCGGCCTGGATCATATAACTGCCGGACTGCCGCGAGACATTCAGAGACTGGTTCTCATAACCGGTTTTGATGAAGTCCCCGACTGTCTTGCGCAGCCCCTTGTCTGTGGTCGACACGTTTCGATCCAGACGCTCGATATCTGTCCCGGTCTTGCTCTGACCCAGATCAAACTTCTGCACCCGGCCACCCTGATCAACGGCAAACGACGCGAGGTTGCCGTTCCGGTCGTAATCAGCTTTGTAGTCGAAAGCCTGACCGGACAGCTTGGCGACATGAGCTGCAGCACTCTGGAAGCCGGAAGCACGAAGTTGCTTCTGCAGTTCGAGCGCCTGATTCCTGTCACCTTTGGCAACGGTACCGGAATCAGACGAATTGACAATCCCACCATCCATGCCGACATTGACCGCACTCTTACCGTCAGATGTCGTGAAGTTTATATTCTGCCCCTCCATCGCCTTCTGCATCTCGGCAAAGCCCCGTTCGGTCAGGTGGCCGTTCTGATACATCTCCGGATCGTTCTTGAGTTGAGGAGCAATCCTCCCTACCATTTGATCCGCTGCTGCGTGGACCAGCTGATTGCGGGCGATCCTCCCTGAAACATCATTGCTGGTGAGCTGCTGGTAGTTCTCATGGCCACCCCCTGCATAGATACCCTGGATCTTGCCACCGGTTTCCGTTGCCAAGACATGACCAGCTTCCGTGCCGGCGGCAACAGGACCGCCCATTTGATTTGAGAGCCCGGTTACCTCTGAAGCATGCCTGCTCTGTTGGAACTGTGCATTCATCTGCATGAGCTGTCCGGAAGAGATCCCGTATTTATCGGCAATCTTGTTTACCGCATCGGCATTGGCAAAATCCCCAAGGGCCGTAACCTCAGAACGCATGGCATGGAAATCTCGCCAGTTTCCGCTGAAACCCAATGACCTGGCAGCGGCATAAGCACCCATCTCACCCTGCAGTTGCCCGACACTCTTGTCCATGTTGGCAGTCAGGAAATCAGAGTAGTTTTCACCGGAGCCAAAGACATTTGCCAAGGCCCGGTCATTGGCAACTCCCATCTTGGCAAAGGCCAGAGTGTCACCACCATAGCTGCCTGAAACCACATCCTTGGTTGCAGCAGATTTATCGAGTCCCAGCCGACCATCAAATGATTTCAGATCGTAGGCAGAAGACAAACCACCTTCACGCATGGCCCTGCCGCTACCACCGAAACCGATTGATCTGCCAATCTCGCTATCAGCAGATATTCTGCTCGAAAAATCCATCCCGAAGTCCCGGATCATATCACTCGATGCAGTTGTCTTGGCCGACATCCCGACCAGCGATTGCGCCTGTCTGGCCTGGAAGCTGTGTTCGTTGCTCCATGCCTGCGTCGGCATGGCTGTCACGTTGCGCTGCATGGCTGATGCTCTACCGGCTGGATCTTCCACCTCATGTGCCGCCCGGGTACCTGCCGACTGCACCTGATTGACCATCCCCCCGGCCATCATTGACATAGCGTGCCCGCCGAACCGAATCAACATCCCGGTAATAACTGTAGCCAGCATCATCCCACTCATCCGGAGTGTGCCAAACATCCCAAGGATCTTCACCGTTTGATCGGGGAAGAAGTAGAGCGCATCCATGCCGAGCTTGTTCTGCCGCACCATCTCATAGGCCCGATTGGCATAGTCCACGGCAAATTGGTGAACTATGGCATCAGTGACACCCCAGGCAGTGAGCCAAATGAAGAAGCCAGCGATGATGCCCACGGCCTTGCCGATCAGAGGTGTTGGGATGAAGAGTGCCAGGAATGGCAGCAGTCCAACCGCAATGGCGGTTAGCGCCGCCTTCATGATCGGCA
Source organism: Geobacteraceae bacterium (assembly GCA_031412995.1). Taxonomy (GTDB): domain Bacteria; phylum Desulfobacterota; class Desulfuromonadia; order Geobacterales; family DSM-12255; genus JANOEC01. Next base: position 43,050 of record JANOEC010000121.1, read on the forward strand.
ACCACTCGTTGGCTGATTTCATAGCTCCAGAGGCGTTGAGCAGAAACTGATAGTTGGTGGCACCGGCAGCATTGCCGCTGCGGAATATCTCTTCCAGCCGCTGGGAGACGTAGGCCTGTTTCAGGAAGTCATCGATGCTCGCCGCTCCGAGACCGGTCCCGGCATTGACATTATTCAGCACCGTCTTGCATTGGGTCAGGGCAGCGGCATCAGTAACGTCGTAACCAAGATTGGCGCAAACCGATTCGATATTCTTCCCCAGATTGGCCGGGGTGAGCGCTGCCTTGATGTTGGTCCAGGAGTCAGTACAGGTAAGCGCCTGGCCCTGCGGGTTGGCGGCATTGAAGTAGACCGTCCAGATGGCCGGGTTGACCGCCTTGTCCAGGGAGCCAACAAAATTGGTGGTAGTCTTGCGCAATTCATCCACCGTAAGGTTAGCATTGGGATTCATCAGTGCGTAGGAAACGCAATCCTTGACGTATCTCCGCATAGAAGCGTCCAGATTGCTGTCAACTGCTGACAGAGGAATGCTGGTGAGTTGGGCGAGCCCCAGGAATCCTTTTCCACCTGCTTGCGTCTGGTAATTCAGGGGATCACCGGCGGTAGTGACAATATCCACCAGACCCCGCTCGATCTTGTTCAGGATACCAGCCACTGCCACAACGCCGTCAGGTATTCCGCCCACCGCCTGGTTCTTATTGAAGACCGGATCATAGACATGGATAGTCCCTTTGGGGACGACCAAGGCGAGATAGACCATGACGCCGATCAAAGTTGGCACGATCCAGGTCATGACGGAGCCGTTGGCAGTTCCAAGTGACTTGGCAAAGACCGTCACCCCGCCAAAGAAGAGCCCGGCGGTGATGACAACGAAATAGAGTGACTTGTAAGCGTTGTCGCCGAAGATAAGTGCCAGCTTGCCGAAGGCATTCACGACGGCATCGTGGCCTCCCCAGACGTAGAACTCCATGTCCAGAGCCAAGGCCATGGTTGGGATGAGCACCAAGAGTGCCGTAAAAACGAGCCTAGATACTGTCCGTATCGACATGTACTACTCCTGCATCAATCAATTTAAGGTTGCGCCTCCATGCGAACAGCATGGCGATAATGGGAATGATGATGAACACCGCCGTGGAAATCAGGACAAAGTAGGCGGAAATGAGGAAGATCCCCTTGAATCCCTGGACCCAGTTATATATTGAGTAAACGGTGCTTTGAGAGGTCTTGGTGTAGTAGAGCTTGGTCACTGCCCACACCACGTTCTTGTCGGTGAAGATCTTGAAATAGAGGAAATGGAAAGCAATGAAGGCCACAACCGCCTTGACGATGGCCCCGAAGATCATTCCGCCCAGGAGGTTTAGCACCATGGCACGTGTGTACTCGCCGATGAAGCACGTGGAGGCCTTCGCCATAAAGATGGCGTAGCCCAACGAGAACCCCAGCGCCAACAGGAAGGCGCTGAACTTGTCAAAGAAGGTCGGCGACGGGTCACCGAACATGGGGATGTACTGTTCGATCACCCCTATGGCAACAGGAGTCAGGAATGCCGAAACAATTCCCGAGGCAAAGGAACTCCTGAATCCCACTTCCATGAATTCAAGCCTCTGCTTAGTAGTCAGGAAGCGGGACTTGATCATGCAACCTCCCAGTTCGTTGGCGAAGTTCTGATCGATGTACGAAATTGCCTCAAGGAGCCCTCGCGGGTGGATCTCATTGCTTGGTGGTACCGGCATGATATCCGGAGTGCTGTTACTATCCTTCGACACGTCCTCTCCTATCCCGTGAACGATCTGATCAGGTTCATGATCCCGCCGCCATAGGCGACGATTGCCGCCAGCAGCAGGCAGATGGCAGCCAGGGTAGGATTACGCTGTCGGACTCCTACCCAGAAGGCCGAGATCACAAGGGCAACGAAGAAGAAACGCCCCCAGAAACCGTAGAGCAGCGTCGCGAATAGTTTCTGCCAGAAGCCGGTATACGCAGCCTGCCCCATATAATGCAGGGGATTGAGTTTCTCAATGGGCACGGAATTCCTCTCAAAAGATCGGGTAGGCTTTCGCCAGGATGCGGTTCTTGTCCACGAAACCGAAATAGCGGGAGTCGTAGCTGTCCTTGTGCTGTCCCATGACGAACATGACTCCCTTGGGGATTTGACCATTGAAGACGAAGTGCTGCAGTGGTTCCCCCTTCAGTGAGATGTCTTTGGCACGTACCAAATACTCGCCGTTGCAGTAGAACTTCTTCTCCGCATCGACGGTGAGCTGATCCCCTTCGTTGCAGCCGATGACCTTCAGCATCTCCTCCGACTTTTTCATACCAACCTTGGCCGCAAATTCCTTATGGTGAAACAGTACGTAATCACCCCTCACCACCTTGTCCGGGTTACGCGTGAGCCAGTAGATCCGGTGCTTGAGAGAAGGTGTGAGAGTGACACTGAACTTGTAGGGGATCAGAGTTCCCGCAACTATCAGGCAAGTGATAGCCAGCCAGAGCCGCCAGTTATGGAAATCAAGGTTTAACGGTTTCGGCATTGCGTACCACCGCGTCACCCATGATGATCACCCGGTTCTTTGGAATTGCCGTGATGACGTTTTCCAGTCGGTCGAAACTCTTCTTCAATTCGTCATCATTCAGTTTGCCGGCCAGATAGTTGTCCCGCTGCTGAGCGATGTACCCCTTGATATCGACTGCAACTACCTTCTGCGCGAACCATCGGTCATAGCCAACTATGGTGGCCAAAGATGCTCCTATAGAGACCACCACACAGATCGCTATCATGGAAACAAGACTTGGATGCTGTTTGGGATGCTTTTTGGGATACTCTTTAGGTACCGAAACGGCATCCTTGTTGTCTTCAGTCTCCTGAGAGATGTTTGTCTCCATGCTGGTTTCATCATTCATGCGTATGTTCCCTCTTTCCTTATTCAGTTTTTGTTTGCCGGAGTGGAAAGCAAAGCGGCCAGGGACTGCGATCCTGTTTCCCTCTGGATCTGATCAAGCAGATATTCCAGGCGGGCATCGCCGTACGCCGTATGGAAATCCGCAATAGTGGCATTCTTGGCATCACCTTCACTCAAGCCGGCATCCTCAGCTTTGAGCCCTCGGGCATAAACCACGGCGGGTACCCGGTCAATCTGGTACCGCCGGAACAACAGGGGATCTACTGCCAGGCTTGCCGGTACCATCTCGCATTCTCCTTCCTGTGGGCGGCACGATTGGTCACGTTGGAGTACTGAGGCGATGAAGCTGACGGTTGGCTGGATCTTCGTCATCCCATCGACGAACCCGCGCATGACCAGGGTGACGTTCGGATCTCCCAGGCGGGACACAGAAGCGGCATAGTTCCTGATCGTCTGGAGCGGCATTGCCGAGGAAACGAATACATAGATTCGTTCGGAGTTGGTGAGTTTCCCTTTGCTTTCCTTTTTGGCCTTATCCGCGTAGTAACCGGTGACCTTATCCCCAAAGACTTCTGTCTTGATTCGTTCTGTCTCACTCAATACGCGCAGCTGAAATTCATCAGAGTGGTAGTAGGAATCAAGCGTTCCGGCCAAATCAGACATTTCGCGTTCGTTGCGGTTTTTTGGAATTGCCAATCGCTCTGCAATTTGGTCGGTCTTGGCCAGGGTATTGGCAAGATCCGGCACGCTCAGGCTTTCCACGTCAGTCTCCTTCCACACATTTCCATTCACAACGACCTTCACCTTTTTAAGCTTCGTCTGGATGAATGCTCTGCCGGGTTTGCCGCTACACGTGCCCACTTTATTGAGATAAACCGTATCCTCGACGATCTTGTCCACGATGCAGCAGATATCGGGGGTAGTGATATATCCAGGATT
>JANOEC010000122.1:0-4444 GCA_031412995.1 Geobacteraceae bacterium
GACGTAGGTAACGTCATAGCCCGCATACTGCAGATAGCGATAGATCATGTCAAAGGCGACATAGGCCCGGGCATGCCCCATATGACAATGGTCATATGACAATGGTCATAGACCGTCACGCCGCAGACATACATCTTGACCTTGCCCGGCTCCAGCGGCTTGAACTCTTCCTTGCCGCCAGTCAGGGTGTTATATACACGTAATGCCATAGTAACCTCACTGTAAAAACCGAAATTCCAAATAACACTGAGCAACGGCCAGAAGTAGGTGCCTCTAGGCAAGCAACTGAGAAATCAAAAACAACAAACCGGGTGGAAACCATGCGGTGTACTACAGAATCTTAACCCCAATTCGCAGGGTGAAGTTGCCCACAAGCATAACTCCGTTGCTCAGTTGCTCCGTGTTATTACTGTTGTCACTATTTTTTCCACGCATCCCTCAACGTCACCGTCCGATTAAACACCGGCCGGCCCGGCTGCGAATCCTTCAGGTCGGCACAGAAGTAGCCGGTCCGCTCGAACTGATAGCGGTCTTCAGCCTGGGCCTTGAGCAGCGCCGGTTCCAGACGACAATCGGTCAGCACCTCTACCGAATCGGCATTGAGGGTCGACTTCCAGTCGTCACCAGTCGGGCTGGTGACATTCAGCAGCCGGTCGTAGAGTCGCACTTCGGCGGTCATGGCGTGGCGAGCCGACACCCAGTGAATGACCCCCTTCACCTTCCGCTCCGCGCCCGGCATGCCGCTGCGGGTTTCGGGATCATAGGTGCAGCGAACCCGGGTAACGTTGCCGCTGGCATCCTGATCAAAGCCCACACACTTGATGATGTAGGCGCCACGCAGGCGGATCTCTTCGCCGGGCGACAGCCGCTTAAACCCTTTCGGCGGCGTCTCGGCAAAATCTTCAGCTTCGATCAGCAGCTCGTTGCAGAACGGCAGCACCCGACTCCCCAGCTCTGGCTTTTGCGGATGGAACGCCATGGTCAACTCTTCTACCGCTTCCGCCGGCAAATTCTCGATCAGCAGCTTTATCGGGCGCAGTACGGCCATGGCCCGGGGCGCCCGGTCGTTCAGGTCCTGGCGGATCGCCTCCTCGAGAATACTCATGTCGATCCAACTGTCGCTGCGGCCAACCCCAATGGTGTCGCAGAAAGCGCGGATCGCCTCCGGGGTGTAGCCACGACGGCGCAGACCCACCAGGGTCGGCATGCGCGGGTCGTCCCAGCCGCTGACATCCCCCTCTTGTACCAGTTGCAGGAGCTTGCGTTTACTCATCACCGTATAGGTCAGGTTTAACCGGGAAAATTCGTACTGCCGTGGGTTTGCCGGCACCGGCAGGTTCGCCAGGAACCATTCGTAAAGCGGCTTGTGATCCTCAAACTCCAGGGTACAGATGGAGTGGGTAATCCCTTCGATGGCATCGCTCTGCCCATGGGCGTAGTCATACATCGGGTAGATGCACCACTGGTCGCCCGCATGGGGGTGGGGCGCATGGAGAATCCGGTACATGACCGGGTCGCGCAGGTTGATGTTGGGGGAGGCCATGTCGATCTTGGCCCGCAAAACCTTGGCGCCAGTACCGAACTCGCCGGCCCGCATGCGGCGGAACAGCTCCAGGTTCTCCTCGGCCGAACGGCTGCGGCTGGGGCTCGCCTTGCCCGGCTCAGTCAAGGTGCCACGATGGGCGCGAATCTCCTCGGCAGACAGGTCTTCCACATAGGCCTTGCCCTGCTGGATCATATACTCGGCCCACTGGTAGAGCTGGGCAAAATAATCAGAGGCGTAATACTGGTGCTCGCCCCAGGAAAAGCCGAGCCAGCGCACGCTTTCCTTGATCGACTCGGTATATTCAACATCTTCCTTCACCGGGTTGGTATCATCGAAGCGGAGGTGGCAACGGCCGCCAAAGTCCCGCGCCAGGCCGAAATTGAGACAGATCGATTTCGCATGGCCAATATGCAGGTAGCCGTTTGGCTCGGGTGGAAACCGGGTGACAATACTCTGATGTTTGCCGCTGGCCAGGTCGTCAGCCACGATGGTACGGAGAAAATTGGTCGGGGTGGTCGTAGTCGATTCCTGCATCATTCTCCCTCGGGTAGATCAGTCGGTTGCAGCAGCGCCACGGCATGAGCAGCAATGCCTTCACCGCGACCGCAAAAGCCTAATTCTTCAGTCGTGGTCGCCTTGACATTGACCCGGTTGATGTCACAGAGCAGTACCCGGGCAATATTGGCCCGCATCGTCTGAATATGGGGGGCCATCTTCGGGCGTTGGGCAATAATTGTTGCATCAACATTGCCAACCCGGTACCCCTTATCACCAGCCAGTCGGCCAACGTGCGCCAGTAACTGCAAACTGTCGGCCCCTTTGAACTGCGGGTCGGTATCGGGAAAGTGCTTGCCGATATCCCCCAGTGCCACGGCACCCAGGATGGCGTCACTGATGGCGTGCAGCAGCACATCGGCATCGGAGTGCCCCAACAGTCCTTTTTCATACTGGATTTCCACCCCGCCCATTATCAGCTTCCGCCCGGCAACCAGGCGGTGCACATCATACCCATGGCCAATCCGCATCAGTTTTTCCTCGTTACTCGTTACTCGTCACTGCCGTAAAAAAGCTTCAGCCAGCACCAGATCCTCCGGCGTCGTAATCTTGATATTCCGGTAATCGCCCAGCACAATATGAATTTCCTTGCCCAACCGCTCCACCAGCGAGGCATCATCAGTGCCGAGAAATCCTTCAGCCTCGGCGATTTCGTGGGCCGCCCGGATGATCCCATACCGGAACGCCTGGGGCGTCTGGGCCAGCCAAAGGGTTTCCCGGGGTGGCGTGGCGCGGATGATTCCGTTTTCAACTACCTTGATGGTGTCCTTGGCCGGCACCGCCACCAGGGCACCATCAGTCGTCCGGGCCACGTCAAGCGCCCGCTGCAACACATGCAGCGGCACAAACGGCCGGACGCCATCATGGATCAACACCAGATCATCATCGTCAGCAGCTGCTGCCCGCAGACCGTTCAGCACCGAATGCTGGCGCTCGGCACCACCGGCCACCACCGCCTTCACCTTGGTAAAGCCATGGGCCGCAACCACTTCCCGCTGGCAGTACAGAATTTCGTCCTCAGGGCTGATGATATAAATGGCATCAACAAAGTCGGCCTGCTCGAACACCGCCACCGTCCGGGCCAGGATCGGCATGCCGCCAACCTGCAGGTACTGTTTGTTCATGCCGGCGCCCATCCGTTTACCCATACCGGCAGCCGGAATCAGTGCGATCGTTGACATAGTCTATCCTCGGTGTCGGTGAGTGAGAATCGGAAAATAATACGCGGGGCCAAAAGGTGCGGTCAACGAAAAAGCGCGATCGTACTCGGTTCAGCCATGTAAATCCAGCAGCCCGGCCACCACGTCAGCCCAATCGCTGGCAGCCACGGTCCGCAGATCAAGCAGGAACTCGCCCCGGGCAATACGACCGACAACCGGCACCGGCTGTTGCCGCAACCCCGCTTCCAGCTCTTGCGGAGCCAGCGTCGTTGAGCGCACCGCCACTAACCAGGTGGGCAACTCCGCCAACGGCAGTGCCCCGCCACCAACCTGGGAAACACCGGCGATCAGCTCCAGGCTGATCGCGGCCGGCAATTGCCGCCGCAAGCGGCGCACCACCTGCTGACCACCCTTTTTCAGCTCGTCCGCCGGCAGGCGCAACAACCGTAAGGTCGGAATCTCAGTCCAGGCAATCCGCTCGTCGCGGTACAGCCGCAACGTCCCCTCCAGTGCGGTCAGAGTCAGCTTGTCCACCCGCAGTGCCCGCAGCAGCGGATGTTTTTTCAACAGGTTGACCAGGGCCGCACTGCCAATGATGATGCCGGCCTGGGGGCCACCCAGCAGTTTATCGCCACTGAAGGTGACCAGATCGGCCCCGGCGGCCAGATACTCCTGCACCCGGGGTTCGGTCATACCGGGCACGCCTTGCCAGTCCACCAGGTTGCCGCTGCCGATATCCGCCACCACCGGCAGACCATGCTCGCGGCCAATGGCTGCCAACTCGGCAACCGCAACCTCCGCAGTAAAGCCGACCAGGGCGAAATTACTGCAATGCACCTTGAGCAGCATGGCGGTCTGTTCAGTGATTGCCGCGCGATAGTCCCGGGGGTGCGTCCGGTTGGTGGTCCCAACTTCCTTGAGGATTGCCCCCCCCTGCGCCATCACCTCAGGGATGCGGAACGAGCCGCCAATCTCTACCAACTCGCCACGGGAAACAATCACCTCCCGACCGGCAGCCAGTGCCGACAATACCAGCAGCACCGCTGCCGCGTTATTATTCACCACCAGCGCCGCTTCCGCGCCGGTCAACTGACAGATCAACTGCGCCACATGAGCATTGCGGTCGCCCCGCTCCCCGGTGGTCACGTCGTACTCCAGTGTCGAGTAGCCAAAGGCGATCTCC
>JANOEC010000123.1:0-10943 GCA_031412995.1 Geobacteraceae bacterium
TACCTGATGTCGTAATTGAATGTAGTTGGCTGGCCATCCCGCACCATATCCAGCTTGATCCGCGTCTGCCCTTTGAGGGTGACAAATGCCTGGATCGCCTTTTCCGGCGAATCAATGGGAAAATCGTTGATCCGCATCAGCACGTCGCCATTTTTGATCCCCACGGTACCGAAAATCCCCTGCGGCTTCACTTCGGAGATGCGGAATCCTTCCACCTTGCCATCCTTGGAACTGGGGAGCAACCGCGCGTCGGTCATAGCCTGACCAATATTATCCAGGGCCGCATTCAGCGCCCGTTGATCGATCACATAATTGCCCGCCCCTTGCGGTGCCGCCAGCCCCGACGCCCCGGTTGACGGCATCTGCGCATGAGCGGTTGCCGCCGGTGGCATGGTACTGGCCAGCAACGGGGTCAGCAGTTTCACTTTCTGGCCATTCACCAGCAACTCGGCCATCTCCTTGCGCACGCTGATCAGCGGACCGGTCCCGAATACCGTATCCCCCAAGCGGAAAACCCGCTCTTCGCGGGAACTTACTTTTTGAATCAGGGCGAAGGTCTCGCGAAATGATCCCTGGACCGTGCCCAGGAGGACAAAATCACTGGGAGCAGCCGTCGGCGCCTGCTGCGACGCCACCGGTACAGCAGCGATCGACGTCAGACTGCCACGGGTGGCCGTACCGAACAGCCCCTTCTCCAGAATTGCGGCGAAAGCCGGCAGATCCTGCGGGGCGGCGCCTTTTGCGGCGGCGACGGGTGCAGACGCCGACTGCGGAAACAGGCGCTTCAGCCGATACCCGAGCAGGTCTGCAGTAATCAGTGCCAGTACCGAAATTAAAATCAGGGCCAAGCTGGAGTTGAGGAAAAGAAACCACCGCTGCATGCCATTGCATCCTGTTGCTACGAGGGATTACAAACTGCTGAATAGTAGAGCATGAAAGCGCACGCTTGCAAGGGAAAAGCAGGAAAATACCGTTTCGGAACAACCCACCCCTCGTCACTTCCAACCGGGACCGACCGGCTATTTACCTGATGCCGATTGCCTGGACCGGTCTGGCATGGTAACATCGCCAATGTCAATCTTATGAGGAGTTCCCGCACCCTATGAGTACTGTGCTGATCAATGCTGCCACCCCCCAGGAGTTATCTTACCTGGTGCGCGAACTTGATGCTGCCCTCATCCCCTTTCCCGGGACCGGGGAAGTATGGCGTGGCACCCTGGCCACCGGCCGGCTGCAGATAATTCTGGCCACCACCGGCATCGGCAAAGTCAATACCGCTTGGGCACTGACCACCCTACTGGAATGCCACATGGAAAAGCCGCCGGCATTGATCATCAACACCGGCTGCGGCGGGGCCTATTCCGGCAGCGGCCTGAGTGTCGGCGACCTGGCCGTGGCCAACGCCGAAGTATACGGCGACGAAGGGGTCGAAACGCCCCGGGGCTGGCAGTCCATGGAAGCCATCGGCATCCCGGTCCTGGTCCGCAAGGATAAACTTTATTTTAACGAATTCCCCCTGTCGCAGGTCGCCGCCGAAAAGGCGATGCGCCTGGCCGCAGTGCTGGGCATTCCGATGCAGCGGGGCCGGTTCGTCACCGTTTCGACCTGCAGCGGTACGGCGGTCCGGGGGAAAAAGATTGCGGGGCGTTTCAGTGGCATTTGCGAGAACATGGAAGGGGCGGTCGTCGCCCACCTGGCACTCAAATACGAGATCCCCTGCATGGAAGTGCGTGGCATCAGCAATCTGGTTGAAGACCGCGACCTGTCCCGCTGGAACATCACCCTGGCGGTTGAAACCGCGCAACGCTTCCTGCTGCGCTATCTGGAATCAACTGAAGACTCCCTGGAACGGACCACATGAAAGACCTTACCCTCGGCTTTTCACCCTGCCCCAACGATACGTACATTTTTCACGCCCTGATTCACGGGCTGGTGACCTGCCCCGGACACCGTTTCCACGAACGGCTGGCGGATGTGGAAACCCTCAACCAGCTGGCCTTGGCCGGCGCTCTGGATATCAGCAAGGTATCCTACCATCTGCTGGGGCATATCCGCGATCGCTACCAACTGCTCACCGCCGGCGGCGCCCTTGGCCGCGGGTGCGGCCCACTGCTGGTGAGCCGCGCCACCATCTCACCAGAGGCCCTTGCCGGCAAACGGATCGCGGTGCCGGGGCGCTACACCACCGCCTGCCTGTTGCTGCAACTGTTCAACCCGGATCTGTATGACCTTGTTTTCCTGCCATTCCATGAAATCATGCCCGCTGTGGCGGATGGCCAGGTGGACGCCGGAGTGATCATCCATGAATCGCGCTTTACCTATCAGGCCTTTGGCCTGCACTGCCTGGTTGATCTGGGTGAATGGTGGGAACAGACCACCGGCCACCCGATTCCGTTGGGCGGCATTGCCATCCGCCGCGACCTGGGACCGCAGACCACCACCCTGGTCAATGACGCCCTGCGGGCCAGCATTCTCTATGCCCGCCAGCACCCAACCGTCGCTCTGCCCTATATCCGCAGCCATTCCCAGGAAATGAGCGACGAAGTCTGCGCCGCCCACATCAATTTGTATGTGAATGATTTCAGCCTGGATCTGGGCGCAACCGGCCAGGCAGCCGTCACTGAACTTTTTCGCCGGGCAGTCCAGGCCGGCGTCATGCCGGCCCAAGCAGCACCGCTGTTTTAGCGCTGACCGTTTGTAACAGCGCCGCAATTTCTCCCCCAGAGGAGTCGTCACTTCCCGATGAAAATCACGATTCTCGGTTCAGGAACTTCCACCGGCATCCCCATGGTTGGCTGCCAGTGCGCGGTTTGTCAATCTGTCGACCCCCGCGACCAACGCACCCGCTCATCCATCCTGATTGAGCATGGGGGGAAGTATATTCTGGTCGACACCACCACCGACCTGCGCCAACAGGCGCTGCGTGCTGCTCTGCCGCGCGTCGACGCCGTGCTCTACACCCATGCCCACGCAGACCATGTCAACGGCATTGACGACCTGCGCGGCTTCCATTTTCTCCATAAAGAGGTGGTGCCCTGCTACGGTAGTGCCACGACCATGCGCGATATCCGGGCCAAGTTCGACTATGTCTTCACCCCCAAAGATAACCGCTGTTATGCCCAACTGCTTGCCGCCCAGATCATTGACGCCCCCTTCGACCTGTTCGGTCTCACCATCACGCCGCTCAAGCTCCCCCACGGCTCCGGCGAAGCAACCGGCTACCGGATTGGCTCCTTTTTTGCCTATGTCACCGATTGCAGCGCCATTCCTCCAGCCACCAGTGACGCCCTGCGCGATCTTGACGTCCTGGTGCTCGATGCGTTGCGCTACACCCCGCATCCCAACCACCTGCACATCTCGGCAGCACTGGAAGTAATCGCCGACCTCAAGCCGAACCAGGCGATATTAACCCACCTTACCCACGAAGTTTCCTGCCGGGACGAAGAGCGGCTGCCGCCCGGTGTTGTCCTCGCCTATGATGGGATGACGTTCACCCTGGATTTTTAATAATTCCCCGGCTCAAGAATCCTCACGTCACGCCGAAGAGAGTAGAGAATTCTGCAAAGGGTGGTTCACATGTTTCGTGATATTCGGCTGCATGGCATAACGGAAAACCTGGTTGAGTACGATGCCATTGCGGTCGGGGCTGACACCTGCAAACGCTATTTCTTCGACTTTGACCCAACCGATGCCACCAGCGTTCGGCTCTTTGCCCCGGGCAACGAACTGATTCTTTCCCAGGACGGCATTACCCACAGCGGTAATGGCGGCTCCTTCTGCGAATACATGTTCGGCATCGAACAGCCGCTGGCCGACATCATCAAGGGCGACGTGATCAACCGCCTGGTCATGTATGGCACCCACTATCACAAAGACGATGGCTCACTCTCCTTCGCTGATACCATTGACGGCTATATTTCCTACGACAAGATCTTTTTTGACGGCAACGCCATCTGCAACTACTGCTTCTTTGTTAGTGCCACACGTCTTGGCAAAACGTCCCGCAAGCAACAGGAAAACCTGATCCGCCTCTTCGGCAAGGTCATCAAACGCTCGCGCGCCGTCGGCCTCGGCAACGACCATCAGTTGATCAATGAGCTCTATCCGCTCCTTGACGATCCGCACGCTCAACTGTTCTTGATTAAACTGGTAAATATCCGCCACCGGGCTTATCGCGACATGTTTCAGGAGCTCTACTTCCGCCATAAAAAAATCCCGGATGATGAATACATGCGCCTGACCCAGCTGGCGGCGGACTACAACATTGACCGCTACCAGCAGGAACGAATCCGCATTGACGTCATGTACAAGCAGTCGGAAAACCGGCGCATCGTCGATGAGTACAAAAGCCTGCTGGTCAGCTGCTATCGCAAGGGGGGCATCAATCGCCTGGAAAATGCCCGTCTCACCAGGCTCAAGACCCTGTCGGTCAGGAACAAAATCCCTGGCGCGCTGTTCTACACCCTGGATGAGGTGCTCAAGCACGATCGGCGGCTGGTGGAAGTTGAGGAGAGCGACTACCTGGCGGATACCCGGCAGATCCTGGAAGGGCTGTTCCTTAATCAGCAGACTTTCGAAAGCACCATCAACCGCGATGACATGATCCTGCTGCTGCAGTACAAGAAATCCGCAGCCGAAAACCGTGACCACCGTTTCGAGGAGATCCTGCTGGATGCCAGCAAGGCCTGCGATGAACAGATCCGCGACGGTGGTGACATGGCACTGCTGGAAGGGTTTTCAACCATCATCACCTATTTTGACCGCTTCGACAGCACCTGTTCCCTGGTCAACCAGCTGGCCTTTATGGAAACGGTGCGGGTCAATGAAGAAATGCTGCGCAGCCTGGCCAACAACCGCAAAGAATTCAACCTGCTCAAGTCGAAACTGTTTGATGAGCTCTTTATCGAGGATATCCTCTGCAACGCCTATCTGGGAAAATTCGGCCGACGCAAGCTCACCGTCCTGCGTGACGGGCTGATCGAACTTGAGCAGGGCAAACTTGAACCAACTGGCCTGATGGCCAACCTGAAGGCGGTTGACGAGGAAGAACGGATGTATATTCTGCTCCTCGAACTGATTCGCGAACGGGTGCGCAACCTGTATTCCAAATATGCAACCAAGTCTGACCAGGAAAACCTGAAGCGGGAAATCAGCGAAGAGCTGCGGCTCAAGCGCCGGATCAAAAAGGATGTTTCCGACTCCCTGTTCGAGGAGGCCGTCACCACCCTTAAAAAAGAGGCCGCGTATCTGCACTCCATCCTGCCCAAAGTAATCGCCAATGGCGACGCATCACTGCGCGACGACTTCATGGAAAACTCCGGACTCGACCGCTTTTATGTCGAAGAACTGGAGCGAGAGTACTTCGAACATAACGCCCTGAACATGGAAGAGCTCTACCGCATGCAAAAAGGGCCAGATGCGGTACTGGAAGAGTTCGGCTGGTAACGTCCCAACAAATGGCTTGACTTCCCTTCGGCAATAAATTATAAAACAAAACTTCCCCCGCCCAGGTAGCTCAGTCGGTAGAGCAGAGGACTGAAAATCCTCGTGTCGGCGGTTCGATTCCGTCCCTGGGCACCACTTAAATATCCGGCACAGTCCGATGCAGTATCTAAAGCCCCTAGAAATAGGGGCTTTTTCTTTATCTATTGTCCGAATTCGTCTTTTGTGGTATGGCAAAATCCAAGAGCTTTGGAGGTATCTATTGAGATATACATACCTCCATGCATACCGGATACCTCCAAAAAGGAGAAAAGCCCATGCCAAAAAGGATTGCGCCGCTATCTGATATCCAAGTAAAAAATGCAAAACCGCAGGAAAAAGACTATAAGCTCATGGATTCGTGGTAGGACTCACCGCCACTCCGTACCGACGGGACGGTCATCAACCGATCATCCACCTGCAGTGCGGTCCGACCAGATTCTCATTGAACAGAAAACAGCAGGCGACTGACGAAGATTTTACCCGCCGGCTGATCCTTCGAGAAACCGGCTTCAGTCTGTCGGATACGGACAGCGGGATAACAATTCAGGAGATTTATGCCCGGTTGACAGCTGACAGGCAACGGAATCATCTCATCCTGGGCGATATCAGGCAGGCACTTATCGAAGGAAGATCGCCAATATTGCTGACTGAGAGGAAGGATCATCTGGAATACCTTGCCGGAGAGCTACGAGATACGCTGAAGTATCTGGTGGTTCTCCATGGTGGAATGGGAGTGAGGCAACGGCGCAAGGTCATGGAGCATCTGGCTTCCATCCCTGATGACGAAGAACGGCTGATCCTTGCCACCGGCCGCTATATCGGTGAAGGGTTCGACGATGCCCGTTTGGACACCCTCTTTCTGGCACTACCTTTTTCTTGGAAGGGGATGCTGGTGCAGTACGCCGGCAGGTTGCATCGCCTCCATCCCGGCAGGGTGGAGGTGCAGGTCTACGACTATGTGGACAGTTCAGTGCCGATGCTGGCGAAGATGCATGACAAACGGATGAAGGGGTTCAAGACGATGGGGTATGAGCAGGCATCGTAGAGAGTTTTACTCAACTTCCAGAAGTTTCCTCGCCAAAAACGAGCTGTCATCGCCATCGTGGAAATAGATTTTACCCGTGAGCGTATCACCGTCACCAACAAACTCACCAAATCCGGTGACGGAATCTCCTTCGTCGAAACCTTCCCATGAGAATTTGTAGCCACCAGCCTCACCCTTACGGATATCCATTTGGCCATCTACACATATAAAGTGAAGTTCTCACCTGTTGCCGTTGATGCGGATGTATCCTGGCTCAACGAGATCAATATCTTCCTTGTCCCATTGTTTCATCTCAACAATTTCATAGTTGCCATCAATGTTCATAAACTCACTCATCCATATCACGGACCATGCTGCGCCATTCGAAGATCACTTCATCATTCAGATTCTGTTCTTCCTTAACCGACAGATTTCCCAGCGGCTTGATTGACTGGGCATCGCGCACTTTACCCAGGGTGAGGTTTGCACCGGTATGCATCCAGTGGCTGTCAAAGGGGAATATCCTGAATCCGATCATCAGACCGACAACCTCCTGTTTCGGCAGCGTCAGATCCATGATGAAAAACTCTTCGCCGGTATAAAGGTCAAAACCAATAAATCCGGCATCCCTTACGATCTCCTTGACCATGAAGACCGAAAAACGGGCCTTTGCCATGCCGTCCAGCAAGCGACGTTCGTCGCTCCCAGCCGGGTAGCGGTTTCGGTTCAGCATCTGCTGAGCGGCATTGATACCGTTGGGGCGGTGCATGTAGATCTGATAGTCAGTAAATATGTCCATTTCGAAATCGTGCTCGAAGTGAATAACTTTCTTCCCATCCTGCCTGCCGAGCATCCGCAGTCGCTTGGCGCAGGCAAATATGTCGTCTTTTCGTACGAGTCTGGAAATCTCGGTATGCAGTTTGGTCATAATCGGCCGCAGACGTTTATATTCCTCGACAGTTGCATCAAGATCAGACGGGATTGTGGGGGTGAGCGTCATGTTCTTGTTATCTCCTTACCGTCGCCGTTTCGGGCTCTCCGTACATTTTTCTCTCTACAACCTTTACCGAATTCCGCTTCCAATTGTCGTGACACTGTTACGACAATCTGTCCGCCATTGATAGCTCTATCACCACCAAGAACTTCGGTACGGATACGCTTACCCAGCCGCCAATATAGAAGGGACTGCTCGGCATTGGCAACTGTGGCTATCCAGTCATCCGGGTGGCAATAGCTCCATCATGTGCAAAGTCGAGCGTCTCAGGAAGCGACAACGGTTTCATCTACGACGCCACGTCATGATTCTCACAAAGTCACCACCCATCGTCCGCTCTTTTTCCCGCCGATTCGTTGTAGCATTCCATTAGTTTTTAGCTTATCGGTATGGTAACGAATTCCCGCATAACTAAGATTCAATAGACCAGCCAGCTCTTTTTGGGTAACTAACGGATTAGCCACGATCATTGTAACAATATCCTTTTCGATAGCAGAAAGAACCTTATCGCTAGTCTTATCGCTAGTCTTATCGCTAGTCTTATCGCTAGTCTTATCGCTAGTCTTATCGCTAGTCTTATCGCTAGTCTTATCGCTAGTCTTAGCGCTAGTTCCAAAAATTGGCTGTTCAGGGCTTTCCAGGAAGGACGGTCGTGCAAAGCTGGTAATGAAGATATCTGCAATCTCTTTGAACTCAACTCCAGGTTCTTTCTCCAGAATGAGCGGCACTCCGCGGCCCCAAGCTTCGACCAGATGAACGCGCCGCAACAGCTCGGCAACAAGCGAATTTCGCCGTTTTGAGACATTCCCCAGCTTCAATGCTTCGATGGTCAACCCCTCGAACAGACCGCCGGGGCTGCGAATTTCGACACGGTTCTTGAAAATAGCTATCTGGATATAATCCGGGTCGCGGTAATCACGATGACAGAAGGCGTTGATAATGGCCTCGCGCATCGCATCGCTGGCGATTTCGGCGATATCTTCGCGCTCCAGCCCCTTGAGGCGCATGCCGATATGGATGTTTTTCAGGATATATTTCTGCGCTTCCTCAATGAGCTCAAGAATGTCGCCGTCAAAGTCGTGCCTGTCGATAATGTTGGCGCTGCTGGTGCCGCCGAACACAGCGCAGCGTAATTGGAGGCCGGGAATTTTGGCAAAAAACAGCAGCGCCGCATTCAGTACCCGGCCATTCTTGATCAGCGCGAGCTTTTCCAATACATTTATCGGTGCATCCCAAACCAATCCGGCGCGTTCCACAAAATGCCTCAGTCTGGTTTCATCGAGATCGTCAATGGTGACAGGTGAGACCTCGCTGTCCCAGCGAAGCAATTCGCGATTTTTGGAGAGGATCAGGTTTTCCAGCTCCTTGGCGCTGAGTTGCCGGTCTTCATCGGCAACTCGCATAAAGGCGCGGCCATAGGCAAAGTAGGGGGCGTCCTTTCCGTTAAAGGAAATCTTGACACAATTGGCCCCATCGCGGATTTCGATGCTCACAGTGGGATATATTCTGGGTTCGATGTGAGCGGCAATGGATTGGGAAAGATCCCGCAGACTCTTTTCGCTTGCATCCAGCCCCACAACCTTGCCATCGTTGCGAACGCCAAACCAGAGCTCGCCCGCTCCATGCTTGTTCAGGATGGCGGCAATTGAGACAAGGCCAGCTTTGAGCTCGGCAAAGCTCTTTTTGAATTCTACGGTTTCGGTTTCCTTCATGAGCGACTATTCCTTATCCTCAAAGATGCATCCAAGCGACCAGCCAGATGCTCCATATCCCGTAACTCACACTCCCAAACCTTGATCACTCGCCATCCCAGTAATTCCAGATCAGATTTTACTCGGATATCGCGAATCATGTTGGATTCAAGCTTCTTCAACCAAAATTCCGTTCTGCTCTTCGGAGTATAGGCAAATCGACAGTCCTTGTGTCGGTGCCAGAAACAGCCATGAACAAAAATGACTGTCTTGTAACGAGATAGCACAATATCAGGCTTACCCGGCAGATCCGCTTTATGGAGTCGAAACCGGTAACCCATGCGGTGCAGCAAGGAACGAACAGTAAGCTCAGGCTTTGTGTTGCGCCCCTTGAAACGCGACATTACTTCCAGTATTTTTTCAGATCAAAGTCAATGAAATCAAAATCTATGATGAAGCTGTATCATCGCCTGATGCCAATTTTTGAGAACTTTATTGTCCTACCGCCGCGCAATCAGCAATTCCGCGAGAGTTACAGAATACGGCCAGGCAGATTTACGGTTCTCCTGGCGGTTTTCCAGCTTCGGGTAATCCCATTCAAAATCGTTAAACTCTTCGGCTGGCTCGATGTCAAAAATCAGATAATGATTTTGCCGTGGTTCGCCTGGATACTTTTTCTTTTTGAGAGCATCTTTCGATATGACACGAGGCCCTTTTGAGGAAATGCGGAATAGTCCGGGAGTTGCCTTACGCCAGCCTCACGGGCTGCTCCGGATAGTGCCTTGAATTCTTCGCTGGCCTGCTTTCTGATTTCCAGCCGTTCAAGGTCTGCCGCCAAGGCATCAGATATCTCCTGACGACGGGCCTGAATCGCAAAATACTTCTGCGCTGCGGCAATCTCCGGCTTGCGCGGGTCGCCGTTATGGGCAATCAGGTAACAGGCAAAGCGCGAAAGGTGGAAATCGGAAACTTCTCGAAGCGCCCCTTTGCCGGTTGCGATCATTTTGCCGGCGCCGGCAAAATGATAATCGGGATTATTTCCCGACTGTCCGCATGAAGTCATAGCTCTGTTGATTGCATCTTCAAAGCGCCGCCATTGCCCATACCCCAGCAAAGGCTGCAACTCCCGGGCACTCCAGAATTCAGCACCATGTTCGTTTGTCTTTTTCAGCTCTTCAAATGTGACTGAACCGCTTACTGGCAATGATCTGTCTGTCATTTTGGCACCACCTGTTTGTTGTTGATTAGAATTGCCTTCATACCTACAACGGCCACATCACAATCACCAGCCGTCACTACACATCCATTACAACCTGTTGAATTCCTCTTCAAATTGGCGCACTCCATCGAGTATTTGTTCAAACGGCGGTGAGTCATCAAGAAACATGGCTGTCTGCATGTTACTCATCTCCGGCTATATATCTCAGAAAAGGATGCATCCAGACCGGTGCTTGCGGTAAATCCATCAACAAACTCTTACGGTCTTCAGGTGTCAATAGCTGGCGTAGGTGAGCGATCTGATCTTGAGTTACATAGCGCTTACCCAGCCCCCGTAACGCGGAGAAAACAAGACCGCTCATCTTTCCGGCGGTTGCCATTTTGCGAGGTACCCGTCGACGGAATTGGATGGTTAGCGTTCCGACCTTGATCTTTCGGGCGGGGCCATCGGTCTCATAGACAACCCGCATTGGAACCTGCTCGGAAAGATGCAGCATATTGGCTGCTGTCGCCTCTGACGGTTGGAGACGGA
>JANOEC010000124.1:0-29791 GCA_031412995.1 Geobacteraceae bacterium
TGCGCCACCAGATTGCAAATGAGGCAGCCGCCGAAATCCAAAACCAGAAAACAAGGGCCAGTGCCAGAGCAAGACCACATAAAACCAAGCACTTAAATAAAAAAGGGCGCCGTGCAAAAAACTAACCGGACAACGCTGAATTGATATGCAATTTAGAGAAATTGGACTTGAAATTCAGGAGTTAACAGTACCCTGTCTATGCAGGACAGAGTGCTGCAACAAGCTGTAATAATAGCTTTTTGACGTCAAAATGAGTTGACAATCAAATTAAAGCTGGTCAAACTATCTGGTTCGTCAGCTAAATATGTGCAAGCATAGTGGTTCGGGTAGTTTCCCAAGTGTATGATATAGCGCTATTTTAAGGCATCCAGGAGATTTGAAACCGTACGCTTTTCTCATAGTCAGTTTCGCTTTGAGATTTAGACCCTCTACTGCACCGCTGGATAGCTGTCCTTTTGCCTTGAACCAGTTCATGATTAACGGTTTGTGATTCTGGAGCATGTTGGCCACTTTCTTCATCGGCTCAAGATTTGTCTGGAGGGTTCGCGTTATCCAGTTGTCGAGAAACTTTTCTGCCGCAGCTGGGTATTTGTATTCCCAGAATTGCTGGAAGTCTTCTCGTAAAAGATATCCCTTGATCGAGGAGATGTTCAGTTTCAGAAGTTCTCCAAGTCGGGTCGTTTGTTTCTCATTGAGCTTCTCTGGCCTCTTCAAAAGAAGCCAGCGGCCATTCAGGAGAACATTCTCCTGATTCTCGGCCTTGAATAGTTTGACCTCGCCTCGGCGTATCCCGTCAATCGCTTCGTTGAACTTCTTCATTATATGGAAGCGATCAAGGATGTTCAGGGCATTCGGGGCCTTTTTCCTGATTACCTTAAGGTATGGCTGCCACATATCGCTACACACGTATTTGAGATTCTGACAGCGCTCTTTGCCAAATTCATGAAAGAACCGGAGCAGGGTTTTGGTCTTACGCTCCATACCACACCAGAGTAGCCGCCTGGTTCCTGCATTGAGTTGGTAGACCATAGTCATGTACTTGTGCCCAACGAAAACCTTGATCTCATCCACCCCAATCTCGGTGATGCCATCGAGGTTTCTATTGGCAAGGCCGTATTCGACAACATGTTGAACTGCCCGGTAGACGCTCTCCCAACTGGTCTTGAAGATGTCGGCGGTTTCTTTCCATGACAGTCGCCTTGCCCAGCGGGCCAGGTAGACCTTATAGCTGGTGGTCATCTGCTCTTTGCCATAGCCCCACGGCATATACTCGACCTTGACTCCATGTAGAGGGCAGGCAACCCGACGGGGTGCATATTGAAAGAAGACCTTTAATGCCCCCCACATGGGAACATATTCAAATAATCGAGCTGGCTGCGTATCTCGCTTTTTGCAGCGTTTACCGCAATCGGGGCATTCAGGCTTTGAATTTGCCCGAGCTTTGATTTCTACGACTAGGGCCTCGGAGCCGTTGACCAACTGAAACGTAACTGATCCGAACACGAATGACTTGAAACGTTCAAGACGATTCAGTACAGTCTTGATAAGCATTGTCTTCCCTCTTTGTCTGTTTAGATGGTTTCTCGCAAAAACAATCTTAACTAACAATGGAAGGCAATGCCCTTATTTTTTAACCGACGTTAATACAGATCCTGCGCAAGAGGCAACTATCTTTTGAAATCCAGTCGAAATCAGACCGTCAAAGGAAGGGGGATGTTATGGGACAGAAATTTACAGCGTTCTTGATTTCGACTATTGGAACCGTTCTCCCTTGTCTTCTTGCAGGAGCGATAGTTGGATTGTTTTTTATATCGTCATTTTGGTACTGGACACTTGGTATTGCTGTATTAGCTCTATGTTACGTAATCCTTGATCGTGTTCATTTACGTCTATATATTGGATCGTTGAAAGATCTTTCAACTTGGCCTCTCCTGAAATATGGGTACGCTGCTCCAGAACTGAGACCAACAATGTCGGCTGCGGAATATGAGTGGTATATGAACTGGATTATCTATAGCACTCCGTTTCGATTATTCCGTGATCGTCGCAGAAGAAAAGACACTTCCTCCTTTCATCACTGGTGAGGCCGAGCATACTCCCAAGCCCCCTTCAATTTCAGGATCTCGTCACGGCTGATTTCAATGCAGCCACGATAAGATGCAACAAGAGCATATGGATCGGATTCGTAGAAGTGCACATTCGTGCCTTCTGCTTGCTCAAGGTGCTCAAGTGCCTCAAAGGGTACAGGTATTTGAACACCCGAGACACGAAGTTCAACCCCGTATTCTGCCAGATCAAAAACCACGCTATCCATCTGTCCAGACGGTACATTCCCGTTTCCCATAATGGCAATGATCCCGTCAGAAACGAATAGTATCTTCTCAATCACACATTACCTCCTTGTGCCTCGTGGCTGTGGCCCACCGCCTTTGGGGAGTGGTGAGCTTTTGCTCTGGTGTTGGAGAATTTTGCTGGTTCTTTGCATCTGCTGTTGTACATTTCGAGCTTGCTGCTCTGCGGTATGTGCTATCTCACGTTCCGCCGCGCTTGCAGCAGCATTTACTGCTTCCTCTCGCTTTGTTACTGCAGCTTTATATGGGCCTACGGTCTTCGCAACATCCCCAACTATTCCAGCAGTCTCATGCAGTGCCCCCTGACCAACAGCTATAGTTGTAGCAGCTGTACCGGCATCAATCGATCGACCATCCTTGAACTCCTGTGATGCAGCGCTCCCTGCCAGGTTCTGTCGCGATTCGACCCTTGTTCCGACCACCTGTGAATTCGAATAATCCGCCTTGACCCCGCCATCAGCTCGAACACTCCCGGTAATACCACCACCTGACCTGGTACTGACAACCGCCGCCCCCTGCTGTGACATCTGCACAAACTGATCTTCTGTAATCTCGGAGCGCTGCCCAGCAATCAGATTCCCACTCTTGTCCATCTTCCCCCGCACCTGGGAGTAGTGCAGGTTGCCTTCCTTGTCCTTGGCGTACAAGAGGACATTGCCGTCAAGCCCGTTGGAGAATGATCCGCCTACCACCTCCATCTTGCCGGTCTTATCGTTTTTGGCGTAATACCAATCACCATTGACCATCATCTGTTTGCCGCCCGCCTGGATCATGTAGCTACCGGACTTCCGTGAGATATTCAGTGCCTGATTCTCATAGCCAGTCTTGATGAAATCCCCGACCGTCTTACGCATCCCCTTGTCAGTTGTCGACACGTTCCGATCCAGACGCT
The DNA here is from genome assembly GCA_031412995.1 of Geobacteraceae bacterium. Taxonomy (GTDB): domain Bacteria; phylum Desulfobacterota; class Desulfuromonadia; order Geobacterales; family DSM-12255; genus JANOEC01. The sequence continues at coordinate 3,244 of JANOEC010000124.1, forward strand.
CGATATCAGTCCCGGTTCTGCTCTGACCGAGATCAAACTTCTGCACCCGGCCACCCTGGTCAACGGCAAACGAGGCAAGGTTACCGTTCCGGTCATAATCCGCCTTGTAGTCGAAGGCCTGGCCGGACATTTTGGCGACATGGGCAGCGGCACTCTGGAATCCGGCAGAACGAAGCTGTTTCTGTAGTTCAAGAGCTTGCCCCTTATCACCTTTGGCCACGGTACCTGCATCAGACGAATTGACGATCCCGCCATCCATACCGACATTGACCGCACTCTTGCCGTCAGCTGTCGTAAAGTTGATGTTTTGACCCTCCATCGCTTTCTGCATCTCGGCAAAGCCCCGTTCGGTCAGGTGACCATCCTGGTACATCTCCGGATCGTTCTTGAGTTGAGGAGCAATCCTGCCAACCATCTGATCCGCTGCTGCATGAACAAGCTGGTTGCGGGCAATCCTCCCGGAAACATCATTGCTGGTGAGCTGTTGGTAGTTGCCGTAACCGCCCCCGGCATAGATGCCCTGGATCTTGCCCCCGGTCTCCGTTGCTACGACACGGCCAGCTTCCATACCTGCGGCTACCGGGCCACCTATTTGATCTGAGAGTCCGGTTACCTCGGAGGCGTGCTTGCCCTGCTGGAACTGGGCATTCATCTGCATAAGCTGTCCGGACGAGATCCTGTAGGTATCGGCAATCTTGTTCACCGCATCGGCATTAGCGAAATCCCCAAGGGCGGTAACCTCAGAACGCATGGCATTGAACTCCCGCCAGTTCCCATTGAAACCGAGAGACCTGGCAGCAGCGTAGGCTCCCATCTCTCCCTGCAGCTGCCCGACGTTCTTGTCCATGTTGGCGGTCAGGAACCCGGCGTAGTTTTCACCGGAACCAAAGACGTTGGCCAAGGCCCGGTCATTGGCAACTCCCATATTGGCGAAGGCCTGAGTGTCGCCGCCATAGCTGCCTGAAACCACATCCTTGGTCGCAGCAGACTTGTCGAGCCCCAGCCGGCCATCAAATGATTTCAGTTCATACGAAGATGACAGACCACTTTCCCGCATGGCCCTGCCGCTGCCGCCAAAACCAATGGATCTGCCCAGTTCGCTGTCAGCAGATATCCGGCTCGAAAACTCCATGCCGAAATCCCGGATCATATCGCTCGACGCCGTGGTCTTGCCGGACATACCGACCAATGACTGCGCCTGCCTGGCCTGAAAACTATGCTCATTACTCCACGCCTGGGTCGGCATGGCCGTGACGTTACGCTGCATGGCCGAAGTTCTGCCTGATGGATCTTCCACTTCATGCACCGCCCGGTTACCCGCAGCCTGTACCTGGCTGACCATCCCTCCGGCCATCATCGCCATGGCATGACCGCCGAACTTGATCAGCATCCCGGTAATTACCGTAGCCAACATCATTCCGCTCATCCGAAGTGTGCCGAACATGCCGAGAATTTTCACGGTCTGGTCGGGGAAGAAGTAGAGTGCATCCATGCCCAGCTTGTTCTGTCGCACCATTTCATAGGCCAGGTTGGCATAGTCCACGGCAAACTGGTGAACAATGGCATCGGTTACTCCCCAGGCGGTAAGCCAGATGAAGAAGCCGGCGATGATCCCGACGGCCTTGCCGATCAGCGGCGTGGGAATGAACAGCGCCAGGAACGGCAACAATCCAACCGCGATGGCGGTAAGTGCGGCCTTCAGAATCGGCAGCCATTCGTTGGCAGACTTCATGGCCCCGGAGGCATTGAGCAGGAACTGGTAGTTGGTGGCGCCGGCAGCATTGCCGCTACGGAAGATCTCCTCCAATCGCTGGGAGACGTAGGCCTGCTTCAGGAAATCGTCAATGCTCGCCGCTCCAAGACCGGTCCCGGAATTGACATTGTTCAACACCGTCTTGCACTGGACCATGGCGGCGGCATCGCTCACGTCATAGCCGAGATTGGCGCAGACCGATTCGATGTTCTTCCCCAGATTGGCCGGGGTGAGCGCCGCTTTGATGCTGGTCCAGGAGTCGGTACAGGTGAGAGCCTGCCCCTGCGGGTTGGCAGCATCATAGTAGACCGTCCAGATGGCGGGATTTACCGCCTTGTCCAGGGAACCGACAAAATTGGTGGTTGTTTTGCGCAGTTCATCCACGGTAAGCCCGGCATTTGGATTCATCAGGGCATAGGATACGCAATCTTTGACGTAGCGCCGCATGGAGGCATCCAGATTACTGTCGATGGCCGTCAGGGGAATGCTGGTGAGCTGGGCGAGCCCCAGAAAACCCTTCCCGCCGGCCTGAGTCTGGTAATTCAGGGGATCTCCGGCTGTGGTGACGATATCCACCAGGCCCCGTTCGATCTTGTTCAGAATGCCGGCCACCGCCACCACCCCATCCGGGATGCCGCCAACCGCCTGGTTCTTGTTGAAGACCGGATCGTAGACATGGATGGTTCCCTTGGGAACAACCAGGGCAAGATAGACCATGATGCCGATCATGGTTGGTACGATCCAGGTCATGACCGAACCGTTGGCGGTACCAAGCGATTTGGCAAAGACTGTCACTCCGCCAAAAAAGAGCCCCGCAGTGATGACCACGAAGTAGAGCGACTTGTAGGCGTTGTCGCCGAAGATCAGCGCCAGCTTACTGAAGGCATTAACTACTGCGTCGTGACCACCCCAGACGTAGAACTCCATGTCCAGGGCCAGAGCCATGGATGGAATCAGCAGCAACAGTGCAGTGATGGCAATACTAGAAGTTGTCCGTATCGACATGCACGACTCCTGCGGCAATCAGTTTGCGGTTACGCCGCCAGGCGACCAGCATGGCAACAATCGGAATGATGATGAACACTGCCGTGGATACCACTACGAAGTATGCGGAGATGAGAAAGATCCCCTTGAAACCCTGCACCCAGTAGTAGATCGAGGCGACCGTGCTGGGCGAAGTCTTGGCGTAATAGAGCTTACCCACCGCCCACAGCACGTTCTTGTCGGTAAAGATCTTGAAATAGAGAAAGTGGAAGGCGATGAAAGCCAGTACCGCCTTGACGATGGCGCCGAAGACCATGCCGCCCAGGAGATTCAGTACCATCGCCCGGGTGTACTCACCGATGAAGCAGGTAGAGGCCTTGGCCATAAAGATGGCGTACCCCAGCGAAAAACCGAGAGCCAGCAGGAAGGCACTGAACTTGTCGAAGAAGGTGGGCGATGAATCACCGAACATGGGGATATACTGCTCGATCACGCCAATAGCCACGGGGGTCAGCAGCGCCGAGACGATCCCTGACGCAAAGGAACTCCGGAATCCCACCTCCATGAATTCGAGCCGCTGCTTGGTGGTCAGAAAGCGCGCCTTGATTATGCAGCCACCCAGTTCGTTGGCGAAGTTCTGATCGATGTAGGAGATCGCCTCCAGGAGCCCTCGCGGATGAATCTCGTTACTTTGGGGGACCGGCATTACATCCGGTGAGCTGTTGCTATCCTTCGACACTGCGTCCTCCTATCCCGTAAATGACCTGACCAGGTTCATGACCCCGCCGCCATAGGCAACAATGGCGGCCAACAGCAGGCAGATGGCGGCCATCGTTGGGTTTCGCTGTCTCACCCCGACCCAGAATGCCGTGACCACCAGGGCGACAAAGAAAAAGCGCCCCCAAAATCCATAGAGGAGTGTCGCAAAGAGCTTCTGCCAGAAGCCGGTGTATTCCGCTTGCCCCATGTAGTGCAGCGGGTTGAGTTTCTCAATGGGCACGGCGGTTCCTCTCAGAAGATCGGGTAGGCTTTCGCCAAAATACGGCTCTTGTCGACAAAGCCGAAGTAACGGGAGTCGTAGCTGTCCTTATGCTGACCCATGACAAACATGAATCCCTTGGGGACAGGACCGTTGAAAGTAAAATATTGCAACGGTTCCCCCTTCAGGGAAAAGTCCTTGGCCCGGACCAGGTATTCACCGTTGCAGAAAAACTTCTTCTCCGCGTCGACAGTGAGCTGATCCCCCTCGTTGCAACCGAGGATCTTCATCACGTCATCCGATTTCTTAATCCCCATTCTGGCTGATAGCTCCTTGTGCCGGAACAGGACGTAATCCCCGCGTACCACTTTGTCCGGATACCGAATAAGCCAGTAGACCCGATGCGTGAGTGATGGCGTGAGGGTGACGCTGATCTTGTAGGGGAGCAGCGTTCCCGCCACGAGCAGGACCGTGATTGCCAGCCAAAGCCGCCAGTTGCTGAACTCAAGGTTTAACGGTTTCGGCATTGCGCACCACCGCGTCACCCATGATGACTACCCGGTTTTTAGGAATGGCCGTGATGACACTCTCCAGTCGGTCAAAACTCCTCTTTAGTTCGTCGTCATTCAGTTTGCCGGCCAGGTAATTATCCCGTTGCTGGGCGATGTATCCCTTGAGGTCAACGGCCACGACCTTCTGGGCGTACCAGCGGTCATAGCCAATAATGGTGGCCAAAGATGCGCCAAAAGATACCGCCAAACAGAGCGCAACAATGGGGATCATTCCCGGTGGCTTTTTGGAATGCTCTTTTGGTACCGTTGATGGTCCCGATACAGCAACCTTGCTCTCTGGCTGTTCATGTGAGGAGGTCGTCTCCATGCAGTTCCCTTCATTCATTCTGTATGCTCTCTTTCCTGAATCAGATTTTCCTGTCCGGTGCGATGAACAGGTCTTTATGTATATCCACTGGAACGATAGGCAGCGCTCATATTATTTGTTGCCATTTTGGCGTCACATGGTTACACTTTATTCCTGACAGGAGGTGTACTGTGGCACATGCACGAGCAGAAGAACGAATCCCGGCACGGATGCCCACGGCGGTGTACGACCGCGTTGTTGAAGCCGCCCAGGCTGTTGGCGCTACGCTCAATCAGTTTCTGGTTCAATCGGCTCTGGAAAAAGCCAACGAGATTCTCGAACAGGAGCGAGTTATCAAATTGTCGGCACATGCTGCAAAGACCGTTTTCGACCTGATGGATAATCCCCCTGTCCCTAACGAGCAATTGAAAGCTGCCATGAAACGTCGCGAGAAGGCCTTGTGCCCGAAATAGAAGCCCTGTCAAAGCATCATGACCGCACCGGTTTTGACTGCGGAGTGGCCGAGCTTAATGCTTTTCTCAAATCCACCGCACGACAGCATGGCGATAAAGGCATTTCCAGAACGTTTGTCCTGACTGACCAGAACAGTCCTGCCATTATGGGATTCTTCACCCTTACCCTGTGCGAAGTAGTCGCGGTGAAACTCCCGGCCGCATATGCGAAGAAATACCCACAACATGGTCTTCCTGCCGTACGGCTTGCCCGCCTGGCGGTATCACTCAAACATCAGGGCAAACGGTATGGAGAACTTCTGCTTACGGAAGCTGTTGACCGCACCGCCCTGATTGCCGCGCAGGCCGGAGTCATCGGTCTGTTTGTGGATGCAAAGAACGATTCCGCTCGCACCTTTTATGAACGGTATGGATTCGTCACGCTGCCTGACCAACCCTTTCATCTGTTTCTACCGATCGATACAATTCGAATGCTCACCACCGAATAAAATCCTGTCCCACGCTACATGCCAGAGAGATCTTTCAGAGAACGAGACCCGGTTTCCCTCTGTATCTGTTCAATCAGATATTCGAGGCTGGCATCGCCGAAGACGGTATGGTTCTCCGTGATGCTGGTGTTCTTGGCATCACCTTCGCTCAGGGCGGCATCCTCTGCCTTGACGCCACGGACATAAACGACTGCGGGCACCCGGTCGATGCCGTACCGCCTGAACAGCAGCGGATCGACAGCCAGGTTGGCCGGCAGCATCGCGCACTCACCATCGGTCGGAGTGCATGACGCATCACGTTGCAGCACCGATGCGATGAACCTGATGGTCGGCTGGATCTTCGTCATCCCCTCCACAAATCCACGCATGACCAGGGTGACGTTCGGATCACGCAAACGGGCCGCCGAAGCAGCATAGTTCCTGACTGTCTGCAACGGCATGGCCGATGAGATGAAGACGTAAACTCGCTCATCGTTGCCGAGCTTACCGAGAGCTTGAGTCTTGCTGTCCGGATAGAACCTGCCAGATGCATCCCCGAAGAGTTCTCCCGTTATCCGCTCCGTTTCGCTCTTCAGCCGACCCTGGAATTCCGGGGAACGGTAGTAGGCATTAAGCTGATCTGCCACCTGTTTCATCTCGTGCTCGGCGGAATTGGTCGGGATTTTGATGGTTCCGGCCATCCGGTCCGCACTGTCGAGCATTGCCGAAACCTCAGGAGTGCCCAGCGGCTGAGGCTGCTGCTCATTCCAGAGCTTCCCACCAACAAAAACCTTCACCCGCTGCCGGTCGCCGCTAATGACAGCCCGGCCAGGATTGCCGGCACAGGTCCCGATGGCCTTCAGGTAGATATTCTCCCCATCCTGGCGCTCCGTCTGGTAACAGGCATCCGGCGTATCGATGAACAGCTGCCGGGGATTGTCTCCTCGAACAACTGCGGGAATGGCCAGGGCGGCCAGTGTCAATTGAGCGCATAACCGACGCAACAGACCCTCCTTCGTGTCAAAGACCAGAGAAAATTGTCCGGTGAAGTGTTGGCCGTGCCGAAGGGCGGGTTCTTTGCCGTTCCCCAGATGAGTGACGGCCTGCCGATGGGGATGCAGTCATTGCCCCGCACTGGCCTTGCTATCTGGAGACGGTAGTTGCTCTTGACCAGGATCGGTGTCACGACCCCGGCGCTGGCGCACTGGTTGATGCCGGTATCATAAAGAAGCGTTTCCCGTCCGAGCTTGAACAGCATCCGGGCCGCCAGGCCGGCATTTACGTTCAGTGGGTTGTTTTCAATCATGCTGCCGGACAAGGGGTAGAACGAGCCCCAACTCCCCATGCACCAGAACAGTGGATCTATCGGCTGGGTCACGGTAGCGGCCACGCTGTCGGCAACACACGCCAGTTGCGAGACCGGGTTGCCGAACAGAAGCGCCTCCGGGTTGATGATGAACGACAGGCTGTCGTCGTTCCACATGGGATCGACTTCCGTCATATAGGCCAGGTCGAATGCCTTGTTCTCGGCGCAGGGGAAGTCCATGAAGAGCCGCAGAATCGACCAGGCCGGGAAATAGTAGTAATGGGCCTGCTGGAAAGCAAAGTCCGAATCGCCATACTCCTTGCTCCGATTCTCTCCGGAAGAATAGCCGGGTTTCGGGTTATTCATGCCGGTCCCCATCACCGGAAAACAGTACGGGTCCTTGACTGTTTCGATCATGCGGGCATGCTCCCAGAATGCGGTGGAGACACCCATGATCAGTATCCCTTTGCTGTCCGGACAGGCGCAGACCGGCGACGTGATGTTGCCGGGAGCTGATTCGGCGCCGTTGCCGTAGGTGACACTGCCCATCTTTACCGGAAACATGCACTGCCAGCAGATGTCGGTCACCGGGTTGAGCACCTTACCCTTGCAGGCCCCACCGGCAGCATGGGCAACCGTTACGGACAGAAAAAGCATGACCATGGTGATAATCGAGATGTTATTCAGCTGGTTCGTCCTCATACCGCACCCTGAACTCGGACCCTTCGTCTGTAATGATGATTGCCGGTACAGTGCTGTCGGTCGGATACCGACCAAAAGCCCCTTTGCCACCTTGAAGCTTTGCATTTGCCTGGAACTGTTCGGCTGAGATGTCGCCCCAATCGAAGGAGCGGAAGCGACCCTGCACCGCCAGAACCTTGTCCATAATCTTTCCGTCGGCACTGAAGCTATCCATGACCCTGCGGGACAGGACGAACTGCTTGCCACGTTCTGTCGTTGCCGATTCCGACGCACCGCTGGTCAGTGCCCGGCCCGCCTTGGCCACCCAGTTGATCGGAGCAAGAATAGGAGCCGCCACGGTCGGCAGCCGGGTAGTTTCCTCAACAGTCGTCCAGGATTCGTGGGAGCAACCGGCGCAAAGCCCCAGGATACCGGCCATGGCGAGACATCGAGCTAGCAGTGACTTCATGGATTCCCTTTCTTGTCATGCGATGATTTGGCCGCTGCCTTCACCTTGCCGACCGGCAGCGCCACTTCAGTTACCTCCATCAACCGTCCATTCTGTTTGATGACCGATGGCACAGCCTTCAGTTTGAAACGTTCGATGATCTTCTGATCGGCATAGAACACCGGACGTCTGACCCGCTTTGCCACGGCTCCAAAGCTTCCTTCGCTGAGGAGAAGCGTCACATCGAGCCGCTTGTCATACTCCGATGCGGCAAGCCACTTGACCTGTTCCGGATCATTGCCGTTAATGACCACCAGCGTTTTCGGGTAGGTCACATAATCAAGCGGGTTGAAGGTGTACCCCTTGGGGTAGAGAATCCCTCCCTTGCCGTCGGGGACGGCGATCTCGGTGGTATAGGTCATATCAACCGCGAAGATCCGGCTCCGTTTCGCTCGCGGCAGGTTCATCCTGTCCGGAGGCCCCTGGTAGTTTTCGACCTTCCGCTTGTCCAGGATTTTGTTCCAGTCCACCTGCCGGGACCGTTCCTCGATTTCGGCCAGGGCGTCCCGTTCCGAGATCCGGTACGTCATACCGAAAGTACCGAGCAGCTTGGCCTGCACCGACGTAGCGCCAATTACCATTGCAATCACTGCCAATCCTGACCGCCTGATCACTTCGGTGTCGCCTGGTACTTGTTCTGGATGTTCTGCATGATGGTCTCTTGCGATCCCTGGATTTTGGTGGCCAGATCCTTCTGCACGTCGTCAAAGTATTCCGAGAGATCGATCCGCGAAAAGTCCAGGGCCTGGAATTCATCGGGCGTAAAGCCGCGGCAGTTAGGTTGTTCCGGCACCCCCCAGGCACCGTTCGGCTGGAAGGCATGCAGTTGCGGTCTACCCTGTTCATGGATGATTCTTGCCATTTTAGAGTTGAAACAGCAGAAACTTTTCGCCTTCTGCACACATCCCACCAGTGCCCATTTCTTCTCACAATAGTCCCCCACGTAATGGCAGTCTTTGGCTGCATTCTGCATCCCGGTCTGAATATCCCCCTGATCACAGCCGCTCCCCATCAGCACCTTCATGACCACTAGGACAACAATCGCAATGGCGATGGTGGCTGGGTTAAACAGAGCCGCTGCATACGCCTGCAAGCCGGCGCCGACAGCTGATGCACCGGTGGCGCCGCTGGCCATGGTTGCGTAGGCCCCGGTTGCCGCTGCCCCTGAGAGGGTGGTGGTTGTGCCGGTTGCGGTAACCACGGTCATGGACGTCACGGCTCCGGTGGCGGTGGTCGATATGGCCGAAATCTGGGCGGCACCGGTCACCAAGGCGTTCCCGTAATAGGCGACCTGGCCAATCTCATAGGCCATCTGGATGCCTTGTACCGCAGCCTGGATGCTACCGCCGGTATCCTCGGAAGCGACCTGGTCACTCTCGCAACAGTTGTTGATATAACCAACCTTCATTCCAGGTGGGCGGCAGCGTGAGGCCTTGCCGTTGAAGATGTACAGCTGGCCGAGACACTGGCCGTTGGGGTCACGCGGTCCGTCGTCCTGGAGCATCGTTTCGTCGAGAGTAGTCGTTATCTCTGCCCCAGGCGCACCTGGATCGAAACAAGGATTGGGCGAGCACTGCATCTTCCGTTGATACTCCATGCAGGCATATTGCGTCCCGAGTGGACAGGTATTGAACCCCTCGAAGCAGCTGTCCTTCTGCGTGTTATAAATCCCGGCGCCTGAACAGATCGGTACCGCCTCGCATTTGCCGATGGGCAGCGGCATGTAGGTCGTTCCTGCCGGGCAGTCGTGCTGGGTTTCGGAGAGACACTTGTCGAGTGAGGTCGAGTAAGCGGTGGTTGCTGCCTGGGAGAAACCGGGATCTTGCGGGCAGGTTATCCCCTGGAGGCATTTGAAATCGGCCTGGCTCCAGCTGTACGTGCCACAATTCCGGGTGAGTGCGGCCTGACAGACATTGAGGCTCGCGTCATAGGCTCCGTTGGCACAGACCGGAGGGGAGTAGCAGACGTTAGTCGCCGCATCGAGGGCATACGTTCCGCAGTCTCTGCTGAGTGTTGACTCGCAGACATCTGATGCGGGATTCAATGTCCCAAGGGGACAGGCTGGTATTTTGACGCAGCGATTTATTCCGCTATCGAGCCAAAAACCGTCATCGCATTGTTTGTCGACCTGCGCAAAACAGACATGGGTTTCGTAATCGAACGATCCTGCCGGGCATGTCGGATTCTGGTAGCAGACGTTTCCAGCGAGGGTATAACCGGCGTTGCAAGCATTCACCGGAGCTGAACAGCTATAAAGACCGGCCTGCGTACAGTCGGTGATGCCGGTTTGGTTTCCCCACTGAGTGATGATCATGACGCACTGGGCAGAGTCAGGTGCACTCGTCATTGTGTAACCGGAGGGACAAGAGGCAAATTCGGATAAGTCGGCGCTGGTTGCCGCACCGGCCGTGTAAACCTTATTGGAACAGGTGGAGACGCCGGCAGTCGCGTAGGTGGTACAGATATAAGGGTTGCCATCGTAATCGTAGCAGGTACCAGTGGTACCCGACTCGGCTTGGCAGTATTCGTAAAATCCACCTTCCGAATCGTAACCAGATACGAGGTGGTAGCCCGACGAGCAACAACTGTATGGTGACCAGTCAAAAATATTGGCCACTACCGTCAGGGTGTTACCCGACCAGGTCTGAGTGAGATCGGTGCCTGAGCGACACCAGCCATTCCAGTGAGGGCTGGCGCAACCACAGTTCCCTGACCCACCCCATGCACACTCCTGCTTGAGTACTACCTGACCATTCTGCAGGATAAAGTCGAAACTGAGGGCGTCCAGTGAAGGTGGGGAAGTTGAATATTGTGTAATGCCAGTACTGGTGTCACCTCTTCCTTTATATTTGATGATCTCCGTTTTTCCAGTGAGCGGCTGTACATATCCGGTGATCGATGTTGCCGGGACTTCACATCGGTTTGTAATGTTATTGAATGTCGTACCTACTGGGCAGAGCGGCGTCATTTCGCAGCGTCCCGATGCCGCATTGTAGTTGTAGCCACCGGCACAAGCCGGGATGTAAGGTTTAATGCAGAGGTTATATGTTGAGTTGTATCCCCCGGATGAACAGAATGGAGAATGTTCGCATTTGCCTGACTGGGCGTTATAGCTATAGCCGCTGGCAGCATCGCACACCGGCATCCAGGCCTTTTCGCACCGGTCCTTTGCCGCCACGAAAGTTCCACCATCAGTGCAGGCTGCAGACTTGACGCAGCGGTCATAGGTGGGGCTTGCCGGATTGCCGTCATAGGCATATTCAACGGGACATTCGTTCTGGACCAGTTTTTCGCAACGGTCAGTCGCTGGATTGAAGGTGCCATTTTCAGGGCAGACGACAACCTTGATGCATTTATCGATACCTGCGTCCCAAGTGTAGCCACTGCCGCATACATTCTGCGCCGCTGCCTGGCACATGTCGCGGGTTGGCTCAAGAGCTGAACCACTGGGACAGACCGGAGCGGTATAGGTCTCCACGCATTCAGTGGAGCCTACCGGACAGAATTGCCCTTGAGCCGTCTGAATACAGTTAGCTACCTCGCCCGGATCGGCTGCATAGCCGTTATTGTTGAGATCCTGGCCGCACATGATGTTGCTGATGGCATTGGGATCTGGCGGCAGAGGCGGGGGTGGCGGAGGTGGGGGCGTTATTGTCCCGGGATCAACGTAAGAAAGCGCACAATCCAGCTTGCCGGGAAATTCCACGATCTGGGAAGTGCGTGCTCCATCAAGACCGCTGGTCCAGACACCGTCATTCCCCATGACAACGGCCTGCGGGTCTTGGCCCGTATAAGAGACGGCTGCTGGCCAGTTTGTAAAAGGGAGTCCCGTACCGTCAATGGCGGTAAATCCAACAGGACCAAACTCTTTCCAGGCATCGATATAGGTGCTCTTTGCCGAGGTTGATGCACCGAGATACGTTCCGTAACGCTTGAGCACGAAATCCAATGTCTGCTGACTGTCGATGCTGACCGACTTGGCCGCACCGAACTGGCCCAGGGCAAGCATCCGCTTGAGCGAAGCCGTATCAGTTCCGGTCATCAGATATTCACGGCTGATATTCGCCGAAAAGTCGAAATAGCTGTCGGGAAGCGACTGACTGCCGCTGACAGCGGATTTTGCAATGGCGTAGGTCTTGCCGTTGAATTCGGTGAAGAATGCCAGGGCATCGATATAGCGGTAGGTAGTCCCGGTTGTGATCGTATCCTGGCAACTGACAACGGCTTGCGCCGTGGTGGTCACCCCGGAGAGGGAGAGCAGGAGAACTGCGTAGAGGACTGAATAGGCAAAACGGAATAGCATCTGGTCTTACCTCGACTGCATCGGCTGCTTCTGGTTGCTCGAACAGATATTGTCCTTGCCCGCCAGTCTGAGCGTTTGAATGACCGTGGCAGCTTCGGCAAACTCGTTGATGCACTGACAGTCGGTTACGGTCTCTTCCCCGGGATCGACCGGGCAGATGTTGTCGATGCAGGTCTTGTAAAAAATGTCGTAGGACTGAGCAGGAACTCGCATGTCAGTTACGTTCCCGGTAGTCGTCACCTGGGTATCGGTTTTGGCGATGCGGGTTTTGCAGGCCACTTCACATTCCGCTATAGAATCTCTCTGCGGCAAATTGATGCTGCCATTGGCGACAGACCACCCCTGCGGACCGAGTCGTGGGTCCTGGAACGTCAGATTCGCCGTGTTGTCACTGGCAGAAGTGACCACCTGCCCGAATCTGGTAGCCACATCCGAAAAGTCGAACTGCTGACTACCGCAAACATACGTGCGCTTCTTCTTCCACCAGTCCCGGCAGATATTGTTCGTACCTACCTGTCCGGTGAACGCCTTGCATGAGGGGAGTTGATTGAGGCCGGTCGGATTGAAATTCTGATAGGTCACGACAGTGTCGATCTCCTCATCCTTAAGCCTGCAGTCCGGGTTATTTGCCAGCACTGCGCATTTGTCCTCTACCGATTCAGTGTAAAGATCTTCCTTGTAGTTGAAGAAATAGCTCCAGTTGAAGGTTGGCCCCTGGGCTCCGCCACCCGGGCAGGACATGCCCACCTGAACGGATGTATCGAAGCCGTTGATGATGCCGTCCACCGATGCCGATGCGGTGGAACAGCCGGGGCCACCCATGTTGTTGATATTGAAGGTAGCGGACATCAGCTTTCCGAGCTTGGCGGGGTCAGGGGCCGAGACGGCGACGCTCTGGTAGGTGTGCCAGCCGTCACCCCCCGGGTTATCGTTGCAGTTGTTGTGGGCGGCCCCCGGGCCTCCCGGTCCGGTGTCCAGGTATTGCAGACGGTAGGTCAGGTCATCTACCTTGTGGATGCGCATATAGATCAGATGATCGGTGCAGACTTGCCCGGTCCCTGAATCGTTGAACGACGTGGTCGTGGTATCAACCCTGCCAGCGCGATCAACAGTGCAGACACTCGCCTTGCCCTGTGCCTGCCGTGCCGCACCTGAGTTGGAGATCAGGTAGTAGAAGCTGCTCGGATCGGCTGTTTGGGAGGTGGCGGCTGAATCCCGGGCGGCAGTCAACTGTGGCCAGTTGGTGTAATAGCCGGTCAGAGTGGATACCGTTGGCGAGGAGGCAAAGGCAGCGACACTGGATGCGGCGTTATTCGTCTGAGTGGTCACCTGCCCGTAATAGGTGATGGTAGTGATGTCAGTATTGACGCTGGTAATGGTGAATGACGTGTTGCTGGTATGAACGGCATTGACGATGCCACCGCCGATGTCTTTGAGCACGATGGCGCTGTTGACCCAGACCAGGTTACTGCCACAACTGCTGTTAATGCAGTAACAGCCGCCAAGATCGGTAATGGAGGCCGGGGCTTCAGAAACCCGACCATCCGTATCGGCAGTCCAGGTGTAGTATCTGCAGTTGGACCAGCTGCCGGCGTTGCAGGAGATGAACCCGTTGGCACAGACCCCTGAGACGAGCGCCGGCACGGTATGGGCGTTGTCGATAGTCCCGTCGGTATTGAGATCCTGGCTGACAATCACCTGCTGCAGATCACCGGTGCCGGACGGCTGAATGAATACCTCCAGGAACTTTGCCGAAGATGGGGCAGTGAGGGTCGCCGGAAAGCTTGTGGCACCATTCACGGTCTGCATGAGGTTTGAGGAGTTTGTCATCGGCAATGAAATGTTGCTGTTGATGGCGTTCTTGCTCCCGAACCGAGACAGCGCCGACCTGCCGGCATCCTGACCGGCGGTTTTTCCGTCGATTGCCAGAGCAGACGAGCTTCCCATCATCACGGCCATTGCCAGACTAGCTGCGGTATTTCTTGACCATTTCACGGATTGCATCCTCATAACTCACTCCGCCATCGACCATTGCCTCAATTTCGGCGATCTCGGTCGCATCCGACGTGAAGACGTAGTAGGAGAAGGGGTCGACGGCCAGCCTGCCGATACCGACACCGAAGGGCGTGTCCATGAAGATCTCCGAATACTTGGGCTTGTTGCTCTTGGTGGACTTCAGAATCCGCATGGTGAATTCGTCGTAGTCCATCAGCTTCTCGTCCAGCGCCTTCTCGAAGTCAGATGACTCCAGATAGAACTTGAAGGCCGAATTGTTGCGGATTACGTCCCCTACCCCGCCGAAGAGCTTCATGTCGAGCACCGACTGGGTAATGATGGTGAAGCTCCCGCCGTATTTCCGGGCTCGACGGTACCCTTCCTCGATAACCTCCTTCAGAGTCGAACTCTCCCCAAGGAACTGCCAAGCTTCATCGAAGACGATCAGCCGTTGATCCGACTTGTCAGAGAGGTACAGATCCTGGGTGACGGCGTTGATCACCTGTAGGGTGACGACCCGGAACAGTTCTTTCCGCGACTTCAAGTGCTCCAGTTCAAGCACCACGAACTCGTCGTTGGAGATGTCGAGACTGCTTCTGCCGTTGAAGAAGCGGCCAAATGATCCGTCGCTCCTGAAGTCGGCCAGGTTGAAGGCCAGACGTGAAGCGGCCTCCTTGATTTCGCCACCTTCTGAGGAGTAGCGGTCGAAATTGAACAGGTACTCGTAGACGGTGTCGATGCCGGCATCATTACCTTCCTGCTGCCAGGCCCAGCGCACTGCACCCTTGATCAGGGTCATCTCGGTCTCGCTGGGGATGGTATTGCCGGTAGAGAAGACCATCTGGGCGACGATGGGAGCGATGACCGGGATGTCGTACTCGGGATCAATGATGTTGGTGAAGGGGTTCAGGCAGACCTGTGAATCTTCACTGAAGTCCAGATAACGGGCACCGAAGAGCTTGGTCATCTTCTTGTACGAGCCGCCTATGTCGATGATCCTGATCTTCGACTTCATGGCAAAGTAATTGTAGACCAGATAATTAATGAAGAAGCTTTTGCCCGCGCCGCTTGAGGCGCAGACCATGGCGTTGTGGTTGTTCACCCCTTTGTTGAAGATGTCGAGACCGAACAGGTTTCCCTTTCTGCCGGCGAAGAGCATTACCGGCTTGCCCAGACCGGAGAAGTCCCCCTGTACCGGTAACGTCACAGCGATACTGTCCACCGGCATGATATGGTCACGGTCGAGGGTGTCGATGTTGCTGCCACTGTCGTAGAGGCCAAACGGCAGGGATGAGATGAACAGAATGGGAAGAATCCCCTTGTCCTCCTGCATCACATAGCCCTGACTCTCCCAGACCCGCTTGGCTCTGGTCACCGATTCATTCACCAGCCACTCGTCACTGCCGTAGACCCACATGATCGGAATGATCCGGTAGAATTTGGTGCCCCGTTCCAGTTCGTCCACCGCCCAGAGGTATTCGTCCTTCTTGCGGGACAGCGAGGGGGCAAAACTGCCGACACCCTGTTGCTGCAGCACCATATTGCACTTGGTGTGCAGCTTGTTCTTCTGGTTCCGTAGTACGATGTTCAGGGTGAAGAAGAACGGCGTCCGGATCTGGTCGGAGTCGGTCGCCATCCCCATGATTCCGCCGAAGAGTTGGTTGGTCTGGATCGGGTCGCCATTCAGAGGGAATGATTTTGGCGTCACACAGCGGAAGTGCCGGTTGTCAAACTTGAGCGAGCTGAAGTGTTTCTCGACTTTCGTGCCGAGCAGCACCTGTTTGCGGATGATATTCCGTTCGTCATAGTGGCTGGAGTTGCTGGAAGGATCTTCGTTCAGCATCCGCCGCATCCAATCCAGCAGCCTTCCCGGTCTGACTACAACCGGGGAAAGTCCTGCTCCCCGCAAAACTTCCTGGATCGTGCCGAAGACCTCTTCCAGGTTCACCTGTCCGATTTCCTTCACCGGGAACTTGACCGTGAAAAACATCCTGAAGTTACGGACCGGAATGCCGCTCAAGCAGTCGAGACCTTCCACTCCCTCCTGAAAGAAGCGCGAGACGTTGTCTGAAACATCACGCACCAGCTTACTGTCACGGGTCTTCAGGGAACCATAGGCGTCAACAACAGGTTTCACGAACGGATCGGCAAAGAGGATGAACTGCATGATCGAACCTTCCGGCAGATTGACGCGGAAGAGACCCTCCAGGGTCTTGATGCTGGTTTCGCTGGCAAAGGCCAAGGGAGCGCACTCCCACATCATGCCGAAGGTGTTGTCGGTATTCAGGTAGATCTGCTTCTTTTGTTCATAGACAATCCAGGGGAGATAGTCGGAAAACTTCTCCCGCTGTGACAGCCTCCGCAGTTCCCCCCGGGTGATTCCGCCATCTTTGCCGAAAAGAGACGACATGATCCCCATGTGTTACTCCTCTTCGCCGGACGAGACGGTATCGCCCAGAAGCCAGCGCGGTTCGTCAACGAAGAAATAGACGTAGCGCAGCATGTAGAACTCATTGTCCTGGCCGGTGTACGGCAACATCAGAACCCGCATGGTCTTGGGTGGTGCAACGACCGGCGTGACCGGCTCTTTCAGGAGGCCACTGAACTTGTCGAATAGTGCAGTGCGATACCTGTTGTAGGTGCCGTTCTCTTTCGACGCAGGATTTAACGACATATCCTTCTTCCCGTCAGGACAGGCACCGGCAGCACTATTCTCGGAGCCGCAGTCTTCAGCTGTACTACCCTCTGGGGTTACTTTGGTCTTGAGCGATCCAGTGGCTGATTCGCTGTATGCTGTCTGCACGGAGACGCACTTGCCGTTGTAGCTTTCCGGACAGCTAAAACTGCTTTCGTAGGGATTGATCAGGGCACAGCCGCTCATACTCAACATTCCTATGGCAATCAGGGACTTCTTCACTTTCTGCCTCCCTTGGCAATCTTCTTGATCTCCAGGTTGATCCCCTCACTGATGACCAGGGTCACCGGCTTCGTGGCTCCGACCTCGATAACCGGCATGGTCTGCCTGGCCAGTTCCATGTAGAACTTCTGGATCTCCTTGAAGCCACTCGACAGGCCGGACCCAACTCCGGACATGGCGATGTCTTTGGGGTCAACCGTCTGGGTAGTCCCGAGAGGGCTGACCGCCAGGGTTGTGGCCGAAGCTTTGATGGCGTCACCGGCGCCGCCGAAGAAGCCAGCCAGCATGCTTCTGGCAATCATGGAGCCCATCTTGGCCACGACCCGCCCCCGCAAGCCGATCTTGCCGTCTTCATCGACAACGAAACCTTTGACCTTTTGATCGACAACCGCCTGCCCCTTGCGGTCGAGACATGACAGGGATACCAGCAGTAGTTCCGCCCGTTCGGTTGCCAGGTTCCCTTTGCCGTCGGCAATTACGAAACACCCCTTGAGGTTTGCCTTGACGCTGTTGGGGAGGACCGCCGGGGTTTTGACCCTGAGCAGCACCGGCACCGGGTTACCTTTGGCTTCCGAAGTTGTGGGGGCGTCCAAGCCACTCAACAGGGTCGCCTCCATAAAGGAAGGAGGCAGATAGACCGAAGCGGCTGCGGTGTCTTTTTTTTTATCCTCAGCTTCAACCTTGGCTGACTTGCTCGATCCTGAATGGGACACGATGGCAATGTCGCCGATCTCGGTCTCGGGAGGTGATGGCGGCTGTCCTGCAGGCATGCCTTGCGTTGTGGCCGGCAGAGGAGGAAGCGACATGCTGCCATGGGACATCGGCGGCGGTGGCGGCAGTGGTTGCTTACCGTTTGCCATTTTGGGAAAAACTGCCTTTTGTGACTGTCCCGGCAACTGTGCGCTCGCCGTGATACGAGGATCACCCTGAGTAGTTGCTGCTGCACCTGCCTGCAACTGCGGCGGGACCGCGGCCTGCCCACTCTTCTCGCGGGTAATCTCGTCGAGCTTCTTCTGGAGTTCGGCAACCTTATCATCGCGCTTGGAGATCTCTTTCTGGCTTTCGAGGAATTGGGACTTCTCCAGGAGTTTTGGCTCAATATCCAACGACGCTCTCTTTACATCTTTTACCGGAAGCGTGGCTTTACCCCTGTTCATGGCCATGTTCCCGAAAAAGAACACCGCAAGAAAGACGCATCCTCCTCCAACCCAGACAATCAGGCGGCGTTGGCTTCCATTCAGGTTGTTCCATAAGGACAGCAGCCTATTTTTCATCGTCTGCCTCCTGATAAGGTTCTGAAAGCTGCTCTTTATTCACCGTCTGCTTCGAGGGAACACCCGGCCGGGGACTGTCCATCACCGGCAGATCCCCGGCCAGTTTTCCTATCCCCAGTTTCTCCGCCCGCTGCTCGACAACGAAGACCCGCGAGGTTTCGCCGGTGTGCAGGATGTGGCGCTCAAGTGAGATGGCAACCGGATTCTCCGCTATCTCTGTTCGCAGGAACATCTTCTCGTTCATTTTGAACTGGGTGGTCTCACCACGAGGAGACGCTTCGTACTCCTTGATCCGGAGTCCTTCCCCTTCGATATTTACGGTCCGTTTGAGGGTCAGCAGGATTTCGCGGTATGAATTGAAACGCTTCTCTTTTCTGCTGACGCTGTAGGAATCGGGAATGTTCTCGGTATAGACATCCCTGATTGCCTTGAGCACCTTCTTCTCGAACGGTAGTCCCGCATAAAGGGAGAGATTCTCCTTGATCTTTCGGTCCTTGCCTGAAGAGAGGCGTATCGTCTGCGAGGGGACTCTTTGCGGAAAGATGACCATGCTGAACGTTTCATCTCCGCAGACGACATATAGCTCGGTCGGAGTTGTCGAATAGGCGAACTTGTCACCTTTCTTGGTAACCTTGAACTTCACGAAGGCATCCTTGCCGGTGATCTTGATGGTGAGCCCTTTCTCGGTGGAGGTAAGGGCCTCACGGATATCAGCCGGGCAGGAAATGCGATTCATGTCAGAACTGGACAGCCGGACACTCGTGGTCGCTTCAGGGAGAACGACGGTGGGAAACTCTCCTTCCGCTGGTTGATCAGCGAGCTGGTCAATCGCGGTTTTCTGTTTCAACACTCCGCCGTGTTCTGCTGCGTGCGCCAAAACCGGCACCAGCAATGCTGCCAATAAAGCAAATTTGCTGCGCATCATGCCCCCTTCTTTTCGCCTGAAGCCGGCTTCTCATACAGCCGCACCAGGATGAATTTTCCATTATCGAAGCGGTATTCGATGAGGTAGACCTTGAGTGTATCTTCTGCTTTCTGGTCCACCATGTAGGTCTTTTTGGTACCGGTGACTTCGAGTCGGTGCTTCTCTGAATCGTTGACTATCGAATGAATGTAAAAGGCGCTTGCCGCCTTGGTGTTTTCAATTTTATCCGCCAGCTCGTACAGCTCCTTACGGGATGACTGGAACTCGGCGGGATCGTAGACGGCCAACAGCTCACTGAACTGCGACCGGGCATTGACCGGATTGTAGGTAAGAGCCAGATTAAGAATGTAACGAGTGAATTCTTTGAGGTATTCATCCGATGCTTTGTCGCCTGAAACTGAAATCTTCGAATTGATGGTTGGCGGCACGAGAATCACCCGCTGGCTGTTCAAAGCCATGAACAGTCCGGCGGTGTTGATGACAACAGCAATGCCAATCACCACGACAACGAATTTGAGCAGCCGATTTTCGGCAAATATGTTGGAACTTTTCTGTAAAAATATGTCGAGGTTCACTTCTTCACTCCAGCTGTAGTGGTCATTCCAGGAAATCTCTTTCAAAAAACTGCGGGTATCCCTTCATCGGGGCCAGGCCGATGAAATAGAGGATATGGCGCAGGAAGCCACGCGGGTACTGCCGCTTGAAACGGCTATACGCCCACGGCACGACGATCATCACCAGCCAGAAATACCCCCCGAACTGCTGGGCGAAGATAAAACTCGCCGTCATGATTGCCAGGTCGTCAGGCTCGAACCAGAGGACCTGGAAAGGCTGATTCAGATATTGAGGAAACTTGCGGATCAATTAGTGTCTCCGTTCGGACTTCGAGATGTTGAGGGGGGCATGCACCCCCCTGTTGTGGTCAGATGATCATGCCAAGAGAGGTGACGATCTTGTCCGAGTTGATGACAAGAACACCACCCAGGATGCAGAGGACTGCCGGAACCAGCTTTTGCTGGATCATGACGACGACGCCGGCAATGATGGCCAGAACCCCGGCGATAGCGCCGAATGGTCCCTTGAGGATGTCGTTGATGAAAAAGTCATAGGCCTCGAATCCGAATGATCCGGCTACCGGGGCGACGAGGGCCATGGCCTGTGATGCCGCCAGTGTCACGATCATCGCGACGACGGTCATCAGAAGTACTTTCCGCTTGTGCATTCATTTCTCCTTTGTGCTCTGGTGTGATGGTCAGACTGTGTACAGCGAGATTCAGCGCGATTCCTGCTTACTCACCTCCTTTCCCTTGTCCAGCAACCCGGTTATCCGTTGGATGTCTGCACCATTCACGTGAGCACCTTCGATCCAGAGTGCCGGTGTTCCTCGTACGCCAAGCCCTGTCGCAATCTTTTCCATTTCTTCCAACTGTTGTTGCTGAGTGCCATCGGTTACGGAGATTGGTTTTCCGTCCAAGACTCCAGCAAATACGTCGTGGAAAGCCTTGTCTCTGTCAGGTTGCGACAGGATGTAACGGGCCTTCTTTTCGGCATCGGGGTGAATTTTGCGTAGGGGGACGAAATAGACGTAACGGGTCACATCAGTTCGCTTCGAGAGAAGGTTGTCGACCTTGCGGCAATAGGGACAGTCGGGATCGGTAAATTCGATGACCTTCTTTGGGCCGTTGCCGATTTTTAAGGCCTTATCAAGGGGGAGATTCTTGATCCGTTCTGCAGCAACCTTCTCCCGCATCTCGGCGGTGAGGTTTTTGCCTTCCTTGGTCCAGATCTCACCGAAGAAGAGGTACCCTTCAGGGCTGAAGTAAAAAACCTGTTCTCCCGCAGTGATCTCATACAGGCCCTTGAGCGGCGATTGCCTGAAGCTGTCAACTCGCAGATTCGGAAAAGTTTTCATCAAGTTCTCTTTCTCGGGTCCCACATCATCACTTGCCATTGAGAACCCCGCTGCTGCCACGAGAAGCAGCATCAGAGCGCCAACCGTAATTCTCCTGTCATTTCTCGGCTTCACTTCTCCTCCTTTCGATGTTCCAGAATCTCTACCCTCCGGTTAAGACGCTTTTCGATGGAAATGGGGCAGCACTTGCCTTTTCCTTCAACAGTCCCCACATTTAGGCCATTAGCCTTAAATATCCCGGCTACGTGATTCGCCCTCCTGATCGACAACTCCTCGTTGTAGTCACTACTTCCAACCGTGCAGGTGTACCCAATCAGATCGAATGTGCTGTTTCTCGGCAGTTCCGTCAGGAGTCCGTTTAGCCTCTCACGCTCAAACCGGGACAACTTGGCGCTGTTGAAATCGAACTGAATGGGATCGAGGCGTGCCAGCGTAACGACGGCATCGTCCTTATTGCTCTGGACTGGTTGCACTTCACGCGTATCAGGGGCATCCAGCTTGAGTGGAGTGGTCATACGCAGGGCCAGTTTTGGCGTCATGGGCATCATGGAGAGCCGATTATCAGAACAGTCTGAGCAGACCACGAATTGGTCATCTGCCTTTGCTGTCACACTTTCCAGCGAATAGCTGAAAGGTCTCTGTCGAATGTCTGAGGCATGGCTTGCCAACGGGACAAGCAGAACAAGCGTGGCGATGCTCCATGATTTCACCTGCATAGGCCCTCCTAAACGAGCTCTTCATAGAAACAATCTATAGGGGGGGCAGGTTGATCAATATGGCTGCGAACTGCTGAGCGGCAGGAAGAGCATTGGGGAATTGGTATGAAACAGCAGGAGCAGAAGTTTTTATTTGATGAATTTTCGTCCCGCTAAGTCGTGATTCGGTCATGTCGATGCAGGGACTGTAAGTTGTCTAATCTAGCTGCCGATACAGTTAAAATAAAATAATCATCAATAGATTTGAAATGTTAGGGGGCATTTCTCTTCCAGTGGCTCTGTCAAACCTGCCCCCTTTATAGATTTATTGAACAAGGAGAAACATCACGAACGGAGGAAAGGCAATGGAAGCTCTTTTGAGGCAGCGTGACCTGATGGAAATCATGAACGTATCGCGAGCAACACTCTGGAGAATGCTGAGACACCAAAATTTTCCGAAACCGGTTGTTCTCATGGGTTGCAAACGGTGGCGTCGTGAAGATCTAGAATCCTGGCTGGAGGCAAGAAGAAGTGAGTAAGGCAGGTCAGAGAACAAGAGCGAACCTGAACCGGGAGGTAGCGTTTGCATGACGAATCACAACCACAACTGTTTACAGACGCCAATAACTCCTGTGTGCCTGATTCCTTCGAGCAGATATTGGCAAGCCTTGCCGCAAAGCCCAAATATCTTCCCGAATGGCCAGACGGACAAAGGGCAATGCCGAACGAAATTTTGCGTTCGGCGCTCTTCAACTGTCGTAACAGGAATCTTTCTCGCGTGTTCATGAAGGAAGCTGAAATAGCCGTGATCGGAGATGGCCAGGTTATCTACCGTGGCGAAGAACTGCGTCAGGACGATGAGCTTGTCTGGATGCATCTCATGCATCTGATCAAGAAGATCCCGTTGGGGGAATGTGTTGAGTTTACCCCCTATTCATTCATCAAGGCTCTCGGCTGGCCTATCAAAGGTCAGAATTATGAACGGCTGCGAACCTGCCTCAGTCGTATGCAGGCGACGGCGCTGCGCATCCAGTCAAAGCGCCTGCAGTGCTTCATCAGCATCTCGCTGATTCAAAAGTTCATGTCGAAAAACGACCGGGATGAAAACCTTTCACGCTGGCAGGTCTGGGTTGGCAAGGAAATGCAGTTGCTGTTCGACGAAGAATTCCTGACCAGGGTGGCTTGGGAGACCAGGCGGTTATTGCCGGACGGAATTGCTTCAAAGCTTTTCGGCTACTGGGCGAGTCATCGCAAACCGTATCCGGTCAAGGTCGAGACCTTGTTGAAGCTGTGCGGTTCCGGGATGAAAGCAAAGCACTTCAAGGCGGAATTGAAGAAGGCCCTCGATCTTCTGAAGGAGGTTGGTTTTCTGGAAGCGTGGGAATTTAAGAATGAACTTGTCGTGGTTACCCGGAGGTATTGACCTATGACCGACCAGACATTGACTTATGACCGACCCCCTATTGACCTTTGGCCGACCGGTACTGACTTATGCCCGACCAGAATACTGACTTTAGACCGACCGGACTCATGACTTATGACCGACCGCCATGTTTCCTTTTCCAGAAAACAATTGGTTGGTTACGGGGTTATCAACACCCGGCTAATCATCTTTTAACCATTATTTAACCAATAAGTGGCGACGGATTGACAGGGAGGAATATCGATGAACTGCCCATTTCCGGATGAAGCAATGAAAACGGTGGTTTCGTATCTGCGCAGATCAGGCCAGACCGTTGTCTATTCCGAAGGCTCATTTGTCCTTAATAAAGGCACTCCGAATATCACCGTCATTGGACAAGCATATGCAAACGGTGCGGTGTCGCTGACTGAGGACGGCTCAATTCAGGTATGCGGGGTAAGGATCATAGCGGAGATGGATACCATAAAGCTACGCAGAAAAGTTGAGGATCATCTTCGTAAATCGGCATCAAAGCAGGACATTATCCGCATAGCAGCATGTTTGGGAATCAGGTTGAAATAACCGCTGATTCCTTTTTCCTGAAAAAGCCACACCAACTGGGTGGTATCGCGTCTGGATTCGGCACGTAAGCCGTATCTGGTTGCTGAATCGAAATTTCATTCTGGCACGGCCAGGCTCAAAGCATTGGGCACTGGCAAAGCCGGTCATCGGAGCACGACTCCGTGGCCGGCTTTTTTTATCTGGAGGGTTCAATCATGGACTTTCAGCAAGCAGCTGCATGGGTAAAGGACCATCAGCCAGTAATCAAAGGCTATATCGCTAAATACCGAAAATTCTCTCCTTACGAAGAATGCGACTACATGCAAGAAGCATTTGAGGCGGCAATGATTGCGGCAGTTCGCAGCAAACAGAAGCATATTCGCTTCGAGGCTGCCTTCTGGAAGGTATTCCGCAGCCAGATAAGCGTCATAACCCCTTCTCCGGACATCCTGACCCACGGATCAAACTCAATTCCCTCCCATCTGTGTACCGAGGATCTCACGGCAATATCCGGCAAACGTAATAAAGGCCAACAAAAGCAGCCGAATACAGAGGCAATCTACAATTCAATCTGTCATCTCCTCACTGAAAAAGAGCAGCAGGTTCTCTATCTGTCGCTGGGGATCGGGATGGAAGGGAAGCTTTCAAACTACGAGATTGCCGAACGCTTGGGATGCGTCGTTTCAAACGTGCGCGATATTCTCAGCAGGGCAATGGAGCGCATCAAGGCTCTGGTCAGCAGCGGTGCCATTGATCCCCAGCGTTTCGCCTAACGATTTTTCAGCAACAAACAGCACAGGAGGGCGCCAATGAATCTGGGGGAAGCAGCAGCAACATATCGACCGGTATCACAGAAAGCTCTTAAACGATTGGTCGAAGATGGCCTGATATCAGAGCCGTTGACAGACTCGGATCAACACACTTTGTCAGTCCTCTGTCAAATCTGGTCAAACGAATGGTATGTGGCCCAGATGAACATGACGTTCAAACCCGACAAGAGAGCTCTCATGCTGGCCTTTCCAAATTTCGGAAAGATTGAGCGCTACATCCTGAACTCCTATCTCCCCGATGAGTTCAAACAGAAATCGCGAGTTTCTGTCATGGAAGTATCAAAGCGTATCCGCGAGTTTTTTCATATCGAATACCCGGAGTTCAAGATCATGCGTATCCGGCAGATTGCCTACAACATGCTACGAAGCAGACGGGGGGAAACCAGAAAACTTTTTCTTGCACTATCAGCTCTTGAACGGAAGTCATCCCAAAAACGTCTGGAGAAATCTGTCAAAAAATCCAAATAACAAACTTTTCTAAGGAAAGTCTTTGTAGAAAAGTTTGTATTACATCGAGGAGGCATGATGCAAATTGAGGATTTGGAAGAAATACTCAACAACCGGATCATCGAAGCGTATTCGGCCGGCTTTAGCGTAGTGGAGATCACCAAGGCCCTCAGGAAAACCAGCGTCGATTTCGTTCACAGCTTGTTGCGGGAAACAGGGCATATTCCGGCCATGGCCAGAAGCGAATACCGGCGTCAATATGAAATCGATCCCAGATTGACGGTGGCATTTCGTAAAAAGGGCTTCTCCTTTGGCCGCTGGTGCCTTGGCTGGAAAATGGACCCTTCATCGGCTACGGCTGAACTCAAGACTGCACCTGGAGAAGGAATCGCGACCACAGCTCATATAGCGCTACAGAGAGACTTCCCGGAAGTATTCTTCAGCATGTTTGGCGGCAAAAGGCTCAAACAGGGGAAGAGAAGAAAACCCTCCACCCAGCCTGCTTCGCTAAGAATCAACTGGGATGTCGAACGCAAAACATTCTTTGCCTCTGTTCCGGAGTATCCGATGATCGAAGGACGAGGAAAAGATTGGGACGAAGCTTTTTACGCCATAAAATCTGCGTTTAGAATGCAGGAGTACATCATAAGGTTGAACCGACTCGATCCAAATTCACTGAATTGGCAATTCCGGTGAATCCGACCAAAGAAACTGACGTGATGGCGACCGGTGTTCCGCTTTGAATCCAGCGTTCCGACGAAAGCAACCAGAGCTTCCTCGTCGCAAGGTCTTTCAAACTATTTTTGATTACATTTAAGAATAAACAATCTTATGCACCAGACTTTGTACAGTTACATCCTGCGTCTGTACAGAGTCCTTTGGCAACTCTATATGACAGATACCAATATCCCCAGCCAACCGAAATCACGGTGACCAGAGCCATCAATGGCTTGCCGATACCCAATGCCTTTGCTCCGAACAACCCGAGATAAACGCCCAACATAGGCGAACCACAACAGCCGATAAGAAAGCATCCACCCGCCATCAGAACACCTACGAATGTCACACTGCCAACAGCACCTGTTGCCACTGCCGCTTGCCGGGTTCTTATGAACTGACCTACTGCCCAAACCGCAAATGCTGCACCCAAGGCATAAGAAAAGCCCAGATAGAAATCCTGTTCCCTGATGTATGTTTCAATGAATTCACGGAGCGAGGCGTTTTTCTGGGCCAGCTTCTGCGCGATCGGATGGTCCGGCGCGATGGCGCAGAAGCTCG
>JANOEC010000125.1:0-6053 GCA_031412995.1 Geobacteraceae bacterium
GAGGCGGTGAACGCGCCGCTCGAATTTTTTGCGCCCCCGCGCCCGCGTCCGACAAAACCATCCGGCCAACTCACGCCCGAAACGCTTTGCGCCGCCGTCGCCGCCGTGCAACCGCCGCACGCCATCATCATGGACGAAGGCAACACCAGCAGCGGGGCCTATCTGCTCGTCTCGCAAGGCGCGCCGCCGCATTCGTATCTGACCCAGCCGGGCGCTGAGGTAGCACCGCTAATCAGGGCCATCCTTGCCACGTCAGGACTTGACGTGCTCAATGCGCCGCTGGTAGCCCGGGCACTGGAATATTACGAGACCAAGAAAATCGACTTCATTGACGGTTACATCGCCGCAGTGATGGAAAAGCAGGGGATGGCTGCGGTTTAGAGTGAGTAGCTAGGCGGCTCGCTCAAATCGGACTTCCGCCTTAAGCCCCAGAAGGGCCGCAGCGTGAAGAACCGCACGGATGTGGCTTTGATGTTTGGGGTCAAGCAGCCGGCGGACAATCTTCTCATCCACGCCAAGACGGGTAGCAAGGTCAGAGCGAGAAACCCCAGCATCCAGCATGGCGTTATTCAAGGCCGCTTTCGCGGCAAGGAGCGGTTCGAGCGTAACAATAACATCACCCTGGGCATAGACGGGATCGGGTACGCGTTCACGACGTACGAGGTACCCTGCCACCGCTTCAGCAAGACAATCTTCTGCTTCGGCAAGAGCTTCTTCTCGCGTATTCCCGTCAGTGGCCGCACCGGGGAGATCGGGGAACTTAACAAGATGATAGCCGGCTTCGTCGGCTGTAATAATACAAGAATAGCGGTAAGTGCTCATCGTAAATCCTCCTTAGTTAGGCCCAAGTCAGCAAGCATTGAGGCCAGAAGACCGGGACCGATTTCTTTCTTGCGGTCTTTAACAATAGTGAACTTGTCGCCAAGATAAAGAGTTGCGTGGCTACCTTTACCGCGGGAGGAATCCAATGTGCATGGAAGATCCTTTCTTTTCGCCGTAGCCTTGATTCTTTTAACAAATTCCGCACCGTTCATAAAGCAAATTATCGGACACAAGTGTCCGAATGTCAACCATAAATAAAGCGAAATATTCAACCAGCGCCACGACCGGCCCAAAAACAGCCGGTAAGTCTTATGGAGTTATCGACCATGACCTTCTACTGTAGCGACCGCAATTTCTACCGAGTACTGCGCACAGTCGCCCCTGTTCTGGCGCTGCTCCTCGTCGTGCTGACCACTGAAGCGCTCGCCATCCCCACCTTCCCCCAGGTAAAGGCCGCCCATCGGCGGTCCGATGCGCTGATCCTCGATCGCCGAGGTGAGGTGATCCATGAGCTGCGGACCGATAGCACCGGCCGGCGGCTGGACTGGGTGCCGATGAAAGATGTCTCGCCGGCGTTGATCACGGCGGTGCTGCAGTCGGAGGATCGCCACTTTTACGCCCATAGCGGGGTCGACTGGCGGGCGGTGGGGGCGGCGGCCATTGGCCGGCTGTTTGGGGCGAAAAACCGGGGGGCCAGCACTATCAGCATGCAACTTGCCGTCATGGTGCAGTCGGGCAAGGCGCCCAAGGGTCGCAAAACTCTCGGCCAGAAATGGGATCAGATCGGGGCGGCCCGCGAGCTGGAACAGCGTTGGCAGAAGGACGAAATTCTAGAAGCGTATTTGAATCTGATCACCTTCCGCGGTGAACTGCAGGGGATCGCGGCGGCCAGCCGGGGGATGTTTGCCAAGGAACCGTCGGGACTGAACAATCAGGAATCGTGCCTGCTGGCGGCGCTGATCCGCTCCCCCAACGCCCTGCCTGCCGACGTCGGGCGGCGGGCGGAAGTGCTGGCCCAATCCTTATGGCCAACGGGAAACAACAGCGCCATTGCCCAGTTTGCCAGCGAAAGCCTGTCCCGCCCCTATTGGGTGCAACCCCGCATCAGCCTGGCGCCCCATCTGGCCAGGCGCCTGCTGGCCACTGGCAACTCCGGGGCTGCCAAGAATACAGAAATTGCGGCGCAACGCATCACCTCGACCCTTGATCTGCGGTTGCAGCGCTTCGCCCAGGAAAGCCTGCGCCAGCAGCTCGCTGCCCTGCAGGGGCGCAATGTGGGTGAAGCAGCCGCGATTGTGCTCGAGAACGCCACCGGTAACGTGCTCGCCTATGTGGGGAGTGTCAGCGACAGCCAGGTGGATGGCGTTACTGCCCGGCGCCAGGCCGGCTCAACCTTGAAGCCGTTCCTCTACGGGATAGCCATCGAACGGCGGCTGCTGACCGCCGCCTCGCTGCTGGATGACTCGCCCCTGCATATCCCGACCGAGCGGGGGCTGTATGTGCCCCACGATTATGACCACCGTTCCCGCGGTCTGGTCAGCGTCCGCACGGCCCTGGCCTCATCCCTCAATATCCCGGCGGTACGGGCGCAACTGCTCGTCGGTACTGAGCCCTTTGCCGACCAGTTGCGCCGTGCCGGCTTTGACCTGCACCGCCCCGCCGAGTTCTATGGCTTTTCCCTGGCCCTGGGCACCGCCGACGTCTCGCTGCAGGAGCTGGCCAATGCCTATCGCATGCTGGCCAGGGAAGGTGCCTGGAGCGAGCTGCGCCTGACTCCTGGCGGCGGTGGAAAGTCCCGTCGGGTCATGGACCGCAATGCTAGCCATATCATCGCCAATATTCTGGCCGACCGTTCGTCACGGAGTATTTCCTTCGGCTTTGACAATCCCCTCACCACCCGCTATTGGAGCGCCGTAAAGACCGGTACCAGCAAGGACATGCGGGACAACTGGTGCATCGGTTTCTCCCGGCGCTACACGGTCGGGGTTTGGGTGGGGAACTTTACTGGCGAGCCAATGTGGAATGTCTCGGGGATTTCCGGGGCGGCCCCGGCCTGGCTGGAGACCATGAACTACCTGCACCGCGACAGCCTAAGCATCGAGCCGCCCCGCCCGACTGGCGTGGTGCTGGCCCGCACTACCACGCCGGCGGGCAGTGAGCCCCAGCGCAGTGACCTGTTTCTGGCCGGTACCGAACCGGCACTGGTGGCTGATGCCGCGGCCAAGGCCGATTCCTGGCAGATCCCCCGTATCGCCTATCCACCGGCCGGCACGATCATCGTGCTTGATCCCGATATCCCGGCAGCAAATCAGCTGGTCTTTTTCGCTGCGGAAAACGGAGGCAGCAGCGATCTGCGGTGGCAGCTGAACGGGGAATTATTGCCGCCCGGTGAAGAGGGGAGGCGCTGGGCGCCCCGACCGGGACGCCACGTCCTTGCCTTGGTTGATGCCACGGGTAACGTCCGTGACCAGATTTCATTTGCCGTGCGGGGAAACTACATACGGGAATAGACCGGTAGACCGGCCTCAGGCAAAGCAGTAAATTGGGTGACGTACGGAGTCTACCCCGTTTACCGCAAGCTGATGTTCGATACCCCTTCAACAACTACCTGCATTGACAGTCGATCCTTGGTCACGACGCTCTCGCCGAGCATCAAGGAGCTCACCGTGCCGGTCAGAAGAATATGTTCGCCGAGCGACACGCGGGCCAAAGCCGCGGTTGCCTTCAGTCGCGCCTTTTCGAGTTCGGTAACAATCGAACTGTTCAATTTTTCTTTGATGGTGTCGCGTATTGTGCCGCTAAAGAGCCAACTACCGACACCAATGAGGAATCCGGCGTTTTTGGTGTCGAAATCCACCTCTTCGAATGACAGAAGATTGAGCTGTGGATTGTAGACCGGTTTGGCAATCAAAATCAGTTGACCGTCAAAATCGCCAACGGTTGTCAACGTTATCACCAGCTTCCCCTCTTCGCCGCTCAGCTTGAAACTCTTGATGGTAATCTTCTTCTCTTCCCCGAACGTCTTATCCAGCAGGAACGGGTTCAGCGTTGTGACAAAATCATCAAAAATGATATCCGTGGCCAGGCGGATGTGAAAACGGTTATCAACCGCCGACACCTGCAGCGCCGCCGGTAATGGTCGAGCCGGCACTGCCGTTGGCTTTGGCCCCAGTGTAATCTCAGCTGCCGTAACCAGACCCACCGAGAGATGCAGCTTGTTGTTGGTTGCCAGCAATTGCCCAAGCACAACCTTCTCCGGCGCCAATTTCAACCAGGCGCTGAAGTTCTTGTCCACCAGCACCGGGGTAAAGGCAGACTGCCAGAGGGGAGCAATTTTCTCCCGCAGCTTGACGGCTTCGTTGACTTTATTGGAGATAATCGGCGCCAGCAGCTTCTGTACCGGCTGGGTAGCCGCTTCAACCATGCTGCGCGGCTTCAGCTTAATCGGCCCCAGGCTAAGGGTCTCGACAAGCCCATCGGAAAGCCCGGTATAGTACAGCTCGGTTTTCAGGCGCCAGTCAGCGGTAGGAGTTATTTTTGCTTTGAACCGCAGTTCGGTCTTCAGCGGCACCGAGGTGAACATGCCGTAGCCAAATGTCACCTGCACCGGCAATGCCAGATAGACAAAATCATTGGCCGCAGTAATCACCGCCGGCCCGGTTCTTAGCACCTCCAATGACGTGCCGAGGCCGCCATTCCCCTTGTAGAGCTCTTTCTGTAAAGACTGGTTGACGATACGACTCAAATCCGCAGTGGTTGCATCAATGCTGAGGTTTACGACAGAGAGGACTGGGTCTTTGCCGGCCGCAGAACAGACGGCAGCGGTTGACAGAACCACCATAAACAAACCGATCAGGAAGCGAAGCTGCATGGGTATACCTCGTTGGATCTGCAGG
Organism: Geobacteraceae bacterium; assembly: GCA_031412995.1. Classification (GTDB taxonomy): domain Bacteria; phylum Desulfobacterota; class Desulfuromonadia; order Geobacterales; family DSM-12255; genus JANOEC01. Next base: position 4,719 of record JANOEC010000125.1, read on the forward strand.
ATGTGGCATGATACACTGTGTCTTTTTCAGATTCAATATATCCGGCCAAAACGTGGTGAAAATGATTATCGCTGAATTGAACCCTGCGAATGAAAAAAATCTACAAAGAAATTGATTAAACCAAAAAAACAAAGGGGTTAACGTTTAATCCGAATTTATCAGATTTGATCCGCGTGCGATGTTTTTTGAACGGTTATAAAATCGAAAAGACGCTTCACGCGGATAACTTCGGAGACAATCTGATAAAAATCTGATCAACCAAAAACAGAATCAAGGGGTTTAGGCTTGATCCGCCTTTATCCGAATTTATCAGATTTGATCCGCGTGCTATTATTTTAGGAGGTTTTTATGCTACATGAAGACTTAACCAACCAAATTATCTGCGCTTTTTACAATGTATACAACATTCTCGGCAACGGTTTCCTTGAAAAGGTCTACGAAAATGCTCTGGCCGTGGAGCTGAAAAAGAGCGACTTGTCAGTGACTCAGCAGGAGAGCGTAAAAGTCTATTACGATGGCATTTTGGTAGGTGACTATTTTGCTGATATCATTGTTAATGGTTTGGTAATCCTTGAATTGAAAGCTGCTGAATCGCTGAGAAATGAACATTTTGCCCAACTGACCAATTACCTGAAGGCAACTGACAAAGAAGTCGGGTTATTGCTGAATTTCGGCAAAAAACCTGAATTTAAAAGAATCGTTCTTGGGAATGACCCGAAAATACATGTTTCCACGACTGACTCCTACCCATACTCATGAACGGCCAGGTGAATGCACCGAGTCAGGCTTCCAGGTTGTGCCCCGGATGTCACACCAACGAGATTGCCACCCCGGCAATGTTCGTTATAAGGCTTTAGCATGAGCTATTTTCTTCTTATATTCATCACCGTTTACGGTGGCGCCCACCTTTATTTTTATCGAAAACTGAGCCGGGCATTCACCTTGTCACTTAGCTGGCGTCTTGTGGTCAGTGCCACCCTGATCCTGTCCACGGTTTCACCGCTCCTGGTCCGCACGATCGAGCGGCAGGGCTATTCTACTCTGGCGCTAGGCGTGGCCTACCCCGGTTATCTCTGGATGGCCATCCTCTTTCTCTTCCTGATCGCATCCGTTTGTTGGGATCTGGCGGCGGCACTCCACCAACTGCAGTTACTGGTACGGAGCAGGCCACGACGAAACAACCCGCTGCTGCGGCGACGGCAGTTTCAATGCTGCCTCGGCCTGGCACTGGTCTGCGCTGGCTACGGGCTGTATGAAGCCCAGGCAATTCGCCCGGAGCACGTTGTCATTACGACGCCGAAACTGCCGACCGGCCAGCGGCTCCGCATTGTCCAG
>JANOEC010000126.1:0-3304 GCA_031412995.1 Geobacteraceae bacterium
AGAGCGAAAATTCGGCTGGGCGAGGACAGATTTTGTCGATTATGCAGGTCAATAGTTGTTCTATTGACCAAGAAAACGGCGAAATATGGACCGTCCAGACGGATTTGCAGCAGATTTATTCTAAGTCCGACAGCCTCCTAGGGTCCAGTCGCTTGCCGATTCGGCGTAGCAGCAGAGAGTTCCCCACCACGGAGACAGACGAGAGGGCCATGGCCAGGCCGGCGAATTCCGGTTTCAGGGTCAGGCCAAAGGGGATATAGAGAAGTCCGGCAGCAACTGGGATGCCAAGAATGTTGTAGAACAGCGCCCAGAAAAGGTTTTGCTTGATTTTGGCCAGAGTGGCGCGGCCGAGGCGAATGGCGCGTACCACGTCCATAAGATCGCTTTTTACCAGAATGATATCGCCGGTTTCCTTGGCGACATCCGTGCCGCCACCGATGGCAATACCGATATCGGCCTGGGCCAGGGCAGGCGCATCATTGATGCCGTCACCCACCATGCCGGTAAACAGACCGCGTTGCTGGTATTCCTGTACCACCGCCAACTTCCGATCCGGCAGCACGTCGGCGGTAAAGGTGTCAACCCCGGCTTGTCGGGCGATAATCGCGGCGACGTCCTGATGGTCGCCGGTGATCATGGCGGTGGTGATGCCCATCTGCTTCAGCTCGGCAATTGCGGCGGCCGACGTTTCCTTGAGCGGATCCTGTAGTGCTGCCAGACCCACCAGGGTATCTCCGGCGGCGATGTAGATCAGGGATTTCCCGTCGCGGCTCAGGCGGGTTATGGCTTCCTGCAGACTGGTGGTGGCAATACCTGCTTCCTGGAGCAGGCGGGCATTACCGGCCAGGATCGGTGAATCATTGAAGGTGCAGCTAATGCCAAAACCGCTCCGTTCGCTGAAGTCCGTTACTGGCGCCGGGGTGATGCCGCGCTTAGTGGCGGCAGCAACAATTGCCTGGGCCAGTGGGTGCAGTGAATTGGCTTCGGCTGCGGCCAGGCATTCCAGCAGCCGGTCCTCATCCACCCCACGGATTGGCACCAGGTCAGTCATGACCGGCTTGCCCAGGGTCAGGGTGCCGGTTTTGTCCAGCAGCAGCACCTGGAGCCGGGCGATATTTTCCAGTGCCGAGCCCCGTTTGATCAGGATCCCCCGGGCCAGACCGATGCCGCTGCCGACCATGATAGCCGTGGGGGTGGCAAGACCCATGGCGCAGGGGCAGGCGATGACCACGACGGCAATCGCCAGCTTGAAGGCGAAGAGGAAGCCATGATCGCTGAGTTGATACCAGCCGGCAAAGGTCAGCAGGGCGGCGGTGATGACCACGGGGACAAAGACCGCTGACACCCGGTCGGCGAAACGCTGGATCGGCGCCTTGTCGGCCTGGGCGTCCTGCACCATCCGGACGATCTGGGCCAGCATGGTATCGGCACCAACCCGGGTCGCGGCAATGGTCAGGACACCGGTTTTGTTAATGGTGGCGCCGGTTACCGGTGCGCCAGGTTCCTTGTCCACCGGCACCGATTCACCGGTGAGCATGGCTTCATCCACGGTAGAACTGCCGGAAACCACGGTGCCATCAACCGGAATGGTCTCACCCGGGCGGACAATAATCATGTCGCCGGTCTTGACGGCGGTTGCCGGTACCAGCCGCTCGCGGCCATCCACCAGCAGCCTGGCCTTGTTCGCCTGTAAATGCAGCAGTTCCCGCAGGGCAGCGCTCGCTTTGCCGCGGGCATGGGCCTCCAGGTATTTGCCGAGGCGGATAAAGGCAATCAGCATGGCCGAGGTCTCGAAAAAATACGCACCGGGCCGGCCGAACAGTCCCCCCAAAGCCAGCACTGAATAGCCGTAGGCGCAGGAGGTGCCCAGTGCCACCAGCACGTCCATGTTGGCGCTGCCCCCTTTGAGGGCATACCAGCTGCCACGGTAAAAGGTGAGCCCGGCGCTGAACTGGATAATGGTGGCCAGCACCAAGCTCAGCCAGGACACCCAGGGGTTGTGCAGGTGCATGGTGGCCATGATTGGCAGCGCCAGGACCATGCTGAAGATGAACCAATTGCGGTGGCTGTTGTCGATAGTGGGAATAGTGTTGGCTGTTTCTGGCGGGTGCGGGGTGTAGCCGGAGGCGGTGACAACAGCAAAAATACCGTCCTTGCTGGTGGTAGCCGGGTCGTAGGTGACAAAGGCGCTTTCCTGGGTCAGGTTGACGGCGGCAGTCAGTACACCTGGATGCGCCAGCAGGTTTTTCTCCAGCCTACCAACGCAGGTGGCGCAGGACATGCCGCGAACCGTAAAAGATAGTTTGCTCACGAAATCCTCAACATGGCGAGTCGGTCACGATCAGGAGAGCTCTTGGGCCGTGAAGGTGCCTCGCTTGGCGTAGTTGGCGAAAATTTTGATGCCAGCGGCCAGGGGGATGGCCAGCAGGATTCCCCAAAAGCCGAACAGCTCACCGCATGCCATGACCATGATGATGGTGGTCAGCGGATTCAGGTCCATCGCTTCCTTGAAGACCAGCGGCTTGACCAGGTAGCCCTCCAGAAAGTAGATGACGGCAAAGGCCACGCTGATCTTCAGAAGGACAAGGCCACTCTGGAACTTCACGTAGGCAAAAAAGAGTGCCGGGATCATGGCGATAATGACACCGATGAACGGTAGCACCGATGCCAGACCGGCAAAAATGCCATTTAGCAGCGCATAGTCCACATCGAAAAGGAACAGGGTAATGGCGGAAAGAATGGCCACGATCAGGGAAACGATCAATTGCCCGCGAATATAGCCGCTGACGCTGGCGTCGGTTTCCCGACCCGCCTGCAGGATCGCTTCCCGGCGATTTTTGGGTAGCCAGCGGCTGATGCCGCTGATGATCTGATGTTTGTAGAGCAGCATGAAAAAAACCAGGATTGGTGAGAGGACCAGATTGAATATGTTGAACAGCGCCTGGGTCAGGGCTGCATAGCCAAAGGCCACCATTTTTTCGGCAACCTTGTCCATGCCACCGGTGATGTTGTCAATGAGCCAGGCTGCTTCCGGGGTTTCGAAACGGGGGCCGAGCATCCCCTGGGTCTGCAGGAGCAGTTCTTTCCCTTTGCTCAGGTAGCGGGGCAGGTCACGCAAAAAGGAGTTGAGCGAAATGGAAAGATAGGGGAGCAGGACGGTGACCACGATAATGGCAAAAATGCCGAGCACAACATAGAGCAGCACGATACCGTGGGAGCGCCGCATGCCCCGTTTTGCCGCAAAGACGAGGATCGGGTCCAGTAGATAGGCAATGACGTAGGCCAGCAGAAAACAGGAGATGGT
>JANOEC010000127.1:0-47969 GCA_031412995.1 Geobacteraceae bacterium
CGTGAACTCCTGGTCGCTCACGGCAACGTAATCCGCTACCTGATCACCAAGGCGCTCCGGGTCGACACCAAAGCCTGGCTCGAGATGTCGGTGAGCCACGCCAGCCTGACCACGATCCGCGTCGAGCCCGACGGCAGGTTCAAAGTGATCGCCGTCGGCGACGCCGGCCACCTGCCGCCGAACTATCTGACCGGGGCCACCGGCAATCCCGATCGCGATCTGGCGGTGCCCAAGCCGTAGCGGACTTCAGCGGCGGCGCAGGAAGAAGAGGGCGCCACCGCAAAGCACCAGGGCAAAGCGATTCGATGGTCTTTTCGGCATTATACACCGGAATGACAACGGATAATCTGGTCATGACTTCTCCTGCTGGTCAACAGTGCGACCTGACCAGGTGTCTGGTCAAGAGTCGTCCATATGCGCATAAAACAGGCGACACCACGTGCCGGTGGGCAATGAAGCTTGATTGCTGGCAGTGGTCTATGAAGGGTCAGGCAGGACAGGGTGGGGCACGGGATAACTGGAAGTTAAATCGACTGAGGGGGATGAGCATCAGGATTGTCAGGGACAATGCCCCGATAATCTGCTGGATTGGAATGAAGCGGAAGAAATCTATAAGTGCGAGCTGGCTGGAGTCGGTAAAGGACAGATGCTTTAAAGATTTCGCCTGGGTTTGAATGATTGCCCGGGGGCGGGGTTTTGGTTTGCTTGATGAGGATGAACAGCCAGGCAGTACCGGGAGTCGCATCCCCAGAGAGGTTAACCCGATGGTCACCACAATGAGGACAATGAATATGCACGTCTTATTAAATATGGTGCGCGACACGAATACCCCTGCTGCTTGTTGGAATACTGTGAGATGAAAGTTATCAAACACTAGACTAGGTTCGGCCAGTTTCCAAGTGGTTTTTTATGTGTGGTGATTAAATAAAGGATAGATTTAACACATTAAAGTCAAAAATTGGATATTCAGATTTGGAATGTTGTTTGTGCCACTTCTTTCCGGTCTCTTGCTTCGATTAGATTGATGAAAACGTCTTCTAATGTTGTTAATTTTTCGGCTTCTTTGAGTTCGCTGGGGGTGCCGATGGCAATCAGTTCGCCACGGTAGATTAATCCCAGACGATCGCAGTATTCAGCTTCGTCCATGTAGTGGGTGGTGACGAAAACGGTCGTACCGCCATCGGCCAATTGATAGATCAACTCCCAAAAGGTGCGACGGCTTAGTGGATCGACACCGGAGGTGGGCTCGTCGAGAAAGACAATGGGCGGTTCATGCAGAATGGCGCAGCCCAGCGCCAACCGTTGCTTCCAGCCACCAGACAGGGTGCCGGTGATGGCTTGACGGTGGCGGGTCAGGCCAGCCATTGCAATAACCCATTCCTTGCGGGTCTTTTTTCGTTCGGCCGGAATCCGGTATATCCCGCTGTAAAAATCGATATTCTCTTCTACGGTCAGGTCTTCGTAGAGTGAGAATTTCTGGCTCATATAACCGATCTGCTGCTTGATTGCCTCGGTGTGGCTGATGATGTCGCAGCCGGCAACCGTACCATGGCCACTGGTTGGGGGGAGAATACCACAAAGCATCCGGATGGTGGTGGATTTGCCGGCACCGTTTGGGCCGAGGAAGCCGAAGATCTCCCCTTGCCGCACATCCAGGGTAATCCGGTTGACGGCCACAAAGTCACCGAAGCGGCGGGTGAGAGCAGACAGAGTGACGGCAAGTTTTAGTGGTGCGGACTCCTCGGTCATAAACAGTGTATTTCCTGGGAATGTTATTTGGAAACAGTATGATTTTGATAGGTGGAGATGCGGGACCCAAAAGTAACCCCGCCTATTTCGCTCGCTCCAGATAGGCAACCGATTCAAGGTGGGGCGTTTGCGGAAACATGTCTACCGGTTGCACAGCGGCAACAATAAAGCCATTTTGGCAGAGATGGGCCAAGTCTCGGACCAGGGTGTCCGGGTTGCAGGAAACGTAGGCAAGCTTTGCCGGCGCCAGCTTGCAGATGGCGTCCAGAACCTCCGGACTGCAACCGGACCGGGGTGGATTGACGACGATCCGGTCGAAGTGCTCTCCGTCTTCGATCAATGAAGCGATCAACTTGCTGGCATCACCGGCGATAAAGCGGCAATTAGTAAGGCGATTCAGCCGGGCGTTGCGCGCGGCATCATCCACGGCTGGCTCGATTTCTTCCAGGCCGGTTACGGTTGCCGCTTTTTGCGCCAGAAAGATGCCGATGCCGCCGACGCCGCTGTAAATATCCAGCAGGTGTTCTTTTCCAGTAAGCGCCAGCCAGTCAGCGACCGATTGATACAGGTTCACCGCTCCGGCTGTGTTAATCTGGAAAAATGAACGCGGTGATAGCTGCAGCTTTATATGGCCAATATGTTCAATAATATGCTGTCGTTTGGTATGAAAGTGATCGGTTTGGCCAAAGACGATATTGCCGGAAGACGGGTTGATATTTTGGGCGACAACGGCAATTTCAGGTACTTCCTTTTGCAGGTAGGCAGCTAGGTGGTGCAGTTCATTGTAACTGCGGTTGCCAGTAACCAGGACAACCATGACCTCATTAGTTGTTTCGGCCACGCGGACAGCAAGGTAACGGAGGAAGCCGTTGCCGGTCTGCTGGTGGTAAATGGGTATTTTATTTTTGCGAATACCGGTGGCGGTTGCTGCGGCAATACGGTTGAGTAGCGGGTGATGCAACGGACAATTTTCCAGAGGGATGATGTCGTGGGTCCAGCGTTTATAAATACCGATAGCTGGTTTGCTGAACGTGCCACCGATGACTAGTTTGCACGAATTGCGATAACCCAGTTTTCTGCCTGGAGTTGCCAGGGGGAGTACGGGAACTATTTTCAGGGATTGGTATGAGTTCAGGGCATAGCGAATCCGCTCGGTTTTCCACGCTGCTTGCGCGTCAGGGGAGAGGTTGATGAGGGGGCAGCCATCGCACTGACCCATCTGCTTACAGGGAGACACCTTCGCGCGATCCGGGGAAGGGGAGAGCACCTTGACCAGGGATGTGGAGGCTTGATGGCGACCGCGATGCTGGATTTTGACCAGGACTTTTTCTCCCGGGTACGCGCCGGGAACGGTGATGGTTAAACTGCCCTGGCGACACCAACCAATGCCATCATTGTCAAGGCCAGTGATATCGAGTTCCAGGGTCGATCCCTTGCTGAGCGGATCAACGGTTGCTGGGCGAGCTTTTGGGGTGCGTTGTTTCATGATGATCTCTCATAGCGGAATAAAAACGACTGCTTGAAATGAAAAAAACCCAGCTATAGCCAGGTTTTATCGATGGTGGATACGGTGACTGCGAAAATTACTTTGCCCGGTAGGTAATTCGTCCCCGGCTTAAATCGTATGGTGATAATTCAACCGTAACTTTATCGCCCGGCAATATTTTTATGAAATATTTCCGCATCTTACCAGAAATGTGCGCGAGTACGACATGGTCATTTTCCAGTTTTACGCGAAACATGGCATTTGGGAGTGGCTCAATGACAGTGCCTTCAACTTCTATAGCTTCTTCTTTACTCATGTACTCTCCTCTTGGTAATTAGGGCCATTTAAGCGTACTTAGTCTAGCGACTCCATCAACAAAATGCAAGTGAAGATTTGGCTTGAACATTGTCATCACTGGCTCGTTGGCGGTAAAAGTTCTTTGCATAATTGCCCTAAACATATTACCGTTCCTATTTTAATAATCAGCGAAAAAGGGGAATGGTTTGATCAGTAACGGCACAAAGCTTACCAGCGGGTTGGAAATTCAGATTACTGAACAAACGCACCGATATTTTGGTGATTATCATCGGGTACGCATCAGCATTACTTCTTCTATTCTGCTCGAGCAGGTGACCGGCCTTACGCCGCAAGAACAGGAACTCGCGGCCCGGTATCTGCCAGCACTATTTTCGATCTGTAAAACAGAGGAGAAAATGGGGGTCTGCTCTGCTGATCTGCAAAAGGTGCGGCAGGATATGCTGGCTACATTTACTCAGCACGCCGTACCGTATTTGAGCGCCCCGGATTTTCCCGCGCGAATGGTGCGCAGCGCTTTAAAAACAAATAACCGCCATAAGCCAACAGGTCGCTAATGAAAGTCGCGTGTGTTGATGATGTCGCTATTGAGCGTATGGCGTATGGCGGTGCGGGCGTAGCGCGTGTTGACGGGAAGGTATGTTTTGTTGCTGGAGCCGCACCTGGCGATCGGTTGCGCGTTACACTAGTAGCGCACAAACGCTCATACTGCGAAGCAGAGATTGCTGAGATCATGACTCCGGGGAAAGAGCGGATTGTCCCGCCCTGCCCGATATTTGGCCAATGCGGTGGTTGTCAGTGGCAACATCTTACCTATGAGGCACAGCTGCAGGCGAAAGAGGAGATTTTTGCCACAGCGTTACAGCGAACCGCTCACGTAGCCAGGGAATCTATCGAACCGATACTGGCCTCTGAAAAACAATTTGGCTATCGGTCGCGAATTCAGGTCAAGGTTTGCTCGGCGAACGACCGCTTAATGTTTGGGTTCTTTCGGCCGGGAACTCATCATGTTGTTGAATTTCCCGCTGCAGGCTGCATGCTTGCTGATCCGCGCCTCAATCTGGCTTTGGCTGAAATCAAGCAGCTGTTTGTTTCCGTACCTGATCCGCAGCAGATCTCCCAAGTGAATTTAGCAGTTGGTGATGCGGGCGGTGTTTTGGCAATTGTGCACTACTTGGGCCGAACACCCGATAAGCTGTCTGCGTTTCTCCTGGCTCATCATCAGGAGCTGACAGCTGTGGCCGGGATATTTCTGCGGGTTGGGAGTAATGGGGCCATACGTAAAGTTATTGGCGCTTCAGTCATTAATTATCAGCTGCTTGTACCGTCCGATCCAGAGACGATCTGTAACATGCAGGTCAGTTGCGGTGGCTTTTCGCAGATAAATTTGCGCCAGAATCAAAAGCTCATCAAGGAAGCAATCCGCTTATCAGCACCATCCCCAACAGATCAGGTGCTGGATCTGTACTGCGGGAACGGCAACTTTTCAATTCCGCTGGCCATGTCTGGTGCAGAGCTAACCGGGATGGATGACTACTCTGGTTCGATTGCCGATGCGCAGGCAAATGCGCAGCAGGCGGTTATGAATGCTCACTTCTCTGCGGTAGATGCTGGCGAGGCATTGAAATCCCTGGTCGAACAAAAAAGGCGATTTTCAGCTATTCTGCTTGACCCTCCCAGGACCGGCGCCAAGGAATTAATCGGCATGCTGCCACGATTAGACGCACAACGAATTGTGTATGTATCCTGTGATCCGATGACCCTAGCTCGTGACCTTGCCCTCTTGGCTAAGGAGGGCTATACCGTGCGCGTAGCACGATCAATTGACATGTTTCCGCAAACGTATCATTTGGAGAGTATTACCTTGCTGGAACGGAACTGAATGAGGAGAAATCATGTTTCTAAAAAAACTATTTGCCAAAAAGAATTTTCTCGATTGCGAGCAAAAAGGCGACAAACTCTTTGCTCTTGGGCGCTACGCAGATGCACGCATTGAGTTAACAGAAGCGCTGGAGCTGCTTGCGGCAACAAGTCCAGACAATGCGCAGATGGAGCGCGAGCGTATTCAGGGAAAGCTTCTGGCAACGGGGCAGCAACTTGCGTGGCTCAATATTCGTGAAGCAAAATTCGCTTTTTCCAGCGGAGCAGTAGAAAAAGCCGCAGAATATCTCGAATTGGCGGCACACTTCTCGCAAGAACCGGAAATTAGCCGGGAAATAGCGGAATTGATTAGTGGAGACAAATTAAAGGAAATACCTGCAACCAAAACTAATGGTGCACACGGCTGTGCTACGTGTACGCCGCACGATGTGCAACCATCTGTAAATACAGAATCAAGTCTCTATTTGCTTTCGAACAGTGAGCAGTTTGAGCTGCTGGTTGCCCCATTGCCGGATGATTTACCCAAAAGATACCGTGATTTAGGTGAGGAATTTGCAGCTGCAATTCTCTCCGGCCATGCTGGTGATCACGCTGCTGCATATACAACGTATGCCCAGCTCCACCAAGTCAGCCCCAGCGATATTTACTTGTATGAGATGGCGGTGATCAAGGCCCAAGCCGGTGCAATCCGCGAGACGGAAAAGCTGCTAAAGGATGCACTGGAGCTCAATTCGGTTAATTCATTATGCTGCTTATCGCTGGTGCAACTTTATAGTGACCAGCGCCGCTATGGCGAAGCACGCTCTTTGCTTGAGCGGATGCAGAGCAACGGCATCATGGGCAAGCAGGTTTTACTAATGCTTGGTGATACTGCCATGGCAGTTGGTGATGCTGCTGGTGCTGAAGAACTTTATCGCCAAGCACTGGCTGAAAAGGAGTTGGCTTCAACCGCAGCAGAGCGTTTGCTGCCAATTCTGGAACAGACCGGTCGTCATCAGGAACGTGAATTTTTAGCCAAAAAGCATTGCGGAAAAGGCTGCTGTTGATTTTTTTCTAAAGAAATCAGATGACATGCCTATAAGAATATAAACAAGGAGGTGTGCCATGAATAAGTCGGAATTGATTGAGGAGTTGGCCGTAAAAAAGGGGTTATCCTATAAAAAGTCGGAGGAGATCGTTAACACGATATTTGATTCCATGACCTCGGCAATGATTGGTGATGATCGCATAGAAATTCGTGGATTTGGCAGTTTTGTTGTCAATGAATATAAAGCCTATACCGGCAGAAATCCAAAAACTGGGGAATCAATCTCGGTAAAGCCAAAAAAACTGCCTTTTTTTAAAGTTGGCAAAGAATTAAAGGAACGTGTTGCCGGTTAGAAATCTGATCGTGAAAATTGGTGCAATTGTTAAGGAAATTCTGATATAGTTGGCACGCCACATTGGCAGACCTTTAGGATTGAGTGAAAAAAGCTCATGTTATTGCGACCTATGAAACGTGCCAATTTAATTCTTTATGTTGTAGTCCTTTTATGTGCCACCTCTGCACAGGCAAATCCTTCCAAAAGCGGGTCAACTGGTCTCATCAAGGCGCCGACTGCCGATACTCTCGATTCAGGGAATATCTGTGTCGGTGTTTGGTGTGACGCGAGTGCCAACGCTACCAATAATCCCCTCATTATGCCGATATCATTGACCATGGGTATCGGATCTTTCTGGGAAGTTTATGGTTCCTACCCCAACGTTTTATTGAATAATCAGGAAGAGTCATCAGGTGATGGGACAGCCCAAATTGGCATGAAGCTTCGCTTCGGTCTCAAACGTAGTGATCCGATGAAAGTTGCTGTGGACGCTTTTGTTCGCCGGCACCTTTCTTTGGATACCGGCTATGATGGTGTGTCAGACGTTGGTGGACGACTTATTTACTCTTTGAAGAGCGATCAGTTAGGTGCCCATCTTTATGGGGGCTATGTGCGCAATGGTCAACCGAGTAGCAGTTCCCTGACGCCAAACCCCGTACCGATAGAGAATCAGCTGTTATTTGGTGGTGGTTTGGAATATATGTTTGGGCAAAGAACTAAGTTTACGTTTGAAGCAACGGGTAACACGGCCCGGTTTTCTGGCGGGGATGTTGAAGTTGAGGCCCTGGTTGGTTTCCAATATTACCTGTCTCCACACCTGACGTTTAATTTCGCCGGTGGTCGCGGCATTAATGATGCTGGCGCCGATTGGCGCATGATCGTTGGCTTCTCAACCTGCCAAGGTATTGGTACCTACATTAAGCCGGTGCCGCAGCTGGTAAAGGAGCGGCAAGCCAAGAAAACGGAAGTAGCTAGACCTACCAAGGTAATTCCTCTATCGCCACTGATGGTGAAAGCACCCTCGGCAACGGCGGTAAGTAAGCTGGAAGTCCCGATTGACCCCGATCAGGAAGAAGTTATAATAAAACCCTATGGACAGGTTGCCCTGGCACCACAATTGGTCACGGCGCCGGTTGTACTGAAGCAGCGGATCAATCTTGAAGTGCCTGGATCAGCAAGTGAAAAAGTGGCGCAGGCACCGGCCAATGTTGCTTCTGGCATTGAAAGTAAAGCCCTTGAATATACCCTGGCAAAGATGAGCGGCAGTACCCCGTTGTATGGTGTTGTGTATCAGGAAGATAAACTGACCCCGGATACGGTAAAATCATTGCGACCGCCGGAAACGATGACGGTTTACCGTAAATTCCGTTTCCCGGATATTATTTTTGAGTTTAGTTCGTCGACGCTATCGAAAGAGGTGCTGAAATCGCTCTCTGAACTTGCAGATATAGTAAGAAAAGATAATCGTTGGCGCTACTTACGTATTGACGGTCATACTGATAATGTTGGCTCAGTGAAACACAATATGGAGTTGTCATTACGCCGGGCAATTGCGGTAGCAAATTATCTCATTACGCGCGAAGGCCTTGACCCGGGGAAGATTTTTGTCAAGGGACTGGGTAAATCCCGTCCGGTTGCCGAGAATGAAACAGCAGAAGGTCGTTCGCAGAACAGACGGTTTGAAATCCTGTTTTTGGTCAATAAATAAAAGAGTGAATTATGGCTTACCGCTTGTTCGCAATACTAATAGTTATGACGGCACTGGTCAGCACGGTCTCAGCTGCTGAGCAGTTTACGCCGAAAGAAATTACGTCACTGATTGGTGAAGTGGTGATTAGCAATGGTTCCATCAAGGTAGATCATAAGGCCCGGAAAGAGCTGGAACTAATCGCCAAACGCTTGGCAAAACTGCCGAAGCAGCGCATGGTTGAAATTGAAGGATCATATCCCCTCAAGAACCTCATTGAGATTGAGGGTGTATATCCAGCCGATAAAATTGAGGAATATTTCAACAAATCTTTTTTTCTCGCGATGGAAGCAGAAGGGTATATTCGGGATACCCTTGGCGTTAGTCAGGACTATTATCTGTCAGCACGCAGTCACAATGAACTGAAGGCAACCAAGCCACTAATTCGCTTCGTATTGCATACAGGGACTTTTGAGAAACAGCCGGTTGGCGCGGCAGAATCGTCAACCTTGCCAGTAAAAGGTGATTCCCTTACCGCTCCTGTAGCTCAGCCAGTTTCTGCTACCCTGCCCCAGGTAACGCCGATCATTCCTTTTGGAGGGGTGGGACAGAATTTGGGTGAGTATCAGCAGATTGAGCCAGTCGTTGATTCAGGGCCGATTGACGAAAGATTGGTTGCTGAGCAGGCCATACGTGCCCAAGCATTGATTGAACAGACCAAGGCAAAGGCAGCGGAGCGCGCCCGAAAACGACTGCTTGATGAAAAAGCAGCAGCTGATAGCAATAAAGTTGCAGAACCCACACAGACGAAGTGAATCCAACTACCAACGGGAGGGCGGCATGAAATTGAAACTGCTCATTACAATACTGCTGCTGACAACACTTTCTGGCTGTGGAGGATTTAAAGTTGTTCCCATGTCTTCCACATCAGGAGTCATTGATGCGAAAGTGAACAGCCTTAAAGTAACAAACCAAAACGTCAGTGTGACTGCCAGTTATGAACCAATTGAACTCTATTCGCAAAATTTAACCGGTTATGTCGCGGCATTTCGGGTCAATGTCGAAAATGACACGGATAGTGAAATTGCCATTGAACCTGATTCATTTGTGCTCATGGACGAAATGAACCAGCAGTATTTTGCCTTAATGCCGGCAAAAGTTAAGGAATTACTGACGAAAGATACGTTTTATCTGATTCCTTATCCATATGTCGGGTTCTACTATCTGGAAGACTATGAAAAATCGACGATGACCAGTCGGCAAAACTCGAGTTTCCCTTATTATTACGAAGTACATCCTGAGGAAATATTCTCCAAGGCATTTGCGCTTGGGCCGATTATACCCAAAGCAAATGTTACGGGACTGATTTATTTCAAAATTGAGCCCGCTGAGCACAAACAGTTGAAGCTGTTGGTCTATAAAAAAGGTACCACTAAATCTGCACCCGCAGATTTTACCCTGCCATTCGCCGTGCAAAAGTGATCTGACTGAATGTATACCTTTGATTCATACTCACCCGCCTGGGCTGTCCTAGGCGGGTTTGGTCTTTTTTTGTTTGGTATTCGCTACCTGTCCGAGACCTTGCAGCGCTTTGCCGGCAATAAATTCAAACGCACGCTGGATAAATGCGTCACGAATCGCGTATCCAGTTTGATTGTCGGCACGACCCTTACCTCTATTTTACAATCAGAAACCATTGCTGCTGTCCTGACAATTACCTTCGTTAATTCCGGTCTCCTTTCCCTATACCAGGCGTTAGCCGTACTGTTGGGAACAAATATCGGCACAACGGTTGCCATGCAGTTTGTTGGGGTGTTGCGCACACCACTTATTTTTGTGCTGATCTTGTTAGGTGTTGCGGCAAAATACTTCAGCCGTCGACGAAGGGTGGTTGTTACTGGCGAACTGTTTCTTGGTATCGGCTTTATATTTCTTGGTTTGAGCATCATGGAGGGAGGTTTTTCTGCAAGCTTAAACAATTTAGCCGCTTCTGGACTCATTGCGAAACTGGATCACTCGCCACTACTGTCCTTTTCTGCCGGTTTGCTGATGGTCATTTTGCTCCAATCCGGGCGCGCTACCCTGGCGGTGATTATTACCCTAACGCAATCACAAATACTCGGTATTGAATCGGCTTTTGCCATGTTGGCTGGTGAACTTCTGGGGATCCCGCTCATGGCTAATATTGCGGCATTACTTGGTACCCCAATGGCGCGAATAACCGCAGCAATATTCCTGGTCTATAATTTTGTTGCCGCTGTTGGCGTCCTCTATTTTTCAGCACCGCTGATCAAGCTCATGCAGTCGTTGTCCTCGGCAATTTCCGGTCAAATTATCTACGCCCATGCAGCGGTATCGGTGTTGACGGCGGTGCTCTTTGTTCCTTTGCTCGGTTGTACGGTGCGCTGGGTATCTTCGTGGAGTAGAGCACGGAAACATGCACTCGATATCGATCAACGGGCATCTTTTCTAGATGAAAGAATCCTTTCGACGCCTGGTATTGCAATGGTGCAAGTTCGTGAAGAAATTCAGCGCATGGCCACGGTCTGCCGCTCGATGTTGCGCGACTATGATTCATTGTTGTACCGATTTGATGCAAAAAAAGTCACGCATATCCGCTTACAGGGGAATGTAATTGCTGTTCTGCAGCGCGAAATTACCGAATTCCTCGCTAAATTGGCGCCAAATCTTGCTGAAGAACAGAGCCGGTATGAAGTAACCAGGCTGTTATCAGCGGTTAATTGCCTCGAGTTGGCCGGAGACAATCTGGCCATGATGCTTAAGGACTTGGAGCGGAAAAAAGAGCAACGCATTAATTTTTCACCTGCAGCCATGAATGATCTGAAATTGATCACGGCAGCCCTTGCGGATCTGTTTGATTTGTTGCCGCAGCAGTGGGATGAAACCTCTGATATCGCGGGTAATCATCTTGACTCAACCCGCAATTCGGTTGATCAAATCATTGCCGAGGCAATGGAACAGCATCTTGAGCGATTGGCCATGGGTAAGTGCACGGTCCGTGGGGCGCTGATATATAATGATTTACTCGAATCTTCATCCCGATTTGCCGGAAGTGTGGGGAAAACAATGTCAATTATTCGGGACTATATCCGATGAGCATTTATGCAGCTATTGACCTTGGCACAAATACCGCCCGCTTGTTGATCGGTACGCTCAATGCGGCAGGAGCAATCTGCCCATTGCTGGTGAAACGGGCCATTATCCGTCTCGGGGGCGGGTTCAGCAAGGAGCAGGGCATTTCCCCCGAGGCGTGGCAACGCGCCGTTGAGACACTCACTGAATTTGCCCTTGAGCTGCAGGCGTATGACGTCTTGGCAATTCGTGCCGTGGCGACCAGTGCGGTAAGGGATGCATTGAACGGGCCGGCCTTTTGTCATGAAATCCTGGCGTTAACCGGGATTCGACTGGAAGTAATCGACGGCGAGGAAGAGGGGCTGTTAACTCTACAGGGGGTCAGATCATGTCTGGTCACTGAACACCGTCATCTGCTGGTGCAGGATATCGGTGGCGGCAGTACGGAGTTTACCCTGGCCAGTGAGAACAAACCGCTCTATACCGAAAGTTTGCCCCTGGGTGTGGTCAGACTCACCGAAGGTAAGGTTGGTAATGTGGCAATGATTGCTAAGATCGACAAGGAATTATCCGGGCTGCACTGCCGGCTGGAGCAGAAGGGTTGGCTTGATTGCTTGCACGATGCTGAACTGGTTGCTACTGCCGGTACCGCAACTACCTTGGCTGCAATCAGTCTGCAGATGGCGGATTACGACTACCGAAAGGTCAATAATCATCTGTTGCAAAGACCGGAAATCCAGGGCATCTATGCGCAACTGGAACCACTTTCACCAAAGGATCGACTGGCGGTGAAAGGGTTGGAACCAGGGCGAGAGGACCTGATCATTGCCGGTATCCTGCTCACCCTGCGGGCCATGGATCTTTTCGGTTTTAAGCAGTTGAAGGTCAGTGATTACGGCTTGCTTGAAGGTCTGTTTCTCTCAGTTGCTGCTCAGGGACCGGTAAAAGCCCGGATGTAGTAGTATTCATTTTCGCATTGTCGTATCCCTCCGTTTATATAAATCCAACGAAATTTATCGTGTTGTCAAACTCCGCTCAGTCCTTATGGGCAGCGGCCTAAACCTGTTGACACGATTCTGCTAACTACTGTATATTCCGTTGCACTTTACGGGGGGAATCCCCAATTTTCGTGTTAAGGATCCGCACTTGAAAAAGGAAATACTGTCAGGCAACGAAGCCATCGCCCGCGGCGCATTTGAGGCCGGGGTCGCCGTAGCTAGCGCCTATCCCGGCACCCCCTCCACTGAAATTCTTGAAAACGTCATCCAGTATTCAGAAATAAATGCATCATGGGCCCCCAATGAAAAGGTGGCGCTGGAGGTGGCCATCGGCGCGTCATTTGGTGGCGGTCGGGCACTGGCCTGCATGAAGCATGTCGGGGTCAATGTGGCGGCTGATCCGCTTTTTACCCTTTCCTACACCGGTGTTGGTGGCGGCTTTGTGCTGGTAGTGGCCGATGACCCGGAAATGCATTCATCTCAGGATGAGCAGGATAGTCGTAACTATGCCAAGTTTGTCAAGGTTCCCATGCTGGAGCCTGCTGATTCTCAGGAGTGCAAGGATTTCATCCGTCTGGCGTATGAAATCTCCGAGCAGTTTGATACCCCGGTAATGCTCCGCAGCTGTACGCGGATTTCCCATGGCAAATCCATTGTTGCACTGGGTGAGCCGGTTACTGGACTGCCGGTACCGAAGCTGGTCAAAAACCCGTCCAAGCTGGTCATGCTGCCGGGTAATGCCCGCGTTCGTCACCCGCTGGTGGAAGAGCGGATGATCAAGCTTGCCGCATATGGCGACACGGCGAGCATTAATCGGATTGAAACCCGTTCCGCTGAGTATGGGATCATCTGTACTGGTGTCACCTATCAGTATGTGCGTGAAGCGCTGCCCGAGGCGTCAATCCTCAAGCTGGGGATGGTGCACCCGCTACCTAAGCAGTTGGTTAAACAGTTCGCCAGTCAGGTGTCAAAACTGTTCGTGGTAGAAGAGTTGGATCCGTTCATTGAAGAACAGGTTCGCTGTCTTGGTCTGCCGGTTTCGGGCAAGGAGTTTATTTCGCTTTGTGGTGAATTATCCCCCGGCCGTATTCGTGAAGCGTTTGCCCGGGCCGGTATTCTCAATCTTCCAGCGCAAACCGCAGCAGAGCCTGAATATCTGCCGCCGCGCCCACCCAACATGTGCCCCGGCTGTCCCCATCGCGGGGTGTTTTACCAGCTGAATCGGCTCAATGCCTATGTTACTGGTGATATCGGCTGCTATACCCTTGGTTTCATGCCCCCCTTGAGCGCCATGGATACCTGTGTCTGCATGGGTGCTTCCATCAGCAATGCCTCGGGCATTGTGCGGGTATTGCCACCAGAGGAGCAGCGACGGGTGGTGGCGGTCATCGGCGATTCGACGTTCCTGCATACCGGACTGAACTCCCTGATGGAAATGGCCTACAATCAATCTCCGGCAACGGTGATTATTTTGGATAACCGGATTACGGCCATGACCGGTCGCCAGGAGAATCCGGCCTCTGGCTTTACCTTGGCTGGTGGAGAAGCGCCGGAAGTGAAGATTCCCGATCTGTGCCGTTCCCTGGGGATTCGTCATGTACGGACCATTGATCCTTATGATCTGGAAGAGACCAGAAAAGTCCTGGTCGAGGAGATGAATCGGCCCGAGCCTTCGGTCATTATCACCAATCGTCCCTGTTGTCTGATCAAGGGAGAGGATCGGTTTGTCAAGTCGCCGGCGCTGGCGGTTGATCAACCGCACTGCACCGGCTGCCGGGCCTGTCTCAGGATAGGTTGCCCGGCCATTGAGTGGCAACCGGATGCAGAGGGGACAAAGGGCAAGGCCTTCATTGATCCGCAGCTCTGCACGGGTTGCAAGGTCTGTCAACAACTCTGCAAGTTTGACGCAATCAAGTAAGTTTAAGGATCGAAATTATGAAATCGTCAATTACCAATATTTTGCTGGTTGGAGTGGGGGGGCAGGGGATTCTGCTGGCCTCCGAAATATTAACCGAGGCCAGTATGCTGGCCGGTTTTGATGTCAAAAAGAGTGAAATCCATGGCATGTCCCAACGTGGCGGCAGCGTCGTGTCGCACGTTCGTTTTGGTGTCGAGGTCAATTCACCAGTTGTTCCTGAAGGCGAGGGGGACATCCTCTTTGGCTTCGAGCTGCTGGAAACCTGCCGCTATCTGCCGCTGCTGCGCCCTGGCGCAAAAGTGGTCGTGAACGATTACCGCATCGCCCCACCATCGGTGTTGTTGGGGAAGGAACTATATCCGGAGGAGCTGGCCGAGCGGATCAAGGCTAATTTTCCGGATTTCCTGCTGGTTGACGGCCTGAAGCTGGCCACTGATGCCGGCAATTCCCGTGCCGCCAATACTGTCCTGCTGGGTGCGGTGTCGAAACAGCTGCTGGAGATTGCCGAACCCCATTGGTTGGCCGCCCTTGAGAAGATGGTGCCGAAAAAAGCATTGGAAATCAACATCAAGGCGTTTCATTTGGGTCGATCATTGTAGGCGGAGAAAAGTATGACCTGTTATTTCAATGAAGAGTTCGAAACTCTGCCGCGGCAGGCGCTGGAAGCCCTGCAACTGAAGCGGTTGCAAGCTACGGCGGAGCGGGTCTATGCCAATGTGCCGTTTTACCGGACAGCGTTCGACCGTGCGGGTGTAAAGCCGGCGGCTATCGCCAATCTGGAAGATCTACAGAAACTGCCTTTCACCACCAAGCAGGATATGCGCGACTCTTATCCCTATGCTCTGTTCGCCGCGCCGATGGACGAGATTGTCCGGATTCATGCCTCCAGCGGCACGACCGGTAAACCGACTGTGGTCGGCTATACCAAGAAAGATATTGAGAACTGGTCTGACCTGATGGCCCGTTCGCTGATGACCGCCAGTGCCCACAAGGGCGACATCATCCATAATGCCTACGGCTATGGACTGTTCACCGGCGGACTCGGCGCGCACTACGGGGCGGAACGGCTTGGGGCTTCGGTTATCCCTATTTCGGGCGGTAACACCAAGCGCCAGATCATGATCATGCAGGACTTTGGCTCAACCGTTCTCACCTGTACGCCCTCCTACTCACTGTTCATGGCGGAAGAAGCCAAGGCCGAGGGGGTAGATTTCCGCGACCTGAAACTCAGGGTGGGAATTTTTGGTGCGGAGCCATGGTCAGAGGCGATGCGGGGCGAGATTGAAGATAAGTTGAATCTGACCGCGCTTGATATTTACGGACTGTCGGAGATCATGGGGCCGGGCGTGGCTCAGGAGTGTTTTGAAGGCAAGAACGGCCTGCATATCTGGGAGGATCATTTCATCCCGGAGATTATTAATCCGGATACCGGCCAACGGGTACCGGTCGGGGAAAAAGGTGAGCTGGTGATTACCACCATCACCAAACAGGGTATCCCGCTGATCCGTTATCGTACCCGAGATATTACCAGTCTCAACCTTGAACCCTGTGTCTGTGGCCGTACCCATGCTCGTCTGGCACGGTTGAGTGGCCGATCCGATGACATGCTCATTATTCGGGGGGTTAATGTCTTCCCGTCGCAAATCGAATCAATTCTGGTGCGGATTGAAGGGGTTGAACCCCATTATCTGCTCATTGTCGATCGCAAGGATAATCTGGATACCCTGGAGGTACAGGTTGAGGTGGATGAGCGGATCTTCTCCGATGAGATCAAGGTACTGCAGAGCCTTGCCCGTCTGATCGAAAAGGAAATCAAGGATATGCTCGGAGTCACCTGTACCGTCAAAATGGTAGAGCCAAAAAAGATCCAGCGGAGCGAAGGGAAGGCCAAGCGGGTCATCGACAACCGGAAACTCTAGGAGGCAGCATGAAAGTCGAGCAGATCTCCATCTTTATCGAAAACAAATCGGGTCGGCTGGCCGAGGTCAGTTCGATTCTTGGCGAAGCCGGGGTGAACATTCGCGCCCTGTCGCTGGCTGATACCACTGATTTTGGCATTCTGCGCCTGATCGTCAATGACCGGGACAAGGCGATGGTCGCGCTCAAAGCGAAAGGTTTCACCGTCAGTAAGACCGAAGTGGTGGCAGTCGAAGTACCGGATCAGCCGGGCGGACTGGCCAGCATTCTGCACGAACTGGATGCGGCAGCAATCAACGTGGAATATATGTATGCCTTTGTGGAGCGTTGTGGTGCCAATGCGGTCATCATCTTCCGTTTTGATGAAACGGAAAAGGCGATTCAAAGCCTGGGGGCAAAAGGATTCAATATGCTGGAGGGAGAGCGTCTTTACGGCATGTAAGGTGTGATCACAAGGGGGAAGGCATGAAAAAACTACAGATATTAATTGTATTAGTGCTTGGCATGTTTTTGGTTTTACCGGCATGGGCAAATGAGCCGCTGCGCATTGGTGCGCTGTTTGCGGTTACCGGACCGGCATCATTTCTCGGCGAGCCGGAGCGAAACACCTTGGAGATGTTGGTCAAAGAAGCCAACGCCAAAGGTGGAATCAAGGGACACAAGCTGGAACTGGTGGTGTATGACACCCAGGGTGATGCCACCAAGGCGGTACAGCTGGCGACCAAACTGATAAAAAATGACAAGGTAGCCGTCATTATCGGACCAAGCACGACCGGTGAGACCATGGCGGTTATTCCGGTAGCCGAAAAGGAAAAAATCCCGCTGATTTCCTGTGCAGCCGGGATCAAAATAACCGATCCGGTCAAGAAGTATGTCTTTAAGACGCCGGCCAACGATCATGTCGCCGCCGAAAAGATTTTTAATTTCATGGCTGCCAAGAAGCAGAAGAGCGTTGCCCTGTTGACGGTCACCGATGGTTTTGGTTCTTCGGGTCGTGAGCAGCTGAAGGATATTGCCAAGAAAAAGGGTATCACGGTGGTGGCTGATGAGACCTATGGTCCTAAAGACACCGACATGACCGCCCAGCTTACTAAAATCAAGGGAAGCAAGGCTGACGCCATCATCTGCTGGGGTACCAACCCGGGGCCGGCGATTGTGACCCGCAATGTCAAGCAGTTGGGCATCAAGACCCCGCTGTATCAGAGCCATGGTGTTGCGTCCAAGAAATACATTGAATTGGCGGGTGGCGACAATGCCGAAGGCGTCATTCTCCCGGCGGGCAAACTGGCCATTTTCGACAAGCTGAAGCAAAACGACCCGCAGTTCAAACTGCTCAAGGACTATGACAGCGCCTATAGGAAGGCGTACTCAGTGGAAGCATCCACTTTTGGTGGCTATGCCTACGATGCCTTCCTGATGATTAGTGATGCGCTGAAAAAAGGGTCTACTACTCCTGATCAGCTGCGTGATGGGTTGGAGGGGATCAAAAAACTGGTTTCAATATCTGGCGTATTTAATATGTCGGCAACTGACCATAACGGCCTTGATCTTTCCGCATTTGAAATGGTGAAGATTACCAAAGGTGACTGGGAAATAGCCAAGTAAGGGGAGATAGAATGAAATATTTTCTGCATACATTACTCATTTCGCTGCTGCTCGGTTGCCTGGTTTCAGTCGGTTTTGCCGCAACCGGTCCGATCAAGATCGGCGGGCTGTTTTCGGTTACCGGGCCCCCGTCATTTTTGGGCGAGCCTGAGCGCAATAGCGCCAAAATGGTGGTGGATGAAATCAATGCCAAAGGCGGGATCAGGGGGCGTAAGCTGGAACTGGTGGTCTATGACACCACCGGCGATGCCACCAAGGCAGTGCAAGCTGCCAATCGCCTGATCAAGGAAGACAAGGTTGTTGCCATTATCGGCCCCAGTACCACCGGTGAGTCAATGGCGGTGCTGCCGATTGCCGAAAAAGAGGGTATTCCGCTCATCTCCTGCGCTGCTGGCAGCAAGATTTCTGATCCGGTCAAAAAGTGGGTATTCAAGACCGCCCAGAATGATGGGCTGGCCGTGACGAAAATCTTTGAGTATCTTAACAAGAAGAAACTGACCAAGGTTGCCATCATCACCGTTTCGGATGGTTTCGGTGCTTCCGGTCGTGAGCAGTTGAAGGCGCATGCAGCCAAGTTTGGTATCCAGATTGTTGTTGACGACACCTATGGTCCCAAAGATACGGACATGACTCCCCAACTGACCAAGATCAAAGGGGCCAAGGTCGATGCCATCATCTGCTGGGGTACCAACCCGGGCCCGGCGGTTATTGCCAAGAACGTCAAGCAGCTGGGGATCAAGCTGCCCCTCTTCATGAGCCATGGGGTGTCGTCGAAGAAATTCATCGAGCTGGCAGGTGATGCTGCTGAAGGCATCATATTGCCGTCTGGCAAGGTGATTGTGTCGGATGTGCTGCCGGCTGGTGACAAGCAGAAAAAGAACCTGATGGCGTTCGTCAAGGATTATCAGAATCATTACAAGGCCGAAGGGGATCACTTCGGTGGTCATGCCTGGGATGCGGTTATGCTGCTTAAAGGCGCCATCGAGCGGGGTGGCGACACCCCAACCGCCATTCGTGACCAATTGGAGAAGACTGCCAATTTTGCCGGCATTGGCGGGGTCTTTACCTATACCGCCGCTGATCATGCCGGCCTGAATAAGGATGCCTTTGTGCTGGTGGAAATCAAAAACAAGGACTGGACGCTGCTTAAGTAACATACCAACAACGACATGGCATGCGCCCTGCTGGCTGAGCTGGCGGGGCGCATGTGCGTCTGAAATAGAGTTACATGGAACTTTCTGATCAAATTGCCCAATATCTTGTTTCGGGTCTGTCAACCGGCGCCATCTATGCCCTCATCGGCATCGGCTTTGCCATTATCTATAATGCCACCGAGATCATTAACTTTGCCCAGGGCGAATTGGTGATGTTGGGTGGCATGTTCACGCTATCCTTCCTGAATCTGCTCCATCTGCCGCTGCCATTGGCGGTGCTGCTGGCGGTCGGCGCGACAACCATGTGCGGCGTGCTGTTTGAGCGCCTGACCATCAGGCCGCTGCAGAACCCGACCCCGCTTAGTTTGGTCATTATCACCATTGGCGGTAGTATTCTGATTCGCGGCATTGCCATGCTGGTCTGGGGGAAGGATACCCATGCGCTGCCGGCTTTTTCCGGCAATGAACCGCTTTCCATCGGCTCTGCTACCATTATGCCGCAGCATTTGTGGATCTTTGCCCTGACTGTCGTGGCCATTGTCGCCAATAAACTATTTTTTACCTGCAGCATCACCGGCAAGGCGATGCGGGCCTGCGCGGCCAATCGTCGGGCCGCCGGTCTGGTCGGGATCGATGTAAAGCGGATGGTCATGTTTTCCTTTGCCATCAGCGCCAGTATCGGTTCACTGGCCGGGATCATTGTCGCGCCACTGACCATGACCTCCTATGACGTTGGCGTCATGCTCGGCCTGAAGGGGTTCTGTGCCGCCATCATCGGTGGCTTGTCCGGTGGGATCGGGACGGTGCTTGGCGGGCTGTTGCTCGGGGTGCTTGAATCTCTGGGGGCTGGTCTGATCTCTTCAGGTTACAAGGATGCCATTGCCTTTATTATCCTGTTGTTGATTCTCTTCGTTCGTCCGCAAGGGCTGTTCGGTCGCAAACAGACCGAGCGGGTCTAGGGGGGATAATGAAGCGAGAAATACTGAAATTCCTGTTGTTGGTAGTGGTGGTACTGACTATCCCTGTGGCTTTCCATGAAGGCTATCTGCTGAATGTCCTCATCTTTGTCGGCATTCATACCATGTTGGCACTTTCCCTGAATCTGCTGCTGGGCTACGCCGGGCAAATCTCCCTGGGCCATGCCGGTTTCTTTGGCTTGGGGGCCTATATTTCCGGGGTGCTGACCGCCACCCATGGTATTAACCCCTGGCTGGCCATGCTGATTGCCGCGACCATTGTCACTCTGCTGGCGTTTGTTATTGGGTTTCCGATCCTCAAGCTCAAGGGGCATTATCTGGCCATGGCCACCTTGGGGATGGGGATCATTATCTACATCCTCTTCAATGAGGCGGTGGACACGACTGGCGGTCCATCAGGCCTGTCCGGCATTCCCAACCTCTCCCTGGCGGGTATCACCTTTGACACCGACCTGAAGAATTATTACCTGATCTGGACCATCACCCTGATCAGCATGGGGTTGACCCTGAATCTGGTCCATTCTCGGATCGGCCGCGCCCTGCGGGCGATTCATGACTCAGAGGTGGCCGCCCGGGTCATGGGCGTGAACGCCCGGCTGCTCAAGGTACAGATCTTTGCCCTGTCCGCCGGCATCTCGGCCATTGCCGGCAGCCTGTATGCCCATACCATGACCTTTGTGGCACCAGCGTCCTTTGGTTTCAATTTCTCGGTCGAACTGGTCACCATGGTCATTATTGGCGGTTTGGCCAGTATTTACGGCTCGTTGCTTGGGGCGGCCCTGTTGACGGTCATGCCTGAAATGCTCCGGGCGTTTCAGGATTATGACATCATTGTTTATGGCCTGTTGTTGATTGTCATTACCATGTACATGCCGGGCGGACTGGTCAAAGGAGTGCCGGCGGCGTTCAATGCCGTCTGGTCGAAACTCCTGGGGCGGAGGTCCGGCAATGCTTGAGGTGCGCAGCATCACCCAGCGTTTCGGTGGCATTACGGCGCTGGAGGATATCTCCTTCGCCGTCACCAAGGGTAACATCACCGGCGTTATCGGCCCAAATGGGGCCGGCAAGACCACCCTGTTCAATATCGTTACCGGGATTTACAGCCAGACCAGCGGACAGATCTTCCTGGAAGGGGACGATATTTCCCGGTTACCGGCAGAGCAGCTGGCCCGGCGGGGTCTGGTCCGTACCTTTCAGAATATCGAACTGTTCGGCAGCATGACCGTACTGGAAAACGTCATGCTCGGTCTCCATACCAGGAGTAAAAGCGGTATTCTGGCCTGTATGGGGAAAATGCCCTGGCATCTGCGGGAAGAGCGACGAATTCGTGAGCAGGCGTACGAATGGCTTGAGTTCTGCGGCATCACCGATCTGGCGCCGCAGGTGGCGGGCAGTCTGCCGTTTGGTAAAGGGCGACTGCTGGAGATTGCCCGGGCCATGGCTGTTGAACCGCAGATCATGCTGATGGACGAGCCAGCTGCGGGACTGAACAATCGAGAAACCAACGAATTGGCCGTACTGATCAGGAAGATTCGTGATACTGGGGTCAGTATCGTGCTGGTTGAGCATGACATGGAGCTGGTGATGGATATCTGCGATCAGATTGTGGTGCTCAACTTGGGTAAGAAACTGGCTGAGGGGACGCCGCGGGAGATCCAGGAGAACCCGGCAGTGATCGCCGCCTACCTTGGAGAAGGATAGGGTAATGCTTAAGGTAAACAACATCAATACCTATTATGGCAAGGTTCACGCCCTGAAGAACGTCTCCCTCCATCTGGATGAAGGGGAAATCGTGGCGTTGATCGGCGCAAATGGTGCGGGCAAGACCACGATCCTGAACACCCTTTCCGGGGTGACCCCACCGGAGAGCGGTACGATCAGTTTCCAGGGCCAGTCAGTGGCCGGTTTGGCGGTTGACCGGATTGTCAAGATCGGCATTTCCCAGGTGCCGGAGGGGCGCCAGGTGTTCAAGGGGCTGACCGTCGCTGATAACCTTGAGCTGGGGGCCTATCTCCGTTTTCGCAGCCGGGAACCAAAGGAGCAGATTCGCCAGGACCTGCGTCATATCTGCGAACTGTTCCCACGGCTCGAAGAGCGGAAAAAGCAGATGGCCGGCACCCTGTCCGGCGGCGAACAGCAGATGCTGGCCATTGGCCGGGCCCTGATGGCCAAACCAAAGTTGCTGCTGCTGGACGAACCATCCATGGGGTTGGCGCCACTGGTGGTGCAGGAGATCTTTGCCGTCATTGAGCGCTTGCGTCGTGACGAAGGGACTACGGTGTTGCTGGTGGAGCAGAATGCCAAGGCGGCCCTGAAGATGGCGGACCGTGGCTATGTGCTGGAAACCGGCAAGGTAATCCTGGAAGGGCCGGCGGTTGACCTCCTGGAAAACCGCGAGGTGCAGCGGGCTTATCTGGGCAAGGAAAAGAAAGAAATCTGGGAACGATAAACGAATTCGCTACAGCGTTGTCGAGGGGTGTTATGGAAATCTGGGATCGCGAACACGAATGCATGCCACGGGAGAAGCTGGCACAGCTGCAAATCGAACGGCTGCAGGCCACGTTGCATCGGGCCTATAAGAACGTTACTTGTTATCGCAACAAGTTTAACGCGCAGGGTATTGATCCCGACGAAATCCAGTCCCTGGGTGATCTGGCCAAACTCCCCTTTACCACCAAGGAAGACCTGCGCCTCAACTACCCCTATGGCATGTTTGCCGTGCCGCTGCGGGAAGTGGTGCGCATCCACTCCTCCTCCGGCACCACCGGCAAGCCGACCGTTGTCGGCTATACCAAAAATGACATTAAAACCTGGTCGAATCTGGTGGCGCGCTTATTGACCGCCGCTGGCGTGACCCATGATGACGTGGTGCAGATCGCCTTTGGATACGGCATGTTTACCGGTGCCTTTGGTCTCCACTACGGTGCCGAGACCATCGGTGCGTCAGTCATTCCTATGGGTGGGGGGAATACCGAAAAGCAGATCATGATCATGCAGGACTACCGCTCCACTGCCCTGGTCTGCACCCCCAGTTACGCCATTACCCTGGCCGACCGAATCGTGCAGATGGGCATCGACCCCAAGAGCCTCAGTCTGAAGACCGGCCTGTTTGGTGGTGAACCCTGGTCAGAGGCGATGCGCGTCGAGATCGAAAACCGGCTGGGGATCAGCGCCACCGACAATTATGGCCTGTCCGAAGTGATCGGACCTGGGGTGGCGGGAGAATGCCCCCATAAGTGCGGCATGCATATATTTGAAGACGCCTTTCTCCCGGAGATTATTGACCCGGAGACCGGCCAGGTCCTGCCCCCCGGCAGTGTCGGCGAACTGGTGATCACCACCCTCAACAAAGAAGCATTTCCGATGATCCGCTATCGTACACGGGACATGACCAGCCTGGATTACAGCCCTTGTGCCTGTGGCCGCACCATGGTCCGAATGAAGAAAACCATGGGGCGCAGTGATGACATGCTGATCATCAAAGGGGTCAATGTCTTCCCCTCCCAGATCGAAGAGGTGCTGGTGGCCATCGAAGGGTGTGAACCCCACTACCAGTTGATCGTCGACCGCAAGGGGGCGCTGGATGTCCTGGAAATTCAGATTGAGGTCACTGAGAATATTTTCTTCGACGAGATGAAAATGCAGCGGGCCTTTCTGGAGAAGATTCAGAAACGGGTGGAGTCAGTCATCGGCGTTGGCGTCACGGTAAAGCTGGTGGAGCCGCAGAGCATCCCCCGTTTTGAGGGGAAAGCGGCCCGGGTTATTGATCGCCGGTCGTTGTGACGTAGCTTAAATACATCTGCGCTTAAGCAGTATAAGCAGAAGGCCAGCATGCTCATGCTGGCCTTCTTAAATTTAGCTCGCAGTTGTTGTTATGATCAACTGCGGTGAAAGCTGAGTTAAATGCCCTGCAAAGCGGTAGTGTATGTCTTGTCTACTTTCATAATGTGATTGATTAACCACTCCTCCAGGAAAAGCAGCATATCTGTACTGAACTCAATGTCTCCACCAGTACGATCATATTCATGGCCTGCCTCTGCTGGTTAAACGGGGATGGTGCGTTCAGGAAAGTAGTTTGTGGATGGTAGTAATAAATTCAGCTTGTGGGAGTGATTTTGTAAAATAGCCGTCTGCCCCAGAGGTATCGACCATGGTTTGCAGTTCATCAGCTGGACGTGATGAATACAAGTAAATCGGAATCCCCTTGGTCTCAGAATTTCCTTTTAATACCTTGACCAGTGCATCACCTTTGATATGGGGCATGGTGACATCGATGAGCATCAGCGACGGTTTTCTCCCCGCAGTGATGAATTTACAGACATCAAAACCACTGGCCGTGGTGCAGACTTCAAAGCCTTCCTTTTCTAAAAGGTCTTTGGTGATCTGCAGGGTAAGCTGACTGTCGTCTACCAAGATAATGCGATGTGATTCCATAATACCTTCTATTCAGAGGATCTCAGGAGTGAGCAAGTATATGGCGGAAGTGTAGCATGCTCCGGGTTATTCGCAATTGAGCTGAACAGTAAACTTAGTTGTGGCAAAGGTAAATTTTGTTCAATCGGTAGTGCCGTCTTTTGAAGCATGTTACAATTCCTCGAACACGATACTCGATATGACGGCGTTAGCCGATAGATTGGTTGATGGTCGACCGTCATCTGTGCTGGTTTCATCAAATAATCGGGTATTTATTACCTTACTGAACACTGAAACAGGAAGCTAACTATGGCTAGTTTTGACGAAAATATTTTGCAGCTGCTGCGCCAGAGAGATGGTAAGGCATTGCCATTGCGGGATATCGTTGCTCGATTGGGGTGTGACCGTAGTGAGCAACGAATAATCAAGGAAACGCTGGAGCGACTGGTTGCGGCTGGTCAGCTGCGGCGCTGGCCGGGTAATCGTTATGGAGCGGGCAAGGAGCAACGCGAACTGCCGAAAGGGCTGTTGTTCCCCCATCCCGAAGGTTATGGCTTTGTCCGTTTCGCCGAAGGTGAGGATGTTTTTATCCCGGCGCGGTATATGGCAGGGGGGATGCCAGGGGACCAGGTTGAGGTGGAAGTTAGTTCCTCGCCCCGTACCGGGCGGCGCGAAGGGCGCGTGGTGCGCATTATAGAGCGGGCAGTCACGCGGGTTGTCGGCAGAATTGAGCTGGGACGTAAAGCGGGCCGTCTGGTGCCGGACGATCAGCGGCTAACGCGGGATATCATCATTCCAATTGCCGGGCTTGGCGGCGCAATCGAAGGGCAGGTAGTCGTGGTGGAGCTCACGGCATACCCGGATGACCGTAATCCCGCACTGGGTAAAGTTGTGGAGATTCTTGGCTGGCCGGATGATCCGGAGGTTGAACAGCGGATCATCATCGAGAAATATGGTCTGCCGGTGCAGTTTACCGAACGGTGTCTTGTCGAGGCGCGGCGGATTCCGCTCGCGCTGACGGAACAGGATTTTGCCGGCCGTGAAGATCTGCGGCAATTAACCGTGGTGACCATCGACGGGGAGACGGCCAAGGATTTTGATGATGCCGTGGCGGTTAGGCGTGAGGGGGAGTTGATTCGCCTCTGGGTCTCCATTGCTGATGTGGCGCACTATGTGCGGCCGGGCAGCAGTATTGATCAGGATGCGTATCTGCGGGGGACTTCCGTCTATTTCCCTGGCCGCTGTCTGCCGATGCTGCCGGAAGAGCTCTCCAACGGCATCTGCTCGCTCAATCCGGCCGTTGATCGCCTGACCATGACCGCAGAAATGCTCTTTGACCGCAATGGCGGCATGATCGAAAGTCGCTACTACCCCAGTGTCATCCGTAGTGTCGCCCGCTTGACCTATACCTTGGTGCGGCAGATTGTTGTGGACCAGGACCTGGAACAGCGGACAACGCATGCCGCACTGATTGGGGATCTGGAAAAGATGGCGGAGTTGGCTGGTTGGTTGACCGCCAAACGGCAACGCCGGGGCAGCATCGATTTTGACCTGCCGGAAGCGGAGATTCTGCTCAACCTGCAGGGAGAAACGGCGGCGATTGTTCGCTCTGAACGCAATCTGGCCCATCGGCTGATTGAGGAGTTCATGCTGGCCGCCAATGAAGCTGTTGCCGACTTTGTCACGGCCAAGAATCTTCCCTTTCTCTATCGGATCCATGAACCGCCGTCACCGGAGAAGTTGCTGGCCTTTCAGCAGGTAGTGCAGTTGTTGGGGCACAGCTTGACGATTCTGGACGAGCGGGTGCTGCCAGCTGATCTGCAGCAACTGGTTGCTGCCGTTGCCGGCAGGCCGGAAGAGCGCCTGGTTAATGAAATGTTGCTGCGCTGTATGAAACAGGCCAAATACAGTGAGACCAATGTCGGCCATTTTGGCCTGGCATCGGCATGCTATACCCACTTTACCTCGCCCATCAGGCGCTATCCCGATCTGGTTGTGCACCGGATTCTCAAGGGAGTAATCAGTGGCAAACTGACGGTTGCCGATACTGAGCGCTGGACCGCCAGTCTGCCGCAAACTGCCGAACATACTAGTCGCCGTGAGCGCTTGGCCATGGAAGCGGAGCGTGAAATTGTCCAGTTAAAGAAGCTGCAATTCATGCAGGAAAAGGTTGGTGAAGAGTTTGACGGGGTTATCAGTTCGGTGAGCGCCTATGGCCTCTATGTTGAGCTGAGTGACTTTTTTGTCGAGGGTTTGGTGCATATCTCCACCCTGACCGACGATATTTATCAATTCATCGAGGAGCACTACGCCCTGGTTGGCAATCGGTCACAGCATGTCTTCCGTATTGGTGATCAGGTGCAGGTACGGGTTGCCGGCGTTAATATGAATCGGCGTCAGCTCGACTTTTCTTTACTTGACCATCAACCACTAGCGGTCACGTTGCCCATACGACACCTGGTCCGTGAAGAATATCTGCGTGAACCGGTGCGTGGGAAAAGGCCGCCAGGTTTGCGCGCGGGCTCTGCTAATAAAGGGCAAAGCCGGCCGGGAGAACGGGGTGGCGCCAAGAAACCGGCAGTCGGGCCTGGTACCAAAGGCAAGGGACGCTCCGGCAAAAAGAGCGGTGGCGGTAAGCGACCGCGTCGCTAATCTGTTGGCACAGGTAAATCTTGCATGGGGTAGCGGTGCAGGGTATATTGCAAAAGTTTTAATCATGAAAATATTGCGAGACTTGACATCCTATGAGTAATGAAAAGATTTTGCCGTTTCTGGAGCATCTGGTTGAGTTACGTCGCCGTTTGATTATCGTGCTGGTGGCGGTAACGATTGGCATGGGTCTGTCCTGGAACTATTCCAACGCCATCCTGTCCTTTATTGAAAAGCCGTTGACGGGTCAAACCTACCTGACTGAGATCAAGAAGACCGTTTACCTGGCAATCAAGGATCGCTCACCTTACCTGTATCAACGGTTTCAACTCGAAAAAGATGTCAAGTCCACCACCAAGGATCGCCGCCTGAATTACAGCGCGCCATTGGAGCCGTTTTTCGTCCAGTGCAAAATCTCGGCAATAGCCGGGTTCGTGATCGTGCTGCCCATTGTCTTTTTTCAGTTGTGGGGTTTCATTGCCCCGGGACTTACTGGTAAAGAGAAACGGCTGGTCATGCCCTTTGTCACCACGGCAACCGTGAGCTTTTGCGTTGGGGCCATGTTTTTCCTGCTCATCATCTGGCCGGTCATCATCAATTTCTCCCTGTCGTATGAACTTGAGGGGCTGCAGAGCTGGTTTAATTTGAGCCTGTATGTGAATTTCTGTCTGCGGTTGGTGCTGGTTTTCGGGCTGATTTTTGAATTACCGATTATTTCGCTGCTGCTGAATCGGTTTGGTTTGGTCAGTTACGCGTTTCTGGCCAAACATCGGCGCTTTGCTTTGCTGGGTAGTGCGATCATCGCGGCGTTTCACGCCGATCTGATCACCATGTTTGTGATTATGGTTCCCATGTACCTGATGTATGAAATCAGCATCTGGGTGGTCTTTTTCCTGGGCCGACGGAAAAAAACAGCTGCAGCGGTGGCGTAAGTGATCATTTATCGATCCCTCGAAGAGATAGTCACGCCAATGCCCAAGCCGGTAGTCACTTTGGGTAATTTCGATGGTGTCCACATCGGTCACCGGGAGATTTTCCGCCGCATCCGGGCCGAGGCGCGGCGGATTGGCGGTTCATCGGTGGTGGTCACCTTCCACCCGCATCCCCTCAAGGTGTTGCATGTTGGCAAAGAGATCCGCCTGATTAATACCTATGTCGAGAAAGAGCGATTGCTGGCTGCTGCCGGGATAGATTACCTGGTGGTTATCCCGTTCAATGAAGCTTTTGCGGCAATAACTCCCCGCTCGTTTGTCCGGGATGTGCTGATTGGTCGCATCGGTGTGCAGACGATTTACATCGGTTATGATTATGCCTTTGGCCGCAATCGTGAGGGCCGCGTCCCTTATCTGGTCAGCGAAGGGCGTGAGCTCGGTTTTTCGGTGCAGGTGCTGGAACCGATCAATAATGGCAGCGAAATCTACAGCAGTTCGGCGATTCGGCGTTTGATCGCCATTGGCGACCTGGCTGGGGTGACCCAACTGCTCGGCCGTAATTATTCTGTTGGGGGAACCGTCGTTGCCGGGCATCAACGAGGCTCAGGGCTGGGATTTCCCACCGCAAATATTGCCACCGAAAAAGAATTGCTGCCGGCCGACGGGGTATATGCCGTTAAGGTGCGGGTTGGCGAGCACCTTTATGACGGGGCCTGTAATATTGGTCGTAACCCCACATTTGGCAATCATGAAACGTCAATTGAGGTATTCCTGCTTGATTACTCGGGTGACCTGTATGGCCGCGCGATCAGATTGTTGTTCGTCGAGCGGATACGCGGGGAGCGCAAATTTACCGGTGCCGAGGCGCTGAAGGAAGCGATTGCGGTCGACGTAACGCGCTGTCGTGAAATATTGCAAAGCGCACGAATTGTTGAATACCAGGAATTCCTCGGAGAGCCCGGCGATGCGTAATAACAGCTTGAAATTATGGGCCGGCGTCGTCGTCAGCCTGGTCTGCATGGGGTTTTTGTTCAAACAGATGGATCCGGCAAAGTTGATGATTGCCTTTCGGGAGATGGATTGGCGCTATTTACCCTTTGCCATTGCCGGTAATTTTATCAGTTATTTTTTTCGCGGTGTTCGCTGGCTGGTACTGCTGCTGCCATTGAAAAAAATTCCGTTACGGCCGGTCTATGCGGCAACGATCATCGGCTATATGGCGAACAATATCCTGCCGGCCCGATTGGGTGAACTGGCGCGGGCGTATGTGCTGGCGCAGCGCCAGAATCTGCAGACGACAGCGGTGTTCGCCACCCTGGTTATTGACCGGTTGTGGGATGGGTTCACGGTACTGGTGATCCTGGTCATTACCCTGTTTACCATCAAACTGCCGCCGGCGATGGCCAGTGTGCAACAATCGCTCAAGACCGGTGGGTATCTGATGCTGACCATTTACCTGGTCGCGATTGCGGTCTTGATTTTGATGAAGCGATTCACTGGTCCAACCCGGACGGTAATTACGCGCTGCCTGGCACCATTTCCGTCACGCTTTGCGGAAACCATTGTCCGTTTAATTGATTCGTTTTTGGTTGGCCTGAAAATTGGGACGCCGCTGGCATTGCTCATTACCATCGGTACCTCGGCAATCATCTGGCTCTTTGCCCTGTTGCCGGTGGATCTGGTGTTGCGGGCCTTTGGTATTAATCTGCCGCTTGCCGGTGCGATGCTGATTCTGGTTTTTCTGGTCTTTGCCGTCATGGTGCCGGCGTCCCCCGGTTTCATCGGGACCTATCATGCCGCCTGCGTGTATGGGCTGAAAGCATTTGATGTGCCGCTGGAGAAGGCAATGAGTATTGCCCTGGTCATGCATGGCATTAACTTTTTCCCGGTCATCATTGCCGGATTTTACTATCTGGCCAAGGATCGAATTTCCTTTGCCTCGCTCCGTGGCCCGGTCAGTGAAGGATAGATATGGAATGGTATCCAACACCCAGTTATCTGCTGAAACGACAAGTCCTGCTGGAAGAACTGCGTGAAATCCCCGGGCGGCAGGTGTTGGAAATTGGCTGTGGAGCCGGGGACCTGCTGGTTGAACTAGGACGGCGCGGCTATCGTGGGATCGGCATCGATATTTCACCTGAGGCCCGACAGGCTGCCCGGCTGCGGGTTGGTGATGGCCAGGTTCGGGTGGATGATCGGGTATTCGAGGCGGTGACCGAACAGTTTGACCTTATCATTGCCTCTGAAGTCATCGAGCATATTGCTGATGATTGCGGGTTTTTGCGGCTGATCGGGGACCGACTGCTCCCTGGCGGGGCTCTGTTGTTGACGGTGCCGGCACATATGTCGCGCTGGGGGGCAAATGACGACTTCTCCGGGCATCTGCGCCGCTACGAGCGCGCTGAGCTGGCCACCAAGGTACAGCAAGCCGGTTTTACGGTACGGAAACTGTCCTCCTATGGCGTGCCTTTGTATAATCTGATGAAACCGCTGTACGATCGGGCCATTGCCAAGAGTATTGATGGCTCCGCTGACCTTGAACAACGCACCAAGCAGAGCAGTGGCATGTGGTTGTGCCCTGATCGGCAGCGCCTGTTCAGGCTGTTATTTAATAATCTGACCCTCTGGCCTTTTTATCAGTTACAGCGCTTGTTTTATCGGACTGAACTGGGCAATGGCTATGTTTTGGCAGCACAAAAAAATCCGGACGGTGGGAATTCATGCAACGATTAGCAATAAACGGCAATTGGAAGCAGATCGGCGCCGCCTTGTCGTTTCTGCTGCCATTATTTATTTATCTTTTGACCTTGGCGCCCACGGTTACCTTCTTTGACAGTGGCGAATTTCTCACGGCGATCTATTCCATGGGTTCTGCTCATTCGCCGGGGTATCCACTCTTTATCAACTATGCCCGGCCATTTTTGTATCTTCCCTTTGGCAGTGTTGCCTTCAAGGTTAATATGGCCACGGCTGTTTCCGGTGGGCTCGCCTGTTATGGCGTCTATCTGCTGGTGATGACACTGCTGAAGAAAGAGTCGCTTCCTGGGACCGAGATCGTGCAAGAACGGTTAAAGGCGCTGGTTGCCCTCGCGGCAGCAGTATCCTTTGCCTGTACCGATCGGCTCTGGCTGCAGTCAAATCATGACAAGCCTTATCCGCTCATCTCGTTCATTGCGGCGGTTGTCTTCTGGATGATTCTGCGCTGGCGGGAAAGATACCTGCAGGGCGAAGAGTGCCCGGCCTATGTGTTTGCCGGTGCTTTTCTCTGTGGGTTGGCCTTTGGTGCCCATCAAACCATGATCCTCCTGGTGCCGACCTATGCTTTTTTGCTGCTGATGACTGATCTGCGCCTGATCACCCGGATCCGCGAGATGCTGATGATGGTAAGTTTCGCGATCTTGGGGTTTGCCATCCATCTGCACGTCATTATCCGTGCCACGCAGAATCCCCTGCTCAACTGGGGTGATCCAAAAAGTCTCTCCCAGTTTCTCTGGCATCTGCTCCGCCGCGGGTATCCAACCGATAAGCCGCAACGTGATTGGTCACTGCTCTGGGCGCAGATCAATGCCTTTAATGTGCCGCATGAATTCACCATCATCGGTCTCTTTTTGTTGGTTCTTGGTGGGGTGACATTTTTCCAGCGCCAACGGGATGTCATCTTGTCCTATGTCGTCGGCATTGTGGTGTTCCTGCTGGTCATTGCCGGCTATTTCAACGGGCCACGTGATCTGATCTTTCTCACCGAAGAATTTTTTACCCCCCTTTATCTGCTGTCGGCGGTGCTCATTGGCCTCGGCATGTTCAGTCTGCTCCGCTTTGCCATGGAAAAAGTAACCATAAACGGTGCCAGTCGTCAGCTGATTATCGGGGCCTTTGCCTGCCTGCTCTTTGCCTTGCCGGCAACGTTATGCGCCATGCATTATCAGGAAAACGATCAGCATGAAAATTATGTCGCTTATGATTATGCGATGAACTCTCTGCGCACGTTGCCCTTGGGGGCGGTCATGTATACCTGGGGCGACAGCGGTGCCTTCCCGATGTGGTATGTGCAGGGGGTCGAAAGAATGCGCGAGGATCTGGATCTGCTCCATACCCCCCATCTGGTGTTTGAATGGTATCTGGATGCCTTTCCCCATGTTTTCCGCACCAGCAAACTCAGATACGCGCAGTTGGAATCCATTCCCCCGGAGTCGGCGCTGTTTTTAGTCATGGATGAACAGTTTGCGCAACGCCCTGTTTTTGTCGATTTTTCAACGCGCTATTCGGTGCCACTGGCCAATTATGATTTGCAGCAACATGGAGTGATTTATCAAGTCACCCCGAAAAAATCACCGGTCATGCTGCTGCCGGCACAAGAAGTATGGAATCGGTATGCCTTTCGCGGCATCAGCGATGATATGTTCTTCCGTGACCTTGATACCGGCAAGGCTATCATGATCTATTCCAACAGTTATCTCGAAGCAGGAGAAGCATTGCTGAAATCGGGCCGTAAGGAGGAAGGTCTGGAATCGCTACGCGCTGCGGCCAGGATCTCTCCGGAAATGATTCCGCAAATTAATCAGACATTGGCTATGTTTGGCTTGCAGTTATGACCATTGTAATCAGGGGAAACACGGCAGTCCTGGGCATTATTGGCTATCCGATCAGCCATTCGATGTCTCCGGTGATGCAGAATGCGGCCCTGACGGCCCTCGGCATAAATGCGGTCTTCGTCCCCTTTGCCGTTGCGCCTGAGCAGTTGGCGCTGGCGGTCCACGGCTTAATAGCCCTCGGGGTTCACGGTTTTAATGTTACCGTTCCCCATAAAGAAGCTATTCTCCCGTTGCTTGATGAAATAGACGCGAGTGCAGCACTGATCGGCGCGGTTAATACCGTTAAATCAGCTGGTGGCAGACTTATTGGCTATAATACCGATGCGCCTGGCTTACTGGCTTCCCTCGCTTCAGATCTTGATTTTTCGCCGTTGGGGAAGCGGGTAATTATCATTGGTGCCGGCGGTGCCGCCCGGGCGGCAATTGTGGCCTTAGCCCGGGCCGGGGTGCAGACAATCCTTATTGCCAATCGAAATCGGCTACGCGCAAAAGTTTTATCTGCTGAATTTAAAGAATCTTTTCCGGCAGTCGATATAGTTTCTATTGATCTCGCGACACTACTTGCCAGCATCGCGGATCATGCGGCTGATCTCCTTGTCAATACGTCGTCAATAGGCTTGAATGGCACTGCTTTCGCTGGCTTGGATTTGCACGGGGTTGGCGGAATGCGGGTATATGACATGGTCTACGGCACAGAACCAACAACTCTGATCAAGACCGCGCTTGCTGCCGGTTGTCGGGCGGTTAATGGTCATGGGATGCTGGCTGCCCAAGGGGAGTTGGCGTTCAGGATTTGGTTGGGGCAGGACGCGCCAAAGGGCTTGATGAAACAAACGTTGCTCCAGGATTAAATTGCAGTAACTCTTGACAATCATTAATTAAGAATATTATTGTGCAACGATTTCTATCCGTTAATTCCGCTTCACTGATAGAAACCAGGCAAAAGAAATGGAGATTACCCATCGATGAGCAGACTCGGTGAACTGCTGGTCGCCAACAATCTGATATCCAGGGAAAATCTGGCCAAGTGTCTGCAAGAGCAGAAAGACTCTGGTGGACAGTTGCGGCTGGGGTCAATACTGGTTAAAAATAACTTTCTCACAGAACCAAGCCTGGTTGCTTTTCTGTCGAAACAGTTTGGGGTGCCGTCCATCAATCTCCCTGACATCGATATTGATGCGGCAATCATCAAATATATCCCGGTTGATGTTGCCCAGAAATATCAGATCGTTCCGGTTAATCGCGCGGGTTCTACCCTGATCATTGCCATGAGCGATCCGTCCAATGTTTTTGCGGTAGACGATATCCGATTTATGACCGGGTATAACGTAGAAGTTGTGGTGGCCTCGGATGCGGCCATCAAGACGGCCATTGACAAGTATTATGATCAATCGGCTTCACTCGCCGATGTCATGGGTGATCTTGATCTTGAAGATGTCGAAGTCATTGACAATGATGAAGAAGTTGATGTCTCTTCGCTCGAACGGGCAACCGAAGACGCGCCGGTTGTAAAACTGGTAAACCTGATCCTGACGGACGCGATCAAGAAAAAGGCCAGCGATATTCATATTGAACCCTACGAGAAGAGCTTCCGGGTCCGCTACCGGATTGACGGGGTGCTGTATGAGGTAATGAAGCCACCGTTGAAGCTCAAGAACGCCATCACCTCACGAATCAAGATCATGGCCGAGCTGGATATAGCGGAACGGCGCCTGCCTCAGGATGGACGGATCAAGATCAAACTGGCCGGCGGCATGGATATGGACTATCGGGTGTCGGTCCTGCCGACCCTCTTTGGTGAGAAAATTGTTCTCCGTTTGTTGGATAAGTCGAACCTGCAACTGGACATGACCAAGCTGGGGTATGAACCGAGCGCCTTGGAATATTTCCAGCGCGAAATCCACAAACCATTCGGCATGGTCCTGGTTACCGGTCCAACCGGCAGTGGCAAAACAGTTTCTCTCTATTCCGCTTTGGCTGAACTCAACAAGGTAACCGAAAATATTTCGACGGCTGAAGATCCGGTCGAATTCAACTTCGCCGGCATTAATCAGGTGCAGATGCATGAAGATATCGGCCTTACCTTTGCGGCCGCGTTACGGTCCTTTTTGCGGCAAGATCCGGACATCATCATGATCGGTGAGATCCGTGACTTCGAGACTGCGGAAATTGGTGTCAAGGCCGCATTGACCGGCCACATGGTCCTCTCAACCTTGCATACCAATGATGCCCCATCGACCATCAACCGTCTGCTGAATATGGGGGTCGAACCATTTCTGGTCGCGTCGGCAGTTAACCTGATCACTGCCCAACGCCTGGCCCGGCGTGTTTGCTCCGAGTGCAAAGAGGTTGAGGACATTCCGGTAAAGTCCTTGATCGATGCCGGCATTCCGGCGGCTGAGGCTGAAAAGGTTGTCTGCTATAAAGGGGCTGGATGCCCGAAGTGTAATGGCACCGGTTTTAAAGGGCGGGTAGGTTTTTATCAGGTCATGCCGCTGTTTGAAGAATTGCGTGAGATGATCCTGAACGGCGCCAATACTGCGGAAATTAAGCGCGAATCGATGCGTTTGGGGGTTAAAACCATGCGGCAGTCTGGTCTGACCAAGCTGGCCGAAGGGGTCACCTCTTTTGAGGAAGTGCTGCGGGTAACCGTGTCTGACGACTAATCACGGATGGGCAAGGCGAACATACGTTGGCTGATGGAAAGGGTGAGGGCTTATGGCGAATTTGCATGAACTGTTGAAGGAGTTAGTGGAAAAGGGTGGCTCTGACCTGCACATCACTACCAACACCCCGCCACAGATCCGGGTGGACGGGAAATTGATGCCGCTCAATTTGCCACCGCTTAACGCCGTTGAAACCAAACAGCTTTGCTATAGTGTGCTTACCGATGCCCAGAAGCATCGTTATGAAGAGGAAAATGAACTTGACCTGTCATTCGGGGTCAAGGGGCTGTCCCGTTTTCGGGGCAATGTTTTTGTGCAGCGAGGGGCGGTTGCCGGGGTTTTTCGGGTAATTCCCTACAAAATATTGACCTTTGAAGAATTGGGTTTGCCACCTATCGTGCGTGAATTGGCGGTTAAACCCCGTGGTCTGATTCTGGTGACCGGGCCGACCGGCAGTGGTAAGTCGACCACCTTGGCTTCGATCATTGACAAGATCAACGTGGACCGCCATGAGCATATTGTGACGATTGAAGACCCGATCGAGTATCTGCATCCGCACAAAGGCTGCTTGGTTAATCAGCGAGAGGTCGGTTCTGATACCAAAAGTTTCAAATGCGCGCTAAAGTATATACTCCGTCAGGATCCGGATGTTGTTCTGGTCGGCGAGTTGCGCGACCTGGAGACCATTGAGGCGGCGTTGACCCTTGCTGAAACCGGCCATCTCTGTTTTGCCACCCTGCATACGAATTCGTGCATCCAGACCATCAATCGGATCATTGACGTCTTTCCGCCTTATCAGCAAACACAGGTCCGTACTCAGCTTTCTTTCGTTCTCGAAGGGGTTATGTCACAAACCTTGATCCCGAATGCGACTGGCTCTGGCCGCGCCCTGGCCCTGGAAGTCATGGTGCCAAACCCGGCGATCCGGAACCTGATTCGCGAAGATAAACTGCACCAGATTTATTCACAGATGCAGATTGGTCAGGACAAGTTTGGCATGCAGACCATGAATCAGTCGTTATTCAGTCTGTTGAGCAAGCGGCTGATCACCCTGGATGATGCCATGGGCCGCTCGTCAGATCCTGATGAATTCCGTCAGATGCTGGCCAACGCCGGTGCCGGTGCGATGGGCGTCGGTGGGTCTGCACCAAGACGGCCGATTGGACCACGATAATTCAGTAGTAGTGACAAGATAAGGGGAGAAAGCAATGGCTAAATTTTCATGGGAAGCGCGAACAAAAGCTGGGGCGGTGCAAAAAGGGGTAATGGAAGCCCAAAACGCCGAAGCGGTCGAGGCGCAACTGAAAAAATTTGGATTTGCTGGCATTACGGTCAAAGGGCAGGGGAAAGGAATGAGCATGGAGCTCAAAATCCCCGGCTTTGGCAGTGGTAAAGTTGATTCCAAAGATTTGGTCGTCTTTACCCGCCAGTTCGCGACCATGATTGATTCAGGTCTGCCACTAGTGCAATGTCTTGACATTCTCTCCAGTCAGCAAGACAACAAAACCTTCAAGGATGTACTGCTCAAGGTAAAAGAAAGTGTTGAGGGTGGGGCAACCTTTGCCGACTCACTGGGAAAACACCCGAAAGTGTTTGATGAGCTGTATGTGAACCTGGTGGCCGCTGGTGAAGTCGGCGGTATTCTTGATACGATTCTTAACCGGTTAGCCGCTTATATTGAAAAGGCGATGAAGCTGAAGAAGCGGGTGAAAGGCGCCATGGTCTATCCGACGACCATTATGGCTATTGCCTTAATTGTCGTCGGCGTCATTCTTGTGTTTGTTATCCCGACATTTGCCAAGATGTTCGCTGACTTTGGTGGTGAGTTGCCAATGCCGACAAAGGTGGTTATTGCATTAAGTAATTTTATTCAGCGTTACATTCTGGTGATGATCGGAATGTTTTGGCTGCTTAGTTTTGCTTTGAAAAAATATTACGCTACGCTTAACGGGCGCAAGGTGATTGATCGTTTAGCGTTAAAAGCCCCGATTGCCGGAGTAATTATCAGGAAGGTATCGGTTGCTAAGTTTACTCGGACACTCGGCACAATGCTCTCGAGCGGCGTACCGATTATGGACGGTCTGGAGATCGTGGCCAAGACCTCAGGCAACAAGATTGTGGAAGAAGCTATTTATAAAGTGCGGCAGTCCATTTCCGAAGGAAAGACTATCGCGGAGCCGTTACAAGAGTGTGGAATTTTCCCCCCAATGGTGGTGCAGATGATATCGGTTGGTGAAGCCACCGGGGCGATGGATACCATGCTGAATAAAATTGCCGATTTTTATGATGATGAAGTTGATGATGCGGTTAATAATTTGACTGCCATGATGGAGCCCTTGCTGATGGTTTTTTTGGGAACCGTCGTCGGTGGTCTGGTAGTTGCCATGTACCTGCCAATCTTTAAACTCGCCGGCACCGTCGGCGGTTAGGTTAATGGTTGAAAGTCGACGCTTAAGCCGGTTCATAATTTTTCGTCTGGTGGTGGTCAGCATTATATTTGCGTCCACCACCTTTTTGTTTTACCAGGATCCGATCACCTTTAGTCGCGGCGCATTTCACGGCACCCAGATTCTTTCTGCACTGACCGCAGCTCTTTCCCTCTCTGTTCTACTGGTTGCTAAATATTTTCCCCAGTTCAATCGCTCAATAATCTATCTATTACTGGTCTGGGATATTCATTACGCGACTGTTCTGCTGGTTATTACCGGCGGCATCATCTCGCCATATTCATTTCTCTATTTGATTATCATTATTGGCGT
The DNA here is from genome assembly GCA_031412995.1 of Geobacteraceae bacterium. Classification (GTDB taxonomy): domain Bacteria; phylum Desulfobacterota; class Desulfuromonadia; order Geobacterales; family DSM-12255; genus JANOEC01. Next base: position 38,153 of record JANOEC010000127.1, read on the forward strand.
CAGTATTTCATTGTCGCGCCGTGAATCATTGCTCTGCGCATCCCTTTGTTCCATTCTTTATGGAGCACTAATTGATCTGCAGTTTTTTGGTAAGCTTGAAGGAATAGGCTTGAGTCAGTCCTTGGCCAGTCAGTTCGCCACTCCTTATATCTTTTATACGATCTTCATCAATATGGTGGCCTTTTTCCTGGCAGCGGTGCTCAGTGGTCATCTGGCAGCACGGGTACATCGCAGTGAACGGGCTCTAGCCAAGAAAGAAGTTGACTATGAAGAGTTGGAGCGCTTGCACAGTGCGATTGTAACCAATCTGGATAGTGGTCTGGTGACGGTAAATTCCCTTGGCCGAATTCGGGTGATGAACCGCTATGCTGCTGAACTGGCCGGTACCAGTCAAGAAGACGCGTATGATGCTGAACTGGCGGAAGTCATGCCGCTGTTTTCCGGCATTGCTCTGGCCGAAGGTCCGCTGGCGCGTGAAGAATTGTCTTTCATTGATCTGCAGGGCGAACGACGCATCTATGGCTATCGGGTGGTCCCGCTGATGAACCGGCTGGGTGAGCAAGAGGGGTTCATTGTTAACTTTAAGGATTTGACTGCCATCAAACTACTTGAGGAGCGCCTGCTGCAAGCTGATCGGCTTGCTGCGATCGGTGAATTGGCGGCTCGCATCGCCCATGAAATTCGCAATCCACTCACCGCAATCAGTGGTTCGGTGCAGCTGATCTCTCAGGGTGACAAAGTTGACCAGCGCGATCTGAAGCTGTTTCAAATTGTCCTGCGGGAGGCGGAGCGATTGAATGGCCTGGTTACGGAATTCCTCTCCTATGCCAAACCGAATCAGCCCACCATTTGCCAGATAGCGGTGGCTACTTTCCTGACGGAATTCGCTGAAATTGCCCGTCAAGACGAACGCTTGCGCCACCTGGGCATATTTGTGGCGTGTGCTAGTGATCTGCTCGGAAGTTTTGATCCGGCGTTACTGCAGCAGGTACTATGGAATCTGGCGTTAAATGCCTGCGGAGCAATTGCCGGTTCCGGCGAAATCCGCTTTTCCGCTCGGCATGCTATAAGCCCATACGGGCAGGGTGGGGGGATTGTTATTGATGTGGCTGATACGGGATCCGGGGTCGCTGAAGAGCACCTGCCGCACCTGTTTGAACCATTCTATACGACCAAGGTCGGTGGCACCGGTTTGGGGCTGGCAACGGTTTACCGGATCATTGAGGCGCATCACGGGAAAATTGATGTTAGCAGAAACCAGGGGATGACGACGTTCAGCATCTGGTTGCCGATAGTGGCGGAATAGAAGGAGTGATGGTGGTGACCAAACGATTGCTGGTGGTGGACGATGAGCTGAGTATGCGGGAGTTTCTGGCGATCATGCTGGAACGGCAAGGTTATGAGGTGCTGGTGGCGGAGTCGGCGGAAGCAGCCATTACGCTATTGCGCGATCAGCCGATCGATCTGGTTATTTCGGATGTCAATATGCCCGGTTTGAGCGGACTCGATCTCCTGGCGCAGATCAAACGGCAGGAGCTGCCCTGCGCCGTGTTGCTCATCACTGCCTATACCACGGCAGAGAAGGCCGTGGAGGCGATGAAACTCGGCGCCTATGATTATATTGCCAAGCCATTCAAGGTTAACGAAGTCACGGTGCTGGTGCAGAAGGCGTTGGAAAATCAAGCGTTGCAATCTGAAAACCAGCGACTGCGGCAGGAGGTTGCCGAACGGCGTGGATTTAGCAGTATTATTGGTAAAAGTAAGTGTATGCAGGATCTTTATGGCCTGATTGAAAAGGTAGCCGTCAGCAATGCAACGGTGCTTATTCATGGAGAGAGCGGAACAGGGAAGGAGCTGGTGGCCAAGGCGATTCATGCCAACAGTCTGCGACGGGCCCGCGCTTTTGTGGCGATAAATTGCAGTGCTATCCCGGAAACGCTGCTGGAGAGCGAACTCTTCGGCTATCAGCGGGGTGCCTTTACCGGCGCTGATCGGGACAAGGCAGGACTATTTGAGCAGGCCGAAGGTGGGTCACTGTTTCTAGATGAAATCGGCGATCTTGCCTTGTCGCTGCAGGCAAAGTTGCTGCGGGTGCTGCAAGAACGTGAAGTGCGCCGGATTGGCGGCAAGGTTGATATTAAGGTCGATGTGCGGATGATTGCCGCATCAAACCGTGATCTGGCTGCCATGGTCCGTACCGGGAACTTCCGAGAGGACCTATTCTTTCGCTTACAGGTAATAGATGTGCGGGTGCCGCCACTGCGGGAGCGCTCCGAAGATATCCCGCTGCTCATCGAACATTTTTATCGCCGTGCCACCGGCGGGGCGCAATGGCAGCCGGAAAATATTACCCCTGAGGCATTGCAGCTGCTATTGGACTATTTCTTTCCGGGTAATGTGCGCGAGCTGGAAAACCTGGTGGAACGGGCGGTGGTCCTGGGTGGGAACACCATTAGTGCTGCATCCTTGCCGTCTGGTGTCACCATGGGCACCAGCCAGCATCGAGGTGTAGGTGAAGGGCTGATTCCCGCTGGCGGACTGGACCTGGAGTCGTTGTTGAATGACCTTGAACGACAATACCTGGAAGCGTCTCTCAATCTCAGTAAAGGTGTCAAGAAGCGCGCCGCCGATTTACTGGGGCTTTCCTTTCGCTCATTCCGTTATCGGTTAGCAAAATTTGGTATGGATGATGGTGAGTCAGTGTGACAAAAAACGTCACTCTACTCATATTTTTTGACACATTTATAAAATATGTTAAAGTTTCTGTCGATACCGCCGAAAAAGACCTTAGCCAATTCGTGTAGTTGCAAAACTGTAGCTTGTTGGCACAAAGCATGAATATCCCCTTGTACAAAGGGTAACCCAATGTCCGTCTGGGACATATCATCAGAAAGGAGTAATTTATGTTACAGAAACTTCGCAGCAACAAAGGTTTCACCCTCATCGAACTGTTGATCGTCGTGGCGATCATCGGTATTCTGGCTGCCATCGCTATTCCGCAGTTCTCGTCGTACCGCGAGAAGGCCTATCACAGCGCCTCTAACAGCGATCTGAAGAACATTAAGACTGGGATGGAGTCATTTATGGCTGATAACCAAGCGTATCCGGCTGACTTGACTACCCCATAATCTATTTAAGTATCTGAAAGGAGTCCATTATGAAAAAAATAATTATAGCAAGTCTATTGGTTTTGACAGCTGCATCCACCTCTTTTGGCGCAGCTTCTTCTGCTTCTGTTCTTGCTGATGCGGGCAAAACTGTAATGTCGGGTACGTCATCAATAGGTAAGTTATCAACCGGCGTTCATATTGCCTGGAGTACAGCTGTCGCCGGATATTCAATTAAAACTGCACACAGAAATGGTGTAAAGATATTTGGCTCTGCACACGATAGCACGGCAATCACTTGGATGGACCATGCAAAAGATACAGTTGTCCCAGTTCCTTCCGCAGCCGGTTCTGCAGCAGTAAGTGGTGCTGGTTGGACGATTATGTAGTCTGTTAAGGTACAGAGTTTATGAGCGGGGTGTTTCGGCATCCCGCTTTTTTTTGCACTGAACTGGAGGCGTGTGCAATTCGTCTGGATAGCAAGTACAATGCGCGATTGTCAGACATTAGGGTACTACGTACATTGCGTTGACGAGGGGGGCACTTATGCTGCCGATTATTTACACTACATTGAAAGGGATATTCCGCGATCGGGTATTCCACGGGATCATGGTTACTGGCTGTGCGTTTCTACTTATCCCAGCCATTTCGTCTCTGTCAATGCGTCAGGTCACCGAGCTGTCCCTGACGCTGTCCTTATCCCTTATTTCCTTTATCCTATTATTGTTGGCTGTTTTTCTTGGAGGGACTTCCCTTTGGAAAGACATTGAGCGGCGGTATGTATTCAGTGTCCTGGGATTGCCAATTTCACGACAGCGCTATATGATCGGACGCTTCTGCGGTACCAGTATTTTTGTTCTGCTGACGGCGGTGATCTTAGGGACTGTTGCATGTGCGGTAGTTATGTATACGGCTGCGTTGCATCCGCCAGAAAAGCCGGTTGGTTGGCCGATCTTGGCCGTTGCGATTCTGTTTGATGCTTTGAAATACATCCTGCTCATTGCGGTCGCTTTTTTCTTCTCTACAGTGAGCACTTCTTTTTTTCTACCAGTTTTCGGCACGATCGCCTGTTTTCTAGCCGGCGGAGTGACACAGCAGGTATTTGAATTTGTCAATTCTCCGGCAGCCAAGGCCGTTCCTCAGGTCGTCAAGGTGCTTGCCCGGTCTCTTTACTATGTTTTACCCAATTTTAGCGCTTTTGATCTGAAGGTGAACGCCATCTATGGTTTGCCTCTAACTTTAAACGGGCTTGTGCTGACCGGTGCCTATTTCCTGTTGTATCTGGGAGGCGTACTGTCAATGGCGGCGGTAATTTTTGCTCGGCGTGAACTGAGGTAAGGGAATGGTCCGGTCTATCTCCGTTGGTGTTACCTTCCTGCTGCTGTATATACTGCTTATTACTCCTTTTACCACCTACTTACGAAACAAACCGTTCGTGGAAAAGCTCGGCTATATACCATCGGTTATAGCGCTCAAGGCGGTGGCGGCGGATCAGAAAGAATTGGTTGCTGCCACGATGGTAATGAAGGTTCTGATGTATTTTGGCGGGCTGGTGCAAAAATCAGAGAACCAGTTTGTTATCCCGCCAGATTACATGTCAATGTCCCGCATCCTTCACGGTGCGGTCAAAATAGATCCGTACAATATGGATGCGTACTACTTTGCCCAAGCATTTTTGACCTGGGATGTCAAACAATACAAGCTGGCTGTTGACCTTCTCGACTATGGCATGAAATATCGAACATGGGATTGGACTCTGCCATTTTACGCCGGGTTTAATAGTGCATTTTTCCTGAAGGATTACGCGGCAGCCGCAAAATATTACCAATTGGCAGGCACGCTTTCCGGTTCGGATTTGTCGATATTGTTGGCCGGGCGTTACATGCAGGAATCAGGGCAAACCGAATTAGCCATCAATTATCTAGCCGCCATGGTAAAAAATGTGAACAACCCTGCGCTAAAGAAGAGTTATCAGTTCCGTTTAAATGCTTTCAGAGAGGTTCATCGAATCGAATTGGCCCGGGAACGTTACCTGGTGAAGTTCAATTCCATGCCGGGGGCTATCGGTGATCTACTAAAGACAGGACTCCTCGCGCCGCCACCGAAGGATCCCTACGGTGGCCAGTTTTATCTGGGGACGGACGGGAAAGTGATGGTATCGAGCAAGTTCGCTTTCCCTCAAGTGAATGATAATATGGGCAATAGATCAGGAGATGCAGATGAACGCCATTGAAATATCAGGCTTGTACAAGCATTACACAAGCAAGCGTTTTGCCAAAGTTGAGGCATTGAAAGGAATTGATCTCTGTATTGCGACCGGCGAGGTCTTTGGGTTTCTTGGTCCGAATGGTGCCGGGAAAAGTACGACGATCAAGATTATTATGGGACTGATCCGACCGACCTCAGGTTACGCGCGCATTTCGGGTGTTGATGCTGCTCAGCCGGAATCGCGCTACAGTGTTGGTTATCTTCCAGAAAACCCGGCGTTTTATGACTATTTGAGTGCAGAGGAATATATTCACTTTGTTGGGGCGCAATTCAAAATGGATTCTTCATTTCTCGCCCAGCGGACAGAAGAGGTGTTGAAGCGACTAGATCTTTGGGATGTGCGTAAACGGCCTATGCGCGGCTACAGTAAAGGGATGGTGCAGCGTGTCGGATTGGCCCAGGTCCTGGTTCACGATCCCGACGTTTACGTTCTTGATGAGCCAATGAGCGGTTTGGACCCACTTGGCCGTGCGTTGGTGAAAGATATTATATTGGACTTGAAGAGTCGTGGGAAATCGGTTTTTTTCAGTACCCATATTACCGATGATGTGGAAAAAATTTGTGACCGGGTAGGAGTGGTCAATAAGGGGAAGTTACTGGTCGTGGATAGCGTGGCCAATATCATGCAGCGTGGCGTGACCGGTTATAGGGTGGTGACAACGCACCCTTCTGGGCTCAAAGACGAATCTTGTGTTGAAAAGGCAGATCTTCAGGCATTCATTCAAACAGCAGTCAGTCAACAAAAGTCAATTGAGTCCATTGAGCCTCAACGTAAAGACATGGAGGCGTTTTTTCTTGAGATCGTGTCTTAATACCAACTTTCTCGGCGGACACTATCTCGTTGTCCCTGTAGTGCTGGTGGCGGTGGTTCTAGCCGTATATTATCCTGCTGTCTTTAGCGGTCTGCACCCGATTGATGATCCCTGGCTCGTTGATAAATATTCATCATCTCAATCTCTTGCAACTATTTTGCTGCCAGGGACAGGTTATTACTATCGACCGTTGTTTGAGTTGTCGTTTTATCTCGATAATTTACTTTGGGGAATGAGTCCGGGTGTTATGCATCTGGAAAATATTCTGTTGCATTGCGCAAATACTCTGTTGGTCTTCTTTCTGGCACGAAAAGTCGTTCAACAAGGGGATTCCGAATCATCATTAATACCGCTGCTCACCACGTTGTTATTTGCCCTACACCCGGTTAATGTTGAACCGGTGGCCTGGATCTCAGGCAGAACGGATCCATTGCTGGCTTTGTTTGTCTTGTCTGCAACTTATAGTTGGTTACACTGGCTGGAACAGGCAGTATGGCAGTACCTGGCCATCAGTGTGCTGTTGTTTGTTGCCGCAATTCTGACAAAAGAAACGGCGTTTTTTTTTGGTCCAGTCTTGTTTCTGTTCGCGTGTTGCTGGCCTGGGGCAGCGTCAAGGAGTCAGCGGTTACGGGTCTCTGCTTCCATGGTGATACTTGTTTTCCTCTTGTTAATCATTGTCATGAAATACAAGGGCGAAGTAAGCGGTCTGAGCAGGGTAATTGAGATAGCTGATTTTCAGATTGTTCAAGGAGCTTGGAACGTTCTTATTGCGGCTGGTTTCTATTCAAAGAAACTTTTTGCACCGTTCCCACTCAATTTTGCAATAAACGATGTGCACCAGCTTTATGGCTTGTTGGGGCTTGGGATCCCCACTTTATTATGGTTACGGTATCGCCGAGACTGGTTATCGGGAGTTTTTATAATTTCTGCGCTGCTTTTTATCTTGCCGGCAACTCTGATTACAATCACGCATATTGCGTGGACGCCATTTGCTGAGCGTTATCTGTATCTTCCGTCTGCATTTTTTGCTATTGGTTTGACGGTTGTAACAAATGAGTTGAAGCGGAAACAACAGAGGCTACTTATGGTCGTTGCGGCAACCGTGCTTTCAGTGTTTGCTTTAGGAACTTTTCAACGAATAATTCTCTGGAAAGATCCAATATCATTCTTTGAAGATGCCGTGAACAAGTCACCAGTTTTTGGTTCGGTATATTACTCCCTGGGCGGTGAGCTATTTAAGCGTGGGAAAATTGAACCGGCAGCCCAAGCGTTTGCCACTGCTGATCGACTGAATACACGTAGTTCAATACGCTATCCGATTAAGGCAAGTATTATGGGGGTTATGCTGGCGCAAGGTAAATTAATGGAGGCTCATACTTTCTTTTACCAGACCTTTAAGCAAAAACGGGATGCTACTACTGACTTCTTGGAGTTACTCTTAAAGGCGGATACCAAGCATCTTGAATTGCTGACGGGGGATGAGAAAACATACCTAGTGCATGACATGCTAGAAACTCTCCAACTGCTTCACAATAAAAAGCCAGATCCATTTTGGCTTTATCGAAGTGGCCAGCTACTACTAACCATCGGAGATCAGTCTCAGGCGGCGGATTATTTCCACCAGTCACTGATATCGGCCCCGGCCGATGCCCATTACCGAGGTGCTGCGAGCATTTACTTGCAGAAATTGGAACATTCTCGATGATTGTTCGCTACTTGATGATGTTGCGCCCCCCCCAGTGGTTAAAGAATTTGATGTTGTATTTCCCCCCCTTTCTTTCCGGCCAAATGCTCTTGCCTGGAATGGTTGCCAAGGGGGTGTTACCTTTTATCGCCTTTTGTCTGGTTTCCAGTGCAGGCTATATTTTTAATGATCTGCTTGATCGAGAGCGGGATGTTATTCATCCCAAGAAATGTTTGAGAGCTATTCCTGCGGGAACGGTCGGTGTTGTATCCGCATCAATATTAGCAGCGCTGTTGCTGGTATGCGGTTTATTCTTGATGAGCACGGTATCGCAGAATGCGTTACTATTCCTTGTCAGTTATGCCGGTATTTCTCTTTTATACTCAATGGTTCTAAAAAACTTTCCGGTGATCGATCTGATCGGGATTTCGGCCGGCTTTCTGATTCGGCTTCAGGCCGGGGGCGAAGTGTTTAAAATCAACATATCTCCATGGCTTTTTCTCACCGTTTTTCTGCTGGCAGTCTTTTTGAGTACTGGCAAGAGGTTGTGTGAATATCGTCTGCTTGGGGCAAATGCCGGAGAACACAGAAAGAATTTGGCACTATATCCAGCTGGATTTCTTGACGGAATAATGTACATGACCGGTGGGGCGGTTCTCGTTACTTACGCAATCTACACCTTAAATAGATCAACTTTGATTTACAGTGTCCCACTTTGTTGCTTCGGTTTGATTCGCTATATTTTCAGAGTCCTTTCCGGTCATAGTGGCGATCCTACCGAGTCGTTAATCAATGATCGGATCCTTTCTGTTGTCAGTCTCTGTTGGGTCTGCATGATATGGTGGAGCATCTATCGATAATGTTCATTTGCTGGATGTTTCGTAATGATAAGAGCCTGAATCCGTGACCGTTCATTGAACGGACTGTTTTAGTCTCTCTGAGGAGCCTTTTATCGACCTTGGCAGAGAGAATCCTGTAAAAACTGGCTCCTTAGTTTGACCTGTAGGCCCTGTTCTTTGTCAATTGAACCGTTTTATGCCCTTTCCCCTGATTCCAGGGCGAGTGCTTCTGTGCTTCTCTCTTGAGATGTCTTAAAATCAGTTATTCTGCCGGTTTTCTGCAGGGGAGCTGCCTTGGCAAGGGCTGGCACCAGCTGGGTAAAACGGTTTACGGCCATGCCGACAAGGGCTACACCGGAGTGGGAAGTGTAGGTCTCGTCTTTAGATACTTCGATGATCAATCGCTGCATAATTTCACCCGCCAAGTGAGTTTTTATGAGCAGAATAATAGCTGAATTGTCAAAGAACCTCATTTGGTTAGACGCTATTAGCATTACTTTGTTGGGTGTAACGTCACGGATTCAGGAAGAGGTTATATATGGACTGTCATCTGGTAGATGCGTCTGGATTTGTTGATGCCTAGGGTTTATGTCATTATTATTAACTGGAATGGCTGGCGTGATACCTTGGACTGCCTATGTTCAGTATTCAAACTAACTTACGAAAACTTATGTGTGATTATATGCGATAACGGTTCAAACAATGATTCTCTGGAACAGATTATAAGGTGGGGATGTGATGTTCTTGGCGAGCAGTTTATAACGGTATTTTCAAATGCAGGTGCTCAACAAGGGGGCATTAACGTCTCAACTAAGTTGGTACTGATTGAAATAGGTAAAAACCTTGGTTTTGCCGGTGGGAATAATGTTGGGATGCGTTACGCGATAGCCAGGGGAGATGCAGACTATGTTTGGCTGCTGAATAACGATACAGTTGTTGATCCTGCTGCGCTCAGTAAATTGATCGAGAGAATGGTTCTCCAGCAAGATATAGGAATGTGCGGATCAACCATCCGTTATTTGAATAATCCCGAAAAGATACAAGCATTGGGGGGCGGTTTTTATTGTCGATGGGTTGGTCTTCCCTGGAACTATGGGCGCATTCTTG
>JANOEC010000128.1:0-7438 GCA_031412995.1 Geobacteraceae bacterium
GTTATTTAACTCCGATATCGCTGGCCGCCTGGCAGCGATCGGAACCCCCGTCAAGGTGATCAGTCGGCTCGTCAACACCGATTATGATGAGGTACGCCTCCACCCCCCAGCGGGGGGAGGTTGGGAGGGGGGCGACTTAATCCCCCAGAATCCGGTGTACGGCATAGGGCAACTGACAGAACTCGATCCGCTCTTTGGTCAAATCCTTCTGACTCATGAACTTGGCCACGGCAAAGACGATGGAGCGCTTGCCGGACCTGCTCCCCTTGACTATCGCCGCTACCCGTTCGGCATTCAGCGCCGCTTCGTTGGCGCGGAGCCAGGCGGTGTCCGGCTGATAGAAGAGATGAATGCGAAACAGTTCCGTCTCGCCGATAAGGCCGTCAGGAGAAGGTTTGGCAACCGCTTCCAGCGAGCGGCCGGTGGCAGTGTAGAAGACGTAGCGGGCCAGAGATTCAAAGCTGGGGAGCCCCTTGCCGGTGAGGAGGTTTTCGATCTCGATCGGCGCGCCCAGGGTGCAGTAGGTGAAACTGCCGCCCAGGCCGGGCGCGGTCTCAGCTATCTTCCGCTCACCGGTGACCGTGAGGACGCCGTCCTTGATCTCCTTCTTCACCGAGTCAAAGGCCGCGCCCTTGGTCTGTTCGATATGCTCGATTTCCCGGAGGATCTTCTGCTGCTTCTTGGCAAAGTCAGTCCAGTTGATCTTTGCGCTGAACAGCTCTTCGCGCTGGTTGCCGGTGAAGGGATAGCCGCTGATGACCCGCCTCACCCGCTCGGCAGTCAGGGTGTCGGCGTACTCCTCGCACTCGATGAGGATGAAGCGGCGGTTGCCGCCGTCCTTCTCGTTGGCGGCTAGGACAGCGTGGGCGGTGGTGCCGGAACCGGCGAAGGAGTCGAGGATGATGGAGTTTTCAGTTGTAGCGAGTTCTATTACTCGTTCCAGAAGCCGTACTGGTTTTGGAGTAACAAAGACATCTTCAGAATTGTCAAAATTCAGGATGGAAATCAACTCTTTCTTGGCATCTTGTGTATGTCCAACGTCCGGCCAATCCCAGAAGGTTTGCGGAACACGGCCGGCTTTGACTTCAGATAGAAATATCTTGGGAGCAGGAATATTGTTACCATCCTCACCCCACCAAATACGCCCGTCACGATCCATTTCCCAAAATTTCTCTTCAGATACGAGCCAATATCTGCCCTGCGGTGGCCCTTCAATGATGCGCCCACTTGGGCAGCGAATTGAGTAAGTGCCTTTGCTGTAATAATTTCTAGCTGAGAGATTATTGGGGCGCCAAAGTCCGCGTGGATCGCCTGTGTCCCGATATACTGCGTCTTGCTCTTTGGTGCGCGCCAGCATATTAGGCGTCCAACTGGCTGCATCTTTGGCGTAGATTAAAATGTAGTCGTGGTCTTCAGAAAAATGTCTGGCACTACTTTTGGGAGCGTAGTTTTTTCGCCAGATACAACAAGCCACAAAGTTCTGCTCACCGAAAATCTCGTCCAAAAGCCCGCGCGCCCGATGAATCTCATTGTCATCCAAAGTAACCCATAGACTACCGGCATCTGACATTAACTCCCTCAGCAGATTCAACCGCGGCCACATCATGCACAGCCACTTGTCATGCCGCTCCAGGTCCTCCTTGTCTACCGGGTTGGCCGACTTTTTCAGCCACTCCTTCATCAGCGGCGAACGGACATTATCGTTGTAGCACCAGCCCTCATTGCCGGTGTTGTAGGGCGGGTCGATGAAGATGCAGTCAATCTTGCCGGCATGGGTGGGGAGCAGCGCCTTGAGTGCCTCCAGGTTGTCACCGTGGATAATCAGGTTGTCGTCCAATGAAGGGCTCCCCCCTCCCGGCCTCCCCCCGCTGGGTGGAGGGGCTTTCAAGTCTCCGTTGGGTGGAGTATTAGTTCCCTCCCCAGGAGGGGGAGGGTTAGGGAGGGGGAACGACTTTTCGGGAACTACCTGCAACTCCCGGAACGGTACGCTCAGGTGATGGGAATAGACGAACTGCTTACCCTTGAATTCAAGTGTCGGCATGGATTGAGGTCCTCTATCTAAAAGCAGCGTAAATGATCAGCAGCGCATCATAACTCCCCCTGTCCCCCTCTTATCTTAAGAGGGGGGACGTCTTCGGGGCGTTCAGTAAATATTCCAACAGCATTCACATCGTTGCGTCCCTCCCCTTAAGCTAAGGGGAGGACAGGTGGGGTTATGGAAGGGTGATAGTTAAATAAACAGAAAGACCTCCGAGGTTTTCAAAACCTCGGAGGTCAGCATAAATATTCAATGCACCACCGACCCAAACGCATCCCGTGCCAGCTCATAAACCTTGCCAAAATCGAGCCCGCAGTCGATCTTCGGATCATAGAGTTTGAAGCCGACGAACATCAGGCATAACAGATGAAGTCCGGAGAAGGTTTCGCCGGGACAGGTTTTGAGGCTGTAGGTTTTGCCGGGGTTGGTGTGGTCAATGCCGCTTGCGCCGAGGAGGCTGATCTCGGATACCACGGCGAAAATCCGCTCGCGGTTCAGCCCCGCAAAGCGGCGCAGTGCGTCGAGACAGAAGGAATAGGTGTCCGGCTGGTCGGTGGTCTGGGATGGAATGGCGTTAAGGGAAGCAGCGGCAGCAGTGACCGGCACTGCGTCGGGTTGCCAGTCAAACCAGGGACGAAGCTTTAGCTGCAGAGCGAATTCATCCACCAGGTCGTACTCATCCCCCGGCACGAAGCTCTCCATGCGTTTGCGCCAGAGCTGAAACAGGTTTTGAGCGGTGGCGAATACGTCATTGGCACGCCAGGCTGCAGCGTAGTCGGTGCGACCAGAATAAAGATGGTCGATAAAGAGAGAATATGCGGCGCTAAGGGTTAAATTGGCACGGAATATGATGGGGGGGGTAACGCGTTTTATCTCGGGACTGGCAAGGGGTTGCAGGGCGTCCTGGTGCTGCTGGTGCAGCGAGACGAACTGGGCGTGGCTAAGGTCCGGGTGGTTGTGATGCAGGTTGTATTCAACCACCATGTCCAGCGGACAGTTGAAGAGCTGATTGCAAAGTCCCTTGAACAGGCCGTCCAGCAAGCTGGAGGTTTTGGCCGGGTCGTATCCCTGGCTCTGCAGTTTGGCTGCATGATCGTCCAGGGTACGCTTGGCGCGTTCCCGCGTTGCCGCAGTAGTGATGAAGACCCGATTGCGGCCGGCTTGACGGGCTTCGTGCTCCAGGACAATATGCTGCAGTTCATGGGCCACCAGGTGCGGCGTGACTGCGTCGGGCCGGCGGCGATAGCGGACGCGATGCTCGTCGAGACCATGTTTCCAGGCCATCCTGGCCGTGGCGGAAACCTGCTCCAGGGTAGCGTCTTCCTCTATGGTAATCGGGTAACCGGTTGTCGTTTCCAGTGCCGCTTTTCGCGCCAGGATAGCGTCCATAAGAACGATTTCTTCCTGAACAGCCAGCTTCCGGTTCAGTTCCAGATACAACTCGCGAGACACTTGCATGACCTGGCCGCTGCGGATATCCGCAGATAATGGGAGGGCAAAGAGCCGCTCCAGCGCAGCCAGGGCCGCCGGAAGATTGCCCGTGGCCTGATTCAGCAACGCCAGACCGTAGTGGCTGTTGGGATAGTGCGGATCAGCTGCCAGCGCCCGCTCGAACAACATCTGCGCCGGACCGTATGCGCCTCTTTGCATCTGCAGTGCCGCAAAATTGTTCAGCAGCAGGTTGTCGTCCGGGTTGATAGTCAGGCCGGTTTCGTAGTAGAACGCCGCCACTTCCGGGCTGCGCTCATGTTTGCTGGCGATATTGCCCAGCAGAACGAAACTCCAGGCATTGGTGGGATCGATCTTCAGGCACTCTTCCAGCAACGGTCTGGCCTGCAGATGATTCCCCATTTCCAGGTGAGCCATGGCCAGATTACGACGGGCATCCACATGCTGGGGAATTACCTCCAGCACCTTGCCGAACAGTTTGACCGCCTTCTGGTAATGCCCCTGCTGTGCCTCTTTGGTCGCTTTCTGGTACTGTTTCAGCGCCTCGCTGATCCGCTCACCTTTGGCCGCCTCCAGTTGAATGGTGGCAATACCGTCACTGATAGAGACTTGAACCGCCGGCGACAGAAAGCCGTATGATGTGCGGATCAGCTCGATGGCGTCCCGTTCAGGGATAGCCGACAGATCGAGTGGTTTCGTCGGATCGAGAATGATATGTTTCAGTGGAACAATGATCGAAAACATGCCGGGTGAAAGTCCTTTCAAAGGCAACTATTGTCCGCTGTTATAATAGATTGGCTGGTCAGAGCCAAGTGTTTGTTGATTAATGTAAAACGCCCGGCAGATCTCTCTGATCTGCCGGGCGTTTCTATTGCTTGACCACGCACCACCCCCCTGCCCCTTTAGGCCCATTGTGTCCTCCTCAGCAAGGAAAGAGAGAAAGGGGCTATGAGTGGTTCTTTGGTGAGTTTGTACCGGATTCGGTCCGCTTTGCCCGCCGCTCTTCCAGCAGCATGTCAACCGCCAGCAGCGCCACACCGACACAAATTGCTGAATCCGCCACATTGAATGCTGGCCAGTGATGGGTCCGCCAGTAGACGTCGAGGAAATCGATAACTTCGCCCAATCGGATCCGGTCGATCAGATTGCCGATGGCACCGGAAAAGATCAGGCTCAAGGCCACCAGCGCCAGGCGCTGATCGTCGCGCAGCTTGCGCAGGGCAACCAGAATGGCAACCAGGGCGATAATCGTGACGCCAATAAAAAACGGCAGCCGCCAGGTAGTATTGGCGAGGAAGCTGAATGCCGCCCCCCGGTTCCGCACATAGGTGATGCTGAACAGGTTGTCAATCACCGGAATCGATTGATACAGCCGCATGGACCCATCGATATACAGCTTGGTTGCCTGGTCGAGAATCAGGCTGATTGCCACCACCACCGAAAATATAAGCGCGCTTTTCCGCATGGTAACTACAGTACCGCTGCCGTGCATTTCGGGCAGATGCCCGGATGTTCGCCAACGGTGCCCAATTCCTGACTGTAACACCAGCAACGTTCACACTTGGCGCCTGGTGCGGCGGTCACCTGCACTTTCAGTCCGGGGAAGCCCTCACCAACATAGGCATCGTCGCCCAGGCTGTCCAACAACTCAACCTTGGAGACAATGAAGATGCCGGCCAGCTCAGCCGCATATCCCCGGAGGAAAGCCAGCAGTTCGGCATCAGCGGTCAGAGCCACCGCCGCATCCAGGGAGTGGCCGATGGTCTTGGCTACCCGAGCCTGCTCCAGCGCTTTTGATACATCGCCGCGCACTTTCTGAATCCGCTCCCAGCGGGCCACCAGTTCGTCATTCTGCCATTCCGGGTGCAGGGTCGGGAAATCGGCCAAGTGAATACTCGCCTCCCGCTGACCCGGCATACAGAGCCAGACTTCGTCGCTGGTAAACGACAGCACCGGGGCAATCAGCCGGATCATGGTATCGAGAATTTCGTACATCACGGTCTGGCCGGCACGACGGGCCGGGGAACCCTGCTTGCTGGTGTAGACCCGATCCTTGAGGATATCGAGGTAGAAGGCGCTCATCTCCACGGTACAGAAGGAGTTGACCGCGTGGTAGATGACATGAAACTCGCAGTCCGTGTAGGCAGCCAGCACCTTTTCTTTCAGCAGTTCCAGCTGGTGCAGGGCCCACTGATCCAGCTCAGGCAGCTGATCGTAGGCTACCTTGTCGGTCGCCGGATCAAAGTCATGGATGTTACCGAGGATGTAACGGCTGGTATTGCGGATGCGGCGATACGCCTCGGCCAGGCGGTCAAGGATCTCGTTGGAGATACGGATATCGTCGCGATAATCCTGGGCCGCGACCCAAAGACGGAGGATTTCGCCGCCGTATTTTTTGATCACCTCTTCCGGGGCAACCACATTGCCGACCGACTTGCTCATCTTGCGACCGGAGCCATCAACAACGAAACCGTGGGTAAGCACGGCCTTGTACGGAGCGACGCCACGGGTGCCGACGCTCTCCAACAGGGACGAGTGGAACCAGCCACGATGCTGGTCGCTCCCTTCCAGATACAGGTCGGCCGGTGATTTCAGTTTCGGGTTCGGCTCCAGCACGGCGGCATGGGACACGCCGGAATCGAACCAGACATCGAGGATGTCGTTTTCCTTGGTAAATTCGGCTGCCCCGCATTTCGGGCAGGAGGCCCCGGCCGGCAGCAGCTGAGCCGCTTCCCATTCAAACCAGACATCAGAACTGTGAACCTTGAACAGCTCAGCCACATGATCCATGATCGCGCCGTCAGCCAGGAAGTCGCCGCAGGCCACGCAGGAAAAGGCAGTGATCGGCACGCCCCAGGTCCGTTGGCGGGAAATGCACCAGTCCGGGCGATTTTCGATCATGCCATGAATCCGCTCGCGGCCCCATTTCGGAATCCACTGCACCTGATCGATGGCGGACAGCGCCTTTTGCCGCAGGTCATTGGCCTGCATGCCGATGAACCACTGTTCGGTGGCGCGGAAAATGATCGGCTTCTTGCAGCGCCAGCAATGGGGGTAGGAGTGGCTGATGCTGGCCTGACCCACCAGGGCACCCACCTCCTGCAGCTTTTCGATCACCAGCGGGTTGGCGGCAAAAACAAATAGGCCGCCGAAAAACTCCAGATTACCGATGAACTTGCCGTAATTGTCCACCGGGTTATAGACATCCAGCCCTTCCTTGAGGGCCAGTTCGTAGTCTTCCTGGCCATGGCCGGGCGCCGTATGCACGCAACCGGTACCGGCTTCGAGGGTGACGTGCTCGCCCAGCAGGACGATGGACTCCCGGTCATAGAACGGATGCCGACAGGCCTTCCGCTCCAGCACCGTGGCCGGGAATTCAGCCAGAACCGTGCCGGTCAGCTTATTGGCGGCCAGGAACTGGTCCTTCAGCCCTTCGGCAACGATCAGAATCCCCTGCTCGGTTTCCAACGCCACATAGGTGAATTCCGGGTGAATGGCAACCGCCAGGTTGGCCGGCAGGGTCCAGGGGGTGGTAGTCCAGATGACCACAAAGGCCTGCTTGCCCGCCAACTGCGGCACCGCCGCCGAAATATCATCATTTAAGGCAAACTTGACGAACACCGACGGTGAGGTGTGGTCAGCGTATTCAACTTCCGCCTCCGCCAGGGCGGTGACGCAGGAGGAACACCAGTGCACCGGCTTCTTGCCCCGGTAGAGACCACCGTTATGGGCAAACTTGGCCAGCTCGCCGGCGGTGATCCCTTCATACTCGAAGTTCATGGTGAGATACGGGTTATCCCAATCACCGAGAACACCGAGGCGCTTGAACTCTTCCCGCTGAATGTCGATGAATTTCTTGGCGTAGGTGCGGCACTCCTTGCGCATCTCGCTCTTGGACATGGTCTGTTTTTTCGACCCCAGGTTCTTCTCCACCTGCAGTTCGATCGGCAG
>JANOEC010000129.1:0-12958 GCA_031412995.1 Geobacteraceae bacterium
AACTCCTGATGGACATACAACGGATATAAACAGGGCCAAGGATACCGGTTCAATATCTCCAAAGCATTGTGCCATCCAGTAACAGGCTCAGTTTTTGAGTAGAACGACAAGCCCTCTCTATCTTCGTCCGACAGCATATCTGATAGTGTTCGCTCATCAGTCTCACGTAGAAACTGCCACTCGCCATTTTCATCCTTCCGCCCGTACAGGCAGATGCATCCACCTTCCGCACCGACCTTCAGGATAAGTTGCCATTGCTCCTGATCTTTCTTGTCCATTTCATCCGCGTGCAGTAACGCCCGTTCAAGGAGTCTGGCTTTCCTCTCGTACAGACCCAGCTCATCATGGAAGACGTTATTCTCATACTTTTCAGGTGCAGCTGTGTCGTCGATCAGTTCACGGAATGCCTGCTTGAGGCGGCGGGTACTCATTTTATTGCCGCAGTCGGGGCAGAAAGATAGGACATCCTCTCCATCAATCACCGACAACTCGCCGTCGTTTAATTTTTCACTCCAGTCCATTTGGCCAATCAACCGGGCTATGGAAACACGAGCCCGGTTTTCCCCGAGTTCTACGCCACAACAGCCGCAGGTTTCAGGCAGACCCGCTTCAGCCTGCTGGGCTGCGTCTTCATAGTTCGCCGGTCCTGGGAGGCCCAGGTTTGCCACTAGGTACTTCCATATCTCTTTGCGATCCGCCATACTGTTGCCACAGCGAGCACACAACGTGACCAACGGGTCAGCATCAATAATTGTCACCGAATGCAGGTCCGTCTCTTCCTCATATTCATGCTGTTCGACATTGCGTCCAATCTCCAGGATTGCATTGCCGTAGCGTATGTCTCGGCCGCATACATCACATTGGGCAAAGACTGAATTGTTAATACACATAGTTGCCTCCAGAATGGTTTTTCCTTCTACCATATAAAAAGGCCACGCCATAAAATGATGAAAAATGGCAGGCGAAAGCGGAAAGGTTCTAATTATGGGGTGAGTTATTTGCCTTCACCGGGGCATATGTAGACCTTTCCTACAGCCTGCCATTCGAGTTTTCAATCCGGCGGACGAAACGGAAAAGGTTTTTACGGTTTACAAGACCGCTGCCCGTAGGCTAGCTCATATGTAGACCTGTTCACCAGTCCGCCGGAATATTGTGATGTTATGCGGTAAATGCCTGGATTATTTCCTCTCTGATCTTCCCGATATCGCCCTGGAATATCCCCATCATCTCGAAGCTGAAGCGATCAAGCCCGGCAATGCGGATGACCTTCTTGTCCGCCAACACCTTGCCGTCAGCATAGGCAACGTTCAGGATGACAGTGTCGGTCGTAGCATTCAGCCGACGGATGTGCTGTTGGATTGCCTCTACCGGGCTGTTGTCAGCCCAGGAAACCTCATCAGTGTTGAGAATGACTACATCCTCTTTACCTGTGATGTTCTGAACATAGGTATCCACGATCGAAGTACCTCCGTTGAACTGCTCTTTGAGCGGCCCGGACATCAGTCGATAGAACCGGTCAAACAGTTCCAGCGGCTTTCCTTTGCACTTATCACCGATGGATTCGAAGTCACGAGTCAATTCGATGCAATTCGTATCGAAGCAGATAACCCGAATCTGTTCTGCCGGCACCAGTGAATAGAGCATCGACAGCATCCTGGCCGAATCTGCTATCCGAGGATTTGCGATACTGAATCTGCCGCCCCCGTACATAGAACCGGAGAGGTCCTGCAATACGGTGAAGTTCTTTGTCGAATCAAACGCATAGGCGTACTTCTCCACCGCTTTATTCAGAACCCTGTCAATTGTAGCGGCGAGGTTCTCGCTGACCAGTGATTCCCTGGGAATGAAGAGGTCACAGATGTTGAATATTTTCTGGACCTTCTCATCCTCGAAGTTGGCCAGCAGGCTGTTAAACCTTTTCTGTAGCCGTCGCTGCACGTCATTATCCATCTCTGCGTACTGACGGATGTTGAGGATCAGCGCCTTGAGCGGCATCGTCTCGATACTGTCACAGATTACTTTCTCTTTTTGCTGCCGGGTCAAGCAGGTAGAAGAGAGTGTTGCAGTAACGTGCTCAGTTGCCTCCAGTTTGGCTTCCTTGCGCCGTTCAATGACTGCCCGGTAAAACTCGGCCATATCCTGGGATACCGGTTTCGGGCGAAGCGCCTTGATGGCATCGGCCAGGGATACTGCCCGCCGCTCGGCCCTGAACTTTTTCAGGGTAAGCGGTTTGAAGCCTGAGAGAGTTCGGCTTAGGCTCCGCTTGAAGAACGGTGGCAGACTCTTGAACGACTCACCCCGTTCATTCTGGAAGTGGGCCAAAGAGGTGAATATCTTGTCGGGCCGGTCACTGAATACCGGTTGCATCGCCCGCTTCAGAAGCTCCCGTTGCTGTTCGTCCATCTCCCCAGCCATGACCGCTTCGGTCAGAGTGATAACCGGAGCTAACCTCCGGCCTTTGCGGGAGAGGTATACCGACGCCGCATAGGCAAACAGCGGGTCTTTTGCCAGTGTCTCGCGGGTGTGGCCAAGGAATTCCTGGAACGACTCTTCGTCGGTGTGGTAGAACGACCGGGATCGCCTGGTATTCAGCGCCAGCGAGGAAAGTAGAAACCGCCGGGTGAGGTTGTCCTGAACCACTTCATAACCTTCCTTATTGATAACCGGAACAGTTAGCGCGGATTGTTTTTTCAGTTTGTTGATCTGCATGGTGAAACCTCCTTCAATATCCCGCTCATAGAGTTCTGCGGGAATAACGATCGTCAAAAGCGTCAAGGTGCATTAGCTAAACGAGGATTTTCAGTCCTCTGCTGTTCTTATGTAGACCTTGACTACAGACGATCATGCCAATAAATGTGCCGATAAAACCGGATAGGTCGCATGTGTAGATGGAGATGGGACCCAGGAATCCTGGACGATCTGTCATCCTATGGTTGCAATCCAATTCGTATGTAGACCTATCCTTCATTCGGCACTTCGCTTCATTTTAAGGTCGTCAAAATCAAGAAGGTACAATGTCGGAGCGTCAGTTTATCGCCATGACGCATGGGCGTATGTAGACCTTCTTTACAGACGACCAGTCTGTGATTATGTTTGCCGGTAAAATCGAGCGGGTTTTCCTGGATTTCGTGTTATGAACACGACGTCTGTGAAGACCAATCGGATTTGAGCCGAAGCTTATGAATACCCGCTCTCCAGCCGGCGATTATATATTTGTTGCGGCAGGCAAAATATGGAAGGTCGTGCCCGGTGATTCACTTAGAATCGCTCCGGGTTATGAAATGTCGTATGAACACCTTCCCAACAGCCTGCCGTGTTGCATTCTAAGTCAGCTAATCACGTTGTTCTCTTCATGGTACGCTTCCGACACGTTTCCCATTTCTCAAAAATGTCGGAATGTCAAAAGTATCTTCATCTATTCCATCTTTAAGCCGTTTCTCGATACTTTCTGCGATATGGCGATCCAACCGAAGTTCCTTGTGTGCTTTTGCAATTACTCGTTTTGCTTGTCTTGAGAGCCCACTCCCAGCTGCTGATCCTGCTAGATGATGAAGGAATACGGTTACTACAGTTCTTTCGTCAAATCCTTCATCCATGAGTCGTTTAAGAACAGACTCAATTTCAACAGGCAGCAGCGGTAAATGTATGGTTGTCGGCATGGTGCCTGTCGTCAATGTCATGTCGATCAGTTCGATAAATCGTTCCATCTCGTCGTAATGGTCATCCCACAACCAGTTATCATGTGGTGGCGGCGCCGACTGATACAGCGTCATGCTATTTTCTGTCACCAAGGCATCACTGCAAGACTTGCGAAGGAATGTAGGCATGTCGTAGGCTATATCCGCTACACGAGGTGAAGACAGGCAAAATCTGACGCCACTGTCACTGGCAGAATAAAGTGTGCTGCCAAAACCTCCCCAACCTGCTGCCAGCATTTGCTGAACTTTGTGCAGTTCCGGCAAATTCTCCGCTTTGTCAGCTTCTTCACGCACAACTATTGCCAGGTAATTGGTCCAACGGCTTATCAGTTGGTATTTGACAGCCAACTCTTGCCCGATCTTTTCCTCGGTAATCTCCCGCAGTTTGAGGGCTGCTGCCATCCTTGAGACATTGGCATCCTGACCATCATTTTCAGATTTCCCTATCCCGGAAGTAAGCACCCGTTCGGAATTGTCCGGCAGGGAGACTTTCAGTTGGATATCACCCACTGGCGCTTCTCCAAACCAGGCAAAGAGGTTGCAGGTATCGCCGTCATAAATGTTCGGCAGCACATCGGGAAAAACCCGTATCGGATTCACCGGCCAGACGATTTCACTGCCGTTTGAGCGAGGGGTGCCGATCCGCTTGAAGTGTCGGTGAATTCGATCAGCCATATTTTCACTAGGTGAAACCAGTTCACAAGCGCCACCTGATCGATCAGCCAAGGTCCGAACAAACGCTTCAGATACTGAACTACCAACCCCGACCGTGAAGAAGCGGTGTTTCGACTTCACGGCTTTGGCTACGACCTTTTCCCATTCCCAGATCTCACCGTCGGTAATCAGCAATACATCCTGTTGAATCTGTTCCGGGCAACGGAGTCTCGCTGCCATCTCAAGGGCGGTTCCGATCTCTGTGCCCCCCATATTGGCATCCAATTTCTTGAGAAAGCCGCGGGCATAGGCAAGGGACTCTCTGTCGGCCTTGGTCTGGGCATTGAAGAGTGGAGTCGCCGTACTACCGAAGGCTATCACGTTGAACCAATCCTGCGGCCTGAGTTCATCAAGCACTCGCAACAGGGCTGCGCGGGCCTGTGCAATGGAATCTCCCCCCATGGAACCGGAACAATCCACCACGATCTTGATGCTGCGGGCTGCCGCATCCTCTGCCAGATCGAACTGTGGCTGGAAACTCGCCCAGACGAGGAACTCATCACCGTCTCGCTCCATCAACGCAGCAGTCGTCTGCTGGTGAGTCTTTTTGATGGTCACGATCAGGTCCCGGTCCATAAAGGCAGTTTTCCGAACCAGACCAACCAAACTTTCCTTGCCTTCTGCATTACGCTCAATTGCGATCTCATGACTTGGTGATGCGATGGTCATCCCTGCCAGTACACCGCATACCTTCAGTTCAAAGGCAAAGAGGTTTTCAGCCAGGAATGAGGTTTCCGGTTCCTGGTGCGATTCCAGTCCTGCCTGCTCCGCCGAACCGTAACGTGGTGCGATGGTAGTCGGGAGATGGTAACGCAGTGTGTCACCCTGCCAACGCTGGAAAATACCGTAACGGATTGTGATGCTGGCCTTCTCTCCTGGGAGAAGATTGCCAACATTCATGGTATAGATACCAGGTTGCTCGTTTTGCAGCATGACTGGAGCATCCCCGTCGGTAATCGCTTCCTCGTACTTCTCCTCAGCTTCCTGTTTCGACAGGACAGTTCCTTTGAGGGTCTTGTCGCCCAACGTGACCGTCATCTCCAGCAGTACTGCATCCAAGGGGAGAGGGAACGTATAGACGGCCTCGATATTTTTTGATCCCGGGTTTCGGTAGGACTGAGTAATGGTTGTGATGGCCAGGGTCTCGCGCAGTTCAGCCTTGACTTGCAGCCCTTCAAATACCGGCTGGCTCTTTCCATTCCCCTTTAACTCGGCAAAGATTTCACTGTTCATCGCTTCCTCCACTCAATTCATCCGCCAGCGCCATAACTCGTCGACAAAATTCCCGTACCTGCTCCGGTGACATACCAGCCATTTTCGGCTCCAAGTGAATCTCCAAACCTTCTTTGACGAAAAGTTTGCTCCAAACTTCTAAATCACCTGGTCTTCGTCCTCGCGGGGGTGGAATATGACCCGGCTCGGTCACCCCCTCAAACATCAGCTCCCGAATTCTTTCAAGCGACAGCCCGGCACGTTGCCACTTCCGTATTGCCAGTAGTTCGTCCAAATGTTTCTGCGTATAGTACGCTCCCTTGCGGGAACCTTCAGGCGGACTGACCAATCCTTTTTGGATGTAAAAGCGTACCGTCCTGATCGGTAACTCCACCAGGGAACAAAGCTCATTGAACGTGTATTTTTCCATACCGTTCCTCCATGAGCTTTTTATATAACACTTGTGATGTAAAAAGCAAGTGTAAAAATAAAATGAAGATATTTTTGCTGGAATTTCTACTGTCCGGGTAAAACATATATCAATGTCAACTGCCAACATCATGGCAGTCTGGATAATTAATTATGAGGTTTAGAAAATTATGGGAGGGAGGGAAAACCGACCGACCATTTGAGGTCGGCCGGCTTCCATGTATACATCTTTGAGTTCAATTGATTAGATATAAGGAAGAACTGTTGAATCTATGTTTATGTGTTACTCAAATTCGAGGTCAGTAACTTCAACTCGAATTTTACCGCTCCAATCTGATGGTGCATCATCCAACTTGTAACCAAATTGCTGGCTGTAATTTGGCTTTAATGGCTTGTTATCCCGTAATCCAAAGGAATAGTCAGAAACCAAGACCGCAGGGAAATTTTTCTCAAATACAACTTTTCCATCCTTATCCAAACAATACGTTGTAACCTCAACACGCTTCAGAGACCGATCCCCTTTATTTTTGAGCTCTCCAAATACGCCCGTCTCATTCAAAATGCTCCTTCCGATCTTTGTGTTCCTTACTTCGATATTCGGAAAGTAAGCCTGTTTCTCCTTATATTTGACGATTTTTTCATCAAGTTCCTTGATTTTTACGGGAGCCTCGCTGTCTCGTGATGACAGTGACAGCACTTCAGTATACTTCGTCTTGGCCTCGGCAAACTTCTTCTGTTTGTCGAGTGTCTCTGCAGCCGATTTCAGTTCCTTAATTTTCTTGGCATTCTCCCACCCCATGTAAACCCGCCAGCCATCCTTGTCCTTCACAAGGTCGAACTGTTCAGTCCTGGTCGTTGTAGGCAAGCTCTTGCCTTTCATCTTTTCAGCGACAATTTTTTCCATCTCCTTCTCATCAGGTTTACCACCACCGAAGGCCGATTTCATCGCAACTCCGAAAAGTTCTCCCATCGCACCACTCAGATCTGGAGCGGTGACATCGACGGTTGCTAACGCTTTTTCCCCTGTCACCGTAACCTCTTTGATGCTGTACGTTATCTTCCCGGCGAAGGCTTTTGCGAAACCGCCAAATTCTTTAAAATCACCAGAATACTCCTGCTGACTCTTGATGGCTTTGTCTTTGGAAGACAAGTATTCGTATGCCTTGTCGTAGTTTCCCTGATAATAATTATCAAGGTACTTTGTAAGAACATCTTTCGGATTAGGCCCGAAACTGCACCCGACAATGAAAAGTAATACTGAAATAAAGGCAGTTGTAAGGTAACCGGCTCTGTTCATGATGTCTCCTGTTGATTTAATTTTATAGCAACATAACTCACTTTTAGTGTTAAACCACCAATGGGAAGCTCAATAGACGATTTTGTGGCCTACTTCAGAGACTTGGCAAATGAATCTAAGCACTTTGCAATCCCCCCGAGAAAATCAGCAATCAGAAGCAGTATTGCAAATGGTATCATTGCAGGGAAGATCCCACATAACAATCCAATGAATATCCATTTCAGGGTGCTCATCGTTACATCTTCCAGGTTATATGGACTACAGTGTTGTCGCCGTTTTTCTCCACCTTGGTGACAGTTCCGCCTTCAACCTGAACATCTTTGAGCGTTTCGTCGTCATCAAATTTTAAATCAATTTTCAGATCGTTCGCACTGTAGGGAATAACATATTGCTGCTCGTCGAGTTCATTCGAGAGGTTCGTTAGTGACTGGCTGCAGCACTTCAGTGATTTTTGGCTGCAATCGAGAAACTTGTACAAAGCATAAAAGCCGAACAGCGCAAGAAATGGATGGGCCACGGTAGACCTCCTCAGACTTCCATGTATGATTTGATCGCCAATCTCTCCCATGTTGGAGCTGCCGGATTTACTACGCTGACCATTGCACCGATCTTGATGCTCTGATCATACATAGCTGCTGGAATCTCATTGACATCACGAGGGATGTAACCGAGCTTGCGTCCTTCTAAGGTGAAAACAGCTACTGCGTTACCGTCATATGGATTATCTGGTTCCCTCACCAACAGGAGTTCCTGACCTACAATCAGTGAAGACTCCACCATACGGTTCATTCCCTCATGGTATTGAAAGCCTGCAACATAAACCTCTTGCAGATGAATCTTTCTGGCCGAAGTCTCGGCGATGGCTTTTCTGGCAATTAGAGGGCTCACCAGAGAAACCCCTAGAAGTTGAATAAAGCGGCGTCTAAGCATAGTGATGGCCTCCTTTCAGTTCAGTTACGGAATCAAGCACACAAGGGAGCGAGCAGATCCGGGATCTGCTGCTTCCATTCCAATTGTTCCTGCACATCACGTCGCTCTTTTGCAAGCCACGAGAGTGATTGGCTTACTGCGTAGACCGTGTCTCCTGGCAGTACGGCACCCGGTACTTCTTTGACGGAAATGACATGCTTCTCGGTCGGCTTGCCTTTTTCAAATGGATCAGCAAGGGCGACATCCTGTCCGGTTTTCGTTATGTGCCAGGCACGTACAGCTGCCTTGACACCCCAACGTTTGGCGAGAACATCATTGGTCCACTTCGCAAACCCACTGTCATTAAGTTTCTGTTTTTGCCAGGACAGAAAAAGCTCGCGGTCCTTGGTGGTCGCGGCAATCCCGCCTTGTAGAATGGCGGCAATGTCGCTCAATTCCATGAATCGGTTATGGCGACTCCGATAGTAGGAGTCGGCCACGCCGATAACCATGCCGTTGGCACAGACGAACCGAAGCCAACCGATGACAGACATAAATTTCATGCTCCCGTCCACAGAGTTGAAGCATTCAAGGCGAAGCCCCATCTCATCGTTGTTGGGCAACATCATGCTGTACTGCTTTGGGAAAATCAGACCGAGCCTCATCCGCTCGCCATATTCCGTAAGGTCAAGCTCCGTCTTAATTTCTGCAGGGTCAATCTTGGCCTTTTTCACAGCATTGAGCGCAGCGTCAACCAAATCTTGATGCTGGATGAGAGAATATTGCTTGGAAACGATGCCGACCGGTACTTCGACTTCATCGGGCGCCATTGGATTTCTGACTATGACATCGTAAAAGCGGTTAAAACCTGGGGGCAATGGTTTTGAAAAGATGTCCGGTTGGTCAAACTCTTCGGCAGGCAGCAATGCCGGGCCGAAGGTTTTTCTTTCGTAGGAGGGAATGAATTTTCTTACCTGATCCAGGGGGCCTCGATAGCACGTTACCGGCGAGGCGTGCCACTTTCTTTCACCTTGAATTACGGCGACACCTTCAGAAGCGTTCATGATTATCCCCCTTGGATCGAATTAACCTATGGTCCAGGACCAGAGTTTTTCAGCAAACTGGCTTGCAGTTCTTCTCTCACCAGGTTTTTCAGTATTTGCGGTGCAACGACTTCTACATTCGGTAGCCAGCGATAAATCCAGGGACGAATTCCGAGGATTCCGTTAACGGTGAAATTCATTTCAAGGCGACCATCTTCAAGCTCCCGGGTTTCCTGGCTAGGATGCCATTTTTTTCTGAGCAGAAATGGCACTGACACCTTGTCGAAAATCAGTTTCACCTCGACGGGGTCCCCATCGACAAATCGACCAAATGTTCCGTTGTATTCTTCTTGCGGCCTGATCTTGGAGGCAACAAATCGCTTTCCAAGAATCTTAAGACCGTCAATACGGTCGAGAGAAAATGCCCTCATTTCTTTCCGTTTATGGCAGTAACCGCGCATGGTCCAGATGCCGTCTCCGAAGTAAAGATAGTACGGATCGACTTCCCGCTTGGTTTCTTTACCGGTACTGGCGGCGTTATAGCTGAATTCAACGGTGCGGGAAGTGACGATGGCATCGTTGATGGCCAAAAATAGTTCGTGGATGTCGGTGGCAAAATCATCCCCAGAGATGATGATGTGATCTGGCAGGCCATGGGCCGCCACTGCAAGTTTATCCTCGATATGCTGCAATTCATTATCAAGCCCGGCACTCATGCTCTTGAGCGATACTTTTGCCAATGCAAGGGCTAGAGATTCGGAAACGGTCAAATGCGGTTTTCTGAGGCTATAGCCATCCATGAATCGGTAACTACCTATCCTTTTGTCGTAATATATCGGGAAACCTGCACCTTCCAGGGTTTGAACGTATCGAAACGCGGTGCGCTCACTGATTTCCAGGTTGTCTTGAATATAATTGGGTGTAACAACCTCACCCGTCTCCAGCCAATTGAGTATGCTTACCAGAGCGTCAAACTTGTAGGACATGAGCGTGCTCCTGACTATTTATATTTAACATCACAGACTGCCAACATCATGGCAGTCTATAGTAAATATTTTCTGTAACAAATAAAAAAAGCGACCACTTGGGCCGCCTCTATCCTGACCGGATTGGCAGGCAACTTATCTGTTCATCGAACTGGCTATGAATTCTGCAAAAGGTTTAATTTCCCCCCGCGAACTCGCCGCTTCCAGAACAGCCATGTAATCACTGCGCTGTTCAATCCGAATTACCGTCCACGGATACCCACCAGACGCCAGCATGGTATTCATCAGGAACCGGCCCAATCTACCATTGCCATCAAAATACGGATGGATGTACACGAAAAGAAAATGTCCAAGAACGGCACGTACGGCTGCGTTGGGCTCCGCTTCCAGCAAGTCGCACAGTTCCGGCATCATGTCACGGACCGCTTCCTGGGAAGGCGGGACATGGGATGCGTTCCGGATAAATACCTTGTCTGCCCGATAACCGGCTAGATCCGCCGGCTTGAGAAAGCCGGCATCGACGTTTGGCGTGAAAAGCTTGCGATACCATGAACCGTGATCCAGGCGGAATGCTGCGCCCGGGTTTGCACCTGCAAGAATGCCTCTGATCGTTGCCTTGACCTCATTATGCGCAAGCCAGTACCCATGAGCAGCCATGGCATTTTTTGCTTCTGCGTCAGAAGCATTATCATCGGGATTCCAGTTTCCGGTAGCAACCTTCTGAATAAGCTCGGCTGTTACACGGTACCCCTCAATCGACAGAGAGTGATAGGCATCGGTCTGGTAGGTTTCCTCAACAACCTCCATATATTTATCAATATCTGCTGGAGTGCCAGGTTCGAGTGGGAAACAGGCAATTACTGTTTCCCTCATTGCTTGCCACATCAAGCGCATACGAAGAACGTACGGTGATTGTGCTCTTGTGAATTGCAGGCTTGGTGGTGTAACGTTAAATGGATTTGTTTCGTTCACCACAAACCCTGCAGCCCGCATGGTTGCTAACACATCATCCGCCAATTCTTTACGGCCAGATGCCCGCAATGCACCGGCAAGACGTCCGGCAATTGTACTATGGCCCCCTTCGAGCAGTTCGCGATTGAGTTCTGATGCATCACGAAGTTGATGTAGAGCAATTTGTGCATCCTGTGCAAATGTGACGAAAAATGCTTCCGGCACACGGATGAGTGCTAAAGGCAGGATAAGAGCTCTGACTCCATCAACGGCTTGTATTTTTGCTGCTGACGGGAAATCCTTGGCCTTATAATCAAGGATTGAACAATTGTCCGGTAGCTGCAACAGGCCGTTTTTCCCAAGCGGCGAGTGAATCACAACCTGCCGTGGCGAGATTGTTGTGCCGGCGTGTAAAAGCAATGAGTATTCTGCCGATACATGCCATTTATCGCCAAATCTCTCATCGCAGTAGCCATGAATAAAGTCACGCATTGCCGCATACCAGGGAGTGCTGTCACCGGTGTCCTCTCCCGGACGTGATGGCATATACCATCCTTTGACAATCAGTCGCAGGAATCCGTTGCTGACAAGACTTTCCCGCTGTAATCGAGTCAGGTCACTCGATTTTACTGCAGTCTTCCCACCATCCTGCAGTTTTTTCAAGACGTCGAGTGCATCAGCAAGTCTGCGTTGTGCTGGCGTTGTTGCCATATCCATACCTCTGTCTCGGCTAGGTTATTTTGTCTTATACTAGCTAGATTATTATGAGTTGTCAACGCTAGACTATTGAGTATTGTTACGGGAAGATTATTATGTTCATCAACGAATAAAAGGCGACCACTAGGGCCGCCTCTATCCAGACCGGACGGGTATCCGGACTGAAGATGCTAGTAGGGTTTCACCCCCGAAAGAATGGCAAGAACCTCGAATTCGCCTCCTGCAAGATTGTTTCTCTGCAGAGCCTTCTCAAACTCCTCCCAACTCAGTGTGAACTCCCTACCGTTAATGCGTGCTCGAACTGACATGACTCTATCCCCCTTATCGTTGTGATGGTGGCCCAAAAGGGCTCCCTACAACCACCGCCGGGGCGGTGGCTCTAAGGAACCCTTTTGGGCTGGGGGAAGAGTCGAGGGAGGGTGAATAGCACCGCTCCCCCGTTATTTACAAGAGTCCCTTTTCGACAAAACTAAGGAACTCGTCATCACCTACTATGATGTGATCCAGCACCTTGATGCCGAGAATCTCGCCACTTTCCTTGAGACGTCTGGTGATGGCGATATCTTCCTGGCTGGGTGTCGGGTCACCTGTCGGATGATTATGCACGAGGAGCACGGCCGCCGCATTCGAGAGGCATGCCGTTTTAAAGACCTCGCGGCTATGGACAATGGCCTGGTTGAGCGATCCAATCGATACTCGATCAAAGCAGACGATCCGGTTTTTGCCGTCCAGATGAAGAACTATGAAGTGCTCCTTTGTCTCCAGACGGAGATCCCGGAACATCTCGAATACCTGCTGGGGTTGCGTAAACCGCATTGATACCCACTGAGGGGCGTTGTCTCTGACAACCTCGTTGCGATAACGGGCTTCGATTGATTTTATGAAGATTCTTTTTGTTGTCGGTGCTGCTGGTTCTCCGAAGAGATCGAGATTCATGTCCGCCTCCTAAAATGTTGAGGGCGGACTCCCCCAAGGGGCAGTGTCCGCCCCCATAGGGTTGAT
>JANOEC010000130.1:0-3684 GCA_031412995.1 Geobacteraceae bacterium
CGAAGCCAAGGCCAAGGGTCGGAACCAGGTAATCCTCCGAGCAGAGCTGACTCCTGCAAAACCTCTAACCAGTCGACACGACGCCGAGCAGCTTTCTTCACCATCCATTGCGTCCAAATAGTTTTTCGATCTTTATGTCCCGGGCACAGTCAACAGAGAGTAATGAATCCACCCGATTTGCTGCTCTTTAAAGGTCACTCTGACCCAACGGCCCTGGTACCCGGCAGCCTTGACTTCTGTTCCCTGTTCCAGGACATCGAGAATCCTGGCATGGATATCTGGATGTTTTCGGACATTGCTCTTCTTTGATACCTGCAAGGACAGCGGCATGAGAAGGGGGGAAAAATAGCTTTTCCGTGCATTCACGGCTGGGATTGTTTGCATCTGCATTGTCTGGATCAACTCCAGGGCTTGACCAACGAGGACCCGAACCCTGTCAAAATTTCCCCGTTCCAGTTCAACCTTGCCCTCTGCCATGAACTGATCGACCTTGCTTAAGGATTCTTCCTGGTCACTGCTCCTCACGGCTTGCCTGACCGAATTGATATCCGTTGCAACCTCGGCCAAAAAGGCCACGGTCTCTGCCTTGTTCGTCGGGACGCGTATTTTTACAGCGGTCCGAGCAGTCTCGCGGCTGGGAACGGGCTGCTGCACGGATGCAAGCCTGTTCATCTCTGCATGCTGCTCGATCAGTTTCATCTGCAGTTTCACGGTCAACGCACTCTGGGAGGAAAGTTCCATGGCTAATTGGGTGTTCTTTTCCTGCAACGCGATATTCTGCCGCTGCATTTCCGCATTCTTTTCTGCTTCGTCTGTCGATGCACATCCGGATATGATGACGCTCATCAATATCAACAGCAATACTGAAGCTCGGTGCAGACGAAATCTTTTCATTTTAACAGAAGCCATGATCAGGCAAAGGTGCCGGACACCAACTAGTTTTATTAACTTCTAAAAGCCTTTTCTTCATGTAATCATTGTACAACGAAATTTCAGGATATCGGAGTAAAAACTCTCTATACTCCCGGAGGCCAGAGGTTTTTCCGTCGACCTTTCTATGGTTATGCGCGATTCTCCTCCCCTGCAACACGAAAAATGAAATGTTTGCCAAATTGTGCACAACCTGCTCATGTCATTGACTCAATCCTTTCCATTTCCTATAGTTTATCGACCAAGTACCGGTTTTTATCATCAATAAATTTCCTCAGGAGTAACTTATGGCATCTATGAAATGCCCGGATTGCGGGGCACAGAGCTTTTATATCAAAGACCCGGAAGACCAATACAATATCAGCGAATTTGACGTGCAAGATGGGGAAATTGTGTTTACCACCTTGGAACCTGCCTCTGACGCCCTGTCAATTGACGATGATACGGAGACTTTTTGTAATCGATGTGCATGGCACGACAAATTTAAGGCCTTGAAAAAATTCAGCTGATGGCTGATTCCATCACAGATATCCTTATTTGTACAAATCAGAACTTAATCTGACAGCTTCCATTATCAAGTTTTAATGTCATCTGACAATTCAATTGTAAATTGTCTTTGGTAATCTCCGGTTTCCAGTTGCTCCATTTCTGAATGATTTGAGGGAAAGCCGCAGGTCTAATGGGAAGCACCTCAACCAGGCGTATGCTTAAATCGACTTGACCTTAGCCCATATAAGATAAATCAGTGTTGTTAAGTTGAGAGGTTAATCTTATTCCTTTTTAAAAAGCATAAAATGCACACTCCAGTAAGCGAGGTGTTTGCAACAATGTCATATACATCTAAACCATCTGCTGATCCCTGCGTAACCACCTTCGATGAGTTTGTGCGATTAGCTGATTATTCATTTATGGATACATTGAATGCCGACCCTGATGCCGCCGAAGATGGTGTTGATCTTCGTGCCCGCCAGGTGTTTTCTGGTCATTATGTGCCTGTGACACCCACGCCGCTTGCCGAACCAGAGTATGTAACCCATAGCAGCACCTTTTTTAATGAACTTGGGTTGAATGAGGAGCTGGCGTTTGACGCAAAATTTCGCCAGGTGTTTTCTGGTGATCTTTCTGTTACGCATAAACCTATGCGGCGGATTGGCTGGGCGACTGGCTATGCATTGTCGATCTATGGCACCGAATATACCCAACAATGTCCATTTGGCACAGGCAATGGTTATGGCGATGGTCGGGCGATATCTGTATTTGAAGGAATACTCAATGAGCAGCGCTGGGAAATGCAATTAAAAGGTGGCGGCTCAACGCCTTATTGCCGGGGAGCCGACGGGCGTGCAGTACTACGTTCAAGTGTGCGTGAGTTTCTAGCGCAAGAGTATATGCAGGCCTTAGGTGTCCCAACATCGCGCTCTTTAACACTGTATGTTTCTAGATTTGAAACCGTTACCCGACCTTGGTATTCCGAAGACTCCCACTCAACCGACCCTGATATTTTGGTGGAAAATCCTGTGGCTATTTCAACTCGCGTTGCACCATCCTTTTTGCGAGTCGGTCAGCTAGAGTTATTTGCCCGTCGTGCACGTAACAATGCTCATCCGAGAGCATCAGAAGAGCTGCGCATGATTGTGTCGCATTTAATTGCGCGAGAATACAAAAGCGACATTAATCAAGACCTTGCATTTGGAGATCAATTGGTTGAGTTGGCAAAGCTATTTCGCCTGCGCCTTACTACACTTGTGGCCAATTGGCAACGGGTTGGTTATTGCCAGGGTAATTATAATTCTGACAATTGCGCCGCTGGTGGTTTTACCCTCGACTATGGACCATTTGGATTCTGTGAAGTATTTGACCCTGAATTTCAACCTTGGACTGGCGGTGGAAGACACTTTTCATTCTTTAATCAGCCAATCGCAGCGGAAGCGAATTACCATATGTTCTGGGCAGCTGTGAGACCGCTACTCGAAGAAGATACTGAGGCTTTAAAACATTTCGACCAGGTACGCCGTGGCTTTGCAGAAGAAATGCAAAAACAACTTCAAAAAATGTGGGCAGCCAAACTTGGCTTGACTGGATATAACCCGGAACTATTTAAGACATTAATCCAGCTACTGACCTACTCTGAGGTGGATTACACCATTTTCTTCCGCGAGTTATCCCATATGCCAGTGGATGTTTCTGGATTGAAAAAGAGTTTCTACGGTAAAACTTCTGAAGAACTCGATAAACAATGGCAATCTTGGCTAAACAGCTGGCGCGACCTCGTCCTTAAAGACGGTAACTTGGCAGAAATATCAGCAAATATGAAAACGACTAACCCAAAATATACATGGCGAGAGTGGTTGATTGTCCCCGCCTACCAACAAGCCATGCAGGGTGACTACACATTAGTTAAAGAGTTGCAAGAAGTACTTAGCTATCCATATGATGAGCAATCACAAGAAGTAGAAGATAAATACTATCGTCTAAAACCTAAGGCATTTTTTAACGTTGGTGGTGTGTCGCACTATAGCTGTTCATCTTGATTTTGAATAGAAACTGAAAATTGGAATCAGATTTGCTAAGCTGTTCACGGCTAACAAGGCAGTGTTTCCGGATTCGCTAACGCTGTCACCACCGACCTAAAGTGAACCCACCCGCCAACTAGAAACGAACCCAGCAAGCTGGTATTTCAAGCTAACGCATCACCGATTTCGAGACCCCACACCTTTTCTCAATTCCCCAAGCCCATTTTTGTACTCATTCTTT
>JANOEC010000131.1:0-20634 GCA_031412995.1 Geobacteraceae bacterium
CCGGCCAGGCTGGCGGGCAGGGTGAAGATGTCGGCCAGGTAATCGGCCAGCGGGTCCTTGTGCGCGCCGATCTTCCAGGCCACGGTGGTTCACCCCCATGCCACCCTGCATCACCACCAGATGTTTTACCGAGTCTCGCAGTTCTCCTGCTAGATATGCCAGATGATCCTTGCGTTCCGTCAGCAGGATCGGTGACCTCCCTTCGGTAAGAGCTTGACGGATATCGTTCAGGATAAGCTGATTTCGCTGCCGGTCTTCCGTCAGCCGAGCATAGATTTTCTGAATAGTTGCCGTTGGGCAAGAACTACTGCAATCTTTTTCGGCACCTTTCCCTTGAACCGCTGCTCAGGCAAGCAAACTGAGGGGGAACGCTCCCATGGCGCCTGATCTTCGTCATGATCTGACGGCAGCTTCAGACCGACGACCTGGCCTCGCCGAACTGCCCTGTCGGCGATGGCTTGAACTTCCAAAGGTGAGAGACGCTTTACCGAAGAGAGGTAACTCCATTGGTCAAGGTATGGAGTGAATGACTCATCAACAAAGATAGAATTGCCCAGTTTGCGCGGTTCGCCCTGCAGCGGCAGAGCAATCAGGTTGCCGAAGCCGCCTCGCGGCATGGTGTCCTGGCTGGGGAAGAGCCGGTCATAGGATTCCATGCTGAGTTGATGGCGGCGGGACATGGTCTCAGTGATAAGGAAGCAGCCCAACACCCTGGCAACGGAAGCCACGACCGGTTCAGAGAAAAAGAACCAGGCATGGGCGCCATTGCCGGACCGTGAACGTTCTATGGCAATCGGGAGGCCAAGTGAGCTACAGGTTTCACGAAAGGCAGCCACATCTTCCTGCCAGCTTGCCTTGTCGAAATCGACTGCCAGGAACCAGCAGGTATCATTCGGCATGAGTGGATAGACGCCGATGGTCTGCTTCCCCTGGAGATGCTCCCGGACGACCTCGTCTATGACCGGCAGGTATGCCTGATGCTTGCAGTCGGCACATTTGACCCGAGGAATTTTCCGTTTCCCGCAGAGAGAGTAATTACCGTCATTGCCGCAGGACGGCATGTATCCCTTGCGGTCACCGTTCTTACTGAGCCACATTTTCGGATAGACATCTTCGCGGCCCTTGAAGAGCGCGCGGAACAGGGTGATTTTCCCCGATGGGGATAATTCAGAGGGAGTGCTGACGGGCGGAGGCGACGCTTGCAGAGATGCCAATTCATGGCGCAGTTCATCAAGCCGAGCTATAACTGCGACACGTTCTACATCCAGTTCTGCAAGTTGTTTTTCTTGCTGAGCGATCACCTCGATGAGCGTGGTCAATCGATCCTTCATGTAAGTAGTTACGAAGCCAGTTTTACTGTAGCCGTGAATTCATCCCAGGGAACACAATACTTGCCCGCTTCCGTTTTTTCCACAAGACCCGCGGTTTCAAGGGTTTTTACATCCCTGAAGACGTTCTTGTAATGACGATGCAGATGCTTTGCCAGGGCATTGATGCTGATGCAGCCTAGTTTATGCAACTCCTGCAGCAGTTGCAGCCGTTTCGGTGTGCAATAGCGATAGAACGTTTCCAAGTCAGGAAAAGAGACTCTCTCTATCGTTCTTTCGGGAATGATTCCTTGGTCTATTTTATCTGCCTGGGCGATCAGGTCAGCGAAAAAGTCTTCTTCCGTCTCGATCTTTACTTTGAAATCTCTATTCATGAGACACTCCCTGACTTTCGTGACTGGTCGATGGCAGCATAAAAATCCTGCGCGAGTTTTTTTACCGATACAAACTGGTAGGGTTCTTCCATCTTGCCAATATGCCGATGATCTCCCTTGCCACGCTCATTGTCATACCGGATAAAATCTGAACCATCGGCTTTCTGGTAATGAAGGCGATATTTGTAGAGATGCACTGAACCTGGCAGTGGCACATCCAGCAACCATACGACTACCTGGATAATGTCGCCGTTCGGTAAATCGCGCCGATAATGCAAAACCGGCTGTGCGTCTCCCACATTTCCCCCTTAAACGTATATGGCTTTCTGTGCCATAATAAAGGGGAAATGTCAACGAAAGCGGAAGATTTCCTTTGAAAGCTTCCGCTGTATACAGGTGCCAAACTAAAAGGCCAATCTCTCCTCCCAGTGCCCAGAACCGTCTTCGTTGGGGAGCCAATTCAGAAGGGCATCTACAAGTTTTTGTAGATACCCTTTATTTTTTATGGTGCACTTCTGGTGCACTACGCCACAACACCCAACCGCAAAAATCAAGTCTCCACAACAAAAGTCCCCCTCTGTAAACCCGCACCCTTGCAGGATGTATCGGTCAGCGAAAAAATCTGCTTCTGATTCGATCTTTACTTTGAAATCTCTATTCATACGACACCCCCTGCTTTTCGGGTCTGGGCGATGGCGACATAAAAGTCCTGCACAAGTTTTTTAACCGATTCATACACCTGCAAATGTTAGAACACACCCCCGTCAGATAACTGCATCCCGCTCGCCCAACAGTGTAATATCGCAGCAAACAAATCGCTGTAGACGTTGAGATAATATCATTTTAATTAGATTGTGACGCCAAATCACTAACTTGTAAATTTTAATTAGCACTTGATTATATTGGCCCCTCTTTTGCTTGTATCTCAAAATCTTTAGTGCTTTGCACGATTATCATTTTGAGGAGGAAGTATTATGCGGAAGAAAATTGTAGTTTTGCTGGCAGCCACCATGCTGATGGCAATCCCAGTCGGTTCATTTGCAGCAATAGTAAATGACGAGGTAACCTCAGCAAAAATCAAAGAAGCTACTACCGGCTCCACCAGCCAGGACACCAACAGCGGTAACGGCATCAAAACCAATCACATTGTCGACACCGCCATTACAAGCGCGAAGATCGCCAACGGCGCAGTGACGCCCGCCAAACTGGCACCCTGTTCGGCAAACCAGATGCTGCTCTTTAACGGCACGGCCTGGGTCTGCAGTGCGCCGGTGGCCGGCCCGCAGGGGTCCCTGGGTATTCAGGGGTTGAAAGGCGATGCCGGGGCAACAGGCCCGCAGGGCCTGCCAGGGGTTGACGGTGCCGTCGGCCCACAAGGCCCACAGGGGATTCAAGGTGTCGCTGGACCTGCAGGGCCTCAGGGAGAAATGGGAGCGACTGCCAAATATGCTAAAGTTGCTGTTGTTGCTCAGTCTGGCGGCAGCTACACTGACCCCATTTCAGCAATGGACAACCTTGCAACCTGGTGCGGCACTCCATCGGCGACCAACCCCTGCCTCGTAAAAATTATGCCTGGCGTTTACAATCTTAACCCTGCTGTTTCTGTCAACATGAATAGTTATGTTGACATTGAAGGCTCAGGCGAGAATGTCACCAAAATTTCCGGCAGCGCTAACGGTGTTGTCAGCGCAAACGGTGTAACTAATGCTGAGATCAGGGGAATAACCGTTGAATCACTTGGCGGGGATTATTCTGTGGCGTTGTCTGCCACGGGTTCCAATATTAAATCCTCTAATTCAACCTTCAATGCTTTTAATGGAGTAGCAGGGAATTCAGTGACTACTTCGTTAAGGGTGTACACTTCCACCATAAAACTTGACAATGTCACCGCCGAGGTAGCAGCAAGCGGACCGTCCCAAGAAAACCATACTCTTTACCTCCATGATGGCAGCACGGCCAATATCACAAACAGCACATTCCATCTTAACAGCGGTTACGGTCTTCATGTCGAAAACAACTGTGTGCTGAATTTCAAAAACTCAACCGCTACAACAGAAGCTGGTACAACCATCCTGACAAATTATGGCAGCACGTCCAATATTATCAATTCTAAGCTGGCAGGTCCAGGCTGGTGCGCATATTCGTACTCTGCCAGAACCAATATTGTGAATTCACAGCTTGCCACTCCAGACGGGAATGTAATGGCTCTTTCGAGCGGTGCTACGGCGGCATTCATTGGTGTGTATGATGCTAATTTCAATAAGATCACCAGCGCGAATATTTATAACGTAAGCGGATATCCAATGCCGCCAATTCAGTAACCTGATTGTATGAATTAATTTAATCCATGGCCCGCTTCGGCGGGCCTTTTTTTGGTTCACTATAGAACGCTGGATTTGCCCGTTTTCGTCCTCTCTACAAACCCTGCCGTTTCAAGGACTTTCACACCCATCTATTTTTGCACTGGTTCCAACTGCAGAGAAAGTTCTTGCAAATTGGTGCGGCCTCCGAGGTGCAGACGCCGGCTCAAATTGAGCGGGCGAATATTTCGAACTTCGAATCACCAGCTTTCGGGGAGCGATGTATGAACATTCTCTTGACCGGGAAGCTGAAAATACCTATAACGGAATGAACGTTCATTTTTTTGATGAGGTAAGTTTATGCTGAAGCCAGATAAAAGAGAAGAAATTGTCAAGGCCTCACTCGAACTGATTGCCGAACATGGCTTTCATGGCGCCCCGATGGCGTTAATTGCCGAGCGGGCCGGGGTCGGGGCAGGAACCATCTACCGTTACTTCGAGAACAAGGATGTGCTGATTGCCGAACTTTATCAAGAAATGGAAGCACGGATTACTCCGATTATTCAGGAAAAATATGATCCGACGAAACCTGTCCGGGAGCGATTCCTTCATGTTGTTACGGCGACGCTACGGTATTTAATCGAACATCCCACTGACTTCCGCTTCCTGGAGCAGTTTGTCAACTCGCCGTATGGTGTGGCGTGCCGCCGGGACAAGTTTTTTGGCAGCAGAACCAAGTGCGATGTGCACCGCGCCCTGTTTGAAGACGGCGTAACTCAGCAGGTTATGAAGGAGTTGCCAATCATCATTCTCTTCGATCTGACCTTTGGGCCCCTGCTAACCTTGGCCCGGGACCACATTCTTGGCTTTCTCACCTTGGACGAGGATTTGATTTTCCGTACGGTTGAGGCCTGCTGGGACGCGGTTCGGCGGTAATGAATGAACGTTCACTCTGAATCTACTCGGAGATCCTGATGCCCTATAAACTTTTCACCGCTGCTCTGGTTGTTTTCAGCCTATTGATCATCATCGTGGCTTTCCTGCCACGACAAAAATAGTTTGCTTCCTTAACGCCAATTTATCGAGGTACCAGATGCACCAGACACTTAAAAAAACCCATCGTGCCATAACGGGGACACTCATTGCCGGCTTGTTGCTCGCAGGCTGCGGCAAGCCGCAATCTGCCGGACAAAAGCCGCCAGCAGGCCCGCCGGAAGTGGGGATCATAACCATTAAGCCGCAGCGGGCAGCCATTACCACGGAGTTGTCCGGCCGGACAGCCCCCTATCTGATTGCCGAAGTCCGTCCGCAGGTGGGAGGTATTGTCCAAAAGCGTTTGTTCACCGAGGGTTCTGATGTCAAGGCCGGTGCGGTCCTGTATCAGATTGACCCAGCCAGTTATCAGGCCGCGTATGCCGGTGCCAAGGCCGCTCTGTCCAAGGCCGAGGCCAACAGTGCGCCGCTGCGGCTCAAGGCTGAGCGCTATAAGGAATTGGTGAAGATCAATGCGGTGAGCAAGCAGGATTATGACGACATCTCGGCGGCGATGAATTTGGCCGAAGCCGACATCGAGTCAGCCAAGGCCGCGCTGGAGACTGCCCGCATCAATCTGGCTTATACCCGGATCACCGCCCCGATTTCCGGCCGCATTGGTCGCTCCGCCGTGACCAGTGGCGCACTGCTGACTGCGAGTCAAGTACCGCCGCTGGCAACCATTCAACAGCTGGACTCAGTTTATGTGGACGTGACCCAGTCCAGTGCCGAGCTGCTGCGCCTGAAAAAGGCCGTGTCCAGCGGCCAGTTCAAGGGGAGCAACGGTCAGGCCAAGGTGAAATTGATCCTGGAGGATGGCAGTGCGTATCCATTGCCAGGAATCATGAAATTTTCCGAGGTCACGGTTGACCAGAGCACCGGTTCCGTCACCCTGCGCGCCGTATTCCCTAACCCGAAACAGACCCTGCTGCCCGGCATGTTTGTCCGCGCCGTGGTGGAAGAAGGGATGAGCGAACAGGCGATCCTGGTGCCGCAGCGCGGAGTCACGCGAAATCCGGCGGGAAATCCGTTGGTCCTGGTAGTCGGCGCTGAAGAAAAGGTGGAGCCACGGGTGATCAAGACCGATCGCACCCTGGGTGAGAACTGGCTGGTGACTGAAGGGCTGAAGGCGGGTGACCGGGTCATTCTGGAAGGAATTCAGAAGGCCCGCCCTGGCACAGCGGTGAAGGCGGTACCTTTTGGCAGCAAGCCAGCCGAAGGCCCGCCGGGTGGCGCGCCGGGTGGTGCTGCTCCGCCGGCAGCAGCCAAAAAGTAAAGGAGCATCCCATGCCTCGTTTTTTCATCAATCGTCCCATTTTCGCCTGGGTCATCGCCATCATGGTCATGCTGACCGGCTTGTTGTCGATCAAGAAGCTGCCGGTTTCCCAGTATCCGCCGATCGCGCCGCCGCAGATCGCCATCAACGCCATGTATCCCGGCGCCTCGGCCCAGACAGTACAGGATACGGTTACCCAAGTCATTGAACAGAAGCTGAACGGCATCGATAACCTGATTTACATGTCATCCACCAGCGATTCGGCCGGAGCGGTGACCATCACCCTGACTTTTAAGGCTGGCACTGACCCGAACATTGCCCAGGTGCAGGTGCAGAATAAACTGCAGCTGGCGGTGCCGCTGCTGCCGCAGATTGTTCAGCGCTCGGGCATTCAGGTGGTCAAGTCCACCCGAAACTTCCTGCTGATCGTCGGCCTGATGTCGGAAGACGGCTCCCTGGACCGCAATGGCCTGACTGACTACATGGTTTCCAACCTGCAGGATATTATCAGCCGGGTAGAAGGGGTTGGTGAACTGCTGTTGTTCGGCACCCAGAATGCCATGCGGATCTGGCTGAACCCGATCAAGCTGAATAGTTTTCACATGACCTCCAATGACGTGGTCACCGCACTGCAGGCCCAAAACGTTCAGGTTTCGGCCGGCCAGTTCGGGGCTATCCCCGCGCCGCAGGGGCAGCAGCTCAATGCCACCATCAACGCCCGCACCCTGCTCCAGAACCCGGAGCAGTTCGATGCCATTGTCCTGCGCACCAATCCGGACGGTTCCACGGTCAAACTCAAGGATGTGGCGGAAAGTAAGATCGGCACCGAAAACTACGAGGTTCAATCCTACTACAACGGGAAACCGTTGGGTGGCATGGCGATCCGCCTGGCTGCCGGTGCTAATGCCCTGGAGACCGGCAACCGGGTCAAGGCCAAGATGGCAGAGCTCGCCAAATATTACCCGCCGGGGGTAAAGACCGTCTATCCTTACGACACCACCCCCTTTGTCAAGATCTCCATCGAAGAGGTCGTACATACCCTGATTGAAGCGGTCTTTCTCGTCTTCATCATCATGTTCCTCTTCTTGCAGAATATCCGCGCCACCCTGATCCCGACCATCGCCGTACCGGTGGTGCTGCTGGGTACCATGGGGGTGCTGGCGGCCTGTGGCTACTCCATCAACACCCTGACCATGTTCGCCCTGGTCATTGTCATTGGTCTGCTGGTGGACGACGCCATCGTCGTCGTTGAAAACGTCGAACGAATCATGTCCGAGGAGGGATTACCACCCCGGGAAGCAACCATCAAATCCATGGGCCAGATCACCAGCGCCCTTTGGGGTATCGCCACGGTCCTGACCGCAGTCTTTCTCCCCATGGCCTTTTTCCCTGGCTCCACCGGTGTTATCTACCGCCAGTTTTCTATCACCATCATCTCGGCCATGATCCTGTCGGTGATGGTGGCGATGATCCTGACCCCGGCGCTCTGCGCCACCATCCTCAAGCCGATCGAAAAAGGGCATCATGCCGGTGAAAAGGGGTGGTTTGCCTGGTTTTTCCGCTACTTTAACCGGACCTTTGAATTCTGCCGCCGCAACTATGAAGGGATCGTTGGTCGCTCCTTTCGCCAGCCGATCCGTTATCTGGTGATTTACGGCGCCATTGTGGCTGTCATGGGCTATGTCTTCCTGCAGCTCCCCACCTCATTTTTGCCCGACGAGGATCAGGGTTTCATTATTTGCCAGGTTCAGTTGCCAGCCGGCGCCACCCAGGAGCGGACCATCCAGGTCATGCGCCAGCTGGAACAACACTTTCTGGAGAAGGAAACCAAAGCGGTGGAAGGGGTGATTACCGTGGCCGGGTTCAGCTTTGCCGGTCGGGGGCAGAACATGGGGCTGGCCTTTGTCCGGCTCAAGCACTGGGATCTGCGGCAGAGCAAGGACCTGAAGGCGCCCGCCATTGCCGGCCGGGCGATGAAGTCTTTTTCCCAGATCCGCGACGGCTTGGCATTCGCTTTTTCGCCGCCGGCGGTACTCGAGCTGGGGGTAGCCAACGGCTTTGACCTGCAGTTGCAGGATCGGGGCGGTTTGGGCCATGAAAAACTGATGGAGGCCCGCAATCAACTGCTGGGCATGGCAATGAAGAACAAGAAGCTGATCGCGGTACGGCCCAACGGTCAGGATGACTCCCCGCAGTTCAAGCTCGACATCGATGATGTGCGGGCCGGCGCCCTGGGGATAAACCTCAGTGATGTCAACAGCGTATTGGCTACGGCCTGGGGCAGTTCCTATGTCAACGACTTCATCCAGAACGGCCGGGTGAAGAAGGTCTATCTACAATCGGATCCCAAGTACCGGATGGTGCCGGAGGATATCAATAAATGGTACGTGAACAATAAACAAGGGGAGATGGTACCGTTTTCGGCCTTTGCCACTGCTCGCTGGCAGTTTGGTTCGCCACGGCTCGAGCGGTATAACGGCATCCCATCGGTGGAAGTGCTGGGGCAGGCGGCCCCGGGGATCAGTACCGGTGAGGCCATGGCCGAGGTTGAGAACATGGTGGCCCAACTGCCGCCGGGCATCGGTTACGAATGGACCGGTCTCTCCTACGAAGAAAAGAATGCCGGCGCCCAGGCCCCAGTGCTGTATGCCATCTCGCTGCTGGTGGTTTTTCTCGCCGTGGCGGCGCTGTACGAAAGCTGGACCATCCCCTTTGTCAACCTGCTGATGCTGCCATTGGGATTGGTGGGGGCGGTAGTGGCGGTCAAGCTGCGGGTATTCCCCAACGACGTCTATCTGCAGATCGGCCTGCTCACCACGGTCGGTCTCTCCACCAAGAACGCCATCCTGATCATCCAGTTCATCAAGGAACAGATGCACCAGGGGCATGAGCTGATGGAGGCAACCCTGACTGCGGTGCGGATTCGATTAAGGCCGGTTATCATGACTTCGCTGGCCTTTTTCTTCGGCACCCTGCCGCTTGCTCTGACCAAAGGGGCCGGCGCCTCGGCGCAAAATGCCATCGGTACTGCCGTGACCGGTGGTCTGCTCTCGGCCACCTTCATCGACCTGATCTTTATTCCGTTTTTCTTTGTCATGGTATCGCGGCTGTTCGGCAAGAAAAAATATAAACCGCACGACGACGGACCGGCTGCTGCCAGTGTAGTGGAGGGACAGTGATATGAACTTCTTTTTTGGAATAACACAGAGCAACAGAGCAACAGAGAAAACAAAAAATAATCCTGAAAATGTTTTAAACTGCTTTACTGCATTAAAAGC
Source organism: Geobacteraceae bacterium (assembly GCA_031412995.1). Lineage (GTDB taxonomy): Bacteria > Desulfobacterota > Desulfuromonadia > Geobacterales > DSM-12255 > JANOEC01. The sequence continues at coordinate 9,589 of JANOEC010000131.1, forward strand.
TTCAGAGAATGCTTACCTCAGATTCCCCACCGTTGCTTCGTTGCTCCGTGTTTCAATACTTGTGGCAGGATTTGCCGCCTTGGCCGGTTGTTCCACCATGGCCCCAAAATACAGTCAGCCCGCTGCTCCAGTGCCTGTGGTCTGGCCTGTTGGCCCGGCATACCAGGCAACTACTGACAAACCGGCAGACAAGGCAATCGCCGATATCCCCTGGCAGGAGTTCTTTGTCGATCCGCAGCTACGCAAGGTGATTGCTCTGGCGCTGGAGAATAACCGCGACCTGCGGATCGCCGTTCTCAATATCGAACGGGCCCAAGCCCAGTACCAGATTCGCCGGGCTGACCTGCTGCCGAAAGTTGATGCCAATGCCTCTGCCAGCATCCAGCGGATTCCGGAAGGACTCTCCTCCAGCGGCCGGGACATGACCGTGGAGCAGTACAGTGTTGGCTTAGGTGTTGCGTCCTATGAACTGGACCTTTTTGGTCGGGTGCGGAGTCTCAAGGACCAGGCGTTGGAGCAGTTTCTAGCCACGGAGCAGGCCAGACAGAGCGTGCAGATCAGCCTGGTATCTCAGGTGGCAACCAGTTATTTGGCCCTGGCAGCGGACCGGGAACGGTTGCAGCTGGCCAAGGAGACCCTGGTCAACCAGCGGGCCGCCTATCAGTTGGTGAAGAGTCGCTACGAAGCCGGGGTTGCCAACGCCCTGGCCCTCAGCCAAGCCCAGACCAGTGTTGATGTTGCCCGGGTGGACATTGCCCGCTATACGACGCTGGTTGCCCAGGATGAAAACGCCCTGAATCTGGTGGTCGGCTCCCCGGTTCCCGGAGATCAGCTCCCTGCCACTCTGTCTGCAACAATCACCGCATTAAAGGATATCCCGCCCGGACTCCCCTCAGATCTGCTGCTGCAGCGGCCAGACATTCTGCAGGCCGAAGAGCAGCTAAAAGGGTTCAACGCCAATATTGGTGCGGCCAGGGCCGCCTTTTTCCCCCGCATAACCCTGGTTTCGAGCATCGGCCTGGGGAGTGACGAGCTGTCCGGCCTGTTCAAGACGGGCGCGTTTGCCTGGAGCTTCGCGCCACGGATTTCTCTGCCGATATTCGATGGCGGCAGTAACCAGGCCAACCTGCAGGTGGCGGAGGCAGATAGGAACATTGCCGTTGCTCAGTATGAAAAGGCCATTCAGACTGCATTCCGGGAAGTGGCTGATGCTCTGGCCCAGCGGGGTACGATCGACGAGCAGCTGGCAGCCCAGCAATCCCTGACCGATGCGACCGTTGAAAGCTACCGTCTCTCCCAGGCCCGCTTTGACCAGGGGGTGGACAACTACCTGACGGTCCTGGATTCACAACGGTCACTCTACGGTGCTCAGCAGGCCCTGGTTGGGACGCGACTGGCCCGCCTGGCCAACCTGGTGACTCTGTATAAGGTGTTTGGTGGCGGGAGTGAGAAGTGAGAAGTGAGAATGGCGCAGGCCATAGAAAGAACTTTGAAAGGTATTCCAGTTGATGAACAAGGTCGACCTCCTGCAGCAGATCATTGCCCAACTCAGTCAAGATCTGGACGTGCTCTTCACGGCGGCAAAAACCGCCCATGCTGCGGCAACCCATGAAGAAAACGCGCCGGATAACAAATATGACACCCTGGCCCTTGAGGCATCCTATGTTGCCCAGGGCCAGGCAAATCGCGCCAGTGAGATTCGGCAGGCGATCGAGGTGTACAGGCAGTTGAGCCTGAAAACCCCGAATGATGAGGCGATACGGCTGGCGTCGCTGGTAACTCTCGAAGCTGCTGACGGCACGGCGAAAGCAGTATTTATCGGGCCACTGGAAGGTGGGTTGAAGGTTGCGAGTGCGGGGAGTGAAGTGGTGGTCATTACCCCAGGATCACCCTTGGGGAGTGGACTGCTCGGCAAAACGGTTGGTGATGCGGTGTTCATCGGCGGCGGGAGTGCTCAGGTCAGTTATGTAATTGTCGAGGTCGTATAAGTTATGACGTCACCAGAAATTGAGATCGAATATGACCAGCAGGAAAATCAGCAGGAAGACGGAGTGGAAATCCCGCTGGAGCGGATCAATCCCGAAACCTTGCGCAACCTGATCAGCGAGTTTGTGACCCGGGAATGGGAAGAAATTGGTGATGCCAGCCATTCGCTTGATGACAAGATTGAACAGGTATCCCGGCAGTTGCAGGACAAGAAGGCCCGGGTGGTCTTTGATCTGTCGTCAAACAGCGCCAACATTGTCGTCTGCCGATAATACCGGCTATCTCCGGTTGTGCTTGATCGCTGCAGGCGAGTCCGGGATTTCAGCTTGACCCTACCGCTAGCATTGGCTATACTCCGCTGACATTTGAGCCAGAGTGGTGAAATGGTAGACACAGCAGACTCAAAATCTGCCGAGGGCAACCTCATGCCGGTTCGAGTCCGGCCTCTGGTACCAACTATTTTCAACCGAATAACTGCGGTCCACTAAGCCTCGAGACATCGGGGCTTTTTGCGTGCCATATCACCACGCCACAAAGCAGGAGGCCTGTTATGGCAATGACTGTCGAGATCAAGAACAATAAGCTCTGTATCGAGATCAACCTGGAGAAACCGACCCCGTCGGCATCGGGTAAAACCCTGGTCGTGGCCAGTACGCGGGGCAATGCGGTTACTACTGCCGAGGTTGACGGCAAGCCGATCACTATTGGCTTGAATGCCTATATCAAGCCCTAGCGCTCTGGACTGGCAGGTTTATGTGATTCTTTGCTCTGATGATTCGCTCTATACCGGGATCACCACCGACATTGAGCGGCGTTTCGCTCAGCACGCCACCGGGCGGGGTGCCAAGTATTTTCGCGGGCGACAACCGGTGCAGGTGGTCTATCACGAAGAGCACCATAGCCGTTCTACCGCCGCTCGCCGGGAAGCGGAAATCAAAGCCATGCCCCGGGCAGACAAATTAACCCTGATACAATCCGTCGGCAAGCGCTGAGGATCGAGGCCATTATCCATCCCCCCAAACGGCCAGCCGCCAAACATCAACCCAAAGGGGTGACGCTGTTATTTGAGGATGCCGATATCCTGGTGGTGGACAAACCGTGTGGGCTGTTGACTATGGGGACGGAGCGGGATAAGTCCCGGACGGTTCACGCTATCCTTAATGACTACGTGCGCAAAGGAAACCCCAAGTCACGCAATCGGGTTTATATCGTGCACCGATTGGACCGCGATACCTCCGGAATTTTGCTTTTTGCCAAAAGCGAAGCAGCCAAGCAGTTTCTCCAATCAGACTGGGACAACACCACCAAGGTTTATCTGGCAGTGGTGTTTGGCCATCTCTCCGCACCAGAAGGGACCATTAGCAGTTATCTGGCTGAAAATGCCGCTTTGTCGGTATATTCAACTCCTGACCCCACCAAGGGGAAGCTGTCGCATACGGCCTATAGACTGGTAAAGGAACAGAATGGGCTAAGTCTGGTGCAAATTCGCCTGCTAACCGGCAGAAAACATCAAATCAGGGTGCATTTTGCCGAAAAAGGGCATCCGGTGGTTGGTGACAAGAAATATGGCCGTGACTATGCTTCATATCCCAACCTGGCATTGCATGCTTGTTCGCTTGCCTTTACCCATCCGGTCAGCGGCGCTCGACTTCAGCTTGCAACTGCGCTCCCGAAGCTTTTTACGCAACTGGTTGGTAATTTTAGGGTTGTTCCTGCTGCTGAAAGCTGAGCCAGTGGTAACACGCTTAAATGAAACGCAAAACGGCCCTGGAAATCTCCAGGGCCGTTGCTGTTACCATAAATCCGGAAAATGCAGCTTTAGCAGCCGGCGCTTTCCTTCTTCGCCTTTTTTGGCGCTTCTTTCTTCTCCGTAGCCGGCTTGGCCTCGCCGTCCTTCTTCTCGCCTTCTTTAGCATCCTTCTTGGTTGTCTTTTTGGCTTTCTTTTTTACTTCTTTCGTCTCTTCCTTCTTCTCAACAGCTGGTGCTGCCGGGTCAGCAGGTTTTGCTTCGTGATGCGCAGCCAGAGACATGGTGGCAAAGCTGGCAACGATCAGGGCGGAAACAAGCAAAGTCAAAACTTTCTTCATTGTAAAAACTCCTTTTTGGGTGATATGTCGCGGCATTGCCGCAAAAACGACTGAATTATGCCATGCAAAACCGCTTTGTCAAAGGATATAGTAAACCGTCGGCTTAGTGCCCAGTTCCTCTTTGTACCGGATGACATTGGGTTGGTTAATCACCTTGTTGATGAGCGCCTTGGGGTCATTCAGATCGCCAAAGTAGGTGGCATGGCCGACACAGGTGGTGGTGCAGCGGGTCAGTTCGCCCTTTTCGATGCGGTGGATGCAGAAGTGGCACTTCCGCGCATTGCCGATGGGGGAATGCCAGTGGCTTTTCCGCTTGAAGGTCTTGCCGTATTCACCGGAGTCCTCCATCTCGTAGGACTCTCTCTTTAATTCATCGGTGAAATAAAGGCCAACATCGGTGCTGCGTGCGCCATACGGGCAGGCCACCAGGCAGTAGCGGCAGCCAATGCACTTTTTGTAGTCAATGACAACAATGCCATCCTCTCGTTTCCAGGTAGCGGTAACCGGGCAGACCGAGGTGCAGGTCGGATCATCACACTGCATGCAGGGTCGGGGGATGAAGCGGAGCGCTACATTGGGGAACTCACCGATTTCTTCTTCCTTCACCGGGCGGTAATGGATTTCGGGCGGGGTCAGGTTTTCGCTCATGCAGCCAGTGGTGCAGGCGTGACAGCCGATGCATTTTCGCGTATCGATGGCCATGCCCCAGCGTCGCTCCTTCATCGGCTTTTTCAACGCCCGCTGCAGGTCTTCCTGCATGATGGTCAGGATGTCTTTTTCTTCAGGTCTGCTCATGGTCAGTGCCCCCCCTTATTTGCCTGGACGTCGAAGATGCCGGTGCGGTTAAAGATGATGTAGAGCAGGGCCACCAGGCATGTTGAGGCAGATACCACCAGGTATTCGTATATCGACGGGGTGTAGTGGACAATTTCCGGCATTTCGTAGACCCGAAATACCGGGATCTTGAAGGCGCCGACGACCAGATCGTTGCGCGCCTTCAGTTGGGTTGCCATGATAAAAATGCCGACGAACATCAGCCAGTTTGGGCTTTTGCTCACCTTCAGCAACAGGTAGGGAATGATGATGACCACCACGATGCCGAAAACAAAGCTGTTGATCAGGGTAAGGGAGAAAACCTCTGACCCTTCCATGCGCGAGGCCAGGCCGGTCATTATCCGCCAAAAAGTGATCAGCAGGGCGAGTCCCAGGCCAATTTTTAGCAGGATCACAAACGGGGAGAGATGATAATCCGCATCCAGTTTCTTTTTCCTGACCGTGTGGGCGGCGATAATGGTGGTCAGGGCACCACCGGTGAGAAAGGCGATGAAGAGGAAGTAGATCGGCATCAGGGCGCTGTAATAGTAAACCCGCGAGCTGACGGTTCCCAGCAGGCTGCCGAGGGTACTGTGGGTGGCAACCGCAATGAAGAACGCCCCCCACATGACCTTGACGGAATGCTTGCCGCGTTGGATGTTAATATATTCTACAGTGATAATGATGACATAGCTGGTATACCAGACCGCCATCCAGAACATGGGGGAAGTTGGATTGGGCGACAGCAGGTACATGTACATCCGTTCCACATGACCCATTTCGGTAGCGAGGGAGAAGAACGCGGCCACGGCAGTAATGATGCCGACAAAGATAATCCGGGCCGCAAAGGGCCGGTATTTCTCCGCAAAAAAGAGATGGCCGAAGAAATTCACAAAGGTGCAGCCAGTGCTGAGCAGAGCGAAGTAAACATAGGTTGAGATCTGCATGCCCCACGGCACGAGATTGGTGGTGTTGATGGTATGGGCGTGCCCCTGGATGAAAATAGCCGCGATTCCGTAAAACCCGGCGATCAGGCCGATCAGAAAGAGGTAGAGATGAATGCCTCCTCTGCCCTGCAAAATGGTGCCAATAACAGAGGCCAGCTTCTGCTTGTCCGGAAGAATGACGCCAAAAAGATCCATCGGTTACCCCTCCTTCACGATTTTGACAAAATTATGTCGCATGGCAGTGCCTCCCATGAGCGGGTCCACCACATAAGTCGGTAGCATCTCCTCATCCCCAACACCACGGTTGTGGGCGCGGCGCAGTTCACTGGCATGAACGCCGAAACCGTGGGTCATGTAGACACAGTCGGGGCGCAGGCGACCGGTGACCTTCACCTTGATCGAGGTTGAGGATTTGGTCCCCTTGGCATTTTCAACCCGGACAAAGTCACCATCCTTGATCCCCATTTTCTTGGCAGTCTGTTTGTTGAGCCAAAGATGGTTGTGGGGAATCACATCCGTGAGGATGAAGTTGTTGGTGGTCCGGGAAAAGGTGTGCAGCGGCGAACGGCCGAAAAGTGCCCGGAAATAGCCTTCCGGCGGTTGCGGGTGCTTGGTGTATTTCGGCACCGGGTCAAATCCCTTCTCCGCCAACTGTTTGGAGTAAAGCTCGATTTTGCCCGACGGGGTGGGAAATTCCGGTTGTTTGGTTGCTGAAATGTAGGGCTCCATCCCTTCGGTTTTACTGATTACCCCTTTTTGCTTCAGCTCATCGTAGCTGATGTTACCGGCTTCGCAGCGCTTGCGCAGGTAGTCTTCACCATCCTTCCAGGGGAAGTAGGATTCAAGGCCCATTTTCTTGCCGAGCTCCTTGGTGATCCACCAGGAGGGTTTGCTATCCCACATCGGTGCAACTGCCGGCTGGCGGATGGCCACCTCGAAGTGCTTGAACTTGCCGATGGACAGGGTGTCATGCCGCTCCAGATAGGTACATTCCGGCAGGACCACGTCGGCCCACTGGGTAATGTCCATGGGCAGAACGTCAATGGCCACCACCAGATCCAGATTATTGATTGCTTTGATGGTCTCAGCCTTGTCGGCCATGGTCTTCATCAGATTGCAGCCATAGATGAGCCACCCCTTGATGGGGTGAGGCTTGCCGGTTATGGCCGCATGGCGGATGGAAGTAGTGGTCTGATTAAGGGCGTAGGGGTAGGCCTCGTCCAGCTTTGGCAGATCGGCAGTGCTGTGGGGGTACTCAGGAAGACCGGGATATTCGGGGACTCCGCCACTGGCTGGCAGATAGATGCCGCCGGAGCGGCCCCAGGTACCAAGCAGGGCGTTGATGATGGCAATGGCCCGGCTCCGTTGGGTGTCGTCGCCATACCAGGCGGTGTAGCGGCCGCCGGAGACAATGACGTTAGGTTTGTTGGCCGCCAGTTCTCGGGCAACCTTGAAAATGGTCTCTGCCGGAATGTCCGTTTCCTTTGCCGCCCATTCCGGGGTGTATTCCTGCACGGCGGCTTTCAGCTCAGGCAGGCCGACTGCGTAGGCCTGCAGATAATCGGCATCATACAGACCTTCATTGACGATGACATTGATCCAGGCCAGCAGTAGCGCCAGGTCAGTGGCTGGCTTGATCGGCAGCCAGTAATCGGCCTTGGCAGCGGCGTTGGACAGGCGCGGGTCAACCACGCAGAGCTTGGCGCCACGCTCCAGACCGAGGACAAAATCCTGCACCTGGCTGTTGTGGGCGTTTTCACCCAGATGAGAGCCGATCAGGACGATGAACTTGCTCTGGCTGAAATCATAGTATTCAGGGGAGCCGACTTCACCGCCAAAGGTCAGGGTAAAGCCCACATCACGGGGGCCACGGCATTGGGCAAATGAAGGCGCAGCGTAATAGCTGCTGCCATAGGCCTTGAGCAGATGCTTCCAGAACGCGCCACCAGTACCGTGGGAAAACAGGGCGACCGACTCTGGGCCATGTTTCTGTTTGATGGCCTCCAGTTTCTGGGCAATTAGCCCAAGGGCTTCGTCCCAGGTTGCCTTTTTCCATTTCGGTTCGCCACGCTTGCCGATGTTGATCAGCGGGGTTTTCAACCGGTCCGGATCATAGAGCGCCCCGAGTGCGGCATTGCCGCGCCCGCAGAGCCGCCCGCGACCCCGTTCACTCAGCGGGTTACCATCCACCTTGATCACTTTGCCGTACTGAACCTTGGCAATAAGGCCGCAGTTCCAGAAGCAGAGCTCACAAAAGGTCGGCACCGGTTGTAGCGGTTCTTCCTGAGCATTAGCCCAGGAGAGGATTGAGTCCGGCAGGGTAGAAACAACCCCGAGACCAACAGTAGCCGTCCCGGAAATCTTGAGAAAGTTACGGCGCGAAAATCCTTTAGCCACGGAATCCTCCTGTACTTAAGGTTTGTTGATGACGATAATAATTACAAAGTTTATATATATCAATACGATAATTTAGCTAGGCGAAGATCAGTAATATTCTGCAGATTAATTTTTTATCGGCAGAAGCGCAGGAAAATTAAGCATAAAATGGTGAGGAATATGATTTGAAAATTTATGAATAATGAGAGGAGGTTGCAGTATGTAACCAAACAGAACAGGCATACCCGAGCGAGTATGCCTGTTCTGTTTGGTTCGGCAAGGAGGAAACTTATTTACCGCAGAAAATATGGGCCTCAATACGGCGGTTTTTCGCCTTACCAGCAGTAGACTTGTTACTGGCAATCGGCTTGGTCAGGCCGTAGCCCTTGGCGGTAAGCCGTTCGGCGGCAATGCCCAATTTGTTGATCAGGAAGGTGCGCACTGAATCTGACCGGCGCTGAGACAATTTCAGGTTCATGTCCGCATCACCGACGTTGTCGGTATGACCTTCGATCACGGTCGTTGCCTTGGGGTTTTCTTTCAAGACGTCGGCGAATCGCTGCAGTTCCGCTTCATACGCACCCTTGATGTCAGCCTTTGACGTGTCGAATTTTACATCCAGGGTGATGCTCTGGCATGGCTTTTCCGGTGCCGGAGGTGGCGGAATGGTCACCGCAACAGCGGTCGTGCTGGTGGCAACGCCGCCTGCCCCCTGACAGTTCAGGTTATAGGTGGTATCGGTAGCCGGGGTAACGGCTATGGTGCCTTGCGGTTGAACTGGACCGACGCCCGGTTGCAGATCACAGGCACTGGCATTTTGCGAAGACCAGGTAAGCGTCGATGCCGTGCCCTTCTCGACGGAAGCAGGCACTGCGTCAATGGCACAGGTTGGTGCCGCTGGTGGTGGCGGAGCAGTTACGGCCACGGCGGTGGCACTGGTGGCGGAGCCGCCTGCTCCCTGGCAATTCAGGTTATAGGTGGTGCCGGCAGTTGGGGCAACCGACATGCTGCCTTGGGGCTGCACGGTGCCGATCCCCTGGTCAATGGTGCAGTTGGTGGCGTTTTGCGAACTCCAGTTGAGGGTTGCATTTTGGCCGCTGAGGATCGCTGGGGGAACTGCGGCAATCGTTGCGGTTGGCGCCAGGACAACGGGTGCCGGTGCCGGCTTGGGTGGCTCAGGAACTGGAGCCGGCGTCGTCGGCGGTGCCACTACTACCGGCTTGGCGTCTTCACAGCAGCGGCCGTCAAAGAAGAAGCTGATGCCGGCGGTGTATTCAAAGTTGTTCCGCACCTGGCCAGTGCTGAAGATAATGTGGCGGACATCGGCCCGCAGGGCAATGTCGTCGTTCAGGTAGTAACGCGCCCCGAAACCATAATCAAACGCGCCCCGCGACGTTGGTTTGCCACCGCTTTCCGTGCCCAGGTTCAGCCCGCCAAAGCCGGCGGCCAGGTAGGGGACTAGCCGATTGTCCGGCAGCAGGTGGTAAAGCAGATCAAAGCCATATTTGGCGATCCTGGCATCCTGAGAATTGGGATCCTTGGTGTCGGCGAGAATGGTACCAATGCCCAGATCAATACCAAACCGCTTATTGATATCAAAGCCCAGTTTGCCACCAGCGGTGAAGGCTGAGCCTTTATAGTCCTGGCTACGATCAAAGGCGTAGCCGCCAAGGTATGGGCCAATTGAGAACTTCTCGGGGGTGACCCCGGCCAGGGCGACGGATGACAGGCCGGCAACCAGGCCGGCAGTGACGGCAAACGTGCCTAGTGAGTGTTTCATGCAATCCTCCTTGTTCGATCAAATGGTGAATATCACTTGTGGAAAAATATAGGCCATGCTAGTTAATTGTCAAGCGGATAAATATGGTCTTGTTGATGGTCTGGGGCAGGGTGGATATGTATTGATCGGCGATAAGTTGCCTCCGGCCATGACATACGATATATGTTGGACCGGAAACGAAAAACAAAAGGAGTGGCACACAATGAAAAAAATAGTCGGCACACTGTTGATTACGAGCCTGCTCGGGGGATGTGCGGAAATGTCGCAAACCAGGAAAGGCGCGGCGATCGGTACCGGTGGTGGGGCGGCCGTTGGGGCGGGACTTGGGCAGCTGATTGGTAACGATACGACGTCCACCCTGATTGGCGCCGGGGCTGGCGCGCTGGCCGGCGGCCTGGCTGGCGGGCTGATCGGCAACTATATGGACAAGCAGGAAGCGGCCATGCGGCAGAAGCTGGCCGAATCCGAGGCGATTTCGGTGCAGCGCCAGGGGAATAACCTGAACCTTAACTTCAAGTCAGACCTGGTATTTGATACCGGTTCGGCGGCGGTCAATGGGCAGAGCGTTGCGGATATGCAACAGGTCGCCAAGGTGCTCAACGAGTATCCGCAAACCAGAATTATGGTGGACGGTCATACGGACAGCGTTGGCGGCAATGAGATGAACCAGAAGTTGTCTGAACGTCGGGCGGAGGCGGTGAAGAGTTTGCTGGTAAAAGATGGGGTGAACAGTGAGCGCATTGTCACCAGGGGCCATGGCGAGACCCAGTCGATCGCCAGCAACGATACGCCCGCCGGACGGCAGCAAAACCGCCGGGTCAAGATTACTATCGAGCCGATTGAAGCGAAATAACCCGAGCCAATTCGGGATAGCGCCCGGAAAGAGTGCCCTAATTCAGGGGACATAAATTAGTCCAGCGTTGTCCGGTTTGGTCCTTGCATTTAGCCTCCCCTCCCTCGACGGGAGGGGATTGAGGGGTGGGTGTAGCTGCCAACGAAGTCAAATGTGGCAATCTCCCCCACCCCCTAGCCCCCTCCCGCAAGGGGCGGGGGAAC
>JANOEC010000132.1:0-8413 GCA_031412995.1 Geobacteraceae bacterium
TGCGGTGACGAGTGACGAGTAACGAGTAACGAGTAGTATTTTTAGCTCGTCACTTGTCACTCGTCACTTGTCACTGCTTCCGACCAAAGGGAGGAAGATCGTGAGCGTAAGCAATATAACCGAAACCCGGCAATACCTGACCTTCAAACTGGCAGAAGAGACCTTTGCCGTTGATGTGGCCAAGGTGCGGGAAATATTGGAGTGGACGGTCATCACCAAAGTACCACAGACGCCGGAATACATGTGCGGGGTGATCAACCTGCGGGGGAGCGTAGTGCCGGTCATTGACCTGCGGCTGAAGTTCGGCATGGCAGCCACGGAAAAGACGGTGAACACCTGCATCATCGTCGTCGAAGTGCAGCAGGAAGGGGACACCGTGGTGCTGGGTGCCCTGGCCGATTCGGTGCAGGAAGTGTTTGAGCTGGAGCCGGTACAGATTGAACCAGCGCCCAGGATCGGCACCAACATGAACACTGATTTCCTGCAGGGGATGGGCAAGCATAACGACATGTTCATTATGATTCTCGATATCGACAAGGTGTTTGCTGATGCCGATATTAGCCTGAATCAGAGCGATCTGGCTGCTGCTTAAATAGTTGATCGACTCTAAGAGGGCGGTGCCGGGTACGGGTGCCGCCCTCTGCATTTGCGGGATATGCTTGATGGCATTGTTTAATATGGAAAGACTAATTTTTTGTTTAAAGTAACCTCACCTCCTGACGATATAACGCTATAGAGTTTGTACTGGTCATAGTCAGCCAAAAGGGGTGTTCAGGATGGGTTTTTTTTCTTCGCGCGGGATAGGAACGGCAGCGGTTGCGTCACCTGTGACGAACGACACGCTGGTAATCCCGGCAGGATGGGCTGACCTGCTGCTGGAACAGATTGATGGTCTGAAGAATCTCACCGGCAATACGGAAGAGGAATTTCTGGCGCTTGGTGCCCAGTTTCACGGCTTTCATGCCCAGGCCGCCGAAATAGTGGCCAGTGTGCAGGATATGGTGGAACAGATCTCCGGTGACCGCGCCACGGCGACTGCTGCCGAACTGAATGATCTGCTGTCGCGGATGGAGACCTTTCTGGCGGGCACTGAGCAGGAGACGGTGCGGATAACGGACGCATTTTCTCATATTCTAAGCCTGTTTACTGCCGTTGAAGAACCGCTGGGTAATTTTAAAAAAATAAACAAAATCTTGCGCATGCTCGGCACCGCCACCAAAATTGAAAGCGCGCGGATGGGCAATGCTGCTGCCGGATTCGAGACCCTGGCCAATGACGTTTCGGCCATGTCGGTGCAGGTGGTGGAAAAGGCTGGCAATGTACTGGCGCAGAAGTGTGAACTGACCGCCACCCTGCAGGCGGCACTACGGCAAATCAGCGGGGCAGAGGCACAGCAGAGTTCCCATGTTCGGCAGACCCTGCAGCGGGTCAAGCAGGATATGCAACTGCTTGATACCGTCAATAGCCGGTGCGGGTCGGCAGTGGAGTTGATCAATCAGATGAGCCTGGAGATGGCCAACGGCATCAGCCAGGTAGTCATGTCCATGCAGGCGCATGATATTACCCGGCAGCAGATCGAACATGTCCACGAGGCGCTGGAAGAGCTGGTTGCCCATTGTACCGGACCAGCGGCCGATGAAGCCGCGGTCAGGCATGTCATTCAGGAAGTCGGCGATATCTGTGAACTGCAGGCGGCCCAGTTGCGGCATGCCGGCGAGGAGTTTCATGGGGAGGTTTCTTCCATTGCGACCAACCTCCATGACGTGGCAGATGGCGCTGCCAGTCTCTCGGCCCAGATCGGCGGCCTGATGGGGGTGGCAGACGAAGCCGGTAGTTCATTTCTGCTGGAAATGGAAAAGGCGCTGGTCTTTGTCAATACGACGCTGGCCGACAGTGCCCAGGTGAACCAGGAGCTGGCCCGGGTGATGGAGCGGGTAGCGGAAAAGGTGGGCGAGATCTCGGTGTTTGTGAAGGAGATCGCCTTTATTGGTGGGGAAATCGAACTGATCGCCCTGAATGCCCAGATCAAGTCGGCGCGGGCCGGTGAAGAAGGGGCGGCGCTCGGGGTGCTGGCGGAAGCGATCCAGCGCTTGTCATCCGACACCGGGGCGCTGACCGCCGCTACTTCGTCAATTCTGCTGGAAATTACCACGGCTACCGAACAGCTCTGTGCCGGGGTGGATGCCGATACCTCCCATGCCTTGCTGGATGTGGATGTCATGGTGCAGGAAGTAGGAAGTCTGATGGTGCAGCTGCGGCAGGTGAACGAGACCCTGGGTGGCCGGTCTGCCGGCATGCACCGGACCGTTGCCGAGTTGGGCGATGCCATATCCATCGCAGTCGGTTCCATCTCGGTGCACGAAACCATTCGCCAGGTCGCCGAAATGGTTGCCGATAATCTGGCCGGGGTAGTGGCCGACGCACAGCTGTTGACGCCTTCAACCATTGGCGGCAGTGGCAATGAGCGGTTGAAGCGGCTGGCGGATCGTTACACCATGCATAGCGAACGGCTGGTGCATGCCAAAATTGCCGGCGGTCCGACAGTCAAAGTGGCGCCAGCAATAGTAGCCAAATCGTCAGTAGCCGATGATGGTTTTGACGATAATATTGAGCTGTTCTAAGGGGTCACAATGGCAGAGTTTTCGGTAAAGCAGAAAAAGGCGAAAGATGGCGTCACCCTGACGGTGGCCGGTAGTCTGACCATCGAGTATGCCGCAGATATGCGGGAGGCGTTGCTTGCAGCATTCGGCCAGGGTGATCTGGTCACCGTTGACCTGACCAAACTGGAGGGGATCGACATCAGCGGTCTGCAACTGCTCTGTGCGGCGCATCGCACCTCCCTGGCCCAGGATAAGCGGCTGGTGGTGCAGGGGAGCAAGCACGCAGATGTGCAGAAAAATGCCATGCTGGCAGGGTATTATCGGCATGTGGGGTGCAGCCAGGATGTGACGAAAACCTGTGTCTGGGTGGGAGGGGAGTAATGCCTAAATTGATTATGACCGCTGATGATTCAGCCAGTGTGCGGCAGATGGTGAGTTTTACCCTGAAGCAGGGGGGGTATGACGTGGTGGAGGCGGTGGATGGCAAGGACGCCCTGACCAAGCTGCAATCCACCAAGGTCGACATGCTGATCACTGACCTGAACATGCCCAACCTGGACGGTATTGGACTGATAAAGGGCGCCCGGGCGCTGCCAACCTGCAAGTTTATCCCGATCGTCATGCTGACGACAGAATCGCAGGATTCCAAAAAGGCTGAAGGAAAGTCTGCGGGTGCTACCGGCTGGATAGTTAAGCCATTCAAGCCGGAACAGCTGATCGCTGTGGTCAAGAAGGTGCTCGGATGATGGATCAACACCGTCAGGCATTCTGTGAGGAAGCAGCCGAACTGCTCACCGAGTTGGAAACGTCTCTATTGGAGCTGGAGGAAGCGCCGGAAGATGCCGAGCTGATCGGCCGGGTATTCCGGGCCATGCACACCATCAAGGGTTCAGGGTCGATGTTCGGCTTTGACGACATCGCCCACTTTACCCACGAAGTGGAGACGGTGTTCGACATGGTTCGCTCTGGCAAGATGCAGGTCACCAAGGAGTTGATCAACCTGACCCTCAAGGCTCGGGACCATATTACCGCCCTGCTGGCTGCCGGCACCACCGGCGGGACGGTTGACGAGGCCTTTGGCGAGGAGATCATTGCCGGCTTGCGCCAGTTGACCCCCAAAACCATGGCCCAAATCGTCACGCCGCCGCCGGCAGTCAGTCCGAAGGAGGCTGCGGGTTCCAGTCAGGCCAGCAGTTACCGGATCCGCTTCAAACCGGGACGGCAGTTGGCCATGTCCGGCAGCAATCCGCTGCTGCTGCTGAATGAGCTGACTGAGCTGGGACATGCCAGGATTGTGGCCCAGATGTGCGAAATGCCGGATCTGGCAACCTTGGTGCCGGAAGAGCTGTATGTGTTCTGGGACATCATCCTGACTACCGACAAAGGGCAGGATGCGGTCCGGGACGTCTTTATTTTTGTTGAGGACGATTGTGAACTGACCATCGACGTTATCGACGATGGCGGCACCCTGGATCAGGGGGACAACTACAAGAAGTTAGGCGATATTCTGGTGGAACGGGGTGACCTCAATCCCCAGGACATGCAACTGATCCTCGACATGCAGAAACGTTTCGGCGAACTGCTGGTGGAAAAGGGAATCGTCACCCCGGACAAGGTGGCGTCGGCCCTGGCCGAGCAGCAGCATGTGCGGGAGCAGCGCCAGGAGCGGCAGGTCCAGGAAGCGGCCAGCAGCATTCGGGTACCGGCGGACAAGCTGGACATTCTGGACATTCTGGTGAACCTGGTGGGGGAGCTGGTAACGGTGCAGGCCCGTCTGTCGCAGATGTCATCGGGCAAGCGTGATGCCAGTCTGGAAAGCATTGCCGAAGAGGTTGAGCGGCTAACCGGAGAGTTGCGTGATAACGCCCTCAATATTCGGATGCTGCCGATCGGTTCCACCTTCAGCAAATTTAAGCGGCTGGTACGGGATCTCTCCGGTGAGCTGAAAAAAGAGATTGAGATGAGCACGGAAGGGGCTGAAACCGAACTGGACAAGACGGTTATCGAGAAGCTGAATGATCCGCTGGTGCACCTGATCCGTAACAGCATCGACCATGGTATCGAATCGCCGGCCGATCGCGTGGCCGCCGGTAAACCACGCCAGGGAACGGTGCATCTGGCGGCAGTCCACTCCGGCGACAGCGTGCTGATCACCATCAAGGATGACGGTGCCGGCCTGGACAAAGAGGCAATCCGCGCCAAGGCCATCGAACGGGGCTTGATCAGCGCCGGTCAGGACCTGACCGACAAGGAGATATTTGGTCAGATCTTTGCCCCTGGCTTTTCCACGGCTAAAAAGGTCACCAGTGTTTCCGGCCGTGGCGTCGGCATGGATGTGGTAAAGCGGGCCATTGATGCCCTGCGGGGATCAATCGATCTGACCAGTACCCCGGGGGTTGGTACCACGGTGACGGTCCGGTTGCCACTGACCCTGGCCATTATCGAGAGTCTGCTGGTAAAGATCGGCACCGACTGTTTTGTCATGCCGCTCGGCATTGTGCGGGAGTGCATCGAGCTGACCCGTGCGGACCTGGCCAACGCCCATGGCCGTAACATTGCCAATGTGCGGGGGCATATCATCCCTTATATTCCGTTGCGCCAGCAGTTTGCCATTCGCGGCGATCGGCCGGAGATCGAACAGATTGTCATTGCCATGGTGGATGATCGCCAGGTCGGTTTTGTCGTCGACCATGTCATTGGCGAGCACCAGACCGTCATCAAGTCCCTGGGCAAGATGTACAAAAACGTGGAAGGGGTGTCCGGCGCAACCATTCTTGGTGACGGTTCAGTGGCCCTGATTCTGGATGTGCCGCACCTGGTGCGGGGGGCGGAGATGGCTGAAGCGCGGTGCTGATGCGCTGATCAGGTTCTGATTTATGTAGACTGGGGCGTCGGGAAACCGGCGCCCCTTTTCTGTGTTGTGCGTATGAAATAATTCTTAAGTGCGGCTTAGTGATGTCGATAAGGAATCTATAATAATCAACTTGGAAAAAGCAATTAAAACGCAGAGACGCAGAGACGCAGAGACGCAGAGACGCAGAGACGCAGAGTAAAAACGGTCTTTTAAGCAAAATACGGTCTTCACCTTTTTGGTGAGCATCAAATCTTGGATAAGTTCTTGATTTCTCTGCGTCTCTGCGCCTCTGCGTTAATTGACTGCCGTTTTTAGGATCAAAAGTATATTGGAGCCCCACCAGCTATGGCATTTACCTTTTTCATGCGCGACCAGCAGACCATTGAGCGGGCCGCGGAACAGATGATCCCCTACGCCAGCGGGCGGAGCCGGATCAAAATCTGGAATGCCGGTTGCGCCATGGGGCAGGAAACCTACACCATCGCCATGATTTTTGCCGAGCGGATGAACCAGTTCGGTTTTAAGAACCTGCGCATCGATGCCTCGGACTACGACAGCGCCAACAACTTTGGCGATATCGTCACCAACGCGGTCTACAACTACGAAGAGCTGAAGCGGACGCCGGTCGAGCTGTTTGAAAAGTATTTTGAGCCGGCAACAGAGTCCAACTTTTTCCGGATCAAGGAGATCCTCCGCAGTCATGTCTTCTTTCAGTACAACGATCTGCTGAACCTGCGCCCCATTGGCCAGGATTACTGCCTGGTCATCTGCAAAAACGTGCTGCTGCACTTCAACCATGAGCAGCGGGTGCAGGTGATCAAAATGTATCACGACGCCCTGGCGCCGGGCGGCTTTTTTGCCTGTGAAAACACCCAGAAGATGCCCCATGAACTGGCCCACCTCTTTACCCAGGTGACGCCCGATGCCCAAGTGTTTAAAAAAAACGCGGCGAACTGATGCGGGTGATCCCCCTCAAGCGGAATCCGGCAGTCTACAGCTGCCACAGTTATCTGATTCTGGGGGACTGGAACAAAATTGATGACGTAAACACCCTGATCGACCCAGGTATTGATGACTATGTGCTGGCCGAGATTGAGCGACTGTCAACCGGGTTTGGCAAGGTGCCGGTGGAGCAGGTGATTCTGACCCATAACCACTTTGATCATGCTGCCGGGGCAGTGGCGATAAAAAAACGTTACGGGGCGAAGATTTATGGTTTCTCGCCGGGAGCTGAAGTGGACGAGCTGCTGTACAACGAGCAGTTTCTCAAGGTGGGGGATGACTTTTGCGAAGTGCTGCACACCCCCGGCCATTCATCCGATTCGGTCTGTCTTTACCTGTCGAAGGGGCGGACCCTTTTTTCCGGTGATACCCAGCTGCGGATCGTTAATCCGGGCGGGGTCTACACGGCGGAGTATCTGACCAGTCTTGAGCGACTGGACGACCGGCAGGTGAAACAGATCTATTCCGGTCATGACGATCCGGTTTTAAGCGGTGCGGCCTCCATGATTGCCCGAACCGTAGCATGTGTCCGAGCCAGCACAATTTTGGCGGCTGATGGCGAGATCGCAGACATTCAGCATCCAGGGTGATGCCAGTACCATAACAGTGCAGCTTTTTGCTGTACCAAGGAACGGAGGGAACAATGGGGAACATGAAGATCGGTACCAAACTGATTGGTGGATTCGTGGTGGTGGCGCTGTTTGCGTTGGTGGTTGGCACTATCGGGATCATCGAAATTCAGACCATGGAAAAAGCGGACACCAAGCTGTATGAAAAGATGAC
Source organism: Geobacteraceae bacterium (assembly GCA_031412995.1). Classification (GTDB taxonomy): domain Bacteria; phylum Desulfobacterota; class Desulfuromonadia; order Geobacterales; family DSM-12255; genus JANOEC01. The sequence goes on from JANOEC010000132.1 coordinate 7,240, forward strand.
CATCCCGCTGGGTCAGGTCGGTGACCTGGGCGTCGCATTCCAGCGGATGCGCTGCAATATGCTGGAAATGCTGGTGGCCGAAACTCCAGAACGCTACAATGACCAGATGAAACGGGCCAATGATCGTGATAAGGAAATTGACGAGCTGTTCGGCAAGTATGAAAAGACCATCCTGACCGAGCAGGGGCGAAAAGATTTTGCCGCCGTCATGGAAGACTACAAGAAGTTCGATGATCAGGAAAAAAAATACACGGGATTGCTCAATGCCGGCAAGAAAGCCGAGGCTATGGCCCTCTGGAACGGCGACATGGAGAAGGCGCGCAAGCAATTCCAGGCTGGCGTTGATAAAATGGGTGACCTGAAGCAGAAGCTGGCCAAGGAGACCGCCGAAGACAACATAAAACTTGCCGACCGCGCGTCCTTGATCATGGGGATTGTGGCGGCCTTTGCCCTGCTGTTGGGCGCCGGCATAGGCATTTATATTACTCGCGGGGTCAAGCGCCAACTGGGTGGGGAGCCGGCGGATGTGGCGGACCTCTGTGGCAAGGTGGCGAGGGGTGACCTCTCCATGACCATTGATACTGCCGGCAAGGATCAGGCGAGCATCATGGTGGCCATGGATAAGATGGTGACTGCGGTGAAAACCCTGGTCAACGACGCAGCGATGCTGGCCGAAGCCGCCATCGCCGGCAAGCTGGCGACCCGCGCCGATGCTTCCAAACACCAGGGCGACTTCCAGAAGATCGTCGCCGGGGTCAACGACACCCTGGATGCGGTTATCGGTCCCTTGAACGTGGCGGCTGAATACGTTGACCGGATCTCCAAGGGCGACATTCCACCCAAGATCACCGATGCCTACAACGGTGACTTCAACGAAATCAAACTGAACCTGAACCAGTGCATCGACGCAGTCAGCGCCCTGGTGGCCGATGCCAACATGCTTTCCCAGGCCGCGGTTGACGGTAAACTGGCTACCCGCGCCGATGCCTCCAAACACCTGGGCGACTTCCGCAAGATCGTCCAAGGGGTGAATGACTGCCTCGATTCCGTCATCGGTCCACTCAATGTCGCTGCCGAATACGTCGACCGGATCTCCAAGGGGGACATTCCGCCCAAGATTACCGACAACTACAACGGCGACTTCAACGAAATCAAACTCAACCTGAACAACGCC
>JANOEC010000133.1:0-98993 GCA_031412995.1 Geobacteraceae bacterium
CCAGCAGTGATGCGAATGGTGACCTGCTGACCTATAGCTGGGCGTTCACTTCTAAGCCAGCGGGAAGTAGCGCGGCTCTGTCAAGCGCAACGGTCGCCAAACCAACGTTCACAGCCGACGTTGCGGGTGCTTATGTTCTGAACTTGGTAGTCAATGACGGGAAAGTAAACAGTGTTGCCGTCACAGTCACAATAACCGCCTCTGTTGCCAATGCAGCCCCTGTGGCAAATGCTGGAACTGCTCAGAGTGTAGTCACAGGCGCGGTTGTCACACTCGACGGCAGCGCCAGCAGTGATGCGAATGGTGATCTGCTGACCTATAGCTGGGCGTTCACGTCTAAACCAGCGGGAAGTAGTGTGGCTCTGTCAAGTGCATCTGTCGCCAAGCCAAATTTCACACCAGATATAGCTGGTAGTTATGTCATAAGCCTCATCGTAAGTGACGGCAAAGCAATTAGTGTGGCTTCTATAGTAACCATTCAGGCCGTCTTGCCAAAATCGGTATATACAGCTAATTTTTGGTCAAACAGTATTTCTGTGTTTTCAATCAACCCAACAACAGGAATACTAAGTACCAAAGCAACAGTTTCACCAGGAATAAAGCCAGTTTCAGTTGACATTCACTCTAGTGGTAAGTTTGCATTTATATTAACACAGGAAGCAAATAGTATTTCTGTCTACGATATTAGTGCTACAACGGGGGCATTAACCCTTAAGTCGTCCGCTTCAGCTGGCACCTTAGCTGACACAACCACTACCCCGCAGATTCTTGTCGTAGATCCAACAGGAAAATATTTATATGTTGCTAGTTACGCTACTAATAACATTACAAGCGCAGTAACTCCATTTATCTCTTCATTCATTATTGATCCAACATCTGGAAACTTGACTACTGGAACTGTTACAAATGCAAGGATGAATAATTGGGACCTGACATTTGATCCCACAGGTAAGTATCTTTATGTAGCCAATTACGGTTCTGACAAAGTTTTGGCATATTCAATAAATCAAACTTCTGGTGAATTAACTTCTATTGCAGAATATGTAAATGTTCAAGGTCCATCATCTATTGCTGTTCATCCTAATGGAAAATTTGCTTATGTTTCAAATTTTAACTCAAATTCAGTATCCATCTTTACAATTAATCAGATTACAGGCGCATTGACTTTCTTAACTAGTGCACCAACAGGAACATCTGCTGTAGCTGGAACTAGTCCAAATTCCATTACTGTTGACCCTTCAGGAAGTTATGCATATACCGCCAACTATTGGTCTGATAATATTTCTGTATTCATTATCAACCAAACATCAGGGTTACTATCACCTGGAACAACTGTTGCGGCCGGATCTGCTCCACTGTCAATCACTGTAGAAACAACTGGGGAGTTCTTATATGCTTCAAATGGAAACTCAAATAACATTTCAATGTTTAGTATTAATCAGTCTAACGGTGCATTAACCTCATTAGGTTCTGTTGCAACAGGTTCAGGCCCGAGATCAATAGTCACGAAATAGAATACTGGCTAAGATCGTCCCATACCATAAGCGACAGAAACTACTTGAATCGTCATACCTGCAATCTTGATGAAAACAGGGAAAACAAAAGCAGTGCCTCAACCCGAGCGCACGAAAAGGCTGGGCACGGGGGTCAGATTTGTGGTGTTATCGCAATTTGGAGAAAAAATGGCGCGTTTACCAATAAAGAAAGAGGCTCTACGAGACCTTGCCATAAAGTCGAAGAACAAATGTGCTTTCCCCGAATGTGATCAGCCCATTTTAAACCTGCAAGGCATTTATATAGCCGAGCTCTGTCACATTGAAGCAGCGGAGCCTGGTGGACAAAGATACAACGCTAATCAATCAGATGAAGATCGTCGGTCGCCAGAGAATCTTTTATTTCTCTGCCATCAACATCATAAAGAAACGGATGATGAACTTCGCTATCCCGTATCAAGACTTCAAGAAATGAAAACTAGACACGAAGCGTTACCCGAGGTTGTATTCAATAGCGACCTCTTACTTAGAAAAATTGAAGAAGTACTTGCCGAACAGTCAACTATAAAGGCAATTTTGGCCGCAACAGGTCGCAATCCTACAATAAACGAGAACTATCAAATTGTAGGGCCAGTGCTTCAAGAAAGTTGGACGCCGGATGCTGGCAGATTTTATGAAACCAGAACGGGGCCTAACACAAAGTTTAAATACATGATGCGAGATGGCTGGCTACACATTGAACAACTTCTCGAAGACGGAGCCGTAGCGTACTACGAAGTCAATGAGCAAGGCAATGTACGTAACAGTCAAATGCCATATCCGATCAATGAATACAGCGTAAAAATCCCGGAAAATCTAGTTATGAGACGAGTGAAAGTTCCTTCTGAAGTTGGTACGTATGCCATCAAAACGACGCTCAAATGGTCTAAGGGCACAGTCACGGAACATTTCGTGGAGAATCTATTTGCTGGAGCCGATTGCCAAGCTAGATGCTCCATTGATCACAAGTCCCGTACTATCTTGATCCAGTAGTTTAAGGTAAAGTTACTTTAATTGCGGGGTCGATTTGGAATTCACCCAGTGGGACAGACCTACGCATTTTACATAACCATGAAACCAACGGCGAGAACACCGAATATTCAACCAACAGCAGCAACAGTCAGCGATAAAAAGCCCCCGTAGAGCCGCTGTGCCATATCACGTTGGTCACCCTTGGCGCTGTTCAACCTACGGACTCAGCAAGTAAACAGGAAAGAATGATCGCCACTTCAATCCACCATACCCTCAAAACTGTCTTCGGTTTCCACGACTTCCGCTCTCCCCAGCAAGAGGTGATCGAGCGGGTCGTTGTGGGTGAAGATGTTTTTCTGGTCATGCCGACCGGTGGCGGCAAGTCGCTTTGTTACCAGATCCCGGCGTTGCACCGGGATGGGGTGACGATTGTCGTATCACCGCTGATCGCGCTGATGAAGGATCAGGTGGATGCGCTGTTGGCCAATGGGGTGCGGGCAGCCTGTCTAAATTCTTCCCTTTCGCCAGCTGAGATAGGGCGTGTTTTTCAGCAAATGGATGCTGGTGCGCTGGATCTGTTGTACGTTGCCCCTGAACGGCTGATGATGGCAGATTTTCTTGAGCGGCTCGGCATGCTGAAGCTCTCTCTGATCGCCATTGACGAGGCACACTGTATTTCTCAGTGGGGACATGATTTCCGTCCTGACTATACCCAGCTGGGCCGCTTGCGTTCACTCTTTCCTGACGTACCGATTGTCGCCATGACTGCTACGGCCGATCCGGAGACCCGCAAGGATATTCTCAATCAGTTGAGAATATCTGGCGCCAAGGTCTTTGTCGCTGGTTTTGATCGCCCCAATATCACCTATACCGTTATTCCCAAGCAGAAGCCAGCGGCCCAGCTTGCTTCTTTTCTTGCCGGTCGGCGCGACGAGGCGGGAATCGTCTACGCCCTGAGCCGCAAGCGGGTTGAGCAGGTGGCCGAGCGGTTACAGCAGGCCGGTTTTTCGGCTGCTGCTTATCATGCCGGTTTGCCGGACGATGAACGGAAGCGGGTGCAGGATGCATTCCGCAAGGATGATCTGCGGATCGTAGTGGCAACAGTTGCTTTCGGCATGGGGATCGACAAGCCCAACGTCCGTTTTGTGGTGCATTACGACATGCCCAAGAGTGTGGAGAGTTGTTATTATCAGGAAACCGGTCGGGCAGGGCGGGACGGCTTGCCATCTGAGGCGCTGATGCTCTTCGGCATGGGAGATGTGATGACCGCCCGGATGCTGATTGAAAACAGCGATAATGCCGAGCGGGTCAAGATCGAGCTGCAAAAGCTCAATGCCATGGTTGGCTATGCCGAGGCACTGACCTGTCGCCGTCGGGCACTGCTGGCATATTTTGGCGATCAACAGCTGCATGACTGCGGCAACTGTGATATCTGTACTGACCCCCCCCAGCGGTTTGATGCTTCTCTCTTGGCTCAAAAAGCGCTTTCCTGTGTTTATCGGGTTGGTGAGCGTTTCGGCATGATGTATGTTATTGAACTGCTCCGGGGGAGCAAGAATCAGCGGGTGCGCGAGCTGAAACATGATCAGTTGTCAACCTACGGTATTGGCACTGATACCAGCGCTAGTGATTGGGAAAATATTTTCCGGCAACTGCTCCACCTGGGGTATTTGGCCCAGGATTTTACCCGTTTTGGTGCGCTGACACTTACTCCGGCGGCACGTCCGGTACTTAAGGGCGAAACACCGGTTATTCTTGGCAAACCGCGTGACGCCGTGCAAACGGTGGAGCGGGGCAAAAAACGGGCCGGTGGGCGGCGCGACTATGATCAGGCTCTGTTTGATCTCTTGCGGGCCACCCGTAAAAAGATTGCTGATGCGACTGCAGTCCCTCCTTTTGTGGTGTTCTCAGATGCAACTTTGGCTGAAATGGCGCGCACCATGCCGACAGATTCCCGTGAGTTGTTGCAGGTAAGTGGCGTTGGCGAACACAAATTGCGGCAGTATGGTAAAGGTTTTTTGGATGTTATCGCTGCTTATAGTCAGGAAACTGCGGTGGAAAGTGCCCCGAAGCTTACTGACAAAGACTTGGTGCTGACCATGAGCGATACCCAGAGGGAGACTCTGAAGCTTTATCGTGAGGGGCTTGATCTGCCGGAAATCGCCGCCCGGCGTGGCTTGAAAAACTCCACTATTGCAACTCATCTGGAAGAGCTGCATGATATGGGCGCTGATATCGAACTGCTCCGTTTTGTGGCTGCAGACAAAATTGTGCTTATTCGTGCCAGACTGAATGAAGTTGGCGGCGGAAGTCTTTCGCTCCTCAAAGAGGGGATGCCTGATACGGTCAGTTATGAGGATATGCGGCTGGTGCGGGGAGCATGGAATGGTGGCCAGAGGGCGTAAGCTGTGGGTTAATGCGAATGTCGAGAGTTCATCCGCGTATCGTGAAGTAGTGATAGTAACAAATCCAATATAGAGGTTTAGATGAGCAGATCACGTGCAATAATACTGACCGGCAACGGCACCAACTGTGAAATCGAAGCGGCCCATGCTTGTCGGGTGGGGGGCTTTGATGAGGCGGTGATCGCCCATATCGCTGACCTTCTGTCCGGTGATATCAGGCTGGACGACTTCCATTTTCTCAATCTGACTGGTGGATTTCTTGATGGTGACGATCTGGGCAGCGCCAAGGCCCAGGCCAACCGCCTGACCTATGCCAGGGTAGCCGACAGCAACGAAGCGTTGGTGGAGCAGTTCAGCCGCTTCATTGCCGATGGCAAGCTGATTCTCGGGGTCTGTAACGGTTTTCAGCTGATGACCAAGATGGGGCTGCTACCTGGTTTTGATGGCAGCTATCTCACACAGGTGGCGACCCTGACGCACAACGATTGCGGCCGCTTTCAGGACCGCTGGACCTACCTGCAGGTGGACGCAGCATCACCTTGTGTCTTTACCCGCGGGATTGAGCAGGGCTGTTATCTGCCGGTGCGCCATGGCGAAGGGAAATTCGTCGCCCCGGCCGAAGTCTTAGCGCGTTTGGAGCAGGAGCACCTGGCAGTGATGAAGTACGCAACCGCTGACTTTACGCCGACCATGACGTTTCCGGAAAATCCGAACGGTGCCCTGAACGCCATTGCTGGTATCTGTGATCAGACCGGTCGGCTCATGGGCCTGATGCCGCATCCCGAGGCCTTCATCCACCGGACCAGTCACCCACGCTGGACCAGGGAAGAGTTGCCAGAGGATGGCGATGGTCTGTTATTATTCAAAAATGCCGCTGAATTTGTCAGAACAAACCTTCTGTAGTCCTACCACGGAGGCACAGAGAACAGAGAGAATAGTCTGATTGTAAGATACAAGCGAAAGTCTGTATTTTACGTGGTATCAGGTAATTCTTGGTGTTCTCAGTGATCTCCGTGACTCTGTGGTGAGAATTTTGGAGCTTTAACTATGCATTTGTCCCGGCCGGAAGAAGAGTGCGGCGTATTTGGTATCTATAATCATCCTGAAGCATCGAACCTGACCTACCTGGGGCTCTATGCACTGCAGCATCGCGGTCAGGAGGCCTGTGGCATTGTCTCGTCTGACGGGGTGACGCTGCATGCCCACAAATCCATGGGTCTGGTAGCCGATGTTTTCGGTGACCAGGCGATCTTCAAAAAGCTGCCGGGGCGGGCGGCCATTGGTCATGTGCGCTACTCCACCACCGGTTCATCGGTGATCAAAAACACCCAGCCGATCATGGTGGAATACTCCCGTGGTTCGATTGCCGTAGCCCACAATGGTAACATCGTCAACGCCCAGGCGATACGGGCCGAATTGGAAGCATACGGTTCGATCTTTCAGACCTCCATGGATACGGAGATCATCGTTCACCTGCTGGCTACCTCCCGTACCGACTCCCTCATCGAGCGAATTGCCCACGCCATGGAGCAGGTGCAGGGCGCGTACAGTCTGCTCTTCCTTACTGAGTCCCGGATGGTGGCGGTGCGTGATCCCAACGGCTTCCGTCCCTTATGTCTCGGGCGCCTCGGTGAATCCTATGTGGTGGCTTCCGAGAGCTGTGCCCTGGACCTGATTGAGGCCGAATTCATCCGCGACGTCGAACCGGGTGAGATGATTGTCATCACCAAGGGGGGCATGACCTCCCATTTCCCCTGGAAGAAGGTGACCCCATCCCCCTGTATCTTTGAGTTTGTCTATTTCGCCCGGCCTGATTCCCATATCTTTGGCAAGAACGTCTATATGGTGCGCAAGGAGATGGGGCGGCAACTGGCCCGGGAGCACGCGGTTGATGCGGATGTGGTTATTGCCGTACCTGATTCCGGGGTGCCGGCGGCCATGGGCTATGCCGAAGAGGCCGGTATGCGCTTTGAGATGGGTCTGATCCGCAATCATTATGTGGGCCGGACGTTCATTGAACCGCAGCAGTCGATCCGCCATTTTGGGGTCAAGATCAAGCTGAACCCGGTGCGTGACGTGCTCAAGGGAAAGAGGGTGGTAATCATCGACGACTCCATTGTCCGTGGCACCACCTCGCGCAAGATCGTCAAGATGGTCCGCAATGCCGGGGCCAGTGAAGTGCATATGCGCATCTCGTCACCACCCACCAGTTATCCATGTTTTTACGGGATTGACACCCCAAACCGGAAAGAGCTGATCTCGGCCTCCCACACGATTGATGAGATCCGTAAGTACATCACCGCTGATTCATTGGGCTACCTGTCCCACGATGGACTGATGCAGGCAGTCGGAGTTGACAGCAGCTATTATTGCACCGCCTGCTTTTCCGGCGACTATTCCATAAAATTCCCGAATATGGGGAACGATCCCCAGATGGAACTCTTTGAAAAGGAGCAAAGCTCATGACCAATCGCGCACGCCTTAAACAGATCATCCTTGAACTTTCTTACGAGAAACGCAAAGTCGTCCTGGCTTCAGGACGGGAGAGCGATTTCTATTTTGACGGCAAGCAGACCACGCTGCACGCCGAAGGCGGCATGCTCGTCGGAAAACTTTTCTACGAAGCAATTAAGGATGTTCCGGGGGTGCAGGCGGTAGGCGGCATCACCATGGGCGCCGACCCGATTGCCACCGCCACGTCCATCAACGCCCTGCTGTCAGGTCAGCCATTGCATGCCTTTATCATCCGCAAGGAACCGAAGGGGCACGGCACCGGTCAGTGGCTGGAAGGGCGGAAAAACCTGCCACCGGGGACCAAAGTGGTCATCGTAGAAGACGTGGTCACCACTGGCGGTTCTTCCATGAAGGCGGTCAACCGCGCCAAGGAAGAAGGGCTTGATGTCCTGGGGATCGTCACCCTGGTCGATCGTGAAGAGGGTGGCCGGGAAAACATTGAGGCCGAAGGCTACTGGTTGAAATCGATCTTTGTGAAGAGTGAACTGGTCAGTTAATCCATTTTGCGGAATATGTTTAGTTTAGGGCGATGGCATAGCAGCCGTTCGTGAAATGTGGACTTTTTTCTATCCTCGTCCCGCCAAACATTTACCCACTTAAAAGTTTTAATAACGCTCCTTGCTTATTAAAACTTTTGGTAGGAAAGATTCAGCGGGGTCACACAGCCAGGGGTCATGTTTCCAAGGTGATAAGCCCTTGTTCTAAGCTGGCATCATGGGAACCTGTCATCAGGGTCTGATCTCAACCGCCGTCCCGTTTGGCACGACCTTCACAATTTCCTCGATCTCTTCGTCGGTAACGGCGATACAGCCTTGCGTCCAGTCGACCTCGGCGTGTTTTTCACCGGCCCAGGCCAGTCCGTTCTTGATGCCGTGGATCATGATGTCGCCGCCGGGAGAAACGCCAAGAGCCCTGGCCCGTTTCTTGTCTTTTTCGTTTGGATAGGAAACATGCAGTGACAGATGAAAACGGCTGTTTTTGTTCCGTGCATCGATAACGTAGTTCCCCTCCGGGGTCTTGTTATCGCCTTTTCGTTCTTTGGGCCCAATCGGGTTGCCCCCCAAGGCTATGGGGTAGGTTTTGAGCACCTTGCCTTTGGTGAGTAACGACAATCGCCGCTCCTTCTTTTCGATCAGAATCCGGTCGGCAGTTCCGTTCAGGATAACCACCGCCTCTTTTTTCAGTTTAATAATCTCGTTTTCTTTGCTCTTGACCTCTTGTTCAAGGGCATCAATCATATTTTTCAGTGTAACAACCTTGTGTTGCAGGGTAACAATCTCAGTCCCTTTGCTCTGAAGCTCTTGGCGAAGTGTTTCGATCTGGGTTTGCTGCGCAGCAATCGTCTTATCCTTGATAACGACATTATTGATGGTAAATGTCATTACCTCACTGTCCTTCCGGTAACTGCTCTCAGGGTACTGATTGATCAGTTTCTGAAAACTCGCCAAAGACTGCTGATAATCTTTCTGCTCATTGCCGGGATAGGCATAAATGATCCCCGTCTCGAAAAGCACCCGGTCTCCCGCTGGAGGATATGTTTCCATAATCTGCTGATATTTGCCTAGCGAGGCAGCGTAGTTGCCCTGGCGAAAAAAATCATTCGCTTCGATAAAGGTTGTCTTGGCCTGCCGCCCCCCATTAAAGTGACTGCAGCCGCAGATGAGCATTGACGCCAGGATGATGCCGGTAAAAAATACGTTAAGCTGCGTACTCATCCTGCTCTGCTTCTTACCGCTATTCGTCCGGAAGATTCTCAACTCCATCATCTCCTCAAAGGTCCTGACCTGGTGGAACGGTGGCAGATACGGGCAGTGGCAGGGTATTGCTACGCTGCCACTGCCTCAATTAACTTACTTCCTCATTGATTTGCGGAATACGTCGTCGGCCTTCATCGCTTTTTCATCGGCAATCACGGCCTTTTCATCAGCAATCTTCGCCTTGTCGTCAGCAATCTTCGACTTTTCATCGGCGATCTTTGCCCGCTCCTCGGCCATCTTTAGCGCATTTTCTGCGCGCGCTGCGGCAGCCTCGGCCTTTAACGTGGCAGCATCAGATGATGCCTTGGCAGCCTGCGCATCCTTCGATGCCTGCTCTGCCTTCGCATCAGTCATCATCTGCTGTGACTGCATTTTTTCGAGATCACGGTTAGTTGCGCACCCTCCCAGCGTAAGGGCGAGAACCAGCATCATTGCGAACACCAATAGACTTTTCTTCATTGTTTTTCTCCTCTCTTTCTCTCGGTTATTTCTTCCTGACAGGTTCAATCAAGCTGCCATCAATATCTAAATCATATTTCAGGCGCTTGATGACGTCTCTGGCCTCTTTGACATCGGTAAAAGGGCCAGCTACAACTTGGTATTTGTTGTTCTGTGCGACCACCCGTGCCGGGATGTGCGGACCCTGGTGGTTGACAATGGCGGCAAGCCGCACGGCATCAGTTTTTCCCCGCAGATCAGCAACCAAAACCGCCCACGCATCGTCCTTCAATTCCGGTACTCTGGGTTTGTAATTTAATTCGTCCGGGTGTTTGACCTCGACGGGCTCGGCAATTCCGTTGAGGCTTCCTGGTTTCGTCTCAAGGACCGGGACCGGAATGCCGCGTGCCTCAGCCAGCACTTTCTTGACCTTACTCCAGTCAAGTGGCCGACCTGAGTCCTTTTCAATGGCTTTCATCTTCTTGTAGATCTTATCCAGCTCGTTGGTGTCCAAGTCCTCAGTTGGCCCATGCACTTCCAGGTAGACGACCCCTTTGCGGTGACCGACCAGATAGGGCTGGTTAACGATGTTTACCGGGGTTTTAACCGGGGTGATCTCGTAGAGTTTTTTGATGTCTTCCGGATAGAGTCTGAAGCAGCCATTGGTTGCCCTAAGACCAATGCTGGCCGGTTTGTTGGTGCCATGGATCAAGTAACTCTGTGCACTCAGATATAGCGCATATTCTCCCAGGGGATTATCCGGCCCCGGCGGAACAATCGCCGGGAGAACATCTCCTTTTTTCAGGTGAGCCTTGGCAATTGAGCTCGGCACATACCAGGTTGGCCGGTTGACTTTGCGCTCCACCCGCATTTGTCCCAGGGGTGAGGGACGATCTTCGGTGCCGACGCCGGCTGGGTAGGTGATCACGGTCAACGGCTCACTATTCCCTTTAAATTCAAACAGCCGCATAGTGGCCAGATTGATCACGATCCCTTTGCGTGGAGCGTCCGGCAGGATGAAATTCGCCGGCAGGATGATCCGTTCTCCGATTTCAGGGATCCAGACATCCACCCCAGGGTTTGCGTCGCTTATGGCATTGAGGCCCAAGCCGAAATGCCGGGCAATGTCCGGCAGGGTGTCTCCCTTTTCGAGACGGACGCTGTACAACCGCCCAATGACATCCTCCCCTTTGGCCACGGAAAACTCGTTGCTTTCGATTTTTTCTGCCAGATCGCGTGGCATGAGCTGGAAATTATCCGGCGCTCTTTTCATGGCCGTACATCCCTGGAGAAAGACGATAAGGGCCACAATAGCGAGCAGGCGGAATGGTTTGGCCAAGGATGTCAGTTTAATGTTACGGCACATGGATCAAGTAACGCCCTCTCAATGATGGATATCTTTTGTGCCGGTAGATCGAACCGATTCGTGTCGTCGGACTCAGTTGCGAATGCAATGGCACAAAAAAAGCCGGGGTCGAATATCTTTTGGATATTTCGGCGACCCGGCTGTCTCTAAGAGACCCTGTAGGCTTTCCGTCCCATTCTTGCGAATGGTTTAGTATTATCGTTTTACCAAAGTTTATGTTGAGCTTTGTGCGCGCATTTTTGCCACAACGGGGTTGCTTGTCAAGATAATTATAAAAAGTACTAACGGATGCATGTAGTTACGTCTCTGAGTAAAATAGCAACAAATGTGATGTGAGGTGAGGAGCAGTGCTGCATAAACAGGCAGGTAGATGTTCTGATGAATATGGGGAATCTCCAGCTGGAGCGGGATTTTCCGCGATTGGAATTTACGCACGCTATTTGCTTGATAACGATTTATATAGCTGTTAGATAAGTTTTTCGTCTCCGAGCCGTAACACCTACCAGGATACTTCCTCATGGTGAGCGGCCAACGGGTGATGCTGGAAACGGCAACGCCTCCCTTTGGAAAGGAGAACCCGCGTGGTTGGAGTCCATCCAGCGTACGACGGGGCTCTTTCCATCCGGAGAGTGCCCCTTTTTTATGCGGAAATTACGAAGTGCCGCAATAACCGTTAGTATCAATATCTGACAAGGAGAACCGTATGCAATATCGTTTACCTATTTCTGTAGTCGTCCTCACCTGTATCATGCTGATGTTAGCTTTAGCGCCGACAACGCCATCTTATGCGGCATCTAAGACGCTGATCCTGGCCACCACCACCAGTACCCAGGATTCGGGTCTGTTGGACGTGCTGGTTCCGGCGTTTGAGAAGGAGAGCGGCTACTTTGTTAAGACGATCGCGGTTGGTTCCGGCCAGGCCATGACCATGGGGGAGAAGGGGGAGGCGGACGTGCTGCTGGTCCACTCACCGGATGCCGAGAAGAAGTTCATGGAAAAGCAGGCCGGGAGCAGTCGGCGGCTGGTGATGCATAACGATTTTGTGATCGTTGGCCCGGCAGCGGATCCGGCCAAGATCAAGGGTAGCAATGTCTCAGCCGATGCCTTCAAGCAGATCGCTGCGGTCGGTGCTCTGTTCCTCTCTAGAGGGGATAAATCCGGGACCCACGCCAAGGAGCAGGGGCTCTGGAAGAACGCCAGCGTGACCGCCGAAGGACAGAAGTGGTACCAGCAGACCGGCCTTGGCATGGGGCAGACTTTGAATGTGGCAGCAGAGAAGAAGGGGTACACTCTGACCGACCGGGCCACCTATCTGGCGCTAAAAAAGACCCTGGGACTGGAAGTCCTGGTGGAAGGGGATGCGAAACTGCTGAACATTTACCACGTTATCGAGGTGAACCCGGCCAAGTGGCTAAAGGTAAATAGCGCTGGTGCCAAGGCCTTTGCCGATTTCATGGTCGCGAAAAAGACCCAGGAGATCATCGGCACGTTCGGCGTGGCCAAGTTCGGCGCGCCGCTCTTCTTCCCGGATGCGGGCAAAAAAGCGGAGAGTCTGGGGCGGTAATGGAACTGATCCTCGACGGGATACTCCAGGCGTTACGCCTGATTATCTCCCTTGACCGGGAGGTGCTGGAGATTACGCTCCTCTCGCTTAAGGTGTCGGTGACGGCCACCCTGGTCAGCCTGCTGCTGGGGATTTCAACCGGAACCATGCTGGCTCTGGCTGATTTCCCCGGCCGCCGGTTGCTCATCAGCCTGGTCAACACCGGCATGGGGCTGCCGCCGGTGGTGGTGGGTCTGTTTGTGACCATCTTTCTCTGGCGCAATGGCCCGCTGGGGATGCTGGAGATTCTCTACACCCCGACGGCCATGGTGCTGGCGCAGGCGGTGATTGCCACGCCGATCGTGACCGGCATTACGGTCGCCTCAATCCAGAACCTGCCGCCAAACCTGCGGCTGCAAATACTGGCCTTGGGCGCGAACCGCTGGCAGATGGTCTGGCTGCTGATCCGCGAGGCGCGACTGCCGCTGCTGGCCGGGGTGATGGCCGGCTTTGGCGGCGTGATCTCCGAAGTTGGCGCGTCAATCATGGTCGGTGGCAACATCAAGGGGTATACCCGGGTGCTGACCACCGCCACAGTCATGGAGACCGGTCGGGGCAATTTTGATGTGGCTATTGCCCTGAGCGTGATTCTGCTGGCGCTCTGTTTTACCATCAACTACCTGCTGACCAGGATTCAGCAACGGGAGCGGCCACGATGACCGGTGGAACGGAATTACTGCGAGCCAGTAACTTCAAGGTCAGCCGTGGCGGGGCAAGGGTCCTCGATCTCCCTGAGTTCACCCTGCATGAAGGGGAGATTGTGTCGCTGATCGGCCCCAATGGTGCGGGCAAGTCGACCATGCTCCTGGCACTGGCCGGCCTGTTGCATAAGAATGCGGGCGAGATTAGCTATCGCCAGGTACCGCTGACCTCTGACCGGTCGCTGTTTACCTATCGCCGGCGACTCGCCATGGTGTTTCAGGAGCCGCTGCTCTTTGACGGGACGGTCGCCACCAATGTCGCGACCGGCCTGAAAATCCGCGGCTTGCCTAAAATAGAGATCAAGGCCAGAGTTGATGCGACGCTGCAGCTGTTCAACATGACCCATCTGGCCGAACGTTCGGCGCGGAAACTGTCCGGGGGCGAGGCGCAGCGGACCAGTCTGGCCCGGGCCTTTGCCATTCAGCCGGAGATCATCTTCCTCGATGAACCGTTTGGCGCCCTGGACCCGCCGACCCGGCAAGCGTTGATGGAAGATCTGGACCGGATTCTGGCCGAAACTGCCACCGCCGCCGTGCTGACTACCCATGATCAGCTGGAGGCGTTGCGGCTGTCCGACCGGATGCTGGTGGTCAATCAGGGGCGGATTGTCCAGGGCGGTACTCCGGCAGAAGTGATGAACCAGCCCTGCAATGAATTTGTGGCGTCATTTGTCGGGATGGAGAATATTTATAGCGGGATGATTAGCAGTGAGCAGAATGGATTGTTAACCGTAGAACTGGCGGGAAAGACCATTGCCCTGGCTGGCCAAGCCGTGGCCGGGGATGCTGCGGTATTCTGCATCCGGCCGGAGCATGTCACCATTGAAATGCATGATCCAGCCGGTGAGACCAGTGCCCGGAATGTTTTTCCGGCGGTAATTCGGAAAATCATGCCGGCCGGGGCCTATCACAAGATATTTCTCGACTGCGGTTTTCCGTTGGTGGCCTATTTAACCAATCAATCCTTTGTCAGTCTGCAGATGGCCGAGGGGAAACAGGTGTTTGCTTCGTTCAAGGCGACGGCGGTGCATCTGATCCGCAGTGGCCGGAAAGAACCGTAAACGGAGAAGGGGTAATTATGAAAGCAGCATTGTTGATTTTGAGCGATCGCGGGGCCCGGGGTGAGCGGGCAGATGCCAGCGGTCCGGCATTGGAACAATGGCTGAGCGGCCAGGGTGTCGAGACGGCCTGTTGTGAAGTGATTCCGGACGAAGCGGCCATGATTGCCGATCGTCTGCGGGAATGGGCCGACAGCGGCCTCTTTGACCTGATCCTTACCTGTGGCGGTACCGGGGTGTCCCCACGGGACGTTACCCCGGATGCGACCCTGCCTTTGCTGGAGCGGGTCATTCCTGGATTCGGCGAAGCGATGCGGGCGGCGAGCTTGCTGAAGACCACCCATGCCATGATCTCCCGGGCGGTGGCCGGCATTCGTGGCCGCTCCCTGATTATTAATCTGCCCGGCAGCCCGAAGGGGGCGATTGAGAACCTGGCGGCGGTCTGGCCGGCAGTACCCCACTGTGTGGCTAAACTGCAGGGTGACCCGGAAGAGTGCGGTCAACCGCAGCCGGTTAGCAGCTCCGTGATCAAGGTACTTTCCTTCGTGGCCAAATCCGGCACTGGCAAGACCACCTTGCTGGAGAAGGTGATCGCTGAACTGAAGCAACGAGGGTGGCGGGTCGGGGTCATCAAGCATGACGCACACCGCTTCGATATCGATCATCCCGGCAAGGACAGCCATCGCCTGACGGCGGCCGGGGCCGATACCATGCTCATCGCCTCACCGGAAAAGCTGGCTCTGGTCAAACGGCATCACGAAGCGCCGCCGGTGAACGAGCTGCTTGCCACCTATTTTGCCGATATGGATATTGTGCTGACGGAAGGGTTCAAGCAGAGCAATCTCCCCAAAATTGAGGTGCATCGGCAGGAGCGGAGTTCGACCCTGATCTGTCGCGGTGAACAGCACGATCCGACTTTAATTGCCGTTGCCAGTGACGCAGCGCTGGCAGTGGATGTGCCGCTGTTTGATCTGAACGATGCCGTGGGCATTGCCAGCTTTATCGAGGGGTATTTTCAGCTCAGACGATAATTCTCACCGCACGAAATGCCTACGACACCGTCGGCCATAACCGTAATTTTTCACTTGAATCATGATTTTTGGCAGACCAGCACCATCTTGTTTTGCGGTTGCAGCGCATGATTATGCAGGGAAATCACCGAATAACCGATTGATTTTACCAGTTGCAGCAACTGCCGCAGGGTGAATATCTGCTTGTGCCGGAACGGCAGGGGGGAATAGAGGGACTCGAGGAAAAGAGCGTTCTTACCTCCACTCAAGCGATACGCCCATTCGCTAATCCGGTAATAAAGCGCATCACGGCGCGGGGTATCGAGAAAGAGCCAGCCACCCGGTTTGGTGACTTTATAGGCGTTCTGCAGGGTTGCGGCGGGGAAGTTGACATGTTCAAGGACATCCCACAGCGTCACCACGTCAAAATGATCAGTGAAACCCTGTTGCCAGTGCTGAGACTCGATGGTATCTGCTGTTAAATCGATACCGAATTTCCTCTGCGCGAATTCCCGGAAGAGCCCCTGCGGTTCGATACCTTGAACAAAAGCCCCGGCAGCGGCCAGCAGATGCGGAAATAGACCGGCACCGGCACCGATATCCAGGCAGTCGGCTCCGGATAAAGAAAGATGTCGTTTGACCAGGTTCAGGTTTTTCTTGAGCTGATTACCGTTGCCCGGCAGCCGACTTTCTATATAGTCCCACGCCTTCTGGTCAAGAGTCGGGGCAAAATTACCTGGCGGCTCGGTGGGCAGGCTGTCCAGGTGGTCGATAAAGTGAAAACCGCACGCAGAGCAAACGTAGACCGACGTCTTTGCCAGATTGTAGGTGCGGTTGGCACTGCTCGTTGCGCACAGTTTGCAGCGGCTGAAATCATCCATGGACCCAACTCGACTTATTTCAGTAGCAGAGAGATTGCATGCAAAAACAGACCGATGACGCCGCCAACCAAGGTTCCGTTCATGCGGATGAATTGCAAGTCGGAGCCGATACTTAACTCGATTTCGTTGACATACTCATCGGTTTCCCACGTTTTTACTGTTTCGGAGATATGTTTGGCGATAGCGGTGCGCACGCTGTCGCCGTAGTTAATGACCAGTTTTTCCAGGTGCTCGTTCAACGAATCTTTTAATTCCCGGTTTCTTGACAATGCACTGCCCAGACCGGTAAGCGCTTCGGCAATCCGCTGCTCGGTTTTTGAGTCCGGCTGGTTCAGGTCATTGCTGAACCAGGTTTTCAGATCGCTGCCAAGGTTCTTTACATAGTCGGTTAGAAACGGATCTTGTACTGCTTCAAGCTTGAGGGCCTCTATTTTATGGCGTAATACGTGGTCAGTCTGCAAGCGGGCAATAAATTCAGTCACGTTATGGTCAAACTTAATCCTGAGTCCGTGCGCGGGGTCAGCGTTGACGTTCTGGATATATTCGTTGATCTTCTGGACAATCTTCTCCCCGGCGCCATGGGAAAACTGTTCCCGATTGGGAATAAAGACACTGATGAGCGGGTAATCCTGTTTAATCATTTTGTCGATAGAGCTTGCCAGGCTGGTCTGCGCTTCCGGCGTTGCCAGCCATGTGGCAAATCGCTTGAGCACTTCATCAAGTACCACCTGGTGGCGATTGTCGTTTCTGAGGATGTCGAGGAGCGAACCTGCTGAAGACGAAAGGTCAAAACGTTCAACGCGCTCATAGAGTGCGGCCCTTACTACGTTTTGGACGCGGTCATCATCAATAAAACCCAGGGAGTCAGCAACTACCCGGGACAATCCTTTAGCCAGCGTATCGGCATTCTTCCGGGAGATCAGATAGACGGCAAGGCGTTCGGCCAGATTTTGTTCTCTGAGTTTGTCAACCAGGGTATCGGTAGCGAGGAACCGATCGCGGATAAAGTCGGCCAGGTTGCCGGCGATTGCATCCTTCTTGTTTTTGATGATGGCAGTATGGGGAATCGGCACGCCCAATGGATGCTTGAAAAGGGCGACGACCGCAAACCAGTCGGCAAGTGCGCCAACCATGGCTGCTTCAGCAAAGGCGGCTACCCACTCCCACGCACCAACTCCTTTTTGGGTTCGGGCGATGATAAAGAGTATTGCCGCTCCAACCATCAAGCCGGTGGCGATGGTCTTGTTCCTAATCAATGTCTGTTTTCTGCAATCCACTTGTTTACTCCATGATGATTAATTGTTCGATTTAAGAATCCTGCCACGTACTCAGAGAGGGGAGGTGGTGAGAGGGGGGAGTTTATGACCCAATGTGAAATAAGCGCCTTACTGAACTTTATACCATTACTATACACGGGAAATTATGCAAAGTATTTGTTGGTTGATGCTATGAAGATGCTGATGATGGTGGTCAAAGTAATATTTTAAGTTAAGATGATTATGATCAAAACGTGGTTGTGCTCTGGGATTTCTGCAGTAGTTGTTTAATTCGTTAGTGGCATCATCGGAGGTGCTTCACCATGAAACTATCGTTGCCGGTTCTATTTTTTGTATCAGTTGGTGGTACGTATGGATGCTAAGGGACGGAGAAAATTCCTTGGCTGCTGTCTGGGAGGAATTACCGCCGTGGCCGCTGCGGGCATTGCCTTCCCGATTTTTCGCTACCTTGCCCCCCGTGTTGAGCATACAGGGGCGGCGAAGGTTACTTTTTCAGCAGCAGACGTTCCGGAAGGGGCGGCGAAATTTATCCAGTACGCTGGGTCGGCGGCGGTATTGGTGCGGAAAAAGGGTGGCGATTTAATCGCTCTTTCGGCAGTCTGTACCCATCTTGGTTGTATCGTGCAGTGGCAAAAGGAGCGTCAGGAATTTATTTGTCCCTGTCATGCCGGCCTGTATACCGTTGATGGTGCCGTTATCTCCGGCCCACCGCCGAAGCCGCTGCAAAAAATCCCTGTTGTTGTCGCTAATGGTACGATTACTGTCGGTTAGTGTTTTCTGGGAGGTTGCATGGCATATTTCAGACTGCTCGTTAAATGGCTGGATGTCCGGATTGGGGCCAATGACCTGGTGGAGAAGGAACTGACCGGCTACCTTCTGCCACGTAATATCAATGTCTGGTATTCCATGGGCAGCGTGCTGCTCTTTATTTTATCGCTCCAGGTTGTGACCGGTATTTTACTGCTAATTTACTATGTACCAGATGCCGAAAAGGCCTTTACGAGCGTGACCGACATTATGAATCGGGTACCGTTTGGCTGGTTGATCAGGATGACCCATGTCGTCGGTTCCAATATGATGGTGCTGGTATTGCTGCTGCATATGCTTTCCGTACTGTTCATGGGAAGTTATAAACGTCCGCGCGAATTGAATTGGCTGAGCGGGTTCATTCTGTTCAACCTGGTCATGGCAATCTCACTTACCGGCTATCTCCTGCCCTGGAGCCAACTCTCGTATTGGGCAACTACGGTGGCCACCAACAGTGCCGGTGCCATCCCGTATGTTGGCCCGTATCTGGTGGAGTTCCTGCGTGGGGGTAAATTGGTTGGTCCGCCCACGCTGGGGCGATTTTATGCGCTGCATGTTGCGGTTATTCCGCTTGGCATTGCATCCTTTGTCGGGCTGCATCTCTTCCTGTTGCATCGCATCGGGGTTTCTGCGCCACCTTTTGGTCAGCAGGAAACCAAAAACAGGTGGCTGGGGGACAGGTTCCGTTATGAAGGACACCCTGGTGGCATCCCGTTTTTTCCGAACTATCTGCTGCAGGACTTAACCAGTATTGCGCTGTATCTCGCCATATTTTTAGTTGTTCTGTTCTTTAGCCCGAATATGTTTTTCCCAAAAGAAGCCTTTGTTCCGGCTGATCAATTCATCACCCCGGCACATATCAAGCCTGAGTGGTATTTTCTGGCCAATTATCAGACGCTCAAGCTTTTCCCGAGTGAACTGGTTGGCCTGGCAATGCAGGGGGTAGCAATGACTTTTCTGGCCATGTTGCCATTTATCGATCGGGGCGCTGAGTGTCACCCGCTCAAACGGCCATTTTTTATGATCTGCAGCATTGTCGGCATCCTGATCTGGCTCGGTCTGACCATCTGGGGGCACTACTCATGAGTTTGCCAATACGTACACACGTTCTGCTATTACCACTGGTACTTTGCGGTCTGCTGGGGCTGACGACCATGTTCCTGATGGTTCCCCCGGGATTCGCCGCCGAACAACCGGAGATCGTTTGTATCCAGTGTCATGGAGCGATGACTGGTCGGTTGGGTGAGCCGGTGGCTCTCTGGCGGGGGAGTATCCATGCGGAGAATGGCATTTCCTGCAATGGCTGCCATGGTGGGGACCCGAAGGATATGGTTAATGCCATGAGTCCAACCCGCGGCTTTCTCGGGAAACCGCAAGTGAACGATATCCCGGCGTTCTGCGGTCGTTGCCATGTTGGGGTGCTGGCCCAATACCGAGACAGCGCCCACGGCCGGGCACTTGGTCATGGCGGTCCCAACTGTGTTACCTGTCATGGCAATCATTTGGTGAAAAAGGCCTCCCTTGAACTGATCAACGAAAAAAGCTGTAGTCGCTGCCACCCTTTCGAGCGGGCGCGCTTGATCAAGGAGGCGATGAGCGCTGTTGAAACGCGGATCGAGTTGAGTGGCCAGCGCCTCAGCCGTTACAAGGAACAGGGTGTTGACACCAAAACGTTGGAGCAGCGACTTTTTGCGGCGCGTAACCGCTTTCATACCCTGGCCCATCTGGTTGCGGTCACTAAAATACAAGGGCAGACGCAAGAGATAAACAGGGAGCTGGATGCAATAAGCAATGCCTTAAATGCTATTGACGAGCAGGATCAGAAGAAGAAAATTGTCGGGGCCGCAGCCATCGCTGTGGCTTTACTTGCCGCACTCCTGCTGAGGCTGTACCGCAAAACGCTTGAGTAACTGCCAGCAGCAAGGCTGCGGTACGACGGTCAATCTATATCCTACAAAAAGCATTTGAAACACGGAGCAACAGCCAAAAGTAGGTGCCTCTAGGCAAGCAACTGAGCAAGAACAAAGAAAATTCTTATCGAAAAAGCCTTTTTGAGACTCACCTTACTGGTGAATGCTGTTTCTTATGTAACTTCATGATTTCTCTGTTGCTCTGTGTTATTCGAACTGCCGTTTCTAGATTATTTGTTCCTGGCCTCAGTTAGTGTTTCGATGATTTCTTCGATTTCTTCCTCGGTCAATTGGGGGAATTTCGGCATGATCGGGGGATACCCTTTGACAATGTCGGCGTTCGGTTCCAGCAGCGACCGTCGCAGGTAAGGCGCATCAAAGGTGATGGTACGCTCAACCCCAGTGCTGACCACGGTTATCTGCTGGCCCCAGGACCCCTTGAAGGTTGGTCCCATTTTTGGGGTCCCATCCAGCGAGTGGCAGGCAAGGCAGCCATACTTCTCCAGCACTTGTATCCCGTGCATTACCTCATTATTTTCCTGGTGCTCTACCCAGGCCGTGAATGCCGCTTCCGGGATGGCTTCCACAGTGGAAATCATTGCCGAGTGACCGGTGCCGCAGTAGGAGGAGCAGAAGAGGTCATAAGACCCTGCAGCCGGCGCCACGAACCAGGCATGGTTCTTCATGCCCGGGACCGCATCCCGTTTGATGCGAAACGCCGGGATATAGAAGCCGTGCAGCACGTCCTGCGAGACGATGTTCACCTCCACTGGTCGACCCACCGGTACATAGAGCTTGGGGCTGGTTCTGCCGTTGGCGTAGCTGAAACTCCAGGTCCACATGCGGGCGGTGGCGGTGACCGGCAGCGCCCCTTTGGGGACGTTACGCAGGGCCAGATAGCCAGCCCAGCCGTAGTAAAACATAGCCAAGACCAACAAGGTCGGGATTGCGGTCCAGAGAATCTCGAGCCAGATATTGCCTGCAGACTGCGAGGTCGGTTCCGGTGCCCGGGAGCGGTGGTAGCGGATGACAAACCAGATCGTTACCGCCGTAATGCCCAGCAGCAGGGCCACGGAAACGCCGGTGATGCCGATGAATACCGGATCGACTGCCTGGGTGGTTGTCATGAGATATGGGTTCATGCTGTTCCTTCAGCGATAGAGCACGTCAAAAAAGGTCAGGCCGATAAATATAGCCAGGGTCGCCAGAGTCAGAAACAGCAACCAACGCAACAGTCTTCCCTCGTACTGCATCTGCATGAAAATGGCGATGACCAGGCCGGCCTTCAGCGAGGCAATGGCCAATGCACCCCAGATCCGGTTAATCCCCAGGTTCAGGCCGGAAACCCAGACGGTGAGGCCAGTTAATGCCAGCAAGGCGAGCCAGGTTGCCACCAGCCTCCGGTACGGTATTTCCTGTTGTCCTGAATCGGTTGTCATGCTGTTTCCTTCAGAGAATCAGGTAGTAGAGCGGAAAGATGAAAATCCAGACCAGATCCACCAGGTGCCAGAACAGCGCAGAGTTTTCCAGCCAGGCATGATCCCCGCTATTGATAGCTCCCTGCTTTATCCTTATCGCCACTACCGTCAATAGTATTCCGCCGATCAGGACATGCAGGCCGTGCAGACCGACGGTCAGATAGTACAGGCTGAAAAAAATCGATTCACCGGGTGGACCGGCGACCAGGCGCGGGGAGCCCGGATAGATGCCGTTGCTGATCTCGGCGCTCCATTCCAGGTATTTATTTACCAGAAAGAGCACTGCGCAGAAAACTGTCCCCACGAGTAACCAGACCGTGGTTTTTGCCTGGTTGCGGCGGATGGCGGTCACGGCCATTGCTGCCAGCAGGCTGCTGGTAAGGAGGACCACGGTGTTGATCGTTCCCAGCAGTTTGTGCATTTCATGGCTCGCAGCGGCAAATTCATGCGGATAGCGGGCGAGATAAACGCCATAGAGCAGGAAAAGACCACCAAACAGCATCAGCTCCGTGAAGAGAAAGAGCCAGATGCCGAGTTTGGCGCTGGCGTAGTCCTTTTTTACTGGCGTGCTCATGGGATGCCTGTGCCCTTGAAGTCGTAGGGGCCATGAGTCACGAGCGGCTCCTCACTGAAGTTTTCCGTTGGCGGCGGGGTGGGCAGGCTCCATTCAAGGGTTGCGCCGCCCCACGGATTGCTGCCGAACGGTTCGCCGCGAAGCAGCCCCCGGAAAAGGTTCACCAGCAGCAAAATCAGTCCTAACACCAGGATCCAGCTGCCGATGGTTGACGCCAGGTTCAGGGCGGCAAATTCCGGCAGATAATCGTAGTAGCGCCGGGGCATGCCTTGAACGCCCAGGACCATCATGCAGAAATACATGACATTGAAACCGACAAAGATCAGTCCCCAGGCAATGATTGCCGGTTTCTCCCGGTAACGGCGGCCATAGAACTTCGGCAGCCAGTAATGCATGGCGGCGAAAAAGGCAAAGCCGGAGCCGCCGAAAATGACGTAGTGAAAATGAGCGACCACGAACTGGGTATCATGCACATGGATATCAGTGGCGGCAGCACCCAGGATCAGGCCGGTCAGACCACCAATGGAAAAAAGGAGGATAAAGCCGAGGGCGAACAGCATCGGCGCTTCCAGGGAAATGGAACCTTTGTAGAGGGTGGATACCCAGTTGAAGACCTTGATCGCCGAAGGAATGGCCACAATAAAGGTGAGAAACGAGAAGATCAGGATGGCCCGGTCACTCATGCCGCTGGTGAACATATGGTGGCCCCAGACCAGGGAACCGGCAGCGGCAATGGCAATACTGGAAAAGGCGATCATCTTGTAGCCGAAGATCGGTTTGCGGGAAAAAACCGGGATAATGTCGGAGATCACCCCCATGGCGGGCAGGATCATGATGTATACCGCCGGGTGCGAATAGATCCAGAACAGGTGCTGATACATGAGCGGATCGCCGCCGCGGGTCGGATCGAACAGTCCGGTGCCGAGCAGCCGCTCGGCAATGATCAGGACCAGGGTGATACCGAGGATCGGGGTGGCCAGGATCTGTACCCAGGCAGTGGCATAAATCGACCAGACAAAGAGCGGCAAACGGCCCCAGGTCATCCCATCGGCCCGGTGACGATGGATGGTGGTAACAAAGTTGAGACCGGTGAGGATGGCTGAAAAACCGACGAGAAAGACGCCAAATACCGCCACGGTCACATTGGTACCGGTGCGGGCGCTGAACGGGACATAAAAGGTCCAGCCGGTGTCAGGTGGCCCCCCGCCAGTGAAGAGCGCAGTGACGATGGTCGCGGCACCGAACATGTACAGCCACCAGGAGAATAGGTTGAGCCGGGGGAAGGCCACGTCCCTGGCCCCGATCTGGATCGGCATGACCAGGTTGCCAAAGGCCCCGGGAAAGCCGGGGAGGATGAAGAGAAAGACCATGATCACCCCATGTACGGTGAACAGCGCATTGTAGGTCTGGGGAGACATGATCGTCCGTCCGGGGGCCATCAGCTCGATGCGTAACAAGAGTCCGAGCGCCACTGCAAGCAGAAAAAAGCTGAAGACGGAGTAGAAGTAGAGTAAGCCGATCCGTTTGTGATCGGTGGAAAAAATCCAGGCCGAGATGCCGGTTTTACCGCTATCGGTCCAGAAGCCACCGCGGCCAGCAGGATATGTTGGTTCCTTTTCAGACATCATTTCTCCGGGTGCTTATTTTTACGCCTGCTACCGCTCAGCAGCAGATAGACCAGGAAACTGCCGGCGCAAAGAATGACAACTGTCGCACTGATCCGCAGCAGGTTCAAGACATAAGTCTTGCCGACCGGGTCAAAGGTAAAACAGTAATCAACCAGTTTGCGGATGGAGACCCCGGCCACTCCGCTGCGTGCTTCAGCCAGAGCCAGGGCGAGATCCTTCGGTAGCACTGTGACCCCGTACAGGTACCGGATAATGGTACCATCCCGGCTCACTACCAGGCTGGCGACCGGATGGATGAAATCTTTGCCCCGCCGCTCGAAATGGTAGCCAACCGCATCAGTCATCTGTTTGCTTGAGCCATGATCGTCGGTGAGAAAGTGCCAGCTGGCGGCAGGGAAAGCGTTATTCATTGCGGTCAGGTACATCTGTTTGCTCTTTGCCGCCAGTTGTGGACTCTCTTGCTCGTCGAAACTGAACGAGATGACCTGGTAATCCTGGCCAGGCTGGTCCTTGAGGGATTTAAGGGCGTTGGCAACCCGCACCTGCAGGTAATTGCACACACTCGTGCAGCTATAGTAGACCGGCAAAATCAGGGTCGGGCCGGTAATCAGGTCACCGAGGCGGACAGTTTTGCCTGCTTCGTCACGAAAGGTAAGGTCGAGCGGGATTTTTGCGCCAAGTTTTTCATTGAGACCGATGGCCTCGGCCGGTTCTGCCTGGTCAGTGGTTTGGGCATAAATCTTCAGCGGGAAAAACAGGACGAGCCCGCAGCATACCAGTAGAGTACTGAGTAGGAGGAGAGTGGGGATCAGTTTCGCCAGGGATGACCATGTCATGGGTAAAGCTTACCTTACTATTGAGTTTACAAAAGTGGTGCCGCTGCAAATGTAAGCTCCGCGTGATGGCCGGGGCAAGAAACTTTTTCAATCTGCATTATAATGAATGCAGAGGAGCGGTTCAATGGACCAGGAATTAAGTACACCGTGGAAGCCAAAGCAACAGCCATTCCTGTTGCCCAGCTGGCCAGCGTGATCGTCTGGCCGCAGGTAAAAGCATTGCTGCTGTTGGCGAAACCGGGAATTGTGGTTGCTGAACTGGCCGCAGCTCTTGCCGGGTTGCTGCTGACAGCGGCGGTACTACCGACTGCCAACCAGTTCTTGCTGCTGGTGATCACGGTAACCCTAGCTGCCGGTGGAGCTGCTTTGGCCAACGGTTTGCTTGATGCCGAACGAGACCGGCAGATGCCACGTCTGGCTGCTCGCTGTCAGGCCCTCAAACTGGTGGGGGAGAAAACGGTTTTTTGTCTGGCCTCTTTGCTGATGATGACGTCTCTGGTTCTGGCCGCGCTTTACCTTAATTGGCTCACGGCACTGCTCCTTGGCATGGCGATAGTTGCGTATCTTGGGTTCTATACTGCCTGGTTGAAACGCACATCACCTTTGGCCTTGCTGGTTGGCGCGATACCAGGTGCGCTGCCGCCACTGATCGGTGCGGCGGCTGCCGGCTCCATCACAAATTCATCACTGCTGCTCGCTGTAAGTATCTATTTGTGGCAGTTGCCACACTTCTGCTTTCTTGCCCTCCAGTACCAGGAACAGTATCGTCTGGCGGGCGTGCCGGTTTTCCCTGACGTGTATGGTCAGCATCGTACCAATTGTCTGATTCTGCTGAGTAGCGCCAGTCTCATCCCGGTAGCGTTATTATTCCGCCTGCTTGGTTCTGCTTCGCTGCTCTGCGTGCTTGTTCTTCTGTTTACCGGCATTGCCTGGCTGGCCTGCAATCTTTGGGCGGTGCAACAGCGAAGCAGATACCGTCACGGCTTCCTGGCTTCCTTGGTCTATGTGGTGGTGGTTTTAGCTGCGCTCATGCTGGATGTCATCGTCCGCACGCCATGGCTCGGAGATGTCTGACATGAAAACCACCCATGATCTGATTATTCTTGGTTCCGGCTCCACTGCTTTTGCTGCGGCCCTACATGCGGTTGCCTATGGTAAACGGGTGTTGATGGTCGAGAAAAGCGTTCTGGGTGGAACGTGCATTAACTGGGGATGCATTCCGAGCAAAACGCTGATCCATGGCGCCCTGTTCAAGCATGAAGCCTTGCTGGGAGCCGCTATCGGTTTGCAGCTGAACAATAGTCGTCTGGATTTTAGTCGCTTGGCGCTGCATCGGGACCAGGTGGTCGCCACGTTGCGCCAGGAACGGTATCTGGATCTGTTGCAGAAGGTTGAAGGCCTGGAACTGGCTAAAGGGACCGGTCGCTTTATTGATCAACAGACAATTGAGGTTGTTGATCGCAGATACCGAGCTGAGCGGATCTTGATCGCTACCGGCGGTATGCCGCGAATTCTGGCCATCGAGGGGCTGGCCGAATCTGGTTATCTGACCAGTCGCAGTGCCCTGTTGCTGAAAAAACTGCCCAGATCATTGCTGATCATTGGTGGCGGTGTTATCGCGGTAGAACTGGGACAGATGTTCCTGCGTCTCGGTTGCCGGGTAACCATCCTTGAGCATGGCCCGCGTCTGTTGCCGGGTGTCGATCCTGACCTGTCAATGGCGCTTGGCGAAGTGTTGACCGCCGAAGGAATGCAGATTCTAACGGCTGTCACCTTCTGTTCAGTGGCGAAGCGGGAAGGGGCGGTTGTCGTTACTGCCACACAGCATGGCGCGTCATCTGATCTTATCGGCGAGCATATTTTGGTGGCTACCGGCACCATGCCGGCAACTGCCGGCATAGGACTGGATACAACTGGGGTGGTGGTTGACAGTAAAGGGTACATCATCACGGACAAGCAGATGCGTACTTCCGTGCCAGGTATCTGGGCTGCCGGAGATGTGGTGGGGAAGATGATGATTGCGCCGGCTGGGGCGCGCGAGGGAATCGTGGCCGTTGATGACATGTTTAATCCCGGCTGTGGTTGCGCCATGGATTACCGGACCATCCCAATGGCGGTATTTACTGATCCGGAACTGGGGCTGGTGGGGCATACCGAGGAAAGCGCCCGCCATGCCGGATTCAATGCCGTCATCAACACCATCCCGGCCACGGCCATTCCCAAAGCGCATGTAACCGGCCAGACCGCCGGGTTGATCAAGATTGTGGCTGATAAGGATAGCGGTCGGCTGCTCGGGGTTCATCTGCTTTGTCATCGCGGGGCAGATATCATCAACGAAGCGGCATTGGCTATACGTCTTAATGCCACCATTGAAGACCTCGCCAATGCGGTGCATGTTTATCCGACCATGAGCGAGGGGCTTCGACTCTGTGCACAAGGGTTTAGCCGGGATTTGAGCCGGCTGTCCTGTTGTGCGGAATAATGTTAGTGCCTAATAAAATAGCAAGAGGCAGAAAACTAAGTAGCTGTCTTTTTTGTATGCAAAACAGACACATGGCTAGATTTCAGAATATAGATCTATAAATTCAACATTCATTTCACAATAGCTGGTGCTGCAAATTTAAAGGCAGGTGCTATAATAAACTCCATTCAAGTCAATAAAGTGTAAATTGGTACACTTGATCAATTTAAGGAGATAAATATGAATTGGATCTTTATGCCTGTTTCAGTATGCCTTTCAGTAACAGTATTGATTTCCGTCGGCAATGCCGAAGTGAATGGTAAGCTGGATGCCAAAGCGGCTTATGATAAACATTGTGCGAGCTGTCATCCGGCAGGCGGAAATATCATTAACAAAACGAAGTCACTCAAAAAGG
Organism: Geobacteraceae bacterium; assembly: GCA_031412995.1. Taxonomy (GTDB): domain Bacteria; phylum Desulfobacterota; class Desulfuromonadia; order Geobacterales; family DSM-12255; genus JANOEC01. Next base: position 27,624 of record JANOEC010000133.1, read on the forward strand.
CGGATTTGCGGAAATCCGGTGTTAAGAATTGGCAGGATGTAGTTGCCAAGATGCGTAACCCTGGGCCGGGCATGCAACCTTTCACGAAGCAAGCCATTTCTGACAAGGAAGCAAAAGCGATAGCCGAGTATATTTTAAAGACTTTCAAGTGAAATGGACCTTAAACAGACTAAAATATTAGATGCTTATGGTGAGCTCATATCCGTAATAGACGTCTGGTTTAGCCGCTGTCAGACGGCGCTGCCGGACCAGATCCGTTGCGGGCAGGGGTGTAGTGGCTGTTGCCGGGCGCTGTTCGATATCACTCTGCTTGATGCCTGGAATCTGCAGCGCGGTTTTAAACTGTTGCCGTCCGCGACACAGGCAGTTATTCGTGGTAAGGCTAATCAGCGGTTGGCGCTGATGCTCACGCCATGGCCTGAGTTTGCGGAACCGTACCTGCTTAATTATCGGCCCGAGGGAGACTGGGAACAGCTGATGCCGGATGAGGACGAGACACCATGCGTGTTTCTGGATGACGCTGGTCGATGTCTGGTGTACGACCATCGCCCCATGACCTGTCGCTTGCATGGCCTGCCATTGGTTGATCTGAATGGTGAGGTCATGTATGACGAATGGTGCACGGACAACTTCCTGGACGAAAATCCTCTGGAGCTATCGGAGCTGCGGGCACCATTTGCGGTCATGTTTCAGCAAGAAGTGGCGCTGATGAAGCAGGTTACGTTACAGTTGTTTGGCCATGGTCTGGGTGAATTGGATACCTTTATCCCGCTGGCGGCATTGGTGGACTATGAAACGTTCGATTGGTCGTCCTGGTGGGCTGCTGTCCTGCTTGTCGAAAATGCGCAGGTAGAATAAGCGCAAACCTGGTTAGATCATTCCCTGTGCCTTGACCTCTGCCTTGAGCCAGGCATAGACAACTGGCGCCGCCACCAGGCCGACAATGCCAAACGCTGCCTCCAATAGCAGCATGGCGCTCATTAATTCCCAGGCAGTTGCCTGTACTTCATGGCCGACAATCCTGGCGTTCATGAAATATTCGGCCTTATGAATCAGGACGAGAAAGAGCAGCGATGCAACACCAACCCCCAAAGATACCCCTAAGCTGATTACCACAATCACAGTATTTGAGACGAGATTTCCCACCACCGGCAGCATGCCAACAGCAAAGGTCAGCAGGACCAGAATCGGTGCCATCGGCAGTTGAATGCCGGCAAACGGGAGCAGGACCAACAGGTACGTAGCGGTCAGGACGGTATTCAGGGCAGATATTTTGACCTGGGCAAAAACCACCTTGTCGAAGGCGGTGGTGAGATTTCTCAGCCTGAGCCGCAAAGCACCGACCATTGGCGGTACTGCGTCATGTTCCATGAAATGATGCAAAGCAGCCATGCCGCCAACAACCATGCCGAGCAGGATATGGGCAAATACTTTGAGCCCCTCCCAACCGACCACGGATATTTTTTGCACATGGTCGCCCATCATTTCTACCAGTTGTTCACGCAGTCCTTCAATGGTGGTTGGCAATAATTCGGCAACCTGCGCCGGCAGAGTGCGGCGCAGGCTCCCGAGAGTCTCAACCACTGTCGCCAGCAAAGCGGCGATACCTTGGCTGCTGCTGATAAATGACCAGACTGCTGCCCCGGCACTGATCAGACAGGTCATGACACAAATCACCACTACTGCCAGGGCGACCCTTTGGGCAATGCAATTCATGTTCTTCGGCAGATGGGTGGCGAGTTTCAAGGTCAGCACATAGACGGCAAGCCCGGCGAACACCGCTGGCAACAGGTGGAAACGGAGCACAACAAATACGGCGATTACCGCTAACAGGTAGCTGATGTTGGTATATCTATGCATGAAAATCCTTGGTATATTGGTGATTCTGAAGTCGCAAATGCCCACAGTTCACTTTACAAAACAATCTTGCCGGCCTGATTACATGCCCTTGAGTTTCCAGAGTGCTGCCACCCCAAACACCAGAAACATGAAACCAGCGGTGCGGTGAATCCAGCAGAGCGGGATGAAGCGGACCAGCTGCTTGCCGGCAAAGATCCCCAGCAGCGACACCAGCCATAGCGCCAGGGTGGATGACACAAAGACCATGCTCATGCCCATCAGGCTGTCGGAGTGTTGGGCTGCCTGGCTGGCAGTAACCAGCTGGGTCTTGTCTCCGAGTTCGGCCATGAAGATCATGATGAAGGCGGTGCGGGCAGCAGTGGCCGCTGTGGGTGGTGGGCCGTCGTCATCCTCGTTGTCACAGGCATGGCGCAGGGTGCTGTAGCCGAAATAAAGAAAGAGCAGCGCCGAGACCAGGGTCACCCAGAAGATCGGTAACAGTAGAAACAGCACCTTACCGACCAGAACTGCCGCCAGATTAAGTACCACAAAGGCTGCGGCAATCCCCACAAAAATCCGCTGCCATGGGTAGCGCAATGCCAGGGCCATGGCGGTCAGTTGGGTTTTGTCACCCAGCTCCGCCAGGAATATCAAGCCAAAGGTACTCAAGAAAATGGTGCTATCCATGCAGACTCCTATATTTATCGTTGAACGCGCAGTTGGTAACGTGCTTATTATCCTGTAGTTCTGATGCCGCCGGCAATGGCGTTAACCGACAAAAAGAGCTCGTTCAGCAGTTTCTTTGCCTCATCAGAGTCGGAGTCAATCCCCTGGGTCAGCCGCCATTTCTGTAGCAGGTTGATCTGCTGTCGATGCAGAACAGCAAGCGATGCTTTACGCAGAGACATCGCTGCCAGCTGCATGGGCCGCCGCTCAGCAAGAGGCTCCTTGAACAGCTGCCGGAGAAATGTCCCGGTCAGTTCGAATTCAGCATCAATTTTTTGCTGGAAACGTTCGCGAAGTTCCAGGTCTGGCACCAGCCCGGCATATGCGTGCATGATCTCCTGATCTGCCTGCAGGACAGCAAGTTCCACGTTCATGAACAGGTACCTCAGCAGCGGGAAGCGGGAAATGTCGGCAGCAAGGAGTGCAAACAGCTGCGGTTCTGCTTCCTTGAGTCGGGCCAGCGCGGTTCCGGCCCCATACCAGCTCGGCAACAGGTAACGCGACTGATTCCAGCTGAATACCCAGGGAATAGCCCGCAAATCCGCCAGAGTTCTGCGTCCGGTGCGCCGAGCGGGACGGGAGCCGATTCGCAGCTGTTCCATAAGATCAATCGGGGTGGCTTGGGAAAAGAAATCCATGAAACCGTCGCTGGTTATCAGCTCTTCGTATTTCTGCCGGCTGGCAGCAACCAGAAAATCCATGATCGTGGCGATTTCCGGCGCTGATGCGGTTTGGCGTGACGAGCGAACCGTCATGCCGAAAACCCCGGCCAGCTGCAGTTCCAGATTGTAGGTGGCAGTCAGCAGGTTTGAATATTTCTGGGCGATGGTCTCGCCCTGTTCGGTCATCCTGAACGAACCGCGCAGAGAGCCATGGGGCAGGGCCTCAAGAAAGCGGAACGTCGGGCCGGCACCGCGACCAATGGAGCCGCCTCGCCCGTGAAAAAAGCAGAGATCAACTCCGCAACTATCGCCGATGGTGGTGAGCTCCTGCTGGGCTCGGTAGAGAGCGCCGTGACTGGCCAGGATGCCACCATCCTTACAGCTGTCACTGTAACCGACCATCACCTGCTGCAGCGGCCTGTTCCTGGCGGTAGCTTCCAGTGAGTGTCTGGTTATCGGGTGCAAAAGAAACTGCTGCAGGATGAGCGGTGCGCCCTGCAGGTCATCAATGGTTTCGAAAAGTGGTACGATCGGTAGCAGGGAACGGCAACCGGTTTCGTCGTAGACCAGCAGTCCTGCTTCTCGTGCCAGCAGGTAGACGGTCAACAGGTCGGAGTAACTCCTGGTCATGCTGACAATCAGTGAACCGATGCCATCTGCTCCGTAGGAGCAGATATGGTCGGCCAGGACCCGGTAGCAGTCGAGTACGGCATCGGCTTCGCTGCCGACCCGCCGGTCGGGCAGGAGGAATGGTCGGGGGGTGGCGAGTTCACGGGTAATAAATTCCAGACGCTTTTCTTCGGACCAACCGGGGAAGTCAGTATCCGTTACGCCAGAGGCGGCAAGCAACTGCGCAACGGCGCGGTCATGAAATGCGCTGTTCTGGCGGATATCCAGAACAGCCAGGTGGAAGCCGATAGAATCAACCAGCCGTCTGATGTTAAACAGTTCCATTTCGGCAAGCCGGACCCCACCAACCTCACGCAGCGAGCGGTCAAGCATTGCCAGATCATCGACGAGCTCACCGGGCCGTTGATAATAACCTGACGCGTCGTCCAGCGTGGTGACATGGTCACGGACAACCGCCAGGGGCAGACTGGCGATGAACAGATTCAGGGCCTGTCGCCAGGGTTCACCCGGATTGCGGGACAGAGCTTCCGCCCCAGTTGTCCCAAGGAGCGCGGCTCGTTTGGGTATCCATTGTCTGAGGATTTCCGGAACCGGTTGCAGAAAATCGGCCAGGCTCAATTTGGCGGCCAGATCCACCAGCCGGCGACGAATGAGCGAGAGGGCATTAAGCCGCAGCTCTTGCAGCGATTCCCGGGTTACCTCGGCAGTTACCAGCGGATGGCCGTCACGATCGCCACCCACCCAGGTGCCGAAGGTCAGTTTGGGAAATTGACTCCGCTGCAGGGTTTCGATGGAGAAACCTTCATTCAGCCAGGCAGCCTTTAACCGGTTGTCCAGAATCGGCAATGTTTCCGGGAAGATATTCCTCAGGTAATGGATGACATTTCTTCGTTCAGACCGAACTTCCGGCTTTTCAAGGTATATGTTGCCGGTTCGCCAGAGGAGTTCAAGCAACTCCTTGATTTCTTCACGGATCTGCGTCTGCTCCGCAGGGGTCAGGATCAGATTTTCCCGTTTCACCAAAAGCAGGTAGATGGCGCGGTGTTTGGCAATGACCGACGCCCGCTTGGCCTCGGTTGGGTGTGCCGTCAGCACCGGTTCAACATGAACAGCGCCGAGCTGCGCGACGATTTCTTCCTCCCGCATCCCATCTGCCTTCAGCCGCAGCAGGGTGTTACCCCAGAGCCCCCGCTCAGATGATTGACCATCGGTTCTCTCCGTCATGCGGCGAACTTGGACCGCAGCGTTTTCCTCGACCATCCCGAGCAGCTGAAAGGCAATGGAGTGGAGCTGGCATGCCTGTTCAACCGGAACCTGCTCAGTTGAATTTAACGAATCCTTTCGCCAGGGAATAATCCCGGCGACGGCATCCTCGCCAAGTTCAATCAGTACTTCCCGAAAGCACTCCAGCAGGAACTGCAGGTCGATCGCGATCTTTTCTTGCAGCAGTTTGGCATCGTCGGTCATGGAATACTCTCTTTCTAATTCAGCTGGGTTATATGCAATACCATATATTTCGGATAGTTGCTGCGGACATTAAATCTGACATTTATGTTGCCTGGTTCTTTTCATATCAGGGTTCTATTGTAATTGCCTGATCTGCCTGCTTTTTACCGACCAGTAGCGATGCTGCCACGGCCAAAGCCAGACAGGAAAAGATCACCAATAGTGAGACCTGAATCGGGATATGAGCACCCATGGCCGTTGCGATCATCTTGCCGCCGACAAAGGCCAGAATGGCGGATATCCCCAACTTCAGATAGACGAATATCCCCATGACGCTGGCCAGCAGGAAGTAGAGCGCTCGCAGGCCCATGATGGCAAAGATGTTGGAGGTAAAGACAATGAACGGATCGAGGGTCACGGCAAAGATGGCCGGAATGGAGTCAATCGCAAAGAGCACGTCGCTGCTCTCCACCATGACCAGCGCCAGAAACAGCGGACTGGCTACCAGTAGGCCTTTCCGGCGTTTAAAGAACCAGTCCCCCCGCACCCGCTTGGTGAATGGGAACAGTTTGCGGGCCAGTCTGACCAGCAGGTTTTTGTCCGGATGTACCTCATCTTCGCCGCTAAAGGCCATTTTCCAGGCGGTAAACAGCAGCAGTGCCCCGAACAGATAGAACATCCAGTGGAAATTTGTCAGCAGTTCGATGCCGGTAAAGATGAACAATGCCCGCAGGACCAGGGCACCGATAATGCCCCACTTGAGAATGCGGGCCTGATGCTCGCCACGGATCTTGAAATAGCTGAAGATCATGATGAAGACGAACAGGTTATCGACCGACAACGATTTCTCAATTATATAGCCGGTAAAGAACTCTAAAGCCTTGCCGCTCCCCATGGTGTACCAGATGCCGGCATTGAAGGCCATGGCGAGGCCGACCCAGATGGAACTCCAGACAAGGGCTTCCTTAAAGGAAACGGTGTGACTCTTCCGGTTCAGTCCCAGATCAACCACCAGCATGACCGTCACCAGCAGTGTAAAAATAAGCCACATAAGCATCAGCGTGGTCCTTTCGGTTTGTTCAGCAGGGTAACAACTACTACGTCTTCATCAGGTGCGGTTTTCAACCACGAAAATATTTCTTCCACCTGACGTTCAATCTGCAACCTATTCGGTGAATCTGCTGGCAATGCCTTTGCCTTTTTGCCAAGATCCCGGCTCTTCAGCCCTAACTCCTCCGCTTTCTGGGTCAACCGGGCCTCAACTTTTCGCTTATTTCCCTCAGCAGTCAGCACCAGACGATGTTCGTCACGATCTTCAACTGCAAGAGCAGCATTGCCATAGGTTGTTCCGGCGCCTACCTGAACACCGTCCACCGGACAGGACAGATCATAATACCTGGCAGTGAATTTACCCGTTCCTCCAGCCTTTTTCAGTGCTTCTTTTGCCGTTAGTCCTATACGAGCGCCAAAAATCGAGCCGGCGCACGCGTGCCCATGAAAGGTCTCAAGTTGGCTGTACAGAGCCGGTGTTACATCATTTGCAGCCTGTGCATTGGAGCACGAGATAGCCAGCGACATGACGCCGGCAAAGGCAACACACGGTAAAATTTTGCATAATCCGGATTTCATCAGTTCTCTCCCATTCACATTGTTGCGAGTTTTGGCAGTCGTTCTTTGATCTTATGCAGCAGGTTCCTGGCCCAGACAAATTCCGTGGCCAGTATCCCCAGACCGATGGGGATAACGACAATTGCCGGCCCTGGTAGAGCGATCATAGCAATGCCGATGCCGAGCACGGTCAGTCCTGCAGTTATTACAATCAGCCGTTTTGCCTGTTTCAGTGTCCAGTTAAGAGGTGACATGACTTTTCCTATCCAAGTTGAACAAAGGCGGTACTCTCGGGGCTATAGCTGTAAAGCTGGCCAACGGACATATCGAAATACCAGCCGTGCAGCAGCAGTTTTCCTATTTTGACCCTCTCGTCTATCCAGGGAAAGGTGAGCAGATTCTCCAGCGAGATCAATATTGCGGCCTGTTCGCAGGCCCGGTTCTGTTTCTCCGGTTCTTTGTCGCCCAGTTCTGCCAGAACCCGTTCCCTCCCGCGTTCGGCAATTTTTACCCAGGGGCCGATGAACTCTGCTGGTCGTCCATTGGTTATGCCGTGCATCAAGGCATTGATACCACCGCAACCGGAGTGGCCGAGAATGATGATATTCTCCACCTCCAGATGGCAGACCGCATATTCCAGCGCGGCGCTGACCCCATGGTGGTGCTGGTCGTGCTCGCACGGCGGGACGAGGTTCGCTACGTTGCGCACGACAAATAACTCACCGGGGGCGCAGCCGGTCAGGATGGCGGGATCGACGCGTGAATCGCTGCATCCGATCAGTAGCACTTTCGGCTGTTGACCATCCTTGAGGGGTGCAAAGCGCTGTTCATCGGAGTCAAAGTATTCTTGGCGGAACTTCTTGAATCCGGCAATGAAATTAGCGATGTCCTTCATGGTTACCCTCCGAGTTGATATTGGAACTCGACCGATTTAGCAACTAGAGCCTCTCGGGTCGTACGGCGAAAATCTTCCAGCCGCTCAGTCAGTTCCGGATACTTGATTGACAGGATCGAGCAGGCAAGATAGGCAGCATTCTTCGCACCATCAGAAGAGCCATATTCTGCTCAATAAATATTTAAGTGACCTGATCGAGAAGCACCCCGGCTCCGGCGACACAGAAAAATATCAGGTAGTTCATTGTTTTCATAGCGTACCCACCCTCGATATGCACTGGGTTTACATCGTTATTCCCGCATCATTCTGGATTTATCATCAGGCCTTATTTCATGGAAGCCCGATAAACGGAATCTGCTACCGCTGCATGTACGTTGGGATCAAGTATTCCGGGCACCAGTTCGCCGTTGCCGGCGTGAGCGGCGATTGCGTGGGCTGCGGCAATAAGCATCTGCTGGGTAATTGCCGGAGCACCTGCATCAAGTGCCCCCCTGAATATCCCGGGGAAAGCCAGGGCATTGTTCACGCTTTTCCCGTCGGCGGCGAATGCGGCTCCGGCAGCTAGGGCTACATCCGGCCTGATTTCGGGATCAGGGTTGGACAAGGCCAAAATGATCTGCCCTTTTCGCACCATCTCCGGCTTGATCAGTCCGGGGCAGCCCGTAGTCGCAATAACGATATCCGCTTCGGTCATTACGCCGACAAGATCGGTTGCCGTACCCCCCAGTTGGTTCAGCATGGCTTTTGCCTGCTCGTTCAGGTCAGTCCCGATCACCTTTTGTACCTTGTGACCCATGAGAAGTTTGGTGATACCTATCCCTGCCGCACCGAGCCCGATAATTCCAACCTTCATGTCAGTCAGGGTGACTCCGGTAATCCGTGTTGCATTGAGCAGCGAAGCGAGAACCACAACCGCAGTTCCATGCTGGTCATCATGCATGACCGGTATGTCCAGCATCTCAGTGAGGCGACGCTCAATTTCGAAGCAATCGGGCGCCGCGATATCTTCCAACTTGATGGCGCCAAAAGTTGGCGCGATATGCCAGATGGTCTCGATAATGTGCTCAACATTTTTGCTTTTCATCAGGATCGGCACTCCAGAGATCCCCACCAGGTGATCAAACAACACGGCTTTGCCTTCCATGACCGGCATGCCGGCAATCGGGCCAATATCGCCCAGGCCAAGGATTGCGGTGCCGTTGGTAATGATCGCCACGCTATTCCGGATGCCGGTGTATTTATCCGCCAATTCAGGTTGTCGCTGAATTTTTCGACAAATGGAGGCAACACCCGGAGTATAGATCTTACGAACATCACTCAGCGAGGTGATGGGAGAGCGGCTCTTCATGGCGATTTTCCCGCCTAGGTGAACTTTTTCCACCATATCCACCACTTCTTCGAGAATAACCCCATCCACACTGGCAACTGCCACCTCTATCTGTGCCAAATGGCTGTCGTTATCCACATAGACGGTGATTTCCCGCAGGTTGTGGGTAATGCCTGAGCTGATCAGCTTAATGTCGCCAATATTGCCACTCTCATTGCCAATGGCCGTCGTTAACCGGCCAAGGTAACCGGGTTGATCGGTTACCTGCACCCGCAAGGTCTTAACAACCTTGTCTGTACCTTTTTCAATATTCATCTAAATCACTTCTCCTTTCCGGATGGGACAGCTTTTCCCGACAATGCACCGGTGGGCCTGCTGATACTTTGCTCCTAACTGCTCAAGCATATCTTGCGGCAGGATCGGCAGTTCGCTGCTGTCCTCAATGGTTTCCAGGTAGTCGACGAGCAACTGCTTGTCCATGCTCGGCATTACGCCCCCGGGGCGGAATCTGCTGAGCTGCCAGAACCTGCTGTTGTCCGGCGTCAGGCAGTCATCGATCAGCATCAGTTTGCCATTGTGGAGACCGAATTCGAAAGACGTGTCGGCAATGATCACTCCTCGCTCTCGTGCCAACCCCCAGGCGGCAAAATAGAGTTTCAATGCCGCCTCCTGAAGCTGATTCGACAATTGCTTGCCAAAAATATTTTGGACTGTTGCAAAGTTGGCGCAGGTGTTATCTGCTCCGGCAAAGCCCGTCAGTTCCGGACAGATAATCGGATAAGGCAAACGCTGGGATTCTGTCATGCCGACGGGAAGTATATTGCCGCCAACCTGCCCAGTTTCCTGATAATCCCGCCATCCGGCTCCGGCCAGATAGCCCCTGACGACAAAACGAATCGGCAGTGGAGTCGCTTTCCAGACGAGCATCAGACGGCCTTCGAGGTGATCGGTCCTTGTTCTGATGATCTCCGGCAAGGTGCACCGATCAACTGAAATAAAGTGGCTGGGAAAAACTTTATGCAATTTACGAAACCAAAAGGCTGACAGGTGGTTAACGACAATCCCTTTGCCGGGCACCTCTTGCGCCAAGGACTTGCCGGCGGCTGAAAGTCTGTCAGTCGCCACCAACAGCATCATGTCGCCAAGGTCATACAGATCTTTGTCCAAACCCTGATATTTGACATATTGATTCAGCAGTTCAGCCGGTTCAGTGCCTGATTGATTATCCAGTGCATAGGCGAGCATCAGTTCCCTCCATAGCTATGTAATCCGGAAAGAAATAAATTCACTCCCAGGTAGCAGAAAATGGTTGAAGCAAAACCGACAATTGAGAGCCAGGCTGCCCGGCGTCCCGCCCATCCGCGCGTGATCCTGGCGTGCAGGAAGGCGGCGTAGACAAACCAGACAATCAGGGACCAGGTTTCTTTCGGGTCCCAGCTCCAGTAGGTGCCCCAGGCATAGTTGGCCCATGCGGCACCGGTGATGATCCCCAGGGTCAGGAGGGGGAACCCGATCATGATCGAGCGATAATTAAGGTCATCAAGCACCCGGTCCGGTGGGAACATGGCAAGGATACCGGCCCGCTCCGCGGTGTCGCCACCCGTGGCCCGCTCCGCGGTGTCGCCACCAGTGGCCCGCGTGCTGATCAGGTACATGATGGAAACCCCGCAGGCCACGGCAAACGCAGCGTACCCGAGAAAGCAGGTGATGACATGGTAGGTGAGCCAGTTGCTCTGCAACGCCGGCACCAACGGTTGGATGCCGCTGTCCAGGCTGAGCTGCCCCCAGGCCATGCCGAGCAGGGCAAAGGGGATGACAAAGGCACCGATGACCCGGTAGCGGTACTTGAGATCGATGAAGGTAAACACGAGGACAATAGTCCAGGCAAAAAACACCACCGATTCGTAAAGGTTGGAAAGAGGTGCATGCCCCATGCCCAGATCATAGGACTCTTTCCAGCGTAGCAGAATGGCAACGGTCTGAACCAGAAGGCCGCCATAAGCAATATAACTGCCTGCCGCCCCTGCCTGCTTGTTACGGAAGGCCAGATGCACGAAGAAGCAGAGCATGGAAACCAGATAGGCCATGGTGGTGATATTAAAGAGCAGTGAGCTGGTCATGGTGCAGATTCCTCCTTGGCAAGGCTGGTTTTGATGGTGGCGACCAGCTGGTCGAATTCCTGGGCAAAAGCTGCCGGGTTTTTGCTGGCATGGCCGGCAACGGTAATTTCAGACGCTGAAATTCGGATCCAGATGCGGCGATGCGACAGCAGAAAAGCGCCGTAAATACCGATTACCATCAGAATGCAGCCGGTCCAGACGGTCCAGACCCCCGGGTCCTTGGTTACTTGCAGGCCGGTATATACTTTCTGGGCTCCTTGGTGGTAGTTGATCAGCGGGCCGCCGCTGTGGCGGGCATGCTCAAGGTTTGCTTCCGGGTGATTGGCATATAAAATCGATGTTTGCTCCTGACTGCCATTGGCCGGATGAATGACCACCTGAACCGCCGGGCCGCTTTTTCCCGGTACGAACTGGGATACATCCGGGGTTGATTCGACCACCTGGAGCGTGCTGCCGTCCGGCAGCCGCCCAATCCCCTTGTCCGGTATGGATATATCTTCGGTTGACTTCCCATCAAGATCACTGACGGTAAAGATGTGATCGCCGATGCTGCCGTAGCTGGATTGATAGAAGGTGATGCCGGCGTACATGAGCGGATCATTAACAATGGTTGGAACCTTATTATAGCCATTTATTGGCTGATTGTTTTGATCCAGCACGGTCAGTATGCTTTTGAATTCCTTTGGTGCTCCGTTTGGGTAGTAGGTGACGCCAAACTGTTCGCAGCGGACCGAAAAGTCGAGATTGGTGGTTTTGCCATTACGCAGCTGCACGGACGAGATCTGCTCTCCTTCAGGGATGGTGACAAAGCCCTTGTAGCCGAATATTGATCCGATAAGAGCACCGATAAAGATGATCAGGATGCTTAAGTGGGTGACATAGACTGATAAGCGGGCATAGGAATTTCGTTGCGCAAACAGGTGTTGGGCTCCGTCTGCCGAGCTGCAGATTGGTTCCGCAACGGTTTTCCTTAAGATACCGGCGAGTTTTTCTTTAGCGTTATTAACCTCAGCCAAGGGAATAGTCGCTGTGTGGGTCAGGCTTTGTTCAAGCGATTGGTCCAGTATGGTCCTGGGCTCGTTGATCTGCTGCCAGACCTGTGGCAGGCGGCGGAGTGAGCAGACAATCAGGTTGACCGAGAACAGACTGAGGAGTCCGACAAACCACCAGGAGTGGTACATGTCGAAGAAACCAAGAGCCTGATAGAGCTTCTGTTTGTTCTGGGTGATGGAGTGGAGGTACTCGGGCGGAATCTCCCCTTGGGGTATAACCGTGCCGATAATGCTCGTGACCGATAGGGCCAGGAGTAGAAAAATGGTCAGACGGAGCGAGGCGAAAAAGTCGAGGATCGCCCGTGCTCCCTGTTTCTCAGAGCGCTGCATAGTGTGATCTCCTTCCAGTTATGGTTGTTGCTGTACAGTAGTCTGTCGGACTTAGGAAATCGTAGCGAAAATTCGGCTGGATGAGAGCAGACTTTGTCGATTTTGAAGGTCAATAGTTGTTCTATTGACCGAGAAAGCGGCAAGATATGATCCGTTCAGACGGATTTGCAGTAGATTTCTCCTAAGACCGACAGGCTCCTAGGTAGCTGGAGATCAGTTTTGCGGTGGGACATAGATGGTGAAAGGCAGTTCGGGCAGGTTGACACTGTGTGCCATGCCGATGAGCGACCCTTCCTGGCCCGGCAAACGAGCCAGTAAGGGAGATGATGGGGGAGTCAGATCGCTGAAACTGTCGCATTCATCGCAACAGGGGTGATCGTCAGGATAACTGGATGATTTATGATCCTCTGCCGGAGATCCCTGACATGGTAAATTTCCAAGGTCTGGCACTGAGCATGGCTGTACTACGCATGATTGCGGCGCAACCGCATGAGCCAGCGCATCAAGCGGGATCAGCAGGGCCGCCAGCAGCAGCAATAAGCTGGCAAGGTATCTGGTGAGCGAAGCAGTCATGATCAAAGTAATCCGCTATCCCTGCCGAATAACTATCGGTTTGGTTTGTGAAATGTGGGCCAGCCAGAAGCCAGCTGCAGTAATTGCAAGGCTGGTGACGATATTGATGATCACAGTACTAGCCGTCATTACATATCCAGGCAGAGGCGTCGGCTATTTGCCTGCCAGGATTTGAACGCATCACGCATGATCTCGGAAACGCTTTTCGAGCTGTTTTTGCTGATTCGAGCGAGCATTTCCAACTCTTCATCGCTGATGCGCAGCGAAATGACATTTTTCAGAACATGCTCATCATAGCGGCGTTTAACGGTCTTTTTCGGTTCGCGGTTGAGTTGATTTTTGAAGTATGGCATTGGTTCCTCCCTGAAATTTTTCGGTTGAGATAATTCAACCTAGAAAAAGCAATTGAAACGCAGAGACGCAGAGTAAAAACGGTCTTTAAGCAAAATATGGCCTTTGCCTTTTTGGTGAGCATCAAATTTTGGATAAGTTCTTGATTTCTCTGCGTCTCTGCGCCTCTGCGTTAATTGCCTGCCGTTTTTAGGTTCAAACGTTAGTCGAAGAGTTCTTCCAGAAGCGACTTTTTGCGATAGGGTTTTTGGCCATGACCCTGTTGATAACCGTGACCCTGCTGATGGCCGTGACCCTGGATGTAGGGTTGTCCCTGTGGCTGATATTGTGGTTGCTGGGGGGCTGCAATAGGCTGTTGCGGCCGCGATTCAAGCTGTTCGCTGGATCTTTCGATGATCTTGTCCAGTTCACCGCGGTCGAGCCAGACTCCGCGACATTCAGGGCAGTAGTCGATTTCGATTCCCTGGCGGTCAGACATGACCAGATTGACGGTTGGACAGACGGGGCACTTCATGATGGTAGTCTCCTTTTGGGTGGTTAGTACTTCGCCTTGATGCTGTTCAGTTCATCCTTTGAAATGTCTTTCCAGCGCTTCACATTCCAGCTGCCGACCCAGGACTTGAAGATAGCGAGGTTAGTCTTCCGTTCCGCATCGGTGGCGCCCAGATGCTCATACATGTTCCCCGGTTTTTTATCCTCCCGGCTGGTGCCGTCGTCCAGACGACGAATCAAGGCACCGGTGTAAGGCCAGCCCACGTAGGTAACCAGGTGAATATAGGTGTCCATCCGCATGCCGATGCCCTTGTCCGTGAATCCCTTCTTGTCCTTGGCGAATTCGTCATGTTCCGGCGAATCCTTGCCATGGCAGCCGAGGCAGTTCTTGTCAAAGAGCGGTTTGATCTCCTTTGTCCAGGTTACTTCTGCGGCCGGCACCTGGGTCACAGTGGCAAGAATTAGTGCTGTCACAGCCATCAACATTTTTTTCATTGTGCGGTTCTCCTGTCTGTTGTCCGGTCGTTGCCGGATAGTATGGGGTTACTGCGCGATCCGTTGCAGCACCTGTCGCAGTTTCTTCAACTCTTCGCCATAGCCGGTCCAGTCCCCCTGGCGCTGCAGGTTGGTGGCCTTCTCGAAAATGGCCATGGCCTCTTTGGCCAGCTGAGCCGGTGAAGTACTGGTAGCTGTTGCTGCCATTGCCGCCGGAGTCGATGCCAGTTTTTTCCCGCCAAAAATCCGTTGCAGGGCCAGTTCCAGATTCTCCTCCATGACCACCTCGTCGCCAAACGCGACAATGACCCGTTTCAACTCGGGCAGGCCAGCCTTGTCTGCGGCCAGGAAAAGCGGTTGGACATAGAGCAGCGATTTTTCGATCGGAATAACCAGCATGCTCCCGCGAATAACTTCGGAGCCACGCTGGCTCCAGAGGGTCAGCTGCTGGGAGATGAAGGAGTCCTGATTGATCCGGGCGTCAATCTGTTTCGGGCCGTAGATTAGCCGATCCCGCGGGAAGGTGTAGGCGCGGATCTTGCCGTAATTCGGCCCATCACAGCGAGCCGTGAGCCAGGCCGACAGATTGTCCCGTTTGGACGGGGTGAACGGCAGGAGCAGGATGTACTCTTCCACCTTTTCCCCCGGCAGTTTCATGATGGTGTAGTAGGGCTCCATCGGCTTTTCGCCCAGGGCCGGGATCTGCCAGAGGTTCTCCTTGTTATAAAAAACCTTGGGGTCGGTCATGTGATAGGCGGCATACATGGCTGCCTGCACCTGGAGGAACTGATGGGGGTAGCGCACATGCAGGCGAAGATCTTCCGGCATGGCAGATAGCGGTTTGAGGAGGCCGGGGAACATCTGGGCATAAACCTTCACCAGAATGTCATTAGGGTCGCTGATGTAGAAGCTGAGGGTGCCATCATAGGCATCCACCACCGCCTTGACCGAGTTCCGCATGTAGTTGATGCCGCCCTTGAGCGGTTTGGAATAGGGGAGACGATCCGAAAAGGTGTATGCGTCAATAATCCATTTGAGCCCGCCGCTTTGGGTCACCACCATGTAGGGGTCACTATCGAAGTGGAGGAAAGGGGCCACTGCCTTGACCCGCTCATTGATGTTGCGGTTGTAGATGATGCGGCTCTCAGTGGTGATATCTGAAGAGAGAAGAATTTTTTCGGTTTTGAATTTTGCCGCGAACAGGGCCTTTTTCAGCAGAGAATCAATGGGCACCCCGCCTTTGCCGGCATAGGTGGTGTTGATATTGCCGGCGGCAGTCGGATAGCTGAATTCCGGCACCTTGGTCTTGACGATTACATAGTCGTTGGAAAGTTCACCATAATATATTTCCGGACGGGTTACCTTGATGTCTGCCAGGCTGACCGCGGGGATGTCCTTGACGAAAAACTCCGGCAGCCCTTCTTTGCTGATCCGGCTGACCGGACCAAAGGTAATGCCGTTGCCGTGGGTAAAGATCAACCGCTCATTGATCCAGTTTTTGCTGGGGAGGTCGGCGTAAGAAAGCTCACGCGGTGAAAGCATGACCTGGGTATACTGGCCGTTCACCAGATAACGGTCATTATCCACATCAAAGAACTTGTAATAGGTCCTGATCTGCTGCAGCTGACTGTAGGTCTTGAGCAGCGGGGCATGGTCCCAGAGCCGGATATTCTTGATGGTGGCATCGTTATTGGCGATGTCATTGGCAGAGAGTTTCGTGTCAACATCAAAGGGTACGGTTTCGATCTTGTCCAGATCGTAGCCGAATCGGGTAAATTTAAGGTTGTTCTCGATATAGGGGGTTTCAAGGGCCAGTTCATTGGGAGCAACCTTGAATTTCTGCAGAACTCCAGGATAGACCCGGATGCCGATTATGTAGAGGGCAGCAACGACGCCCAGCGGCAGCAGCGCCATGCGCCAGGTACCTTTCCAGATCCCTGTTGCCAGCATGATCCCGGCCAGCGGGGTCAGGAATGTCAGTGCCCGGAAGGTCAGCAAGCGGGAGTTGACATCCACATAGCCGGCGCCATTAAAGGCGCCATTGCTGGAATAGAGCAGCCTGAAGCTGTCAAGATAGAAACCGGCGGCGACGAGACAGGTAAAGACTCCCACCAGCACCGCCAAATGGCGACGTACCTTGATATCGACGGTAACACCACGCTCGGTCAGCAGGATGCCGCCACGGACATAATAGACAGCTGCCGCCGTGACCGTAGATGCCAGCACGATGAAGCTGGAAAAACCTTTACACATCTCCAGTAAAGGCAGGCTGAACAGATAGAAACCGATGTCCATGCCGATTATCGGATCAGCCATGCCGACGGTCAGTTTATTGGTGAACAACAGCAGTTCCTGCCACTGCATGGTGCCCCAGTTGCCGGCCAGTATTGCCAGGACTACGCTGACCAGCATGCTGACCGGCTGCGCCAGTCGTGTCGCGTCATCCCGGTTGATCCGCAGGTTGCCACTGCCCACGATAAAGATGCCGGAAAGCGGGAACCGGGACTTGTTGGCAATGTACAAGTTTGCCTGAATAAAGATAAACAGCAGGCCACCAAAGAGCAGCCCGGACCCGGCTTTAGCATACAGGGTCGTGATGAAGACGGATGAGAAACCAGTCTCCTTAAAAAAGAGCCAATCGCTGTAAAAGGTAAGGATGCCTGCCAAAAATGGTAAAAATATCGAGCCGATGATCAGGATGGCAATTATCTTGTTTCTAGACATACGGTACCCCTTGTCGCGAACTTAGATTCATCATCGGTTGTAAGGAGAGGAAGAGCTGGCGGCTCTTTTTTTCTTGATAAAGCGGTAGAGCAGGTAACCTCCTCCAGCCAGCAACAGGATTTCAAACAGACCAATACCTCCACCACCACCCATCCCGCTCCCCATACCGCCACCGGCTCCGGCAACCCCACTAAACAGCATGCTGCCGAGCATTCCGCCCATCATGCCCCCAGCCATGCTCCGCATGAACCCTCCACCAGCCTGCTGCTGAAAAGGGCTTGGTGCCGGCGCCAGCTGTTGCCGTGACTGGCTCGGTTGTGCATTCGATCCGGCCGGCTGAGAATAGCTGCGCGCACCCCGACTGCCTGATGAACGACTACCGCCGGCCCGGGCCTCAGCAGTCAGCTCCAAGGCGGTAATACTTAAAAAAACAACGGCAGCCAGCATGGCAAAAATCTTGAGAAAGTGTCGTTTCATCCTATGGTCTCCAATTATGTTTTTAACTGTAGCTGAGCTTGGGGTGATTGCTGCCCATCACTGTTCGGTTGAGTTTTCCAGATGCGGTTGATGGAGCTTGACCGGGGTACTGCGGCGCAGACGCAGGTTGAGCATCTCAACCAGCACAGAGAAAGCCATGGCGAAATAGATATAACCTTTGGGAATATGCATATCAAAACCGTCGCCGATCAGCGCCACGCCAATCAGGAGCAGAAAGCTCAGAGCCAGCATCTTGATCGTCGGGTGCTTTTCAACAAAGGCACTGATTTTGCCTGAGAAGAGCATCATGAAAACGACTGAGATGACGACGGCGGTAACCATGACTGCCAGCTGGCTGGCCATGCCCAGGGCGGTGATGATGGAGTCAAGAGAGAAAACGATGTCCAGCAGGAGGATCTGCACAATTACCGCCCCAAAGGTGGCACTGACCCGGGAGGCAGAAATTTCTTCTTCCCCTTCCAGTTTTTCGTGGATCTCCATGGTGCTTTTCCAGAGCAGAAACAGACCACCCGAAATGAGAATCAGGTCACGACCGGAAATCTCGTTGCCCAGCAGGGTAAACAGCGTCGCGGTCAGACCCATCAGCCAGGTGAGGGAGAAAAGCAGGGCAATGCGAATGAACATGGCCAGGCCGAGTCCAACCAATCGGGCCTTTTCCTGCTGCTCAATCGGAAGTTTGCTGGCCTGGATGGAGATGAAAATAATGTTGTCGATGCCAAGTACGATCTCCAGCGCACTCAGTGTTATCAATGCCATCCAAACCTGCGGGTCAGTCAACCAATCCATGCTGCGTTCTCCTTGTACGGTAAGTAGTTACGTTTCTTGCAATATATCTGTAGGGGCAGGGCGCTTGCTCCGCCCGATCGGGGCACGGCAAGCTGTGCCCCTACAATGTCCTGCCGGCGAGCGCTTCAAGTCGCGCAATCCGCTCTTCCATCGGTGGATGAGTAGAAAATAGTTTCAGCAGGCTACCGCCTGTGAGTGGATTAACAATGAACATATGGGCCGTGGCCGGCCTGGCTTTCTGCATCGGCAGCATTTGGGAGGCGCTGTGCAGTTTGTGCAGGGCGCTGGCCAGGGCCAGGGGGCGGCCGCAAATGCGGGCGCCGCTCTCGTCCGCCAGGTATTCGCGGGAGCGGGAGACGGCCATCTGGATCAGCATGGCGGCAATGGGGGCAATGATCGCCATGACCAATGAGCCGATAAACCCACTGGATCCTTCCTCGTCGTCACTGCGACCAGCACCGAACATGGCTCCCCACTGAAGCATATTGCCGATCATGGAGATGGCGCCGGCAAAGGTGGCGGCAATAGTGCTAATAAGAATATCACGGTTTTGTACGTGGGCCAGTTCATGGGCCATGACCCCTTCGAGCTCTTCCAGGGACAGGATGCGCAACACACCTGCAGTTGCCGCAACCGCCGCATGTTCCGGATTTCTGCCGGTGGCAAAGGCGTTAGGCGAGTCATCGGGGATGATATAGACCTTCGGCATGGGAAGATTGGCCTGCTGGGCCAGGCGACGAACCATGCCATAGAAGGCCGGGTGGTCCTGTTCGCCGATTTCCTGGGCGCCATACATTTTCAGGACGATCTTGTCAGAATACCAGTAGGAAAAGAAGTTCATGCCAACGGCCATGATAAAGGCGAAGACCATGCCGGTCGTGCCGCCAATGGCGCTGCCCATGATGACCATGAGTACGGTGAGCAGGGATAAGAGCAGGGTGGTTTTGATGCGGTTCATTGCTACCTCCGACGATTCATCGAGCTTCTGTGGGAAGCTGGTTGTCGCCGGGGGTAATAAAAAAGACCTTTACCCCCGGCATTATTGCCTGGATAAAGGTCTTGTTGACAGTGTAACTGCCCCGGTCCCGGGTCTTTCGACCGTCTTGACGGAATCCGGGTCGGCCATTTCTCCGACCGATAACTACTCCCCTTTGTTGATGCTATTAATAATAAGTTTTGGTCTGAATGTCAAGGGTGTTTTTGTCACGTAGTCCTAAATGAAAGCATTGACATGGGGCGGCAAATTAGGTTATATAAAAAATTCAATTTTCGGCGACGTCGCCAAGTGGTAAGGCAAAGCTCTGCAAAAGCTTTATTCGGCGGTTCAAATCCGCCCGTCGCCTCCAATAAAGCAGGCACTTAGAGAAATCTAAGTGCCTTTTATTTTTATCAGCAAGGGAGTTTCATTAGTCATGATTTCTGCATCGAATGTATCACTGTCGTACGGTAAGCGGGTTCTGTTTAAGGATGTTAATATCAAATTTACCCCCGGTAACTGCTATGGCCTGATCGGTGCCAACGGCGCCGGCAAATCCACTTTTCTCAAGATCCTGGCTGGCGAGATCAGCCCGGACAAGGGAGATATCAGCCTCGGCAACCGTGAACGGCTGGCTGTGCTGCGGCAGGATCAGTTTGCTTTTGATGAGGAGACGGTTTTCAACACGGTCATCATGGGGCATCGCAAGCTGTATGACATCATGTGCGAGCGGGAAGCTCTGTATGCCAAGGCCGATTTCAGTGAAGCCGACGGGGTTAGGTCAGCAGAGTTGGAGAGTGATTTTGCCGAAATGAACGGCTATGAGGTGGAATCGGAAGCGGCAGTGCTGCTAAATGGTCTTGGTATCCCTGAAGAATTGCGGCAAAAACGGATGAAAGAACTGGAAGGTGGCGACAAGGTGCGGGTGCTGCTGGCCCAGGCGCTATTTGGTACGCCAGATGTACTGCTGCTCGACGAACCTACCAATAACCTGGATCTCAAGTCCATCTCCTGGCTGGAAGAGTTCCTGTTCCGTTTTCCCAACACGGTCATTGTGGTCTCCCATGATCGGCACTTTCTTAATCAGGTCTGCACCCATACCGCTGATATTGATTTCGGCCGGATTCAGGTTTACGTGGGGAACTATGATTTCTGGTACCACGCCAGTCAATTGAACTTGAAGCAGCGGCAGAATGAGAACCGCAAGGTGTCTGACCGGGCTACGGAGTTGAAGGAATTCATCCAGCGCTTCAGCTCTAATGCCTCCAAGGCTAAGCAAGCCACCTCCCGGAAGAAGTTACTTGACAAGCTGACCTTGGAAGACATGCCGACGTCGTCGCGGAAATACCCCCATGTGATGTTCAAGCCGGAGCGGCCCTGCGGTGATATTATTCTGGAAATTACCGGGTTGACCAAAGAAGTTGACGGGACCAAGGTGCTGGATAATTTTGATTTGGTCGTGCGCAAGGGGGATAAAATTGCCTTTGTGGGTGGCAACAGCCTGGCGCGGACGGTCCTGTTTCAGATCCTGGCGGGGGAGGTTGAGCCTGATGCCGGCACCTGTCGCTGGGGGATAACCATCACCCCAGCCTATTTCCCGAAAGAGAACAGCAGCTATTTTACCAAAGATCTGACCCTGATTGAGTGGCTGGGTCAGTACTCTCCACCGACCGAGGGTGAGACCTTTGCCCGTGGTTTCCTGGGACGGATGCTTTTTTCCGGCGAAGAGGCAATGAAGAAAACGGGCGTGCTTTCCGGTGGTGAGCGGGTTCGCTGTATGTTGTCCCGGATGATGCTGACCGGTGCCAATGCCCTGGTTATGGATGAGCCGACCAATCACCTGGATCTGGAGTCGATTACTGCCCTCAACGACGGGCTGATTGCCTATACTGAGGTCGTCCTGTTTGCTTCCCATGACCACGAATTTGTTACTACCATTGCCAACCGGATCATCGAGATTACCCCTGGCGGCGTAATTGACCGAGTGATGGGCTTCGATGAATACCTGGCGAGTGAGGATGTGTCACAGGAGCGGGATGCATTCTATCATGGTCATGCGGAGTTGAGTCTGTAGGGATCACCGTCTGCTGCCGTAACAGCATTACGACCGTAAGGCCTGGATTACGAGCGTGTTAAAAGCCTCTCTGCAGAAATATACGGTGTACTGGACGCCTGCACTAGTACTGCTGGCAGTTGTATTATTTCTGCCGCACGCGGCGACGCAGTCGCCTGCCCGGCAAGAACTGGTGCAGATCAGCCCGTATCTGGCTGCCGGTGCCGGGCTGTTTCTGTCCCTCCATTTTCATCGTGGCCGCTCATTCTTGAGTATCTTTTTCCTGGTCAGCGCCTACTGGCTGGCGCAAAACTATCTGGCCGGCAGTCTCGACGGTTTTGGTCGTCAGGCGCTTTTTCAGGCTGTGGCCTTAGTGGTGCCGCTTAATCTGGCACTGTTGGTCTATCTCCCGGAACGGGATCTGTTTTCCGTCGCCGGCCAACTGCGGTCGCTGTTATTTGCTGTTGCAGCAGTCTGTGTCTTCTGGGTTTTCCGTTACAACTTTACCGCTGTACTGCCCTTTTTAATGGACAGTTATTTGCCGTCTGCGGTGAGACAGCTGCTTCACGTATCACAACCGGCATTCCTGGTAACACTGCTGACACTCTCTGCCGTAGTTATTAAGATTTGCATCCGCAAGACCCCCTTTGATATTGGCATGCTCGGGACCCTCGTGGCGTTTTTTGTTGCCTGGAATTGGCTTACTACGCCTTTTGTCTTGGCCCTGTTCTTCTTGGCCAGTCTCTTGATCATCTCCCTGGCGGTACTGCAGGATTCATACAATATGGCGTTTCGGGATGAACTTACCGGGATTCCATCAAGGCGGGCTTTGAATGAGCGACTGGCGGGTATTGGTCGGTACTACACGGTCGCCATGGCTGATATTGACCATTTTAAAAGTTTTAATGACACCTATGGGCATGATGTCGGTGATCAAGTCCTGAAAATGGTGGCCGTAAAATTGGCCACGGTTGGCGGCGGTGGGGAGACCTTTCGCTATGGTGGTGAAGAGTTTACGATCCTTTTCCCCAAGAGCGGCATCAAGGAAGTTCAGGTATGGCTTGAGGAGATCTGTGCGGCGGTTGCGGCCTATCCCATGCACATACGTGGTGGCGAGCGGCCCAAGAAAAATCAGCTGGGAAAGTCGTTGCGTAAGGCGGTTCCGCGGCAGCAAACCGTGCAGGTAACAATAAGTATCGGGGTGGCTGAAAGACGGGAAGGTATGCTAGCAGAAGCAACCATCAAAGCGGCCGATAAAGCGCTCTATAAAGCAAAAAGTAACGGCAGAAACCAAGTTTGTTCCGGTTGAACCCGTGATTGTTTCGCGCTATTTCCTGATCTGGTGCATGAGACAAAAAGCGCCGAGAACCGCGAAGCCCATCATGAAGAGCGATGTGATGTCATTGACCAGTGGTTCCTTAATTTCTTCTGCAATATTGAGTGCTTGGGAAATTTGGGCCGTGGCAAGCATGAGCAGACACCAGACAAATTTGCTGTAACGTGTATAGCTTTTCCCCATGGGACCCCTCACTCTGCTGCATAACAATTAATAGTATGACAAGATTTATGCTTTGCAATAGATATGCCAAATGGTAACACGCTGAAAAAACGATGATTATTTCAGCTGGTCAGACCAGTGTAAAGTATCTCGACAAGCAGTATCAGCCGATTAAATCTGCAGACAGTAGGGGATCATTCGTGCTGAAACGCTTTGCGGGCAGCCCCCTGTAATGCTGTACGGTCGTTCAGGATAATGTGGACCGGGATGGATTCCAACAGCGGTCGGAGTCGTCCCTTGTTCAGGAAGGCGAGTAAAAAAGTGGGATCCTTGAGTTTATCGATAATTTTCGGGGCAATGCCGCCGCCCAGGTAGATGCCGCCACTGGTCAGACTGCGCAGTGCCAGGTTGCCGGCTTCGGCACCGAAGCAGGAGACAAATATGTCCAATGCCTGGACACAGAGGGGACAATCCCGTGAGAGTGCCATTTTAGCGATAGTTGCCGGTTGATTACCCGAGTCAACTGCCGCCAGGACTTCCGGGTGTTCAGGTATCGGCTTTTTGTCCCGCAGAAATCGGTAGATGGCCTGCAATCCTGGCCCGGAAATAACCCGTTCATAACTGACTCGACCATGTTCGCTCCGCAATGAGAGCAACAGTTCTGCTTCCAGTTCATTGCGGGGAGCAAAATCAGCATGCCCCGCTTCACTAGGCAACGGTTGATGGCACGTGCCGTTCCAGAAGGCGATTGCTTCACCCATGCCGGTGCCGGGTGATATGACCCCGATGGTTCCTTGGGTGGCTGGCGTTCCCTGATTAAGGGTCAGGAGGTCGCTGGCATTGAGGGTGGCGATGCCCAGTAAATTGGCAACGAGATCATTTATCAAGATGATCTGCGGCAGGTTCAGTGCCTGTGCCAGCATATCGCCACGAATTACCCATGGCAGGTTAGGGGCGTGGACTTCATGCTGTTGCACATTGCCAGCCACTCCAAAGCATGCCCGCTCAATTGTGATGGCATGGCGGGCCTGAAAATCGTGGATGATTTCAGTGAGGCTACCATACTGATGACAGGGAAACCACTGCTCAGCCAACACTTCGGCATGGTGGTCGTTGCCGCGAAAATAGGCCAACCGTGCCGAAGTTCCGCCGATATCCCCTGCCATGACCGTCAGCTGTTTTTTGTGCATGCTATTTCCCTCTGAAAAGCCTCACCTGAACATGGGAGTTTTTTGCTAAAGACATACCTTACTGTTAGGAGTAAGTCAAAGATATGCGCCGGCTCATTAAGCTGCCTGTGTAAACTGCTGTAATTGCAATGATCTATCCGTTGTATCTTGCAAGAAGGGCAGGTGACCGCTACAGTGTTGCATGTATTGGCATCGTGAGTACGATTTGACGTGATAAGGGGGAAGATGATGGGGAAGGCAAAAGTCATTGGTTGGGGTCTGGGAAGCATTGCCATCGTCGTAGCGCTGGGTCTGGGGTATCTCTGGATCGCTTTACACTGGAGTTATTCCAAGGGTGATCGCGCCGGGTATGTGCAGAAGTTCTCGGAAAAAGGGTGGGTCTGTAAAACCTGGGAAGGTGAGTTGCAGATGACACCGGTGCCGGGAGCCGTGCCGGAAAAGTTCCTCTTTTCGTCCCGAGACGAGGCCGTGGTAAAGAAGATAAACAGTTCGCTCGGTCGTAAAGTAATCTTGCAGTATGAACAGCATAAGGGCTTACCCTCGGCCTGTTTTGGTGACACTGAATACTTCATCACCGATGTAAGAGTTATTGAATAGTTGCCGCGTGTCAGCATCTTTGAGGAATTAGCTGGGTGCCAAGAACTAAATTCTGATGGATGCTCGGCCTGGTGGTCTGGCACGGGAGGATATATGCAATGTTTACTGCAGCGGATCATCTCTGCACTGTTCGTGCTGATCATCGCCGTTGGTGGGGCACTCGCCCAGGAAATGGTGCTGTTTGTGGGTGCCGAATCGACAGGTAACCGGGTGGTGGTCAACAAGGGCATGCAGGTGAAAATTGTCCTGCCAGGGAATGCCTCAACCGGTCATCGGTGGGAAATAATTGCCGATGGTTCGCCAACCTTGGTGCCGGATGGTACAATTAGTTATTTGCCGGAAGGTGCAACGATTACCGCCGGTGGGCGGTTTACCGCCGTATTCAAGGCGGTGCAGGGTGGGGAAACACGCATCCGACTCGCTTATCGCGGACCGAGTGATCCAGTGGGGTCACCAGAACGAACTTATGAGTTGCCGGTGAGCGTGGCCGCATATTTTTCGATCGAAGCCGTTTTTCGTACCTTGGATAGCGATGGCGACGGACGTATCTCCCGTGCTGAGTTCATGAGTGCCCGTGCAGTGCCCGGTCTGGTTAACCCCAAAGGGAATATTGTCCTGCCGGTCGGGACGATGGAGCGCAACGAAAAGGGTGAGATCGATCGGGACGTTTTGCGCAATTCTTTTTTTGCCGATATGGATCGAAATCGCGACGGGTATATTGACCGTACTGAACTGCAGCATACTGTTGGCCAGGGATTTATCATGCTTGTCTGGTAGCGTTGCCGCTGTTTGGTAAGGGTACCTTCGCCGTCAATTTCAGGAGGGGCTGTGCCGTTAGTGATGTCGTTCTCCCGGTGTATGCTCACCATCGTTTCCGTCGCGCTGATAGCTGCGTGTGCCGGACCGACACAAAAACCGCTGACTCTGGCCATCGGTCACTTGAATGATACCCATTCCCATCTTGAGCCGGACACGATCTCCTTGACCATCAATGGCACTAAGACCGCCACTGAAGTTGGCGGTTTTGCCCGGATCAAGACTGCGGTTGACGCTGCCCGCCGGGCATCACCCAACTACCTGCTGCTGCATGCCGGTGATGCGGTGCAGGGGACGCTTTTTTTTACCCTCTTCAACGGCACCATTGAGTTTGATCTGCTCAATGCGCTGGGCGTGGATGCCATGACCTTTGGTAACCATGAATTTGATCGCGGCGCTGACTATATGCACCATTTTGTCGAACGCGCCCGCTTTCCCCTGGTCTCGGCCAATGTCGATTTTAGCAGCCTGCCGGACCTGGCCAGTCGGGTGTCGCCATATGTGATTAAATCTTTTCCCGACGGGCAGGTGGCTATTATCGGGGTCACGACTGAAACGACGCCACAAACGACCCGCGATGTCGGTGCAGTGGTATTTAGTGATGCTGCAGCTGCAGTCCGGTCAAGGATTCAAGAACTGCAGCGGCAAGGGATAAACAAGATTATCGTGCTATCCCATCTTGGTTATGCGGCGGATAAAAAACTGGCGGCAACGGTTGCCGGCATTGATCTGATTGTCGGTGGCCATACCCACTCATTGCTGGGGGAACCGTTCCATCTGCGCCGATTGGGGCTGGAGCCTGATGGGCCGTATCCGACGGAAGTTGTGTCGCCGGCAGGGGAACAAGTGCTGGTAGTACAGGCCTGGCAGTGGGGGTATCTCCTCGGGGGGCTGGAGCTTTCATTTTCAGCGACCGGTCTGGTTGATCGTTACACGGCGCAGCAGACCCTGCTCATTGGCGACCGATTCAGCCAGAATGACTTGCTGGTGCAGCCCAACAGCGAACTGCAGCAACAGCTCATCAAAAGCATAACCACTACGGACCATGTCGCCATTATCCCTGAAGATGCCGGGATAAAAGAGCAAATTGCCCCCTATGCGCAACAATTGCTGGGCTTCCGTCGGGAGATTGTCGCTATGACTGATAGTGACCTGACCCGGGGGCTGAACCGCGGGCCAGGACCGATAGTTGCCGATTCAATGCTGGCGGCAGTGCCGCGTGCCCAGGTTGCACTGCTCAATTATGGCGGGGTCCGGCGAGATCTGCCAAAGGGAAATATTTCGGTTGGCGATATTCTGGAACTGATGCCATTCAATAACAGCTTGGTTCTGCTGGATCTGACCGGGGCAGAGTTGCATGCCGCTTTGGAAGAAGGGGTAGATTTTCTCCTGACCAAATTTCCCGAGCAATATCCTCCGGCATTGCCCTATCTGGCCGGCTTGCGCTGTACGGTCATTCCCTCAGCAGCAAAAGGTCTGCGGGTGCAGCAGCTGAGGGTGCTAGATGCTACCGGCGCATACCAGCCGCTGGTCAGCGACGCCGTACATCGCATCGTCGTTAATGCATTTGTGGCCAATGGTGGGGATGGGTTTACGACCATCAAGCGTGCCAAAGCGTTCCGTTCAGATACCGGGATTATTGACAGTGATGCCTTGCGCAATTATTTGCAGCAGCAACGGATCATACCGGAGCAAACTGAGCAACGGATTCTGCTTGGTGCACTGTTCCCCGGACTGCTCTACCGGGTAGCCGACGGTTATGCTGATGCGTTAAACCGTTTCGTGCCGTCGTTGTATTGACCCTTTTACTTCACTTTCAGGAGCAGCTCATTGGTTCGCACGTACCTCGGTAGTATTAAAGAAGTGCAACCTCGGCTGATTTTGACTTGCATGCCCGGTGGGCAATCGGTATAAATCGAAGACCATGGCGTTATTGTTTAGAAAAATTTATTCCTACCGAAAAAAGCTCTTCTTTGCATTTCTGCGTTTTATCACGATAATGGCTCTTGCCCTGGCCGCCAGTTATCCGGTACACAAGCAGACCTACAGTGCCTATTTCAATCGCACGGTGATCAAGCTACACACCCTGAATATTGCCCAGCTGGCCGCTGATCTGACGACGAAATTCTCGTACCACCTGGAAGTGCAGGATCTGATCAGCCTGCAACAGGAATTGAATGCCCAATTTGGTCTGTTCGGCTTTGTCATTACCGACTGTATGCTGCAGGACAAGGCGTGCCCCGAGCAGAAAATTGTTTTTACCTCAAGTCAATCGTTGCCATGGAAGAAATATCCAGCAGAAGCTTCTTTGCCTCAGCATCCGTATTCAATCTTGATGGGTGCCGCGCCGTTGGTTCCGGACCGCTACATGCGCGGGCGCTTCGTGCAGGAAGTGGATGAAAATGGGAACATCATTGGCCGAGAGATTTTAGGGCGCTTATATCTGATCAGCAATATCCCGCTCAATTTCGAGGAGGATTTCATCGGCTGGCTGAAGCAGCCGTTTCGCGACATCGGTCCGCATCGCATCTACCTGAAAACAGTTGCCATCTTCCTTTTTGGGGCCTGGCTGATTTCTTTATCACTTGAACTGTTCCTGGGTAAGCGCCGGTTACAGCAGCAAGTGGCACGACAACGGGACGCGGAGTTACGGGCTACGGCCGACAGTTATCTCAAGCAGATGGAGGACAAGAACCAACTGCTGATTGAACAGCAGGACTATTCGATGGAGCAGTTCGCTGCCTATGCTGCGCGGATCAGAGATCTTGAATCACGGCAACATAATGACACAGAGTTGCAGTCCTTCACCGATGAAATAATCGCCGAGCTTGAAGAGGCTACGCGCCTGCAACGGCTGAGAAATGCGGAGGAATTGGCTAAGGCCCGTCAGGAAATGGATCAGTTGCAGACCAAGTTGTACGAGTTTGAACATGCTGCCAATCAGCAGAAAGCAGAGTTGGGCAAGGAGCTGGAAACGGCATTTCGTCCGCTTTTTACCAATCCCTTTGAACAACGGGTCTACGAAATGCTGGCCACTAGTCAGCCGGCGCTGAACAACGAATGGCTGATCATCCCGAATTTCAACGTCGGCATCCGCAAGAATTTCAGTCAATTTACTGATTGTCTGGTAGTGAGCAAGGATGGGGTTGTCGTAATTGAAGCAAAGAATTATCCCGGCCTGATTGTTGCCGATGGCGATGCGGAAAACTCTAAATGGTATTACCATAATCCCAAACGGCGCGAAATGAAGTGTCCATGGGGGCTGAATCCCTACCACCAGATAAACCACTACTGTATGAGTGTCCTTACGTTACTGAATAATCGCGGTCGCTGGAAAATGCCGGTTATTGGCGTCATTGTTTTTCCTAATCAGGCTGACTTGTCGAGCATTGGTTCCCAGTTGGGGAGTTTTTACTGTCTGGTCACTATTGGTAAAATGGTTGAAGCAATTGAGCGGCTATTTCTAGAAGCACGACGGACCCTGCCTCCGGGCCGCCGTCCGACTCTCGAACAGGTGGATAATGTGTTGCGTGGACTGAAGGAGAAGTAAATTAGATGATAACGGTTAATTGCCCTATATGCCGTACGCCTGCTGCTTGGCAGGATAATCCCTGGCGCCCATTTTGTTCAGAACGCTGTCAAGGAATTGATCTTGGCAGTTGGGTTGATGGTTCATACTGCTTGACTGGTCCCGAATCTGAGCAATTGGATGATTTTTCGCTTATTGAAGATGGCGAAAAATACGATTATTAGAACCACAACCATTATTAGCAGTTAGTTTCGCTTTAATTTAGAGGAGATGCTGTATGGCAAAAATGCGCTTACGCTTTGCACCCAGTCCGACCGGGTATCTGCATGTAGGTGGTGCCCGGACGGCGCTGTTTAACTGGTTGTTGGCCAAGAAAGAGCAGGGTCTGTTCATTCTGCGGATTGAAGATACGGATGTTGCCCGCTCGACGCAAGAGTCGGTGGATGCGATTCTGCAGGGGATGCAATGGCTTGGTCTTGATTGGGATGAGGGGCCGTTTTACCAGTCAGATAATTTCCCGTTGTATCAGGAGTATGCCGAACGGCTGCTGGTCGAAGGGAAGGCCTATAAATGCTACTGTACCGCTGAGGAGTTGGAAGCGAAAAGGGAGTCTGCTCAGGCCGAGGGGCGGAAACCTAAATATGACGGTACCTGCCGCAACGGTGTTGCTGACCGACCTGATGCCCCTTATGTCATTCGCTTTAAGGCCCCTGAGTCCGGGGTGACGGCCTTTAATGACCTGGTCAAGGGGCCCATATCTTTTAACAATGAGGAACTTGATGATCTGATCATCCAGCGTACCGATGGTACCCCAACCTACAATTTCGTGGTGGTGGTGGATGACGCATCCATGGCTGTGACCACGGTCATCCGTGGTGATGACCACGTGAACAACACCCCGCGACAGATCCTGCTGTATGAGGCTCTTGGTTGTGCGGTGCCGCAGTTTGCCCATGTGCCGATGATTCTCGGCGCTGACAAAACCAGGTTGTCCAAGCGGCACGGGGCCACCAGTGTCATGGCCTATCGTGATATGGGGTTTCTGCCCGAAGCAATGGTCAATTATCTGGTCCGGCTCGGCTGGAGTTGCGGCGATGAGGAGATCTTCAGTCGCGAAGAACTTATCGAAAAGTTTACGATTGAAGCGGTTGGCAAGTCTGCCGGGGTCTTTAATCCGGACAAATTGCTCTGGCTGAATGCCCATTACATTAAAACCGGCGATCCCGCGCGCCTGGCCAGTCTGCTGCAGCCTTTTCTTCAGGAACGGGGCGTCGATTCAACTACCGGGCCTGATGGCATTGCCGTGGTAAAAACCCTGCAGGAGCGGGCGCGGACCATGGTGGAAATGGCTGACGCCGCGCTGTTCTATTATCAGCCGGAGTTTGCCTATGACGAAGCGGCGGCCGGTCAATTTCTGACCCCAGTAACAGCACCGCTTCTGACTGCATTACGTGATCACTTGGCCGGTCTGGCCATTTTTTCGCTGGAGTCAGTCGGCGAAACCTTTAAGACCTTGTGTGCCGAGCTCGGAATAAAACTACCGCAAATTGCCCAACCGGCGCGCGTTGCCTTGTCTGGTAAAACAGCCGCGCCAAGTATCTACGACGTGGTAGTGGTACTGGGGCAGCAGGAGACCCTGCGGCGGTTGGATCGGGCCATCGCCCATTCTGGAGCCGTATGATGCTGCCCGGCTGCTGGCGCCACGCCGTAGCTGGATTGGCAATGCTGGCTACACTGTTCCTGTCCGGGTTCGGTTATGCAGCGGCAAGTATTACGAGCATTCGTCAGCTTGAAAGCGGTGAATCACCACGGTTTGATATCAAGATCGATCAGCCCACGACCTATGAAGCGTATCAAATGCCGCAGGTGCTGCGGTATGTTATCGACTTGCACCATGTTGAGCCGGGCATGGTGAGTAATCTGACCAAGCTGGATACCCCTTCGGTCAAGCGAGTCTTGCTGCAACAGAAAAACCTCAACGGTCTGCAAATGACCCGCGTCATTTTCGACCTCAGTCGTGAGATGGTGGGGCGCGTGGTTACTGATGATGGCGGGCGGCG
This sequence comes from Geobacteraceae bacterium, assembly GCA_031412995.1. Taxonomy (GTDB): domain Bacteria; phylum Desulfobacterota; class Desulfuromonadia; order Geobacterales; family DSM-12255; genus JANOEC01. The sequence goes on from JANOEC010000133.1 coordinate 58,897, forward strand.
CTTGTTGGTCGCCTTTACCCCACCGACGTCTGCTTCCCCGTTGCTGGCCCCGCCTTCACCGCCGGCGTACCCAGCAACCCCAATGCCGTCACCAACGGCAACGGTAGTCAACCAATTACCGCCCCTGCAGAAGAAGCCGCTGCTGCCGGTTGTCCCCGATAACAGCCGGGTACCGCTCAATATGACCCCTGATCTGGCGAAGGAACTGGAGGTCGTCAGGCTGCCTCCCTCATCACCATTACTACTGGGGGCTTTGTCGTCTGCGACAACTTCGACCCCTGTTGTTATGCCCCCCCCGGTGGTGATTGCACCTCAATCTTCGGCGGTTAAACCTCCAGCTACTGTTGCTACCGTTTCCATGCCAATTGTTGCATCTCCGGCTACTGTACCAGTTGTGGCACCGTTTGCTGTGCGCCCTGTGCAACAAGCGCCGCTGCAGATATTGGCGGTCAAAATCGAGAAAGATGGTGTCCTGGTTGAAATTTCTGGCACCTTTGATCCCTATCTGGTAGCGACACAACGCAAGCCTGGCAAACTGATCATTGACTTACCGGCGGGCACCACGCGCATTGACAAACCAGTGGCTATTAATCGCTTTGGTATCAGGATGGTGCGGGTCGGCATGGCCCCGCAGAAATTGCGCTTGGTCTTTGATGCCTCGGGCGATGTTGTGACGGCCCACGAGATTCATCGCGTCAGTAATGGCTTGAAAGTAGTATTCCCGAATCGAAAGTAGTTGATTGTGATCTCGTATTTTTTTACCGGAAAGTTGACGCGCTACGGCATGGTTGCTGGTCTGTTGACCAGTCTCTTCGTGCTGCTGGACAGAAGGATGGCTGCCGGTTTTGAGGAGAAAGTGGTCGGACGTTTTAGCGCTGGCACCCTGTCCGGCTGGGAAGAACAGCTGTTTCACGGTAAAACCATCTATTCTTTCGTCCCCAATGACGGGAAAACCGTCCTGGCAGCCCAAAGCAGCAAAAGTGCGTCCGGGTATCTCCTGCGCAATCTGCGGATCAGTGCCGCAAAACAGCCAATTATTCGCTGGTCATGGAAAATCAGTCAACCGGTAGCTGGTGAGAATCCGGATAAAAAGTCGGGTGATGACTATGCGGCCCGGGTCTATCTGGTGTTCCCTGGTAGATTTTTCTGGCAAACTCGGGCGCTCTGCTATGTCTGGTCTGGCGTCATGCCAGCCGGATCATTTCGCCCGAGCCCCTTTACCGCTAACGTGGTCAATATCGCCGTCGCATCTGGCGCCACTGAAAGCGGTAAGTGGCGGAGTGAAGAGCGCAATTATGTTGATGATTACCGCCGTTATTTTGGCACTCCGCCGCCCGACTTGGAAGCAGTGGGTATTATGACCGACACCGACAACACCGGCGGGTCGGTTGAAGCATGGTATGGCGATATTTCCTTCCGCGCATCCCGCTGATTTGTTTGCACTGCAACAGATATTTTCTGACCGACCACGAAGCATTGAGGGAGCCCTCCTATGGATGTTAAACGTACCTGTGTCAATGGCATTTTGTGCTTGTTTCTGTTGCTCCTGACGCTGCCATCCTGGACAATCGCGGCAGAACCGTTCACTCTGATCGGTCCCACTGAATTGAAAGCTTTGATTGATCGCCATGAATCGCCAGTGCAGATCATTGATTCGCGCAGTGTGGCTGAGTTTCAGGAAGCACATATCCGGGAGGCGATAAACGTCACTTCGGCGGCGCAGGAAACAAATCCGCAGTCATTGCCGTTCAAAAAGACTGAACGGTTGGTTTTCTACTGTAACGGATTCAGTTGAGGCCAAAGTGCCAAGGCAGCCAGGTTGGCTGTCCAGCAGGGTTTCACGAACGTATCGGTGCTGCATGGTGGTTTGCCGGCGTGGGAAGAACGTGGCTACGGGGTGTATGCGGGGCCAGGGTACGAGAAAATGAATGCCGGTATAACCGTACCGGCCAAGCGGCTTCTGGAATTGCTGCAAACGGAGGCAGAGAGTCTGCAAGTTGTTGATGTTAGAGAGCCAGAAGAATTTGCTGAAAAGCACCTGCCAGGCGCGATAAATTTGCCGATGTCAGTATTTCGTGCTCGGGCGACTGAACTCAATCGTGAAAAGACAATCATTCTCTATTGTCTGTCCGGCGGTCGCAGTTACACGGCAATTCGTCAATTGCGCAAGTTGGGATTCAGCAAGGTTGGTCATGTAACCCTTGAAGAATGGGAAGCTGCTAGGCTACCGTTGGCCCGACCTTAGAACGAAAAGCAGGGGTACACATGAATTGTTTTGACAGTTTGAGCATGAGGTGGTTTTGAGGCAATTGAAGCAAACGTTCCCGCAGCAGGTGCAAGAATTTGCCGATACACAGCGGCTTTTTTTCGGTGTTACAAAGCTGGTGGTAGCAGTTTCAGGTGGTGCTGATTCGGTAGCGCTCCTCGATTGGCTGGCAACGGCTGGCCCACCAGGACTGACTCTCATCGTGGCTCATTTGCATCATGGTCTGCGTGGTGATGCAGCAGCGGCTGATGCAAATTTTGTTGCTGAACGTGCCCGGTACTATAACGTGCAATTTGTGCAGCAAACGGTCGATGTCAAGTCTTTAGCGATCAGCAGCGGGACATCGCTGGAAGAGGCAGGCCGAGAGGCCCGGTACCGTTTTTTCTATAGCGTCTGCGCGGAACAGGGGGCCGAAGCAGTAGCAGTGGCTCACCATGCAGACGATCAAGCGGAAACAGTGCTGCTCCGCCTGATCCGTGGCGCTGGGACCGGCGGCCTCAGTGCAATGCGGGGGAGGTCACCTGAAGGCAGGATTGTCCGACCGTTTTTAACGATACGCCGGGTGCAGATCGAGGACTATTTGCGGCAAAAGGGGTTGGCCTGGCGGGATGACGCCAGTAATGATGATCAAACGTTTCTCCGTAACCGGGTCCGCCATGAATTACTGCCACTCCTGACCACCTACAATCCGGCAATTTACGGTCTCCTGTGTACTACGGCCGATATTCTTGCCGAAGACAATGCTGCACTTGTCATGGCAGTTGAGGAGCACTACGCAGCGATTGCCCAACGGACCGATTGCCAGGTACGATTCCCCGTACCTGCACTCCAGTCCCTGCCGCTTGCCCTGCAGCGTCGTCTGGTGCGGTTGGCAATTGCCCAGATTGCCGGTTCCAGCCGCTCGGTTGGTTTCAACCATCTGCAGAGCATTGAGCAACTCATGGGAGTGGGGGCACCGGCACGGCGGCTTGATCTGCCAGGTAATATTATTGTCGAGCGGGTCTATGCCGAACTCATTATTCGTAAAGCAGTACCGTTGGTAGAATTTCCTCCAGTGACTATCCCCGGCGCCGGGATCTTTGCTCTGGATGATGGACGAAGCCTGACAGTGACCTTGGGAAACGGACTTAATATGGCTGCAGATCTTGGCCCAGGGACAATGTACTTTCAGCCGACTGCTGCGCCTTTTCCCTGGCAGGTGCGTTATTTCCGCCCTGGCGACCGCTTCAGGCCTTCGGGCATGGATAGACACCAGAAGATCAAGGAATTTTTCATCAACCACAAAGTGCCGCGTGCGGAACGGCGGCGCGTGCCACTACTGGAAAGTGCCGGGCAAATCATCTGGTTATGTGGCCACCGGATCGCCCATGGCGTTGGAAATCCTCATTGCCAGGGTGCCTGGGTGGCAGCAGCATTAACGGTGAATGCCTGACTTTCTTGCCAGGCTAGCCACTTCATGGTAGATATAAGCATTTACTTCACTTAGGGGGGTACTCCTTGAATCAATTTTATAAAAATCTTGCCTTGTGGCTGGTCATCAGCCTGATGATGATCCTGCTGTTTAACCTGTTTAATAAGCCACGTCCGACGCAGGATAAGTTGAGTTTTTCCGACTTTATTACCGCTATTGATGCTGGTCGCATTGGGGCAGTTACCATTCAGGGCAATGAAGTCTTTGGCAAGTTTTCCGATGGCAAGGAGTTCCGCACCTATAAACCGAGTGATGCCCAGCTGTCACAAAAGCTGCTGGATAAAAAGATTGCCGTAACAGCCCGGGCCGAGGAAGAGAAATTCTCCTGGTTTTCCATCTTTATTTCCTGGTTTCCGCTCATCCTGCTGGTGGGGGTCTGGATCTTCTTTATGCGCCAGATGCAGTCTGGTGGCGGCAAAGCCATGTCATTTGGGAAAAGCCGGGCTAAATTGTTAACCGAGACCCAGGGTAAGATCACCTTTGAAGATGTGGCCGGGGTTGATGAAGCCAAGGAAGAACTTGAAGAAATCATCGCCTTCCTTAAAGACCCGAAAAAGTTCACCAAGTTGGGTGGCCGTATTCCCAAAGGGGTACTGCTGATGGGACCTCCGGGTACGGGCAAGACCCTGCTGGCGCGGGCTGTTGCCGGCGAAGCCGGGGTGCCGTTCTTTTCCATTTCCGGTTCTGATTTCGTGGAAATGTTTGTTGGTGTTGGTGCCAGTCGGGTGCGCGATCTCTTCCTGCAGGGCAAAAAGAGTGCTCCCTGTATCATCTTCATTGATGAGATTGATGCGGTGGGTCGTCATCGAGGTGCTGGCCTGGGTGGTGGTCACGATGAGCGTGAGCAGACTCTGAACCAGTTGCTGGTGGAAATGGACGGTTTTGAATCAAATGAGGGCGTTATCCTCATTGCCGCCACCAACCGTCCTGATGTCCTTGATCCGGCCTTGCTTCGTCCCGGTCGTTTCGATCGGCAGGTCGTGGTATCACGGCCAGATGTGAAGGGGCGTGAGGCAATCCTCAAGGTGCATGCCAATAAAACGCCGCTTTCTACAGACGTTGATCTGGCAGTGGTAGCTAAAGGTACTCCTGGTTTCTCCGGGGCGGATCTGGCAAATGTGGTCAATGAGGCAGCACTGCTGGCTGCTCGCAGCGACAAGAATTCCGTGGAGATGAAGGATATTGAAGACGCCAAGGACAAGGTACTGATGGGGGTTGAGCGGCGCAGCCTGGTTATCTCTGAGGATGAGAAAAAACAGACCGCTTATCACGAGGCGGGTCACACCCTGGTGGCCAAACTGTTGCCCAATGCCGACCCTGTCCATAAAGTTTCCATCATTCCCCGTGGTCGCGCTCTCGGTATTACCATGCAGCTGCCGACTGAGGACAAGCACAGCTATAATACCGAGTCGTTGCTTGACCGGATCGCTGTATTGATGGGTGGTCGCGCTGCCGAGGAGATCATCTTTAACTCCAAAACGACCGGTGCCGGCAATGACATCGAACGGGCCACCGATCTGGCTCGCAAGATGGTCTGTGAATGGGGGATGAGCGAAAAGCTTGGTCCGGTTTCTTTTGGTAAAAAGGATGAGCAGATTTTCCTTGGTCGGGAGATGGCCATACAAAAGAATTATAGTGAAGCTACTGCCGTGGAGATTGACGGTGAAATTCGCAAGATTGTAGAAAATAGTTACGCCAAGGTTCTCAAAATGCTGCAGGAGAATTTGGAGATTCTGCACGCTATTTCCCATCAATTGATTGAAAAGGAAAACCTGTCCGGGGTCGAGGTTGACGTTATTATACGCAATGCTGGCAAACAACCGGTAAATACAACACCAAAATCTGCTGAAGAGGAATGAGTTGCAATAACTCGATAGTATATGACTGGAAACTGCCCCGTCGTTCGTTGCAATTGGGTATTCGGCCGTGCATCATGGGGGTTCTCAACGTAACCCCGGATTCATTCTCGGATGGGTACTGTTTTGTTGATCCCGTACTGGCGGTCGAACATGCCCGACAGATGGTGGCAGAAGGGGCAGATATCATTGATATCGGCGGCGAGAGTACCCGCCCAGGAGCGGTTCCGGTTTCTGCCGCTGAAGAGATACGTCGGGTTATTCACGTTATAGAGCGTCTTGCCACAGCTGTTTCGGTTCCGCTTTCCATCGATACGACTAAAGCCGAAGTTGCGCAGCTCGCGATCGCTGCCGGTGCTGAGATCATTAATGACATTAGTGGCTTGACCTTTGACCCGGAGATGATCGGGGTGGCCGCTGCCACTGGGGCTGGCGTGGTGATCATGCATACCCGGGGGCGGCCTGATGAGATGCAGGCCAATACTGCGTATAGCGACCTGGTTGCTGAAGTGCGCAGTTTTTTAGTCGATCGAACCCAAGCGGCATGTGCTGCAGGCATTGCACCCGAAGCGCTGGTGATTGACCCCGGTATCGGTTTTGGTAAGGATGTTTCAGGAAATATTCGCTTGTTACAGGAATTGCACTCCTTCACCGACCTGGGGTACCCGCTGTTGCTCGGGACGTCACGCAAGGGGTTCATTGGTCAGGTTCTGCATCGTGACGTGAATGATCGGTTGTATGGCACGGCGGCAACCATGGCCTTTGGTCTGATGCAGGGCGCAGATATTTTCCGGGTTCATGATGTGCGAGCCATGCGTGATCTGCTGGATATGACCGCCGTTTTAATGGGCAGTAGTGGTGGTCAGGAATTTTTGTGATGATTTGACCGTTCGGGGTAATGCATGCAGGAGTGGCTTGTTTTCAGTATAGACGTGCTCCTTGTGGCGATCTTGCTCTATCAGGGGCTGCTGCTGCTGAAACGGGCGGCAGTGATTCGCCTGTTGTACGGTATCTGCCTGCTGGTCGGTTTGTATCTCTTCGCGGCAGTCTTTCGTTTACAGACCCTCTTTTGGCTCATCGATAACCTGTTCAGTTCCATCATTCTCATTGCCGTAATTGTTTTTCAGAGTGATATCCGCCGGGTCCTGCATACGGTGGTCAGGCGTCAGCCGCAGTTGGGTCCTGTTTCGGAAGAAGCTACGCAACTAGTTGATGAATTCATCTCCGCAGTTGATACCCTGGCCAAGAGACAAATCGGGGCACTCATTGTTATTGAGCGCAGTATGCCACTGGATCAGTACATGGCAGTGGGAACAGATATTGACGCCAAAATGACCAGTGAATTGTTAACGTCCATTTTCTTGCCCTATTCGCCGATTCATGACGGTGCGGTCATTCTGCGGCAAGGCAAAATTACCAAGGCGGGCTGTTTCCTGCCGTTGACCACCAGCCCCGACGTAGCCAAAGAACTGGGGACGCGACACCGGGCGGCCATTGGCATCACGGAACTGGTGGATGCTTTTGTGGTGGTGGTGTCAGAGGAGACCGGCAGTATCTCCATGGCGGTAGATGGCCGGCTGGTCCGCAACCTTGATTGCGCCGCTCTGCGCAAACAGCTACTTCGTCAGATTGAGACCCGGTGGTTATCATGACGCTGCCGCAATGGTTCAGTGAACGGCTGTTTCTCAAGCTGACGGCACTGGTGTTGGCGCTCCTGCTCTGGGGCGGGGTAGTTGCTGGTCGCCACAGCGCGGAAAAAATAAAGGTGCCGCTGAAAATTCTGAATCTGGCGCCAGGGTTGACTCTGCGGGGGACGGTCCCGACCGAGATTGAGGTGTCAATCATTGGGCCACGGATGCTGTTATTTCAGTTACGACGGGAACAGCTGGTAATTGCGTTGGATTTTTCCGGCGTGACGGGTGGGGTGGTCGCTTTCGACCATCTGGGCCAGGGTATTGATTTGAACCCTGGGCTGGAAGCCATTCGGACGTTTCCAGGAAGATTACAACTATGGGTAGAGCAGTCCCCAAAAATGTAGATGCTCACTGAAAAATTCTTGCAGGAGTAACGATATGAAAAAATTATTCGGGACTGATGGCGTGCGCGGGGTGGCCAATGTCCACCCAATGACCACGGAAATGGCCATGCAACTCGGTCGTGCAGCGGCTTATATCTTTAAAGATGGGCATAAACGCCACCGGATCGTTATCGGTAAGGATACCCGCTTGTCGGGCTACATGCTGGAAAGCGCCCTGGTGGCCGGCATCTGTTCCATGGGGGTTGATGTGCTCCTGGTTGGACCGCTGCCGACGCCGGGTATCGCGTATATCACTTCTTCTATGCGGGCTGACGCCGGGGTGGTAATTTCTGCTTCGCACAATCAATTTCAGGATAACGGCATCAAGTTTTTCTTCAAAGATGGCTTTAAGCTTCCGGATGAAATGGAGCTAAAAATCGAGGATTTGGTAGAATCTGGCAAGATCGATTCGCTCCGCCCCATTGCCACCGAAGTGGGTAAAGCATATCGCATCGATGATGCCATCGGCCGCTATGTGGTTTTTCTCAAGAGTACGTTTCCTAATGGCATGGATCTTTCGGGGATCAAGATCGTCCTTGACTGTGCTAATGGTGCCGCGTATAAGGTCGCGCCGGCGGTGCTGGAAGAGTTGGGTGCCGAGGTTATCACCATCGGGGTGAAGCCGAACGGGACCAACATCAATGCCGGCTGCGGTTCACTGCATCCGGAGATTATGTGCGAAGCGGTTAAAGAGCATCAGGCTGACCTGGGTATTGCCCTGGATGGTGATGCGGACCGGGTAATTTTCTGTGACGAGTTTGGCAACGTGGTGGACGGCGATCAGATCATGGCCATCTGTGCTGCAGAGATGCTCCGGCAGGGTCGGCTAAAGAACAATACGCTGGTGGCGACGGTCATGAGCAACATGGGTTTGGATATTGCCATGCGCAAGGCCGGCGGTAAGGTGATCAAGACCGCAGTTGGCGACCGCTATGTGGTGGAGGAGATGCGCCGCGGTGGCTACAACCTGGGCGGCGAGCAGTCAGGGCATATGATCTTCCTGGATCATATTACCACGGGCGATGGCGTGCTGTCGGCGTTGCAACTGCTGTCGGTCATCCGCAGCAAGGAGCAGACGTTGTCGGAACTGGCGGAGATCATGGTGCCGTTGCCACAGGTGTTGGTCAATGTGCGGGTTTCGCAGCGACAAGATATTATGACGGTGCCGGATGTTGCCAAACTGGTCAATGCTGTCGAACAGAAGCTGGGTGAAGAGGGGCGGTTGCTGATTCGCTACTCAGGCACCGAGCCGCTGTTGCGGATCATGCTGGAGGGTCAGGACAAGTACCAGATCAACAGCTGGGCCAAGGAAATTGCTGAAGCAGTAGAGAAGAAGTTGGGGGGTAAATAGTTGCATGGCACGACTAGGCGTTAATATTGATCATGTGGCAACCATTCGCCAGGCCCGGGGTGGCCATGAGCCTGATCCGGTGGCGGCAGCGGCTATTGCCGAGTTGGCCGGGGCAGACGGCATTACCATTCATTTGCGGGAAGACCGGCGGCATATTCAGGATCGGGATCTGAAGCTGCTCCGGCAGACGATCAAGACCCGGCTCAATCTGGAAATGGCGGCAACGGACGAAATGGTTGGCATTGCGCTGCAGATCATGCCGAATATGGTGACCCTGGTGCCGGAAAAACGGCAGGAACTGACCACCGAAGGCGGACTTGATGTGCGGATGTATCAGGAATCGCTGAAGGAAGCCATTCGTAGATTGCGTGATGGCGGCATTCCGGTGAGTCTGTTTATTGATCCTGATCCGGACCAGATCAAGGCAGCCAATAAAGTCGGCGCTGACTATGTGGAAATTCATACCGGTACCTTTGCAGAAGCCAAGAATTGGCAGGTTGAGGAACAGGAACTGATCAAGATCGAAAATGCCGTCAAGCTGGCCGCCAAACTGGAGATGGGGGTCAATGCGGGGCATGGGCTGAACTACACCAATATTAAAAAAGTGGCAGCGGTTGGCGGGATCGAAGAGTTCAATATCGGCCATTCAATCATTTCCAAGGCCGTATTGGTCGGCCTGGACCGGGCGGTGCGGGATATGGTTGATCTGATCAAGTATGCCTGAATAAAGCAGCGGTGCCCTTGTTAGTTTCGCCTATTGAGGTACGGTTAACCGTGCCTCTTGCAGTATCTGGGCGGAGCTGCGGTTTACAGTTCAGGACTTGACTGGTATAACTCCGGCAGAAAGTCTACACACATGGTACAGGTTGCAGGAAATATATGATCTACGGCATAGGTACGGATATAGTCGGCATTCCCCGTTTTGACCGCTTTGTGACGGAGCGGAACGAAGCGCTGTTCGCCAGGCTTTTTACGGAACGGGAGCGGGCATATTGTGCGGCTCGAGCCAAGGCCGGTCAACATTATGCCCTCCGCTTTGCCGCCAAAGAATCATTTCTCAAGGCACTTGGCACCGGTTTGCGGGATGGCATCTCCTGGCTGGACATGGAAGTGGTGAATAACGAACTGGGCCGACCAGACTTACTGTTGACGGGCAAGGCCGCCGAGCTTTTTACTGCGGCCGGTTTGGGTAAAATATTTCTGTCGTTGTCGCATGATGCGGGCTGTGCCGTGGCAACGGTGGTGATTGAAAAAGGTGGAGAGTCTCTATGAAGCTGGTGACTGGTGCGACCATGCAGCAGATCGATCGCCGGACCATCGAGGAATTTGGCATTCCCGGCAGCGAACTGATGGAACATGCCGGCCGCAATTGTGCTGAGCATCTGGATGCCGTATTCGGCATGGAACCGCTACTCAAAGTCGTGATAGTAGCCGGCCTCGGCAATAATGGTGGCGATGGTTATGTCATTGCCCGGACATTGCGGGAAAAGGGGTGGGAAACTGAAGTGCTGCTGCTTGGTTTCCCGGCGGAAATTGCCGGTGAAGCCCGCGTAAATCTGGAGCGGTTACCGCAAGAAATGATTTTTGCCTGTCCAACCATCGAAGAGTTGGTGCGCCAAGCCTGGCGACTGGAAGAAGCATCAGTGATTGTGGACGCTATTTTTGGCACTGGCCTGCAGCGAGAGGTAACCGGTCTGCATGCAGCAGCGATTGACTTGATGAATCGGTCCGGCCGGCCGATTCTGGCGGTTGATATCCCATCGGGTGTCCACGCCGGAACCGGAACAGTGCTTGGCTGTGCGGTGCGGGCAGAACGGACCATTACTTTCGGTCTGCCGAAGTTGGGGCAGGTGTTGTCACCCGGTGCGGAACACTGTGGTCGGCTGGTGGTGATGAATATCGGTATCCCGGAAGAGGTGCTTGCCGCAGCACCGGGTGTTGACTTGATTGATCTCGCGGCAATGGTACCGTTGTTACAGCCACGTAGTCGCAACAGCCACAAGGGGCAGTTCGGTCACTGCCTGTTGGTTGCAGGATCGCTGGGTAAATCAGGCGCCGCTGCCATGGCTGCCAATAGTGCGGTGCGCTCTGGGGCCGGTTTGGTAACAGTGGCGGTGCCAGCAAGTATCAATGCCATCATGGAGATTAAAACCACCGAGGCCATGACAATACCTATTGCTGATCTTGGGCATGGTTTTTTCGCTGATTCGGCGCTGGCAATGTTGCTCGCGGCGGTGCAGGGGAAAAATGCCGTCGCCATTGGTCCCGGTATTGCTGCAAACGAGTCGACTGTAGCCCTGGTGCACGCCCTGGTAAAGCAGATCGAGCAACCATTGGTGCTTGATGCCGACGCCCTCAATGCCCTTGCCACTGACGTTACGGTATTACAGTCGGCAGCCAGCCAAACTATTATCCTGACGCCCCATTCTGGCGAGATGGCCCGATTGACCGGTACTACCGTGGCAGAGATTGAGGCTGATCGCATCGGAGCGGCCGGCAGGTTCGCCCAAACCCACGGTGTCTATCTGATTCTCAAGGGGGCACGGACCATTATTGCCGCACCGGATGGGCAGATTGCCATTAACACCAGCGGCAATCCCGGGATGGCCACTGGCGGCATGGGGGATCTGCTGACCGGTCTGCTCGTGGCACTGCTGGCGCAAGGATACGCGCCTTGGATCGCCTGTCGCCTGGGTGTTTTCGTTCATGGTCTCGCCGGAGACCGGGTCGCGCAAAAAAAAGGGGAAATGGGCATGTCGGCGGTCGACGTGCAGGAAGAACTACCCTATACATTTAAACATCTCGCAGAATTTAACTGAAAAGGAGTTGGCCATGCTAACCGCTGCCGATCTCATGACAACTGAAGTAATTACCGTAACTAAGGAAACCACTGTGCGTGAACTGGCTGAACTGTTCGTCAGTAACCGCATCAGCAGTGTGCCGGTTGTTGACGACGCCGGCACCTTGATTGGCATGGTCTCGGAAAACGACCTGATTGAGCAGGATAAAAGTGTCCATGTACCGACTGTCGTGTCACTGTTTGATTGGGTGTTTTATCTGGAAAGCGAGCGAAAGTTCGCCCAGGAGCTCAAAAAAATGACTGGTCAAACAGTTGGTGAGTTGTACGTATCTGAGGTGACCACCGTATCACCAACTTCGCCCATTAACGAGATAGCCGATCTGCTCTCCGCCAAAGGTTCACCGGCATTGCCGGTGGTTGATGGTGGCCGTCTGGTTGGCATTGTCGCCCGGATTGACTTGATTCGGGCCATGTTGAATAAGGGCTAGACAGTCGGTGGAAGTGATAAGCCAGCAGGTCGCTGAAACCCGTACATTGGGCGCCAGACTTGGCCTACTGTTACAGTCGGGCGATTTTGTCACGCTGCATGGTGACCTTGGCGCGGGCAAGACCCATTTTGCCCAAGGGGTTGCCCAAGGCCTTGCCGTGCCGGCAGAGTATCGGGTGACCAGCCCAACCTACACCGTACTGAATATTTACCCCGGTCGGTTGCCGCTGTATCATTTTGATCTGTATCGCCTGTCAGGCTCGGCAGAAATTGTGGAACTCGGTTTTGAAGAGTATTTTTACGGGGATGGTGTTTGCCTGGTGGAGTGGGCAGAACGGCTCGGCAATGAGTGCCCGGCAGATCATCTGGAGATATCCTTCAGCTATGGCGGTGAAGAGCAGCGGGTAATTCGCTTTACTGCCGCGGGGGAAAGATCTGAAACATTATTGCAGCAGTTGGTTGGGAACGAAAAACCTTTTGACCCAATCGCTAATTCTTGCTAATAATTACGCCCTGTATCTGCAGCAGGTATCGCGAACAGTTTACTATCTGTACCAAGGAGGAAGTCAATGGCACTGGTGGTCCAAAAATATGGCGGGACCTCGATGGGCAGCGTTGAGCGCATCAAGAACGTCGCCAAGCGGGTAGCCAAAACGTATGATGCCGGCAATGACATGATTGTCGTTGTTTCGGCAATGTCAGGAGAGACCAATAAACTGGTTGCCCTGTCCAATGAGGTATGTGAATTTCCGGACCAGCGTGAATATGACGTTATGGTGGCAACCGGCGAAACCGTCTCGATTTCCCTGCTCGCCATGTGCCTGAAGGCCATGGGCTACAAGGCGAAGTCCTATCAGGGGTGGCAGGTGCCGATCCTCACTGACAGTGCCTTCAGTAAGGCGCGAATCGAAGAGATTCCGGATGATAAGGTACGTGCCGATCTGCGTGATGGCTCGATTGTCATTGTTGCCGGTTTCCAGGGCATTGATAGTGATGGCAATGTCACCACCCTTGGTCGTGGTGGTTCCGACACCTCGGCAGTGGCCATGGCAGCAGCGCTCAAGGCTGATGTCTGTGAAATCTATACCGATGTGGATGGCGTCTACACAACGGACCCGAACATCTGCACCGATGCCCGGAAGATCGACAAGATCTCCTATGAGGAGATGCTGGAACTGGCCAGCCTTGGCGCCAAAGTGTTGCAGATCCGCTCGGTCGAGTTCGGCATGAAGTATGACGTGGATATTCACGTCCGCTCCAGTTTTAATGACAATATGGGAACCATGGTTACCAAGGAGGATAAGGATATGGAATCAGTACTCGTCTCTGGCATCGCCTATGATAAGAATGAAGCCAAAATTGCCGTCATGTCGGTTCCCGACAAGCCGGGGATTGCGGCCAAGCTGCTGACGGCGCTTTCCGATGCCAATATTTCAGTGGATATGATCGTACAGAACGTCAGTCAGGAAGGCATGACTGACTTTACCTTCACCGTGACCAAGGCCGATTTCAAGAAGGCCCTCACTATTACCAAGGATACGGCCAAGGGGATCGAGGCCAAGGAAGTCCTGTCTGATGAGAATATCAGCAAGATCTCCATTGTCGGCGTTGGCATGCGCAGCCATGCTGGGGTGGCCACCAAAATGTTCCAGACCCTGGCCAAGGAAGGGATCAATATTCAGATGATCTCCACTTCGGAAATCAAGGTGTCAGTAATAATCGATGCCAAGTATACCGAGCTGGCAGTGCGGGTACTGCACGATGCCTTCGGTATGGCTGGCTAAAGAGATCTTTGCCAGGAAATCACAGGGGCGGCTCGCAAGGGTCGCCCCTTTTTCTTTGGCTTTTGTGAACAACTGTGTGCGTGGTCGTTATCGACGATGAAACATTGTGAACTGAGGGGTTTTGCGCTGTACTGATTGAAATTTGCCGCTATGATTAAATCAAGACTACGGATGCTTCAAGTCTTGACCATTGGAGGAGGGGTAATGTTCAGGATTGTTAATTCTCAAATGTTCGTTAGTTGCCTGTTTGCTATAGCGGGTGTTGGTTCTGTTCACGCTGCAGAACTGTTAGCGCCGGTATCGTTAGCGACGTTGATTCAGGAGGCTCGGTCCCATAACCCGGAATTGAAAGCGGCAGCGGCCAAACAGCGGATGTTTGCCAGTCGGGTCAAGCAAGTCGGGGCACTGGAAGATCCAATGTTGATGTTGAAAATCCAAAACGGTCTGGTGCGCGATCCGTTCAGTTTTGACCAGGATACGGCAACATCCAAGGTCATCGGCATCAGTCAGGCGTTTCCGTTTCCAGGTAAACGATCATTACGGGAAAAGGCCGCAGCAGCCGAAGCTGATTCATATCAATGGCTGAGCAGGGAACGGGAAAACGAACTGGTGCGCATGGTCAAAGAGACCTATTACCAACTATACACCACTGACCATTCAGTGGGTGTGGTGGATAAAAACATCCAGCTCATGGCGGAGATCGTGGTATTGGCCCGTACCCGCTACGAGGTTGGCCAAGGGGTGCAGCAGGATATATTCAAGGCAGAAGTTGAGCGCTCCAAAATGCTGGAAATGCAGATCACGCTGCAACAGCAGCGAAAAAGCCAGGCGGCAACCCTGAACGGGCTGCTGAATCGGGCTGCGTCTACGCCAGTGGGTGCCATCCCGGATTTTACTCTCCAACCGCTGCTGATAAGTCAGGAACAACTCACGGCCGTGGCCTTTGAAAACCGGCCACAATTGCAGGCGCAACGATCCTTGGCGCAAAAGGGGTGGGTCAATCGACAACTGGCCGACAAGGAGAATTACCCTGATTTTACGGTAGCGTTTGAATATATGCAGCGGAATGCCATTGATACCGAAATGGTAAAAGACCCCGGTTACAATATGTATAGCCTGGGGGTCACGTTCAACCTGCCGCTGCAGCAAGAGCGCCGGGCGGCCATGCGGGCGGAAGCGTCAGCTGAAACGGCCATGGCAGCGTCCGAGATTGACGCCTTGACCGCTGCGATTGATGCCACCAGTGCGGCGCTTGTGGCCCAATTAGAGCGCTTGCGGCAGCTGGTTGATCTCTACCGCACCGGCATCATTCCCCAGGCAGAGCAGGCGCTGGAGGCGGCGACGATCAGTTACCGGGTGGGGAAAACCGATTTCCTCAACGTGCTGGAGAGTCGTAATAGCCTGTTTGCTTTTGAACGTCAATTGTTCGAAATGAAGGCGGATCATCAGATGAAACTGGCCCAACTGGAGGCCATTGTCGGAGCTGAACTTAACTGAGCTGGGTGAAGTGGATGTCAGCAGTGTGGATAGAGTTCTGCTCCCCATCCACGGATGTTCCAGATAGAGTTCATCGATCCGGCGCATCAGCTCAAGGTCGCCTTGCCGCAAGCCTGAGGCAGGGCCACGGTAATAGCTGGCCTTCGGCAACCCCACAAGCTGGCAGCGACGTTCGACAGAAACTTCAGGATGGCCGGTGGCAATCACCTGTTGTTTCTGCGCCCGGTCAAGTTCAGTCCGGGCAGATGTGACAAAAAATCATTCTCAACCTTGAGCTTGCCGATCAGGCGGTGGAGCTCGGCCACTTCGGCATCATGGTTGACCTCTTTCTTTTTGCCCTTGCCAAAGAGGTCAGAGGCGCTCTCAATCAATTCCTGCTTCCAGCGGGTGATCTGGGTTGAGTGAACCTGATACTCGCTTGAAATCTCTGCCAGAGTCTTTGACTCCGATAGAGCAGCCAAGGCTACCTTGGCCTTAAATTCGGCGCTGTGACGTGTGCGATGTTGTGGCATTGAACCTCTCCTCTCAAAATAGGTCGGTTCATTGCTTATACACCAGTCTCAAAAATCGGCACCACTTCACCAAGAAGGATTCGCTGAAGATGGACGATATGAAGATGTAACTGAGAACGGCAATGGAACACGGAACATACGGATTTAACGGATAATATCTGATTATTAGTGGCTGGATTGCTTGCGTATGAAAAAACTGATTATATGTTGAGGGAATAAGTGACGTGCCAAAAGCAGGGTGCCGATACAACGGCTGCCGATTCACTGAGCTGTTTTTGAATATTTAGTTGTCGATATTTGCTTCAGTACTGTTGGTGAATTTGATCTGAATTCTTTGGCGATAATCGACAATTTCTTTCCGTAATGAGGCCAGTTTAGCCATTTTGTCATCGATTAAATGAATATGGTCGTCCAAAATCTCCACCAGTCGCGGAATCATGCGGTCGGTTGCCTTGGCCTCACCGTAAGCCAGATATAAATCCTGCATTTCCTTGATGGTCAGCCCCAATTCCTTCAATCTTATGATGAATCTAATCCTTCGGACGGTATAAGGCGTATAGCCGCGTGTCGCACCATCAGCCCGTTGCACGGATTCAATAATTCCCACTTCCTCCCAGTACCGCAAAGTTCTGGTCGTCAGTCCAAGCGCAATGGCCAAATCCCCGATCGCGGTAATTTCCTCAGTTTCTGTCTGGTTCATTGGTTTCCCTTTACGTCAAATATGATGAATTTTAATTCCGATTAATGATCGTGTCAATTCTTTTCGGCCTTTTGTCCCCTTGATGCCGGTTATGGTGTTGATTTCATATTTAACCCGCAAACTGAAAATAATGTTTTATAAATGGTTGACATGAACGTAAACGATGGTGTACTGTTTGCCAAAGCGTTGATACTCCGGTCAGTAAAGGATAAATAGCGTGGTTATGTAGTTGATGTTGACGTTAAAAGCAGTTCTAAGGGTTGTTGTTGGCAGTATATTTCCCGCGCTTTACAAGTTTGGCAGTTGCAGAAATAACATTGTTTATTTAGTGGATACGTGGCGTACCGTGCAGCAAATATGCACGTCGGGTATTGATCTCAGGAATATTCACGAAAGGAGGACAGGGTCATGGCTGAAAAAAAGTATGATTGGAGTGCTATTGCGCAAAACCCAAAGTATTTGGAGCTTAAACGGAAGAAGAGGGTGTTCCTGTTCGGATGGTGGTTCGCAGCATCAGTCTACTATTTTTCGTTACCGGTCTTGTCTGGTTACTTCCCCCAACTGTTCAAGATCAAGCTGCTGGGCGCCATAAATTTTGGTTACATTTTTATTCTCTCCCAGTTTCTCGTGGCCTTCTTTGTGGCGATTCTTTATACCAAGGTGGCTAATAACGTTTTTGATCGCTTGACTGACGAACTCGTCAGAGAAATTGAATAGGGGGATGCCATGTTTATAAAGCTGCTTTCAGGAATGCTCCTATCGTGCTGTCTGGCAACCGCAGTTTTGGCGGTTGAACCGGTGAAGTCGCCGTCGGCTGGCAGTAGTGTTGTTGCCCCGCCGTCTCAAGTTGGGGCTACAGCTGCTTCCCCAGTTGGCCAATCGGCACAGTCGGCCGCAGTTCCGGCACCAGTTGCCCCAGTGCAAAACAAGATGAAGCCAAACCGGGCCATCACCATCGGCATGTTTCTGGCTATCATTGCCGTAACCTTGGGTGTCGTGATCTGGGCCGCCAAGCAAACGACCTCGGCAGCTGATTTTTATACTGCTGGCGGAGGGATTACTGGCTTGCAGAATGGCTGGGCCATCGCCGGTGACTACATGTCGGCCGCTTCATTTCTTGGCATGTCAGGACTCATCTCACTCTATGGTATTGACGGCTTCATGTATGCAGTCGGGCCGATGTTTTCGTTTATTGCCATTCTGCTGGTTATTGCTGAACCGTGCCGTAATGCCGGTAAATACACCCTGGGTGACATCCTTTCCTTCAGGGCTTCGCCCAAGCCGGTCCGGGCAATGGCGGCGCTTTCAACGGTCACTGTTTCACTCTTTTATTTGATTGCCCAGATGGTTGGTGCCGGGAAGTTGATGCAGGTATTGCTCGACATCCCCTACAAAGTTTCAGTTGTTGGTGTCGGCGTGCTGATGGTTGCCTATGTCGTGTTCGGCGGCATGAAAGCAACTACCTGGGTACAGATCATCAAGGCCGGCCTGTTGATGACCGGTACGGTGTTGTTGGCCTTGCTCGTCATGTTGAAAGCCGGGATGAACCCGATCGGTTTTTTTAACGACATCGTTAGTAATCAACTGATTCAGGATCACATTCGGATCAATGTGTTGAAAGATGCCCTGCCCAAACCGGGCTTTGATTATGGCCAACGATTCATGGAGCCGGGTCTGTTTCTCAAAAATCCCCTTGACCAGATCTCTCTTGGTATTGCCTGGGCACTTGGTGCTGCTGGCTTGCCCCATATCCTGATGCGCTTCTTCACGGTGCCGAGTGCCAAGGAAGCCCGTAAGTCCATCGTCATCGCCCTCTTTATTAACGGCAGCTTCTTCTTCCTTATCAATCTGATTGGCTTTGGCGCTGCGCTTTATCTCTCCCCGCAACTGATCAGTTCGGTTGACAAGGGTGGTAACATGGCAACGTTGCTCCTGGCGCAATTGATGGGCGGTGGTGCAGGAACATTGGGTGGCGATATTTTCTTGGCCTTCATCTGTGCCGTTGCTTTTGCCACAATCCTCGCCGTTGTGTCCGGCCTGGTATTGGCTGCCTCTGCGGCCATCGCCCATGACGTCTACGTGAATATTATCAAGGATGGTAAGGCAGATCAAGAGACCCAGGTCCGGGTTGCTCGTATCACGTCGCTGTTCGTTGGTATCGCTGCCATTGTCATGGGATTAGCCGCCGAAAAGGAAAACGTTGTTGCCCTGGTTGCCTTGGCCTTTGCTGTGGCTGCTTCCGGCAATTTCCCGGCAATCATGCTGTCACTTTTCTGGAAACGGTTTAACACGGCTGGTTGTATTTCCGCGCTGTTGGTCGGTACCATCACTGCCCTGTCCCTGGTGGTGATCTCGCCGGTTATGACCTATCCGCAAAAAATTGCTGATGATGCCAAAAAAGTTGTTACTACCCTAAGAAAAAGCAGGCTGAGGGGGCAGTGCTGGCGGAAAAGGACCTCAAGGCGTTGGACAAGGCCCGGGGCGATTTCAAGAAGAACGACGGCGGTACTTCCATGGTCGGTCTCAAGGCAGCAATCTTCCCCCTGAAGAACCCGGGTATTGTCTCAGTACCGATCGGTCTGCTGGCGGCCATTTTCGGCACACTGTTGTTCCGTGACCGACGGGCAGAAGAGATGTTCGACGAGATTGAAGTGCGGCAGATCACGGGTCTGGGCATCGCCAAAGCTTCTGATCATTAAGAAATAACTGAACTTGCCCCCGTGCTTCGGCACGGGGGTTTTATTGAACTTAAGCTGGCAATGAACGTAATCGTAAGATGCTGGAGGGATGTGATGAGTGAAAATGAACTACAACGATACTCTGTTCAATCGACCATGGATAGCGCTGAAGGCATTACGCTGCTTAATACCCTGAGTAAGGAAGAATTGATCCGGATTATTGTTGATGACGCCAAAAACTGGCTGGCCCACGATGGTCTCTGGTTTCAGGCGGTCGAGCAGCGCTACGGCATAGAGGTGGCTATTGCTGCGGACATTGACGCCTGGCGCTCTTTCACCGTCATCGAAGCCAAGCGGATCATGGAGCGTCTGGGAATGCAACCGGGCGGTGGTATTCCAGCCCTGGTGGAATGCCTGAAACATCGCCTGTACGCCCGCTTGAATCTACAGGATGTGATCGAACAAACAGAAAAGAGGGTGGTCTTCCGGATGCTTGATTGCCGGGTGCAGTCGGCCCGTAAACGTAAGGGGCTACCCGATTTCCCCTGCAAGGATGTTGGCGTTGTTGAGTACGCAGAATTTGCCCGGACCATTGATCCGCGCATCGCTACCCGCTGTATTGCCTGCCCCCCGGACGCGCATCCTGAACAATTCTGGTGCGCCTGGGAATTTACCCTGGAATAACATTGCCGTTGTAGGGGCGAATCTTGTATTCGCCTAGTGAACGGGCGATCACGAGGATCGCCCCTACAAGACCAATGAACGGAGAACCTGCATGCACACAGTCGCTGTCCAGCCATATAAAACCACCAACAAAGTGCGTTTCGTTACCGCCACCAGTCTTTTTGATGGCCACGACGCCTCAACCAATATCATTCGCCGCATTCTCCAGTCTTCAGGGGCCGAAGTGATCCATCTGGGCCACAACCGCTCGGTTGAGGAAATTGTCACCGCTGCCGTCCAGGAAGATGCCCAGGGGATCGCGGTTTCCTGTTATCAGGGTGGCCATCTCGAGTTCTTTAAATATATCAAGGATTCGTTGCGGGAACGGGGCGCCGAGCAGGTAAAGATTTTTGGCGGCGGCGGCGGGGTTATTATTCCGGATGAAATCAGCGAACTGGAAGCGTACGGCATAGTCAAAATATTCTCCCCGGAAGATGGTCGGCGCATGGGCTTGCAGGGGATGGTCAACCTGATGCTGCAGGAATGCGACTTTGCCCCGGAGCGGAATATTGCCGAAGAAATCGCCAAGCTGCAGCACCAGGATATCCGCGCCGTCAATACTTTGATCACTCTGGCGGAGCAGGCGGTGCATGATCATACCAGCGGTTATGGCGCACTGCGGGAGACCATTCGCGCTCAGATCCGACCGGTGCCGGTGATCGGCATTACCGGGACTGGTGGTGCCGGCAAGAGCTCACTGACCGATGAGTTGATCCGCCGCTACCTGCGGGATTTCCCGGATAATAGTGTTGCCGTTCTGGCGGTTGATCCGTCGCGGCAGCGTACCGGTGGCGCCCTGCTGGGTGACCGGATCAGGATGAATGCCATTAACACCAACAAGGTCTACATGCGCTCGTTGGCCACGCGGGATTCCCATTCGGAA
The DNA here is from genome assembly GCA_031412995.1 of Geobacteraceae bacterium. Lineage (GTDB taxonomy): Bacteria > Desulfobacterota > Desulfuromonadia > Geobacterales > DSM-12255 > JANOEC01. The sequence continues at coordinate 79,982 of JANOEC010000133.1, forward strand.
CTATCCGCGGCGATTCATGACGCCATTGATGTGGTGAAGGCTGCCGGGTTTGATCTGATTATTGTGGAAACCAGCGGCATTGGCCAGGGGGATGCCCGGGTGGTGGATATTGCCAATGTCTCCCTGTATGTCATGACCTGCGAGTTTGGGGCGCCGACCCAGCTGGAAAAGATCGACATGCTGGATTTCGCTGATCTGGTGGCCCTGAACAAGTTTGAACGTAAAGGGTCTGAAGATGCGCTGCGTAATGTCCGCAAGCAGTATCGCCGCAACCGTAACCTGTTTGAGGTGGCGGATGAGGAGTTGCCGGTATTCGGGACGATTGCCGCCCAGTTCAATGATCCCGGCACCAATGTGCTGTATCGGGCCCTGATCGGCATCTTGAATCAAAAGATGGGACTGGCGTTGCAGTCGCAACTGATCATCAGTGAAACCGAGAGCCTGAAAAAATATATCATCCCACCGGACCGGATTCATTATCTGGGCGAGATTGTCCTGGCGGTGCGAGGGTACCGCAAGCGGGTAACCGAGCAGGTGGGTATTGCCCGTCGCCTGTTTCAACTTCAGGGGGCCAAGGAGATTGTCGGTGAAAATCCAGCCGCTGATGAGTTGAGCCGGCAGATTGTCCTGCATGAAGCCCGCTTACTGGAGGAGCCGAAACGGATTCTGGCGGATTGGCCCGGGCTCAAGGCGTCCTATCGCCAAGACCAGCTGGTGACCAAAGTACGGGATAAAGAGATGCGCAGCGACCTGTATACCACCACCCTGTCGGGTACCCGTATCCCTAAGGTCTGCCTGCCTGACTTTGCCGACTGGGGTGAAATCCTGCGCTGGGCGATGACCGAAAACGCGCCGGGTCTTTTCCCCTTTACTGCCGGGGTATTCCCGTTCAAGCGGGCGGAAGAGGACCCTAAGCGCCAGTTTGCCGGCGAGGGGACACCGGAGCGGACCAACCGCCGCTTCCACTATCTCTGCAAAGATGACGATGCCAAGCGTTTATCCACGGCCTTTGACAGTGTTACCCTCTACGGCGAGGACCCGGACTTTCCGCCTGATGTCTATGGCAAGGTGGGTGAAAGCGGCGTCTCCATCTGTACCGTCGAAGACATGCAGAAACTCTATGCCGGTTTTGACCTCTGCGCCCCCAATACCAGCGTCTCCATCACCATCAATGGCCCGGCGCCGATGATGCTGGCCTTCTTTTTCAATGCCGCTATCGAGCAGCAGGTGGCACTGTTCCGGGAAAAGAATGGCCGGGCACCGGCAGTTGCCGAGTATGCCGAGATCAAAAGCTGCACCATGCAGACCGTGCGGGGCACGGTGCAGGCCGACATTCTCAAGGAAGATCAGGGGCAGAATACCTGCATTTTCTCTACCGAATTCGCCCTGAAGATGATGGGGGATATTCAGCAGTACTTCATCGAGCAGCAGATCCGGAACTATTATTCGGTCTCCATCAGCGGTTATCATATTGCCGAAGCCGGCGCCAATCCGATCAGCCAGCTGGCATTTACGCTCTCAAACGGCTTTACCTATGTGGAGTATTATCTCTCCCGTGGCATGCATATCGACGACTTTGCCCCGAACCTGTCGTACTTCTTCAGCAATGGCCTCGATCCGGAGTACACGGTCATCGGCCGGGTGGCCCGCCGCATCTGGGCGGTGGTCATGCGGGAGAAATACGGGGCCAAAGAGCGGAGCCAGAAGCTGAAATACCATATCCAGACCAGCGGCCGTTCACTCCATGCCCAGGAAATGGACTTTAACGACATCCGCACCACTCTGCAGGCGTTGATGGCCATTTATGACAACTGCAACTCGCTGCATACCAATGCCTATGACGAGGCGGTCACCACCCCGACGGAAGAGTCTGTACGGCGGGCCATGGCGATCCAGATGATTATCACCCGCGAGTTTGGTCTGGCCAAGAACGAGAATCCCGTCCAGGGATCATTCATCATCGAGGAGTTGACCGACCTGGTGGAAGAAGCGGTGATGGGTGAGTTTGAGCGGATTGACCAACGGGGCGGGGTGCTGGGTGCCATGGAAACCCAGTATCAGCGCTCCAAGATCCAGGATGAGTCGATGCTTTATGAGCACAAGAAACATTCCGGCGAATTGCCGATCATCGGCGTCAACTGCTTCCTCAACCCGCGCGCTGGGGAAGAGGGGTACCAGGTATTAGGCGAACTGGCGCGGGCAACGAAAGAAGAAAAAGTTCAGCAGATTACCAATCTGCTGAACTTTCAAGAGCGACACCGTGCTGCGGCACCGCTGGCCCTGCAGCGGTTACAGGACGTGGCCATCGCCGGCGATAACATTTTTGCCGAGCTGATGGAAACCACGAAGGTCGCGTCCCTGGGCCAGATTTCGCGGGCGTTGTACGAAGTTGGTGGTAAATATCGCCGCAACATGTAGTAACGACCGGAACATGAATTGATTTTATGCGGTACTTTACGAACCTTGAGCATGTTGTACACTATGAACATTGTCTTTATTCATTAAACCTGAAAAAAGCATTTAACCGCAGATGCACGCAGATAAACGCAGATAAAGCAAAGATATGCAAACCAAATTGGATCTAACCCTGAAAGTGAAGCTTTTTTTCTGAAAAAGATTGATTTGATCCGTAGTTATCCGCCTTTATCTGCGGCTAAATGCCGTTTATAGGTTAAATTCTGGATAAATTCTGGAGTGCATACGTGACCACCCCGATTGATACATCTATTACCCATACCCTGCGGTTGGGGAGTGATCTGACGCTGCGGCGCCGGTTCATGATCATTGATGAGGAGATCCCCGGCAATTTCCGCTTCGGTCTATTGCTGGAGGAGCTGGATATCCTGGCCGAGCAGACTGCCCTTGGCTATGTGCAGCGGTTTTACCCGGAAGCGCGGGTCGTCACCGCCGCCATTGACAACATCATGGTGCGGCATGTGGTGGATGTCACCCGTGATATCATCATGCATGCCCGAATCAATCAAGTTGGCCGCTCCTCCCTGGAGATCGGCATTCGTTTGGAGCACACCGGTGATTCAGTGGTGCATATCGCATCCTGCTACTTCACCATGGTTGCCAGGGGGGGGGATGGGGCCGGGGAGAGTATCCCCCTGCCACCATTAGAATACCTGAGCGAGCAGGAGCAGCAACGGGCCGCCAAGGTCGTGGCAGGTCGAGCAGAGTATAAGCAACAGCAGGCTTCTTTATTGGAACCACCGAGCCATGCCGAGTATGAAATGCTGGACCGGTTACATCGGGCACAGGAAGAGTCTGGATTTACCGGCACGTTTGTCGGTCGACTGGTGGCTGATGCCTGGGAGCGGATGTACCCGGAGCAGGAATATGTGCCACAACGGATATTTGGCGGCTATCTGATCCGCCGGGCGTATGAACTGTCGGGCATCTGTGCTGAACTGGTGGCGCCGGATCGCTCCATAATTGCTGCGGTGAACCGGATCAACTTCTTCCATCCGGTCAGACTGGGTGACAAGCTGCATTTTACCAGCCGGGTGGTCTACACCAATGAAAGTTTTGTCTGCGTTGAAGCGAGCATTGAACGGATCAGTCGTGACCGGAGCGCCAAGGCCCTGTCCAATTCCTGCCTGTTTACCTTTGTTAATGTGGACCGTGAGCTGCAACATCGACCCGTTCCCCCGATCTACCCCACGACCTATCGTGATGACGCTCGTTATCTGGAAGCGTACCGCAGTTATCAGGCACTGACCGGACATTACCGGATGATTTAACAGGAGGTTGCACATGGACGTACTGCAGACCATCAAAGATCGGCGCAGCATCAGGAAGTACAAGGATACGCCGGTGGAACGGGAAAAAATCGACCAACTGCTGGATGCGGCCCGCCTGGCCCCATCATGGAAAAACATGCAGTGCTGGCGTTTTCTGGTACTGACCGATCCACTCAAGCGGGAGCAGGTGCTGGCAGCGTTTCCTGATGATAATCCGGGGAAACGGGCCATTGCCACCGCGCCGGTGACCATTGTCGTCTGTGCCGACCCGGCGGAATCAGGGGTTGAGAACGGCATTGAGTACTATATTGCCGATACCGCCATTGCCTTTGAACATCTCTGCCTGGCGGCGCTGGAGCTGGGTCTCGGTACCTGCTGGATGGGGTGGTATGACGAGGAAAAGGTCAAGACCAGCCTCGGCATCCCGGACAACATTCGGGTTATCGGCATGACGCCACTCGGCTATCCTGACCAGGAACCGAAGCCACGCCCGCGTAAGGAGTTGGCTGAAATCGCCTATTTTGAAGCATGGGGGAAGAACTGATGCTGACTAAAATGGAGTCAGAACAGCGGATCATCCGCCTGCAAAGTGAGCTGCGCGCCAAAGGGATCGACGGGGCGCTGCTCATCTACCCGATTGATGTCTATTATTTCACCGGCACTCGTCAAAATGCCACCCTCTGGGTGCCAGCTGACGGCAACCCATTCCTGCTGGTGCGGAAAAGCTTCAGCCGCGCCGTGAAGGAAAGCCTGATCGAAGATACCCGGTCGTTTCCCTCCAGTAAGGAGTTCCCGGCTCTGTTTGGCGAGACGATCAAAAAAGTCGGACTGACCTTCGACATCATTCCGGTGCAGCAGTATAACTATTACGCCAAGATGTTGCCGGGTCGGGAATTAGTCGATCTTTCCGCGATCAACCGTGAGATCCGCTCCGTGAAATCGGCTTGGGAACAGGAACAGTTGCGGCACAGTGGCAGCCAGCTTTGCAGCATCTTCAAACAGGTACCGGAGTTTCTCCGGGCCGGGATGCGGGAACTGGACCTGGCCGCCGAATTTGAGTGCCGCCTGCGCCGTTCTGGTAATGAAGGGTATGTGCGGATGCGGGCCTACAATCAGGAACTGTTCATGGGGTTGGCGGTTTCTGCATCCGCCGTCCAGCCAGGTTTCTTTGATGGTGCGGTCACCGGGCGGGGTCTTTCCAGCGCCTCACCCCATGGAGCATCACTTGAAGTAATTGCACCTAATATGCCGATTTTTATCGATTATACCGGGGTATTCAACGGCTATATCACCGACATGACGCGGATCTTTGTTGTCGGTTCCATCAGCCAGGAACTGCAGCATGCCTTTGCCACGGCCCTGGCAATTCAGCAGTATCTGGTGGACAACCTCAGACCGGGGGCGCTCTGCGAAGACCTGTTCCTTAAATCGGCCGAAATGGCGGAAACTGCGGGGTTGGGCAAAAACTATATGGGAGCGCCGGGAGAAAATGCCCGATTTGTCGGCCACGGGGTGGGGTTGGAGCTTGATGAGTTCCCAGTCTTGGCCCAGGGTTTCAAGGTGCCGCTCGTTGCCGGCCAGACCATTGCCATCGAACCCAAATTTGTCCTCCCCGGACACGGGGTTATCGGCATTGAAAACACCTTTGCGGTCAGCAGCCATGGGGGGATCAAGCTCACCGATATGCCCGACGAGATCGTCTATCTCTGATTTTTAATCTGCTTCTGCCATGATGCATTGAAATAGGGCAACCGACGGGTTGCCTTTTTCTTTTGGCAGCCGCTGGTTGTGCAGAAAATGGATACCAGAAATCCGGCTTATGGTTTCCTGTATCCAGAAGGCTCTGGCGGCGTATTCTTCCGTCCAGGGCGTTGTTCGTAATGCTTCAAAATCAAATAGGTAATCCAGGCCACCACAAACATGCCGACGGTAAAAATTGCATAGGATAATGGCCAGGGAATATACTTGGTCATCATTGAAAACTCGGACATCCCGCCGATGCCGGCGATAACGTTCAATGGCATGAAAATAACGCTCAGCACCGTTAGTCGATAGATAACCCGGTTCTGGTTAACGTTGACAAAGCCGACGGTTGCGGCCATCAGGAAGTTTATCTTGTCGAAAAGAAACGAAGTGTGACCATCCAGAGACTCTATGTCCCGCAGGATCTGCTGGGCATCTTCCAACTGCGATGAAGAAAGTAATTTGCGCCGGACCAGGAAGGTCAAAGCGCGTCTGGTATCGAGTACATTACGGCGAATACGGCCGTTCAAATCTTCCTGCTCAGCTATTGCTGCGAGGGCCTTGGCTGCTTCCTCATCGGTCATGGTTTCCTTGAGGACATGTTTTCCCACTTCACCGAGTTCAGTATAGGTATCTTCCAGCGAATCCGCAGAGTATTCCGCATCAGCAGCATACAGGTCGAGAAGCAGGTCAGTACCGTCTGAAACGGAACCTTTCTGGGTTCTGGCTCGCAGACGCTGCAATCGAAATACGGGAAGTTCTTCACTGCGGACAGAAAATAGAATGTCTTTGTGCAGAATAAAGGCGACGGCGATGTTGCGAGAATCACCTTCGCGGTCCAGAAGAAAGTCGGAGTGCAGATGGATCTCGCCATTGTCTTTTATGTAGAATCGGGCACTGGCTTCCAGGTCAGTAAGATCATCTGGATCCGGAATTTCCAGACCAAAATAGTGTCCCAGCCATTCCCTGTCTGCTTTTGTCGGATCAACAAGGTCTACCCATAGGGGTTTGATCCGGTCTAAATCCTCTGAAGAATTGATCGCCACTTGCTTTAACCGGCCGTCAGCAAGTTCAAATGCATTAAGGCTCAGGGAACGGTGTTGACTGGCGAGCATCTCCCGTAGATTGTCAGATACCTCGTCAAGCACAGAGTCTGCGAGTTTGTCAGGGACCTGCCCCCAGACCAATAAGGCGTCATCTGTAGGGAGAGCTTCAATAATTCTGGCAATGCTGTCCGGCGACATACGGAAAAGGAGGGAACGTAATTTATCTTGATAATGTATTGAGCTTTGCGCGGCAGCCAGTTCCTGGCGTGAAGAGAACTGCCTATTGCCCGTCACCTCAAGGTTTCGTTGTTGCTCGAGTATTTCCTTCACCGCGTGTAGTGTCACGATTTACCTCCTCACGGCATCAAGCTGATGAACGTTGCTGAATACAGGCACCGTCTTCATCGCTAAAAGCGCCTAATACCGTTGCGTAGCAAAAAAAAGCCCTTCCAGACAGGGGAAGGGCGGACGTAGAGCGTCAACGATTCCCCTGGTCGAGTTTCAGCAGTGCACAACGTAGGTTAATAACCAGCTACCTTAGGTAAAGCCTTAAGCCGACTGAACCTGGTCTACCACATTGGCGTCTTTCGACGTTTCTGGGCAGTAGCCTGTATTTGTGCAAACGCCTCATCCTAACGAGAACTTGGCAGTTGTAACGCGTCACATAATGGTTTGTCAACTCATTGTCAGCGTCGCTCAGCACACCGGTCGTTGACAGCACAACGTCTACCTGCTAGTTAGGATGCTGTTGAAAAACTCAGGTTGTTCAAAAATTGTCAGATCGTCGCACCCGCAGAAAGTCCTGCGGAGGCGTAGCAGCGCTACGCCGCACAAGGGGGCTTTCGAGGACGGCGGCGAGATGGCTGTTTCTGAACGACCTGTTGAGGGTAAAGGAGTGATGCAATGACGTTTCCCCAGATAGATCCGGTCTTTTTCCGTCTTGGCCCTTTGGAATTCCGCTGGTATGGGCTGATGTATATCATCAGTTTTGTCGCAGGTTATTACATCATTCGCACTGCGGCTAAACAGCGCAACCTGCAATTTTCGGCTGACGATGTTGCTGACCTGGTCTTCAATGTCGCCATGGGGATCATCTTAGGCGGTCGGCTCGGGTATGCACTGTTTTATAATTTCAGCTGGTACCTTGCCCACCCGGTGAAAATATTTGCGGTCTGGGAAGGGGGCATGTCGTTTCATGGCGGCTTTCTTGGCGCTATTGTGGCTGGTCTGATATTTAGCCGCAAAAAAGGCTGCGCGCCGCTGGCCTTGGCCGATGTCTGTTTCCTGACGGCACCGGTTGGACTTTTTCTCGGTAGAATCGGTAATTTTATCAATGGCGAGTTGTACGGGCGGGTGACGACTGTTGCCTGGGGAGTTGTGTTCCCGGGCGGTGGTGCACTGCCCCGGCATCCGTCGCAGTTGTATGAGGCCGTGCTTGAGGGGCCGGTGACGCTGGTGCTGCTCTGGCTGCTGTTTCGCAAGGGGTGTCGAGCAGGTAGTGTTTTATGGTCATTTATCGCGCTGTATGGTTTTTTTCGTTTTGGCGTGGAATTCTTTCGTGAACCGGACGCCCATCTCGGGTTGGTGCTCGGCACATTCTCCATGGGGCAGTTATTGAGTCTGCCCATGGCATTATTTGGCCTGGGGATGCTGATTGTCTGGTTACGTGGTAGTCGCCAAGCTTAGCTCAAGTGCTTGGTCATCACCAGCACATTGCCATGTCCCGAGCGCAGGCGACTGTAGCAGACCGTGTCCATCAGTGACTTGATGAGAAAAACTCCCCGACCGCGATCATCCAGTCGCTCAAAGTCGGGACAGGGAATTTGACTGATATCAAAGCCCTGACCGCTGTCCTCTACCTTGATTATCAGGTCCAGATCAGTAATGGCGATGTTGATTTTAACTGTTTTCTCAGGATCTCCGGCATTTGCGTGTTTGATGGCATTGGCCATTGCTTCCGTCAGCACGAGATTCATGTGATAGGCAAGGGTTTCCCGGTCTCCGGAGTAGCGGTCAAGCTCCTTGGCAATATCTTCGCCGATCCGCCCAATCAGACTCAGGTATTTCGTCTGATTGGGGATCTTGATCTCAACGTGGATGTCAGGCATACGCATGGCTCCCTAGAAGTTTTCCAACGCTTCGGTAGTTGAGGGGAATATTTCGAATACCCGATGCAGGCGGGTCAGTTCGAACATGGAGCGAACCTGAGTCTGTAGTGACGACAGTTTCAGTCCCCCCTGATTGGAGATGGCATTCTTGAAGCCGGAAACCAGCGCGCCAAGTCCAGAACTGTCGATAAATCTGACATCCTTTAAGTCAATCAGGATGTTCTTATGCCCCTGCTGAAAGGTTTCCAGTAGCAGCGCTTTCAGGTCCCCAGAATTGTGCGCATCAAGCCGTTCTTCCTTAAGATGCAGGATAACCACACCATTTTTTTCTTCGCTGACGATATTCATAAGTGCTCCTCCAGATAGTTATTCATGCTTATTTACAGTATACATCCCATGCAAAGTTTTAAAATCAGACAACTTTAAGGATAACAAGAGAAACATCATCTGTCAGCACGTCGCTGCCGGAGAATTTCTTCACATTAGTAAAAATGACATCAATCATTTCATCCGGTGGCAGAAAGATATTGTTTTCCAAGGTTTCACAAAGGCGACCCACGCCGAATTGATCGCCGGCAGGGTTTTCCGCCTCGACAATGCCGTCGGTAAACATGATAAACAGATCTCCCGCTTGCAGCTGTAGCTGCTTTTCCTCAAACATGACTGATTCGCGAATACCAATCAAGAGCCCCTCGGCATCAAGTTCTTCGATCCCGGCTAAACCATTCCTGACGATGAGTGGTCGATTATGCCCGGCACTGGAATAGGTGAGTCGACGCCGCACGTAGTCAAATTTAGCGTAAAACATGGAAATGAAGAGCTCAGCGCGGGTCAGATCCTCGTAGAGCTGTTGATTCAACACCTGCAAGGCTTCACCCGTGCTCCCTGATTTCATGGCCTGCATCCGGAAGACACTGCGCACCTCCACCATAATCAGGGCGGCACCAACATTATGGCCCGACACATCGGCAATGACCATATCCAGGGTGTCGTCGTCACGCTCAAAGAAATCGTAATAATCGCCACCCACGTGGGCTGCCGGTACACAGCGGGCCGCCAGCAGTCCACAGGCTACATCGGGCAGACGGGTCGGGAGCAATGACAGTTGAATCTGCCGGGCAAGCTCCATATCCCGCAGGACCCGGGCATTCTCAAGCTGGGCCTTTTCCTTTTGCCCCCGTTCATGATCTTTGGCATCCTTCTCTGCGACGATTTGCACTGCTTGCGCCAATTGGCCGGCAAGGCTTGACAGCAACTGTAAAAATGGTTCGGTAAAGATGCCGACGATTGATTTGGAAAATACAGAGAGGATGCCGACCGGTTTTTCTCCGGCCTGAGACAGGGGGATGTGGGCAAATGCTTTGATTCCTTCCCGGTCCATGATCTCGCGTGACAGCGGTTTGACAATGTTGCGGCTGTCATTGATGAATTGAGATTTATTGGAAAGAAATGCATCGCCAACATAGGTGTTTATTTCCGGGTGCAGAATTGTTGCAAAAAGGGAATCATCCGCCAGGCCGCGCTTGGCCCTGATCACCAGATTGCCTGCATCATCGGTCAGGCGGATCAGCGTCAGGTCGAATTTGAATTCCCTTTGCAGCAAATCAAGCAGGTCTTCGATGATGATCTGTAAGCTCACGTTCCGATTGATTAACTCCGAGGCCTTGAGCCGGACATAGAGCGCTTCACGGCTTTCTGCCAGTGATGTTCGGACATTGGAGAAGATGTCGTAAAACGATTCCATTTGTGAACCGATGTCAGACAGATAACTTTCCACAATTGCCCCGGCGGCGGCCGACCCGACCGAACCGGCCAGGGTTTTTTCCACAAAGCGCTTCAGGTTGCTCATTTCAAATTCAGATACCCGCCCTTTTTCATCAATTTCCCGGTCGCCAAGGTATTCGGCAATGGCCGCATGCGCCTGTTCTTCACCAATGAATTTACTCATCAGGTTAACGAACTGCATGATCGAGATCGGTTTTGACAGCCGCTTCCGCTCCCAACGGCGGCTGGTATCCTGTGGCTTGAAGATATCGACAAATTTCCGTGCCTGCTCCTGTTCCCGTTCACTCTGACCAAGGACAATTGAACAGACCAAGTAGCCGGCAAGGTTGAAAAACATGCTCCAGAACAGGCCATTACTCCAGATATCAACCCCGGTCAGGCCGAACAGCTCGGTAGGTTTCAGCAGGGTAATACCAAAAGGGCCCTGTTCGAGAATAGTGTCGCTGAGTGTGCTGGATTTGACAATGGAGGGGAGTAGCAGGGTATAGGCCCAGACCGTGAAGCCCAAGCAGATGCCGGTGATGGCGCCGGCTTTGTTGCCTCGTTTCCAGTAGAGGCCGCCAATCATGGCCGGGGTAAATTGGGCGGCGGCAACGAATGAAATCAGCCCCATGTTGACCAGCATGTAGGTTTCGCCAACAACCCACTGGTAAAAGTAGCCGAGAAAGATTACCAAAACAATACCGGCACGTTTGAAGTTGATCAGCAGAAACGGAAACCAGTTGCGCGGCTTGAATTTCACCACGATCGGCATGAGCAGGTGATTCAGGAACATGGTGGCAATGGCTACGGATTCAACCATCACCATGCCGGCAGCTGCGGAAAAGCCACCGAGGAAGGTCAGCAGTGCGATCCACTTATGGCCAGAATTCAAGGGCAGGGTAAGGATAAAGTAGTCGGCACCGGACGTTGAGCCGGTGGAGAGGATACCGGCCAGGGCGATGGGAAAGACAAACAGGTTAATCAGAAACAGGTAGGCCGGGAAACGCCACATGGCCTGACGGATATGCTCTTCCGCAGAGTTTTCTATCACCATGACGTGAAATTGTCGGGGGAGACACATGATTGCTGACATGGAGAGAAAGAGCATGGTAAATACCGTGACAAATGAGGTTTCTCCAGCTTCTCCCAAAGTAGATAAACGGCCAAGCAGGTCTGGTTGTTGCTGTTGCATCCGGGCGAAAATGTCGAAAATCCCGTCAAACAGGCCGTAGCAGATAAAAATGCCGACAATCAGAAAGGAAATCAACTTGATAATCGACTCAAGGGCAATGGCGGCCATGAGTCCTTCATGCCGTTCTGATGAAACCAGGCGACGAGCCCCGAAAATGATACTGAACAGCGCTAGCACCACCGCAGTGAGGAAGCCGGGGTGGATCAGGGTTTCAAGCCCGCTGCCGAGGTGGAGGATGTCAGGATTACCGGTTATCAGGCTGAATGACTTGGAGACCGCCTTCAGTTGCAACGCGATGTAGGGCATGATGCCCAGGATGGAGATGATGGTGACCAAGGCCCCAAGCCACTGGGACTTGCCATAGCGTGAACTGATGAAGTCGGCAATTGAGGTGATGTTGTGTTCTTTGGTGATGCGAACAATTTTCCTGAGCAGAAACCACCAGGAAAAGGCCACCAGGGAAGGTCCCAGGTAGATGAGGAGAAAGTCGATGCCGCTGGTAGCCGCCTTGCCCACACTGCCGAAAAACGTCCAGGTTGTGGCATAGACCGCAATTGATAGTGAGTAAATATTGGAGTTTGCCGCAATGCTGCGCCCCTGCTCCTTACGGCGATTGGCATAATAGCCAACGCCAAACAGCAGGAGGAGATATGCGGCAACTGCCCCTATGACTAGCCGGGAATCAAGCACTTATGGGTGGTCCTCGTGATTGCGGGGGCTAGTCCCATTAGTTGTTGGGCCATTGGTCACGCGCGTAAAAAGAAAAATAACAACTATCGAAACGAACCAGCCGAAATAGAGGTAGAGGTAGAGCAGGGGGATGCCAAAAATGGTTGCTGATTTATTAAAAATACTCAGAAACGGAAAATTCATCATCACAATGCCGAGGATAAAGAAGATTATCCACGACTCCTTGAGGGTGAGGCACTGCATCAATCGTGATGGTCTCTGCTTGGTCATAAAATTATCCGAGAATTACCTGATAGACGTCATGAAGCAAGGTATCCAGCGACCGGGACGCATCCAGCTGAATCGTATGCGCATCAATAGCTGGGGGACTGAATTGTTGTTTTTGCTGGCCGTACAGTTCGACTCTGCCATCGGAAGCATCAGCCCCATGGTTGCGGGCTCTTAGGCGCACCATGTGCAGATCATCACTGCCGGTCAGGTAAAAAAGATACCATGGCCGACCTAATTCTGCCGCTAGGTTAGCGAACTGTGCACGCTGTTCCTGGTTGCCAAACGAGGCATCAACGATGCTGCTGGCGTTCTCCTGCAGGGCCATTCGTGCCTGTTGCGCCATTACCGCATAGGTTTGACTGGTCTGTTGCGGGGCATACAGACCGGTGGCGTACTCTGTTAACATCGGGGCAAGCGGCACAATCCCCGCCAACTCCTTGCGGATCACGTCAGAACGAATGACCGGCAGACCGAGTTCATAAGCCAAAGCAGTGGCCAACGTTGTTTTGCCACAGCCCATCAGCCCGCACATCATGATCAGGGTGACCGGCAATTGCTGCCGCAACGTCAAGCCGCGGGCAAGCCGGAGATACGCGGTTGCCTTAGCCGTTGACTCCTGGCGCTCACGGGTACTGCATTGCTGGTCCTGGCTCCGCAGCGCTTCCACTTTGGCGCGAATCAGCGCCCGATAGACTTTGTAGAATGGGAGCAGTGCACGACACTCATTATCGCCAGTTATAGCAGTGTATCTGGCGACTGCAACCTCGGCCAGGTCAGGCCGGCGATGATAGTCCAGATCCATGAGCAAGAATGCCAGATCAGCAGCGGTGTCGGAATAGCGAAAGCGGGGATTGAACTCGATGCAGTCGAAGATCCGCACCGGCTCGGCGAGGCAGATGTTTTCGCTGTGAATATCGCCGTCGCAATCGCGGATAAAACCGTTGGCGATCCTTTTCTGGAGCAGGGCATGGTTGGTGGTGAGGAACTGTCTGCCCCACTGGTTGATCTGTTGCAGGTCCGCGCGCGGAAAGTTGGAGGTCACGTCCGGTGGCAACTGCTGTAAATTTTCGCTCCAATTCTCCAGCAGCACTTCTGGTAGGCCATTGCGGGAAATCTCATCATTACTGATTGCCGTGCGATGGAACTCGGCAATGATCCGGGCGATTGCCTGAATTTCAGCCGTCGTGACCTGCTGTGTAGCCAGTAAATTGTTTAACATCCGTTCGGCGGGCAACCGCTGCATTTTAACGGCATATTCAATGGCTGTACCATCACCATCTATGGCGATGCGGTCTGCTGACTGGCAAATCGCCACTACCCCCAGATACATTCCAGGACAGAGGCGGGTATTAAGCCGGACCTCTTCGGTGCAGAAATATTGCCGCTGTTCGAGTTGGGAAAAGTCGAGAAAACCAAAATTGACCGCTTTTTTGACCTTGTAGACATACCGGTCGGTAATGAATAGATAGGAGACATGGGTTTGCACCAACCGCACCTGTTGCGTTGGCTCCGGGTAGGCAGATGGCTTTAATAATGCGGCAATAATCTGCTGGTCCATGATCGCTCCCTTTCAACGATAACATATTCAGATAGGGTAGCAAGCACGGGGACTTGGCCTGAAAATAATCGCCAATAAAAAAAGCTTGACGAGTAAATGCCGGCTTTGCTATAAGGTTGGTCTCTCGCGAGCAGTTTGTAGCGGAATGGTGAAAATTACATAATGGTCCCATCGTCTAGCGGTTAGGACACTGGCCTTTCACGTCGGTAACAGGGGTTCAAGTCCCCTTGGGATCACCATTAAAGAAACAGCAATTCTTCTGCGCGAGAATTGCTGTTTTTTTTTGAGGTCACAGATGCGCTCTCGATTTTTCTTCCTCATCCTTGCCAGTATCTGGTTGGTACTGATTGCCAGCTTCTCCCTGACCGGATCGCCGCCACAGATCAAGGTTGCGTTGCTGGGTTGGGATAAGCTGCAACATGCAATCGCGTATGGAATTTTAACGTGTCTATTGATACGTGGTATCAAAAAGGATCAGCAACAGTTTTGGGGTGCGCTGATCATCAGCTTTATTGTCGCCAGTTCAATTGGAGCACTTATGGAAATCTTGCAGGGATTGCAGCATCATGGCCGCCAGGCTGACCCGCTGGATGCTCTGGCCAACTGTTTTGGTGCCAGTATTGCCGGCCTACTCTATTGGTATGGTCAGGCACGCACCATAAAACGGCTCGGCATGGCAATGATCTTGCTCGCGGGCCTGCTTTTGCTGCATCCTGGTACGGCCCGGGCAACGGAGCAACCCCAGATCCTCACCGATGCAGGGGCATTTTTTACCGCACTGCCCCCGGCAGCAACTGCCATGTTCACCTTTCCGGCCAAAACCGAGGCGGGTGGCCAGTGGTGGACCTTGACTGCTCTTGGTGCGCTTGGTGCCAGCTATGCCTATGACGAGGAGATTCGCGGTCACCTGCAAGGTTCTCGTTCACCGGCGCTTGATCGCGCGGCTGATGTCGGCTCATTTATCGGCAACCCGATTGTCCATGTCGGGCTGGTTGCAGGTATCTATACCGGTGGTTATCTGGTCGGTCGTGATGACTGGCGTCATGCTGCTCTCAGGGCTGGGGAGGCGTTGCTGCTGGCGGATAGTATCACCCTGGTAGCGAAAGAGGCGATTGGCCGGGCGCGACCGGATAATGGCGGGGACAAAAACAGTTTTCATGCGTTCCGCTTCAATGGTCGCCACAATTCATTGCCATCCCTGCATACTGCCAGCTCATTTGCCCTGGCCACCGTCCTTGCCGGCGAAACGGATAACAGCTACCTGGCTACCGCCTATTATCTCGGGGCGACCTGGGTGGGGGTTGCCAGGATGATTCAGGATCATCACTGGGCCAGTGACGTGGTCATGGGGGCAGCCATTGGCGGCTTGAGCGGTTGGTCTGTGCGGCAAAAATCAGAAAAGAAAGATACACTCGCCATGACCCTGATCCCGCTGGCGTTGCCCCATGGTGCCGGGGCTGCAGTAGTTGGGCATTGGCGCTAAAGAAAGGCATGCATATGTTAAAAGCGGTCATCTTCGATTTTGACGGGGTTATTGTCGATTCCGAGCCATTTCATTTTCAGGCCTTTCAGCGGGTGCTGGAGCCCCTTGGTCTGGGTTTCTCCTGGCAGGAATATCTAACTACGTATATCGGTTTTGATGATCGTGATGCGTTCCGGGAAGTTCATCGCCAGGCTGGTCAAGCGCTGGAGGGGGCGAGTCTGCAGATGCTGATCGAGCAGAAAGCTGAGGTCTTTCCCCAGGTTGTTGCCGGAACAGCTACTCCCTATCCCGGAGTGGTGGAACTGATTCGTGAACTGGCAACCCAGCTGCCGGTTGCCCTCTGTAGTGGGGCTCTGCGTTCAGACATCGTGCCGATTGTCACCCAGCTCGGCATAGCTGACCTCTTCTGCACCATGGTAACTGCCGACGATGTCCAGGTCAGCAAGCCAGACCCGGCCAGCTACCAGTTGGCGGTGCAACGGCTGAAGGAGCGCTTCCCGCACGCCGCGATCAGCCCGGCAGAGTGCCTGGCCATTGAAGATACCCCGGCGGGCATTGCCTCGGCGAACGGGGCCGGGATTCGAGTTGTAGCCGTGACCAACAGCTATCCGGCTGATCAGCTGCGCGAAGCAGCAGTGGTAGTCACCTCACTGGCCGAACTCTCTTTCCCACTGCTTTCTGCGCTGTGATCTATCCATGGGACCAGCATTTCCCATTGATGCGATTCTCCCCGAACTAAAAGCGACGCTTGCAGAGTGGGCCGCGGTTATTTTGCAGGCCCCCCCGGGGGCGGGTAAAACAACCCGTGTCCCCTTAGATCTCCTTGACTCCCCTATTGCCAAGAACGGCGTCATCATCATGCTGGAACCACGCCGCTTGGCTGCCGTCAACGCTGCCCGCTGGATGGCCCAATGTCTGGGTGAAGAGGTTGGGCAAACTGTTGGTTATGCTATCCGCTTCGAGCGGCGGATCAGTAAAAACACCCGTATTGAAGTGGTGACCGAGGGGATTCTGACCCGCCGCTTGCAATCAGACCCTGAGCTGATCGGGGTCAGCCTGGTGATTTTCGACGAATTCCATGAACGGAGTATCCACGCGGATACCTCCCTGGCGTTATGTCGGGAAATCCAGGAAAATCTGCGGCCTGATCTGAAAATTCTGCTGATGTCGGCGACCCTGGATCCGGCGCCACTGGCCCGACTGCTTGGCCAGGCGCCGGTGTTGACCGTGCAGGTGCCAACGTACCCGGTTGCAATCAGCTATCAACCGGATAACGAACGAGACCTGGCGCTGCGCACCGCGCGCGGCATCTGTCGGGCCTTCCGGGAAACCAGTGGCGATATCCTGGCATTTTTGCCGGGCAGTGGAGAAATTCGCCGCTGTGCCGACTTTCTGGCCAATGATTTAACCGCGCGGCCCGGTCCGGCCATTCTGCCCCTGTACGGTGACCTCTCTTTTGCCGACCAGCAGCGGGCGCTGCAGCCTTCGGCGCACCGACGAATCATCCTGGCAACCAATATCGCTGAAACCAGCCTGACGATTGCCGGGGTTTCGGTAATTGTCGACAGTGGCATGCAGCGGCAATTACATAATGACGCGGGCAAAGGGATCAATCGCCTGATTACTGAGCGGGTATCTGCCGCAGCGGCAACCCAGCGCGCTGGCCGAGCCGGGCGACTTGGTCCGGGGGTCTGTTATCGACTCTGGAGCCAGCAGACCCAGGCATCGTTACTGGCCTTTACCCCGCCGGAAATCTGCCGGATCGATTTGACTGAGCTCTGCCTGCAACTGGCCCTCTGGGGAGTTGCTGATCCCAGTCAATTGGTCTGGCTCGACCCGCCGCCTGCCGGACCGTACCGCGAAGCGCAACGCCTGTTGCAGCTGTTGGGGGCGATTGATGCCGAGTGCCGCATTACCCGGCAGGGGCGCGAAATGGCAACCTATCCGGTGCATCCCCGGTTGGCCAGAATGCTCCTGTTGGCAGGTGAGCGTGGTCTACTGCCTGTGGCATGCGACCTGGCGGCATTATTAAGTGAACGGGATATTCTCCGCTCCCAGGATCGGAGCGGTTCTTTACAGAAATCTGCCAGCGACGTGCAGGATCGTCTGGACATTCTTGCGGCCTGGCGCCGTTCCGGGCGCTCCGGCGGCAATACTGATAGCGCCAGCCTGACGGCTGTTGACCGCACTGCCCGGCAGTTGGCCAGGATCAAAACGTTTCCGGCGCATGCAGTTTCACCAGGGTTGGATGCAGCTGCGCTGCTATTGCTATGGGCCTATCCCGACCGTTTGGCGCGGCAACGCGAACCGGGCAGCGACCGTTATTTGCTGGCCAGCGGTAAGGGTGGGGTGCTGTCGCGTCATTCCGCAGTCAGCAATGCCCCGTATCTGATTGCTACGAGTATCGCGGCAATTCCCGGGCAGAGCGATGTCCTGATACATCAAGCCCATGCGGTCGGTGAACAGCTGCTGCGAAACGAGTTCGCTGCGCAGATCGGTAAAGTCCGTTCAGTCGTCTGGGACAGCGCGGTTGCACGGGTCGTGGCCACGGTAAACGAAACCCTCTGGGGGGTAGTATTGAGTAGCCGCCAGGCCGCAACAACGGCAGATGAGGTACTATCGGCGCTGCTGAGTGGCATCATTGCCGGGGGCAATCTGGAAAAACTGCCCTGGACACCGGCAGCTTGCCAGTTTTGCTGGCGTGTGGAACTGTTGCGACGGCAGAAGCCCGATCAATTGCCTGACTTTTCAACGGCCGGTCTTTTGGCATCTGTTGAAGAATGGCTGGGGCCACAACTGCGCGGGGTAACCAGTCTGGAAAAACTTGGCCGGGTAAATCTAGTGACCGCCTTGAGCAGTCGGCTGAATTGGCAGCAACAGCGGTTACTGGATGAGCAGGCACCGATGCGGCTGCTCGTGCCGAGTGGTTCGCAACTGCAATTAGAGTATGGGGAAGACGGGCCACCAATACTGGCGGTGAAGCTGCAGGAAATGTTTGGCCTGGGGCAAACGCCATGCGTCGCCTGGGGGCGCCAACCGATTCTGCTGCATCTGCTTTCACCCGCTGGCCGGCCAATTCAGGTAACCGCCGATTTACGAAATTTTTGGGACAGCATATATCCGCAGGTCAAAAAGGAATTGAAAGGACGCTATCCCAAACACCCCTGGCCAGACGACCCCTGGTCGGCCATTCCGACCCGCAAAACTACGCGGGCATTAAAGAGATAGTCCTAGTTAGTACTGATCTTAACAAGTTTCAGCGAACATTCCCTCCCCCTTGACGGGGGAGGGTTAGGGTGGCCTTTACCCTGATATAACGAACAGCTTGCATCGGAAAAGTTGCTTTAAAATCGAACAACGCCTTTTTCTCATGAATGTCTATGAGGTTGTTTACCGTTTTAACTTCTGT
>JANOEC010000134.1:0-5818 GCA_031412995.1 Geobacteraceae bacterium
ACTCAAAATAAGGAGCAGAAGAAGCTACAGATCCAGAGCATGTTGGCATGTCCTCAATAGTACAAGCAACAAAGGGAAAAAGCCAGCAGAATTTTATCGCTCAGTTATTGCCTGAAGTTAAAACTGACTTTGACGTGGTCCCGGGGTAAGGTTGCCTTGCTGTTGACTTTGGTAATTTCTTCGTGGTAATCACTCAAACCACCAAAAAAACAGTCTGTTGTGAAATTTAAATAAAAATTGATATAGCGGAACAAGGAGGGGTACATGGCCGAGGTTTTGGAATACACCATCGGGGGATTACTTGACCAGATTACATCCAGATTCCCGGACAACGATGCCCTTGTCTATCCCGACCGTGACCTGCGTTACAGTTATCGCCAGTTCAATGACGTCTGCCGCCAGGTTGCCAAGGGGTTGCTTAAACTCGGGATCAAAAAGGGCGACAATGTTGCCATCTGGGCTTACAACGTCCCGGAGTGGGTGATTATCCAGTTTGCCACCGCCAAGATTGGTGCCGTTCTGGTGACGGTCAACACCGCCTATAAATCTTCTGAATTGGAATATATCCTCAATCAGTCTGATTCGACCACGCTGATTATGGTTAAATCGTTCAAGGATACGGACTATGTGGCAACGCTCAACAGTGTGGTCCCTGAATTGGCGGCGAGCCAGCCAGGAACCCTGAATAATGCCAAATTGCCTTGTCTTAAACATGTAATTTTTATTGGTGACGAAACGCCCGCCGGCATGCGCAACTTCAACACGATTTTCGAATTGGGCAAGGAGGTAGCCGATTCTGAACTGGCGGCGTTGGAGTCCACGCTCGATATTCATGAAACCATCAATATGCAGTACACGTCAGGCACCACTGGCTTTCCCAAGGGGGTGATGCTGACCCATCACAATCTGGTCAATAATGGTTTTGCCATTGGCGAGTGTATGAAGTTCACTGAGCAGGACCGTCTTTGTATCCCGGTGCCGTTTTTTCACTGTTTTGGCTGCGTTCTTGGGGTGATGGTCTGTGTTACCCATGGCTCAACAATGGTGCCGGTGGAGACCTTCGATCCTTTAAAGGTGTTGCAGACCATTGAAAAAGAGCGCTGCACTGCCGTCCATGGGGTACCGACCATGTTTATTGCCGAACTTGAGCACCCGGAGTTTGGTAAATTTGATCTTTCCAGTTTGCGTACCGGCATCATGGCCGGTTCGGTCTGCCCCATCGAAGTAATGAAGCGGGCGGTGAAAGATATGAACCTGACCGAAATAACCAGCGTTTACGGTCAGACGGAGTCCTCTCCCGGGATCACCCAGACCCGCACCGAAGATTCCATCGAGTTACGGGTTTCCACGGTGGGTCGAGCCCTGCCGGGGGCTGAAGTGAAGATCGTCGATATTGAAACCGGCGCCACATTACCGCCGGGCAAGCAGGGTGAACTCTGCGCTCGCGGCTATATGGTGATGAAGGGTTACTACAAAATGCCGGATGAAACGGCCAAGGTGATCGACGCCGAGGGTTGGCTCCATACCGGGGATCTGGCGGTGATGGACGAGAACGGCTACTGCAAGATTACCGGTCGGATCAAGCAGATGATCATTCGCGCGGGGGAAAACATCTACCCCAAGGAAATCGAAGAGTTTCTCTATACCCATCCGAAGGTCTCTGATGTGCAGATCTACGGCGTACCGGATCGCAAGTACGGCGAGCAGGTGATGGCGGCGGTTATCCTGAAAAAAGAGCAGGAAATGACCGAAGAAGAGGTGCGGGAGTTCTGCCGGGGCAAGATTGCCAACTATAAGATTCCCAAGTACGTCAAGTTTGTTAATGGCTATCCCATGACTGCCAGCGGCAAGATCCAGAAGTTCAAGTTGCGGGAAATGGCCATCAAGGAACTCAATCTGGAGGACGCTGAAGCGACTGCATGAGTGCCTTGACGATCAGCATTCGGTCCAGTTTGAAGTCCAAGTGCCGTACCAACGATGAATCGCGGAGGTCAGATGATAATGAAACCATGGGGAGCTGGGCTGTTATTCTGTCTGCTGGTGATCATTGGCGTCCATGCTTTTGCCGATGATTTCGACGGAGGGACGCCAGGGAGTGTTTCATTTCCGGCGGTGTGTGGTCAGTATCCCGGGGTGTTGGTGGAATCCAGTAGTATTGCTGTTACCAATATTGCGGAACCGGTGCCAATCTCCGCCATTAATGGAGAATACTCCATTAATGGCGGAGATTATACCGCTGAACCAGGGGTGGTCAGCTATGGTCAGACCGTATCGGTCCGGCATGTTGCGGCGAGCGGCGACGAAACAATGAAAAGCACGGTCCTTGCCATT
Source organism: Geobacteraceae bacterium (assembly GCA_031412995.1). GTDB lineage: Bacteria > Desulfobacterota > Desulfuromonadia > Geobacterales > DSM-12255 > JANOEC01. Next base: position 2,332 of record JANOEC010000134.1, read on the forward strand.
GGCGGCATGAGTGCAGTGTTTACCAGTTCCACGGAACCTTGCTTACGCGGCACCAGGTAGCTGCCGGTAGCAGTTATTCTACGATTATAGATTCGCTTATCCTCCTCGCCCTTGCACTTTCTTGCGCTTCGTCATTCAGCTGTTAGATTAGATACATGGCAAATGAATTGTGTGAAATGGCTTTACAGCAGTCTCAGGCGCTGTTGCGACTGACCGAGTCCACACTGCAGCGTCTCTGCTGTCGGCAGTTTAGCGGCAGTGAACTGTATGCCGAGGCACTGGCCAAGGTACTGGGTGGTCGTGGGCGGCGTGGGCCGGCCTGCATCATGGTACTTTTTTCCGATCTGGGTATGACCGCTGCCCGTGGCCGGGTGTTCCATCTGGTTGAACATGAACTGGTGGAACGATCAGACGAAGTGGTAATTGATCTGGCTTCGGCCTATGGCTCCGGCATGGCCCTGACCGAGGCACAGGGGGACCTGGTAGCGGTCAACTGGGATGAACAGAGTGTATCAGTAGAAGCATTCCAGGAACAGTTCCCGGCGGCAGTGCGCAGTTTCGTCCAAGGTCCGATTCGTAATTTCGTGACCTGTCGGATTGCCGGAGAACTCCCCGGGGTCATCAGCGCCTTTAATTATCCTGGAGCTGCATCTGACTATGATGCATCGGTACTCCATGGGTTGGCCGTGGTGATTGCCGCGTTGGTGACCCTGTCAGATGAGGTCCGGGAAACCGAGAAGGCTTTTATCTATACCATTGAGGCCCTGGCCCGGGCCTGCGAACTGGTCGAGGAGCATACCGGCAATCATATCCAACGGGTAAACCGTTACGCTGGCGCACTGGCGGCCAATCTGGGCCTGCCTGACGGTCTGGTGGAAACGATTTCCTATTCAGCCCAGATGCACGATGTGGGAAAAATCAGGATACCGGCTACTATCTTGCTCAAGACTGGTCCGCTGGACAGGGTGGAACAGGCATTGATGCGGCAGCATCCGGAATTCGGGGTGCGGATTCTCGGTGATTCCCCCCGCCTCGCCGTAGCGCGGGATATTGCCATTGCCCACCATGAAAACTGGGATGGCAGCGGCTACCCCTATGGCTTGAAAGGGGAGGCAATTCCCCTGATGGGGCGGATCGTCAAGCTGGCCGACGTCTATGACGCCCTGAGGTCGCGGCGCAGCTATAAGCCTGCCTACAGTCATGCCGAAGCCCTGCGGGTGTTCACCTTTGGTGACGAACGGATCAGGCCCCGCGAGCATTTTGATCCGCTGATCCTGGCGACATTCTTGCGGATCGAGCAGATCTTTGCCCATATTTACGCTAGCCTGAATGAATGATCTGCGTGCCGGAAATAGATCGGGGCAGGAGGTGCCATGCCGATAACCGTTTTTGAGGCAATCCGTGGTAATATCCGGGCATTTCTCGGTGGGGCCGAGGTGGGCGATCTGGTGCCCGGCGGCACAACAACGGCTACTGGCGACCGGCAGATCCAGCGGATTTTTACCATTGATGATCGGCCCTACCTGTTTACGGCGCGGCGCGATGGGTTACCTTTTACCCGGAGTGAAGAGGTATTCTGCCGCGAACTGTTGACCGCGTTTTCCGCTCTCTACAGCGGCTTTCGCCAGGAAGGGTATGCGGCCCATTTCCGCACCGCCCTGCTGGCCTCAATTATGGACATCACCGTGGCCCGCTCGCTGCGGGGCGATCGGGGCAAGGTCTTCTGGCCGATCCAGCAGTTGATCCAGCTACTGAAAAATCTTTCCTACCAGCGATATGAGGGGAAGCCGGCCACGACCGGTTTTATCGTGCATCGGACCACGCAACCGGCGCTGCGTAAACTCTTCCGCGAACGGCAGCATACGGTGATCCCGGTGGAGCCAGCCCAAGGGGTGACGTCGGCATTTTTTGCCAACCCGCTGGCCTATCGCTTTGTTGACGGCACCAATCTCTTTTATCTGGCCAATATTCAGATGCAGGTGACCGGTATTGTCCGAACCGCTAGTTCGGTGGTCTACACCGATGTGGAGCGGTTGACCCAGCGGGAGATCTTTTCCCTGGTGCGGCATGCCGGCTCTGGTGCCTTTGCAGTCTTGGTTAATGACTCTTCGGAAATTGAGGTGATGATCAATCCGGATAAGCTGCTGGTGCGGCGCAAGGGGCTCTGGGCCATTTTTGATCCGGACATTTTTCGTTCGTTTCTGGCCGCAGATATTGTGGATGGGGCGATTGATGACCTGCTCTGGACGGTTTATGCCCTGTCCAAAACTCGTACCGGCACGGTCATTCTGATCCATGGTGGTAGCGCCCGGCAGTTGGCCAAGTTGAAAAAAGGGTCGGTTGGTGGGGATGATCCGATCGGGCGATTGCTGATCGGGCGGGTAAAAGGACGGACGGTCAGCGAGCTGAAACAGGCCGGGACCCTGTTGCGTATCCTTTCGGCGGATGGCATGACCGTCTTTGATAAGGCGGGGAAACTGGTGGAGACCGGGTTTATTATTGATACCTCTCACGCCCGTGAGGTAGTCATCGGTGGGGGAAGAACCACGGCGGCCACGGCAGCGTCGTATTTCGGCAAGGTAATCAAGGTTTCACAGGACGGTCCCATCGAGCTGTACCAGGATGGCCGGTTGATCTACCGTTTCGGGTAATTTTCCTCAACTCTTCCTACAGTTTATTGAACAGACAACGGCATTGCGCGATAGGCGGGCAATTGCAGAGCCTTAATACAAATCCTCAAACTTGGCGAGTTTATGAATCTGGCAAGAGCGTTCCAGGTGGCAACGTGCTTGAGACCCTGGCGCGGCTGGGGATCAATGTAAATTGGCTTTTGACGGGCGTAGGGGCTCGTCGCTGTTTCACGTGGGTAGCCTGAAATCCAGCTTCCCCGCAATGAGGCAAGCCATATTGACAAGGTTCTTCGTAGAGCGGTAACCTCTGGCTCTTCTTTTGGCAGACTGAATGAGACCGTTGATAGCTTCCAAAAACCCGTTAGAGAGCTTGCTATCGAACCATGACAGTATCCCGCTCCAATGATCTTTGACAGTTCTGGCTACTATCTTTATCTGTTCGATCTGGCAGCGAATCGCCCAGCTATACCAGCTCTTTAATAGGACTTCAGCATTCTCTCGGTCAGATTCTCTGGGTTTTTAAAGAACGCATAACGGCTACCGTGTAAAAGTTCAGGGGAAAGCCGGGCCTCTTCCTCTCTCACTTTTCCCAGTGCTCGGTTCATAAGCTGAATCATGTGGAAAGGGTCAAAGGTGATCTCGGCGTTGGGTAATGATTCTTTTATCCCCTTGATGAATGCTTTGGACATGTCGATACCCCCCTGTGTCAGGATAGGGAGCATTGGGTGAAAGCGGGCGGACAAATATGGTTTTCAGGTTTCCATGCTGGTAGTATTTCCGGCCATTGCGATTGAATCCGCGGGTTTTACCAAGTGGGAGCCAACCGGCAGCCTTATAGCAAGTCCCAAGAAAACGGC